>DATNPL010000205.1:0-1838 GCA_036703255.1 Coleofasciculaceae cyanobacterium
GAGGCCGCGTGAGGTGTCACCGGGGCGCTTCCATCGGCAGGCTTCGCAGCGCGCCATCCAGCGTGACAGAGCCCATGACGGCGCAGGGCTGCGGAAGTCGCTCGATGTGCATGCGCGTCGCCACCATGGCGCCCACCGCAAGCTCTCGCCATCGCGGCGGGAGGCGGTTGATTTCGAGGCTCATCTCGACGCGCGCCCGCGCCACCGCAGCCCGCGCGCCTTCGCTCGGTCGGCAGGCATCAGCCCAGGCCAGGAGTTGGCCCGCGTGAATGGCAGCCTCCAGGAGACGCGTCACGTTGCGCGGGATCTGGTCGAGGCCGTCTTCGGGCCGCGTCCTATCCAGGTCGTAGCGCTGGGGTATCGGCCCATCCGCCGGCGGCCCCTGCGCCGCTGCCTGCCCGACCAGCAGCGCCGCCAGCGCCGCCCCCTGAATCCACTTCATGTCCCGTTCCTTTCGATGATGGAGGTTGCGTGATGGACCGCCCGCAAGGCCCTGGCCCGCGCACGATCCGGCACCCGCGCTGGCCGCGCCGGAAGCTGCACGGCCGGCGCGCGCTGTGCCTGTTCTGGGAAGAGCGCGACCGGCACGAATTCCAGGTCGCGCTGACCGCCGAAATCGAGGCGATGCGGCAGGCGCGGCTCAGGTCCGAGCCCCTCTACCACTCCGGCGAGGCTTCGGCCCCACCACAGTCGGAGGCGTCTCCGGCGACGGAGAAGGTGGGCCAGCCTTGAAGCTGAGTCTGATCGCCGCCTTCTCGTCATCGGACAGGTCCGGCACGCCGGCGGCGTCCAGGCGCGCGCGCAGGATGGCCAGTTCGGCATTTCGCGCGTTGCGTTCGTCGGCCAATTCGCGGCCCATCGACTGCACGTTGGCGGCAAGGTCGCTCGGTTTCGATGGCATTTCGTCTCTCCATGCGGGGTTTCTGTCAGACCGCATGTTGGGCAAGGCCGGGGCGGGCGGTCCACCGCTTTCCCCGGCCGGGTGCCGCTGAAATGTCGCGCCGCCAGACGCGCCCCCTTCGCATGCGCCGTGCCAGGCACGCGCTGCTGGCGGCCGTCCTGGCCCATGTCGCGGACAAGCTGACGGCGCGAGGGGTTCCCGCCCCCCGCGCCGCCCGGCCGCCTTTCTCCAGCCCATCCAGTGATCCGCTCCATGGGTCCCAGGATGGAGGGTCGCGCCGATGAGCGCATTGGAAAATCGTTCCAATTCTGATGTGGGGCGCGTGGTCGCCCTCGCGTGCCGCTTGCACGGGCTTCAGCGCGGCTGGGCCGTGGCGGCGGAGCATCTGGGCGTCTCCGCCCGCACCGCGCGCGGCATCGCCTATGGCGAGGCCAATGGCGCCTCGATCCCGGAAGACCGTGTGGAGGACGCCCTGCACACCCTGCGGCGCGCACGCGCCGCCCAACTGCGCGCGGAACTCGCCGCGCTTGAGGAGCCCATGCATGACGTTCTGGAGAGCAGCCGCGCGTCTGTGCGGGTGGTGCGGTGACCGTTGCTATGACGCCGCGGAATGGTGCCGCGACCGCGCCCGCCGCGCCTGGCGCATGAGGGGGCGGCCGTGACGGTGCATCATCCGAACTATGCCTGGGCCGGGTTCCCGTGGGAGCTGCGGCCCGAGGCCGACAAAGCGCTGCGCGAGGAATGGGCGACCGGCGCGCCCACCAGCACGATCGCCACGCGGCTGACCAAGCGCCTGGGCGCCACTATCACCAAGAGTTCCGTGATCGGCCGCGTGCATCGCCTGGGCCTGCCCAGCCGGCCCTCGCCCATCCGGCGCGATGCCGCGAAGCTGGGGGCCGGCGCCGTCACCATCGCCGCCCAGCGTGCGACCAGCGAA
>DATNPL010000023.1:0-62791 GCA_036703255.1 Coleofasciculaceae cyanobacterium
CGAGTTGAGCGATGTTTTAACCGCCTCAAGCAGTTTCGTCGAGTTGCCACTCGCTATGAGAAAAAGGCTGAAAACTACCTTGCCATGCTGACTCTAGCCTCTATTGTCTTGTGGTTACAGTTTTAAAACACGCCCTAGTTCGGGCTTTGGCTTAAGCAGAGATCTGATAGCTCGATTCAGGCCAGTCTGCGTCATCGGCAGGAATTAAATCAGGATTACGGAGGCTAATCCACAGGCTGTAGCTATTTTCTGCTGCCGTTACGGCGACTTGTGCTTGTTTGGTGAGCTTGCAAGCTTGAAGGTAAAGGGAAGCGCGATCGCTTGGCCCAACGGTTTGCGCTCGGTAAAACAACTCGCCCTCGTAGGACATGCCATCTTGAACACGGCTATTGAACCAAAACTTAAAGGGACGACAGTCGGCTTCTGAAATGACTGGAGGCAACACGGCAGACCTGCGTTGTGGCTAAAGTGTGGAGTCTTGGGATGAATAGGGTGAAATAATCCTTGTCCATACTGGAGCACAAAAAAATAGATTATTTCGCAGTATTACGCTTGACAATAGCCAGTATAGCTACCGCTACTTTCAATCCCCAAATTGAACAGCAGTCTTTATTATTTTCAACGAAAATTAATATGAAAATTAATATATAGTCATCTAACCGATCCGTACCTATTCCCTATGCCAGAAGGCCCCGAGATTAAGCGCGCCGCAGACAAGATAGCCAAGGCGATCGTCCGTCAGCCCATCACCAGCCTATTTTTCGCCTTCGAGCAGCTTAAGCCCTACGAGCAGATTTTTCAGAGACGAGAGGTGCTGGCGGTGCAGCCCCGAGGCAAAGCCCTCCTCACCCGATTTGACAACCAGCTCAGCATTTATAGCCATAATCAGCTCTATGGTCTGTGGCTGATTCGGAAGCTGCATGACTATCCGCAGACCAATCGGCAGCTGCGGCTGGCGATTCACACCGAGAAGAAATCAGTACTTCTGTATAGCGCATCCGATATTGAAGTGTTGGATGATGTGGCGATCGCCTTCCACCCTTTTTTGAGTAAGTTGGGCTTGGATCTGCTGGATGAGGCCACTTCTCTAGAGCAGGTCATGGCACGATTTCAAGATCGGGCTTTTCAGCGGCGGCGACTGGTGGGTTTGCTGCTCGATCAGCATTTTCTCTGTGGATTGGGAAACTACTTACGCAGCGAAGTGCTGTTTGTGGCAAAAGTTCATCCCTCTTATCGTCCGATAGATTGCAGCTCGACTCAAATTGAGGCGTTAGCCAAAGCGGCGATCGCGCTTCCACGCCAGTCTTACCTGTCTAATGGCATTACCAACAACCTCCAACTGGCTCAGCAGCTCAAAGCTGAGGGCAAACGCCGCAGAGACTATCGGCACTATGTGTTTGGACGGCAGGGACAGCCCTGCTATCTCTGCGGAACTACAATCTTGCGAGAAGAACTCGGCGGCAGACGGTGCTATTACTGCCCAATCTGTCAGATGGAGGGGCGATCGCAATAGTTTTTTCGCAATAGTTTTTTGGAAATACTGCGCTTTGTAATTCATTTGCGAGCCATCGCAATAGACCGTGAGGTTGGGATAGACACGTTTTTGTAAACAAGTCCCTCTATTGATGCAAACCTGCCAGAATCTACTGAAAAATGAGTGTAGTGAGTGTAAAGCTCATTAAAACTCATGGATCTCTTTGCATATTTTTTCTCAGACTTCCTGATAAATAATGTGAGCCGCGAATCAATCAGGTTCCTGTTAGCAATTCGATTACAGCACCTTCATTCACGCTTGAAGTATTAGAGGGGAAGGAAAGATGGGCAAGAAAAAAGGCAAAGGCCAAGGCTGGAGCAAGCCTGGTTTTTGGGGTAATGAAGATACCTGGGATGAAACTGCTGTAGACCCGATCGCCTGGAGCAGTGATCCCTACAATCCCAACAGCACCTCTTTTCAAGAATTTGATACGCTGGCTCTTGAGCAAACCAGGAAATTTCTTCAGTTGCAGGTGAACAATGATGGCAACCCCAACAGCACCGCTGTCATTACGCTATCGCTTGACAGCAGCGAACCTGCCGGATTTAGTCAAGAAAACTACATTCTGAAGGAAGCTCGCTCAGGCTCATACCTCGCTAATGGGACAGGAGCCACCGCTTCAGGAACTCCAGAATTAGTTGCCGGAGGCACCATCAAGGATACAGTTGTGATTATTTTGGATGCTCAGAGTCCAGCACCTGTCCAGTTTGGTAACGGAGTTGATAACAACTTTGGCAGCAGCAATGCAGCCTTAAGCGGCATCAACATCATCTATGCGGGGACGGGCAACGACAAAATTAGGGGCGGAGCCAATAAAGATGTTCTTCTGGGACAGCTCGGCCATGACCACATCAAGGGAGACAATGGCGATGATGTCCTTCTGGGTGAAGCAGGCAATGATCTGATCTATGGAGGCAACAGCAGCAACACTATTACTGATCCAGAGTTTGAAGCTGGAGCCTACCAGCTCAGAAGCTACGACTATCTGATTGGGGGTTCGGGTCATGACACGCTGTATGGTGAAAACGGCATAGATATTCTTTTAGGCGGCACAGGTAATGATCTGTTAGACGGTGGCGAGGGTCTGGATATTCTTCTGGGCGGCAAGGGAAATGACACGCTCCGAGGCGGAGCTAGTGCTGCTACTGCGATCCGTCAATATTTGAACGGTGAGGAAGGCCATGACGAGATTTATGGGGGATCTGGCGTTGATCTCTTGCTCGGTGAGGCAGGCCATGACAAGCTTTATGGAGAAGCTGGCAACGACAGACTCATAGGGGATGCGCCTGTGTATGAATCCAGCGATGAGGCAGGCAACGACTCGCTGTATGGTGGGTTTGGTAACGATGCTTTATCGGGTGGTAACGGCAATAACTTGTTGGAGGGTGGCACAGGTGATGACTATCTATCTACCGGGTTAGGCAATGACACGCTAATTGGGGGAGAAGGCAACGATACCCTCGATGGATATGATGCTGCTAAGACAGATGGCACACAGTTTGACCGACTCACCGGCGGAGCGGGAGCTGATACCTTTATCTTAGGAGACTTTTGGGGCGTGTCTTACGTGGAGTCGGGCGATGGCTATGCTGTTATTCAAGACTATCAATCTGAAGATCGAATTAAAATTAAGGGTAGCTTTGGGCAATACACCCTAGAGTACAAGTCGCTGGGCGGTATTGGAACAGGTGCTCAAGATACTGAGATCTATTTCACCTCTGCGAGCGGCAGTCGCGATCGCATTGCCATTATTCAAGACACGACAGGTCTTGGCTTAAATCCACTTAATTTTGTTCTGGTTTAAGTCTGGGTTGCCCTAATCATTCTCCTATCTGTCATTCATCTATTGCTCTGCCTGCTCATGAATACAAAGTGTCAGGTCTGCTGTCAATTGTCTTTTTCTTGGATTTTCTTTTTTCTTCTAAGCTTAATTCATGACCAATTTGCCCTATCTCAGATTGTCTCAGATGACACTCTAAGAAATCCCTCTGTTGTTTCCCGTAGTGGGCGAAATCTTGTCATCACAGACGGCACTCAAGCGGGTAACACTCTATTCCACAGTTTTCAGAATTTCTCAGTCCCCAGAGGAGATACCGCTTCATTCCGTCAGGTCGATCGCAGCGTCACCAATATTATTACTCGGATAACGGGTTCTACAGTCTCTAAAATTGATGGCACGATCGAAGCTCTGAGCGCAGAGGGGAGCCACAGCCCTGCCAACTTCTTCTTGATGAACCCGAACGGCATTATTTTTGGAGCAGGTGCCACCCTCAACTTAGGCGGCTCATTTCTGGCAACCACTGCGGATAGCATTCACTTTAGCGATGGGTCTGAGTTCAGCGCAGTTCGGCCTCAGAGTTTTCCTTTGCTGACGGTCAGCGCTCCGGTGGGCTTACAGTTTGGCGATCGCCCTGCCAGTATTGTCAATCGCTCTGTCGCACCTTTGTTGGACAATGCCGGAAATCTTGTCTCAGATCCTTTGCAAAACTCAGTTCTGGGATTGAGCGTTTCTCCAGAACATACTATAGCTTTAGTGGGGGGTGATCTGATCTTAGACAACGGCGGGGGGCTGCTTGCCTATGGAGGCCAAACCTCAGCAGGCGGGCGGATTGAATTAGGCAGTGTTGCCAGTCCCGACCGAGTGAGTCTTACCCCGATCGCTCAAGGATGGCGTTTGGGATACAACAATGTCTCTGCTTTGGGCGACATTCGGATGAATCGGGCGACTCTCAACACCAGCGGTCTTAGAAGTGGATCTATTCAAATACGGAGCGATCGCCTTTTTCTTGCAAACCTATCAGAGTTTTTTTCTAATGCTCTTGCTGCCGCTGAGACAGCAAATCAGCTACCCAGCGGCACAAACCTGACGCTAGGCGATTGGGAAGCCATATTAATTCATGCGTCGCGGGTCGAGTTAAATAATTCTCGAATCACGACTGCAACGTTCAGTCGTGAGAGCGCTGGGAATATTAGCGTGAGAGCGAACCAGATTGCATTGCGGAATGGATCGCAAATTACGGTAGATACTGAGGCTGAGGGACAAGGCGGCAACTTGCAAATTACCGCTTCAACGCTTGACTTGGTGAGCGGCCTCGGCCCGCTTGCCTTTAGCAGCCTGTCTGCTCAGGGTAACTCGAATGCTACGGGTCGAGCCGGAAGCATTTCCATTTCAGCAGACAGGCTGAATGTCCGCCAAGGCGCGCAGATTAATGCCGATCACCTTGGGTTAGGAACAGTGGGTCAGATCAGCATTCGAGCTTCAGATATTGAACTGGCGGGCGTTTTGCTGGGCGCTAATGGTAAACCGCTTTTGGGCGGCATTGCGGGGGGTGTAGAAGTGCCTCTGGCACCCAGTGCAGTATCCGCTTTTGCCTTTCCCAACTCTAGCGGCGGCGGTGCTATTACGATTCAGACACAGCGATTAGCGTTACGGGACGGGGCTGTTATTCAGATCACGACGACGGGCATCGGCGATGCAGGCAATTTGCGCATTCGTGCAGATGAGTCGATCGAGTTGTCGGGTTTCACACTTACAGGCAGTCAGGCTCCTACGGGCTTGCTGGCTTTTTCGGGCGGCATCCCTGGCACCCTTTACGACGATATTGGCATCCGCACGGCCACCGGGCGCGGAGGCAATCTGACGCTGATCACCCCCAGCTTGACGGTTCGCGATCGCGCCGTTGTGGCCGTAGGCAGCCTCAATCCTAATCTCAACGCCAGAGGCTCAGGGAACTTAGACATTCAGGCCGGAACTCTGCGGCTGGAAGATCAGGGAAATCTGCTGGCGGCCACGGCTTCTGGCAACGGGGGCAATATTGCGCTGCGATCGCTCAATTTGCTGCTGCTGCGCCGTAATAGCAGCATCTCTACGACTGCCGGAACGGCGGGCAAAGGCGGCGATGGCGGCAGGATTGCGATTGATGCCGAATTCATTGCGGCTTTGCCCTCAGAAGATAGCAACATTGAGGCGAATGCGTTTGAGGGTAGAGGGGGACAAATTGATATCAATACGTCTAGCCTGATTGGGATTGAAAGACGCGATCGCCCTACGGCTTTAAGCGATATCACCGCTTTCTCCCGCTTCGGACTCAGCGGTACCATCAACATCAGCACCCTGACCGATGACCCAGGCCGGGGATTGGTTGCTCTTCCTACGGGCATCGTTGATGCTGCTCAACAGGTGGCGCAAGCTTGCTCGTCGGTTGGTTCTTTGAGTCGTGGTACCCAGGCGGTCGGTGAGTTTGTTGTCACGGGTCGGGGAGGACTACCTCCTGGCCCAGGGGATTTGCAGAGCGGGACTGAACTCAATAATTGGGCTGCGATCGCGCCTTCAGAGGGTTCTCAAGCTGCTCCTGGGGTTTCACAACCTCCTGTGGCGTTAGCCGTTCCACGTTCCCCAATTTCTATTATGGAAGCTCAGGGCTGGCTAAGAGAGGAAACGGGTGAGTTGAAGCTAGTGGCACAAGCTCCGACTGTGACTCCTTATGCGGCTGCATCTCATGCTGCACAGTGCGGTTTAAACGCTGTGCCTGAGAGATGACCGTAAAGATAACCCTAAAAAGCTGGTTTTCAAAAACGCCTTGCGCTTCTGAAAACCAGCTTTTGGACGATGAATGAAGTTGATGAATAAAGACTTTGCGATCGACTGAAATGCTTGAAAACCCGTTAAGACCTGGTTTTACGATAATTCAATCTCCAAATGCGCTCTAGGGTTTCAATTCTTTGGCGCATGACGGCCGCTCGGCGCTTTTTGTGAAAGATTATGCCTAAGCCTACCAGTATGGGCAGGCTGACTATCAACACACTCAAATAGATGTCAGGAGGCAAGCTGCTATTGGCTGGGACGATCGGTTGGGTGTTGGCAGGCTCAGCCGTGGCAGACTCAGCGGCGGCAGACTGAGTGACGGCAGACTGAGGACTAAAAGCCCGTGAAGCTGTAAATTGCTCTGATGGATTGGTTTGCATCACTTATTTCCTCAGCGCCAATGAATTTGCTGAGGGGCTGATGTGACAGCGCCCGTTCAATTGACAATGCCAGCTATCTGTGAGCCAGTCAGTTGCGATCGCTTTTTCCATCAGCTGATCTAGAGAGTCTATTGAGTAACCGATCTTGACTAATTTAGATACCATTTGACACCAACTTAGAGTATAGAATTAGCAACCTAATGGATGAATGAAGACTGCATAAGTGTAGATATTGTTTTGGTAAACAATTGACATGAATTTAGGCGCTACAAATCACATTACCTATCCCTTACACCTTCATCAGGAAGGAAGCGTCTTACCGTTATGAAGATGTGATTTTTATTGCATGAAATAGTGAGGGCGATCGCTGTAAATTGTGATGGCTATCACCGCCGATCCCTCTAACCTCTGTCATTCGGTAGGATGTTGATTAGCTGTTGCGATGTCTTTATTTATGCTGACTTCTACCCGTTTCTCTTCTGAGCCACGTTCCTCTCATCTATTGGCAGCAACCCTGCGCCACCGCAGAGAGCGGCTAGCAGCGCAAATAGATATTCCTGTGTTGCTCTGGTCGGGTCGCAGCAGTGCTCGTAATTTTCCGGCAAACGTCTATGCCTATCGTGCTAACAGCCATTTTCTCTACTTTGCGGGTTTACCGCTTTACAATGCTGCTATTCGATTAGCGTCAGGGCGGCTAGAGCTATTCATGGACGATCCGACCCCAGCGCATATTCTTTGGCATGGGGACTCGCCCCAGCGCGATCAGATTGCTCAAACGATCGGTGCCGATGCGGCCTATCCGCTGTCGCATCTGGAGTCTCTTGACGCAGAGTTTGCCACGATTCCTGTACAGGATGCGGCCACCCGCCAATGGCAGTCGCAAGTGCGTCAGCGATCGCTTCCCCCGACCTTGCAAGCCTGGGATTTAGAGTTAGCCAAGGCGATCGTTGAGCTGCGGCTCAGCCACGACGAAGCAGCCATTGCTGAAATTCGTCAGGCTGTGGCGACTACGGTAGAAGCCCATCGGGCAGGCATGGCGGCCACCCCGAAAGCCCGATGGGAGGCTGAAATTCGGGCGGCAATGGAACAGGTGATTATGGCCAATCAGATGACTTGCGCCTATAGCAGCATCGTTACGGTGCAGGGAGAGGTGCTGCACAGCGATCGCTACAGCAATGCGATCGCGCCACAGGATTTGCTGCTGGCTGATGTGGGAGCCGAGGCTGAGTCAGGCTGGGCGGCTGATGTGACGCGCACTTGGGCGGTGTCGGGTAAGTTTTCACCAACGCAGCGCGATATTTATGATTTGGTGCTGTCTGCCCATGACCAATGTATCGAAAAAGCCCGTCCTGGCGTAGAGTATCGCGATTTGCATTTGCTGGCAGCGCAGGTGATTGCGGCAGGGCTAACAGACCTGGGAATTCTGCGAGGCCATGCAGAAGATCTGGTGGAGCAAGATGCCCATGCTTTGTTTTTTCCCCACGGTATTGGACATTTGCTCGGTCTGGATGTACATGACATGGAAGACTTAGGAGATTTGGCGGGCTATGCGGCAGGCAGAAGCCGGAGCGATCGCTTTGGTCTGGGCTATCTGCGGCTCGACCGACCGTTGCAGGCAGGGATGGCCGTGACGATCGAGCCAGGGTTTTATCAGGTTCCGGCTTTGCTCAACGATCCCCAGCAACGCGCAAAATATCAGGATCTTGTTAACTGGGATCGGCTGGGGCAGTTCTCGGATGTGCGCGGGATTCGGATTGAGGATGATTTGCTGATTACGGCAACAGGTAATGAGGTGCTGACGGCAGCTCTGCCCACTCATGCAGAGGCGATCGAGCAGATGGTGGGCTGAATTTGAGCTACACCCGCCCGTTAAGGTGATCAGAGTACTGAAGACCCTCTATGCTTGAAGATGAAGTCTTGCTGTTGGGCGATACCTGAGAAAAGTCATGCAAATTTATTTAGACTATAGTGCCACGACCCCAACCCGACCTGAGGCGATCGCCCAGATGCAGCAGGCTCTCACTCAATTTTGGGGTAACCCTTCCAGCCTGCACCAGTGGGGAGGGCAAGCGGCCACTTTGCTAGAGCAAGCCCGGATGCAGGTTGCTGATCTGATTAATGCTCAAGCGGAAGCGATCGTCTTTACCTCAGGGGGGACGGAGGCTGACAATTTGGCCATTATGGGCGTCGCGCGGCAGTATGCTACCCCGCAGCATGTGATTATTTCTAGCATTGAGCATTCGGCGATCGCTGAACCAGTGCGTCTGTTAGAGCGCTGGGGCTGGCAGGTGACCTGTCTTCCAGTCAATGCCCAAGGCAGAATTAATCCGCTCGATCTCAAGGCGGCGCTGCAATCGAATACGGTGTTGGTGTCTATCATTTATGGACAAAGCGAAGTGGGAACGCTACAGCCGATTAATAGCTTGGGGCAGATGACGCGCGATCATGGTGCCCTGTTTCACACCGATGCTGTACAGGTGGCAGGCCGTTTGCCAATTGATGTGGAGCATTTGCCTGTCGATCTACTGTCGCTCTCTAGCCACAAGCTCTATGGGCCACAGGGTACGGGAGCGCTGTACGTTCGTCCCGGCGTAGAGTTAGAGCCGCTGTTGGGGGGAGGGGGGCAGGAGTTTAAGCTGCGTTCTGGAACTCAGGCTGTGCCGATTATTGCGGGTTTTGGCATCGCTGCTGAGCTGGCAGCTCAGGAGATGGACACCGAAACGCCACGACTGATTCAGCTTCGCGATCGCCTCTTTGACCAGTTGGCGGATGTGTCAGCGCTAGAGCCGACAGGCGATCGGCTGCATCGGCTGCCGCATCACGTTAGCTTTTACTTGCGCGATGCGGATGGAGACTGTGTCAGCGGCAAAACGCTGGTGCGGCAAATGAATCTGGCTGGCATTGGCATCAGCGCTGGCTCGGCTTGCCATAGTGGTAAATTGGTTCCCAGTCCGATTTTGAAGGCGATGGGCTATGGCGATCGGGCGGCAAAATCGGGAATTCGGCTGAGCTTAGGCCGACAAACGACCGAAGCAGATGTTGACTGGACGGCGATGGTGCTGAAGCAGGTGTTAGAGCGGCTAGCAAAGGAGCGATCGCTGACTTGCTGCTCGTAGCTGCTGCTCAAGCCTTCATTAGACCTTTTGCAGATTAGGGTTGAGGGGGGCTGTGCCCCCCTCAACCCTAATCCGCAAGAGATTTATTTGGGGCTGCTATATGGTTATTTGATAACTTTTGAGTTTGGCACTCCCCCAAAAATCGCCATATCATATCCATGTTCCCTAATTTGCATGGAGAGAAAAGTCTATGGGTTATCGCATGGATCGCCGCGCCTATGCTGACACCTTTGGCATTACCGTGGGCGATCGCCTCCGCCTTGCCGACACCAACCTGATCATTGAAGTTGAGCAGGACTACACCACCTACGGCGATGAGGTGAAATTTGGGGGAGGGAAGGTGATCCGCGATGGCATGGGACAATCGCCCATCACCAACGCTGAGGGGGCAGTCGATGCTGTGATTACCAATGCGCTCATCCTGGACTGGTGGGGAATTGTTAAGGCGGATGTGGGAATTAAAGACGGCAAGATTTTTGCCATTGGCAAGGCGGGCAATCCCTACATTCAAGACAACGTTAATATCGTGATTGGGCCGGGTACTGAGGCGATCGCAGGCGAAGGTCAGATCCTGACGGCAGGCGGAATTGATACCCATATTCACTTTATCTGCCCACAGCAAATTGAAGTGGCGATCGCTTCGGGGGTGACAACCATGATTGGGGGTGGCACCGGGCCTGCTGCCGGAACCAGTGCAACGACCTGTACGCCGGGGCCTTGGTATCTGGCACAAATGCTTAAGGCCGCCGATTGCTTCCCGATGAATCTCGGCTTTTTGGGCAAGGGCAATGCGGCGCTACCGGGTGGCCTGGTCGAACAGATAGAGGCAGGCGCGATGGGTTTGAAGCTGCATGAAGATTGGGGAACGACTCCGGCGGCTATTGACACCTGCCTCACGGTTGCAGATGAATACGATGTTCAGGTGGCTATCCACTCGGATACTCTCAACGAGGCTGGATTTGTTGAAAATACGATCGCAGCCTTCAAAAATCGCGTCATTCACACTTACCACACCGAAGGAGCGGGCGGCGGACATGCGCCGGACATTATCAAAGTCTGCGGCGAAGCTAATGTCTTGCCCTCGTCTACCAATCCGACGCGTCCCTATACGGTCAACACCTTAGAAGAGCATCTGGATATGCTAATGGTCTGTCATCATCTCGACAGCGCCATTCCAGAAGATGTGGCTTTTGCTGAGTCGCGCATCAGGCGAGAGACGATCGCCGCAGAAGATATCCTGCATGATCTGGGAGCTTTCAGCATGATTTCTTCTGACTCTCAGGCGATGGGTCGTGTGGGTGAGGTGATCATTCGCACCTGGCAAACCGGGCACAAGATGAAGGAGCAGCGGGGCGCTTTGCCGCAGGATAGCGATCGCAATGACAATACTCGCGCTAAACGCTACATTGCCAAGTACACGATTAATCCGGCTATTACCCACGGCATTGCCAATCATGTTGGCTCGATCGAGGTGGGTAAGTTGGCCGATCTCTGCCTCTGGCGACCTGCCACGTTTGGCGTGAAACCCGAGATGGTCTTGAAGGGCGGGATGATTGCCTGGGCGCAAATGGGCGATGTCAACGCCAGTATTCCGACGCCGCAGCCTGTTCATATGCGACCCATGTTTGCTAGCTATGGCGGCGCGATGCAGGCGACCTCGCTGACGTTTGTCTCTCAGGTTGCACTTGATAATGGCATTGCCGATCGCTTGAAGTTGAGTAAGCAAGTGGTAGCTTCTTCTAATAATCGCCAGATCAGCAAGCGCGATATGAAGCTCAATGACGCTATGCCGCATATCGAAGTTGATTCGGAAACCTACGAAGTTCGTGCCGATGGTCTGTTGCTGACCTGCGAACCTGCGACGCTTTTACCTATGGCGCAGCGCTATTTCTTATTTTGAGCAGGCTGCATCCTGTTCGAAATTCACGCAAGATATTCCATAAAGCGGATGTTTTTGAGAGCCATGTTGTTCTCGAAAATATCCGCTTTATAGGGATTTTCAAGCGATCGCGTCATTCTAGGTGAAGGTCAACCTTATGAGCGATGTAATTCACTTGAGATTTTTTTAAGTTAGGTGAAAGAACGTAATTTGAATTGCGCCTGCAATCCAGTTCGGCAACCTATAAGGATGGTTTTATGACTCAGAATTCATCGCCACAGCAAGACCAAAGAGTGACGAAGCAGCCCATGACTCCGGAGGAAGTTGATCCGCAACAAAAGGCTGCACAAAAACAGGAGCTGGAAAACTCAAAGGCTCCTCGGACGATTAATCCTGGCGATCGGATTGATGAATCTAAATCGCTAGAAGAGAAGGCAAAACAGGTTGCGGTTGATGCACCTGATATCACGGGTGATCACATTGTTGTACCGACCTACTTTGTTGTAGACAACCCGGATGGTACCCAAGAGGCACTGCATCACGTCAAAGATGCTGATGCAATTTCAGACATTGCGCGTCAGATTCATCTGGATGAAGCCAACAAGCATGAAGCCGATAAGCATGAATCTAGCAAGTAAAGCTAACCAGTGAGGCTGCTTGCCAAGCGGAACTTTAGTGGGTAACTAACTCACGAGCGGTTTCGCTACTGGGACGAGCCACCAGCCCAGGATAGGGTTCTAGGGCAAATAACTGGTCTGGATAGCTCAGCAAAGCGCGATCGCAGACCTCAAGCAGTTCTGACTCAGTGCGGGCTAGCCGCATGTTGTGCAAGAAAAGACCTTCAGCATCTACGCTTTGGGCGATGTAGTTGAGGTACATTTTCAAGTAGCTGACGCGTGCTCGTTCGGGTACCGTCAATGCGGTTGTTGTTTGTCTTAACCGTTCAATGTAGTCCCGAACCTCTCCTAAAGTCACGGGATCTACAGGCTGGCCGCTGAGCTGCTGGCGAATTTGCTTAAAGATCCAGGGGTTGCGAATGGCGGCACGTCCGACCATGATGCCTGCGGCTTGGGTCTGGGAAAGAACAGTCGCGGCAGCAGCGGCAGAGGTAATGTTGCCGTTTGCTAATACCGGACAGTTTACCCGTTGCACGGCGTGGGCAATTCGGTCATAATGCACGACACCATGATACATTTCTTTCACGGTGCGACCATGCAGACTCAGCAAGCCAATATCGTGCTGGTTAATCAGATCGAGAATGCGATCGAAGTTCTCGGTATCTTCAAATCCAATCCGCATTTTGACGCTCAAGCGTCCGTTTACGGCCTGTCGCAATTCGCCTAAAATGCGGTTAATTTTTTCAGGATCTCGCAGTAGTCCGCCACCGACGTTTTTGCGGTAAATTCTGGGAGCCGGACAGCCCATATTTAGATCAATGCCTGCGATAGGATATTGGCTTAGCCTGTTGGCAATACGAACCAGATCGGGAATGCTTTCGCCTATCATCTGGGCAAAGATGGGGCGATCGGTAGCGTTTTCGGTAATCGAGCGCAGGATTTTTTTGTCTAGGCTAGAAGTATCATGCACCCGAAAATATTCTGTAAAGAAATAATCGGGACAGCCATAGCCAGCCACGACTTGCATAAAGAACAGATCCGTCACATCCTGCATGGGCGCTAGAGCCGTGAGAGCAAGCCCTGGATAGATCGGAGGAGGAAGGCGATCGAAGGAAGGCATGGAGGGGCGATCGTGAGGTGCTTAGCGGGTTGAATAGATGGGTTATGGGTTTGGTGGAGTTGCCTAACGCTATTGCTGTTCACGTCCTTTTAACAGACTAATGACGGTGAGAGCCAAGGTGCTGGGTTTGACAGGCTTGGTAAGCTGGAGCTGAAAGCCTGCATTGAGGGCGCGGGTGCGATCTTCATTTCTGGCGTAGGCTGTTAGCGCCACTGCGGGCACTTCTCCGCCAGGGTAGGGCGATCGCCGCCGCACTTCCTGCATAAAGTCATAGCCGTCCGTTTGCGGCATCCGGATATCACTCACAATAATATCAGGGTTAAAGCGCTCGAATGCCTCTAGAGCGGCTTGAGCTGAATTTACGGCGACGACTTGGGCACCATAGGCTTGAAGCGTCATTCGCTGCATTTCACAGCCATCGCGATCGTCATCAACCATCAAGACTTTAATGCCTCTGAGCAAAGTCCAGGGATCGATCGCAGGTTGTTCTATAGCGATCGTTTTTTGAATGCGGCTCACCTGTCGAGCCTGTATCGCACTCTTCAGCGACATGATGAAAGGCTCCCATTCGATGGGCTTTTGCAGCAGGTCATAAGCGCCGCCTCGTAGCGCCTGCACGGCAACTTGATAATCGTCATGGCTGCTGACCAGCAGAATTGGGATTTCGGGCTGCCAGACTCGCATCATGTCCAGAAGCTCTAGCCCATCCATCATGGGCATGCGAATGTCGCTAATGATCACATCAAAATCGGCAGCTTCAACCTGACGGAATGCCTCTGTTGCCGATCGGCAAGTTGCGATTTCTACAGACTCTTCTGCGGACTCTAGGTGGCGCTGTATGCCTTCAGATAGAGCAAAGAGAAAGGTTGTGTCATCGTCAACCAGCAAAATACGAATAGGTGTCGCAACCATTGCTATCCTCAGCCAGAATGTCCTTCAAGAATGTTCTAACGCTGTGAAAAAACGTTGTGGATAGTTTGCGCCCTCTATTCTTTTTAGCCATAATTTGCCAAAGATGCATCTCTCTGGGGTGCGATCTGAAAATTTTGCAGGCCAGCTTCAAATTTCTACTGAAAGGCGTAAACGCTCAGACATATAACTTGAGAAAATGATAAGGTGAACATTGGCTTTTGCAGGTGAGAAATGAGACATTCTTGTTCTAGAAAATCTTTATATCTAGGAGAAAACTTTGGCTTCTTTCTATTCACAGCCTTGACTTTGCTGTTGATCAAGGCCGGAGATTTTTATTGGGCAAATGCCACGAGTAGCGCTACGGCCTACAGTGTCGAATCTAATTCTCAACGGATTGCTGATTACGAGACGTTGCAGCAGTAGCCCTGATCCTGTTAAGGCTCTGTCAAACGGACGATCGCTGCAACTAAGTCGCTGGGGTCAAAGGGCTTCGAGAGATGCGTTTGAAACCCTGCCGCCAGCGTTCGAGCCTGATCGGCCTCTCCGGTATAGGCCGTTAGGGCAATGGCTGGAAGATTTTTTCCCTGCTCTGATCGCCGCACTTGATAAATAAGGCTGTAGCCATCTTCTTCAATCATGCCGATGTCACTCACCAGAATGTGGGGCGACAGCTCAGCGATCGCGCTTAGGGCAGCCTGGGCTGAACCGACACCGATCACGGTCGCGCCTGCCTGCTCTAGCAAGAGCTGAAGAAATTCTCGGGCATCGGGCTGGTCTTCTACGACAAGAACGTGCAGTCCGGTCAAGGGCTGAGTGCCAGACGGCGCTGTGGCTATCAGATCAGCTGTAGGGTCTTTTAACTCTGTGGGGTGTTCGCTGTTCGATTCAGCTTCACTTGCAGGTAGTGGGAGCGTGGGTAATTCAAGTGTAAATGTGGCACCTTGGCCTTTACCCGGACTGGCTGCCGTGACGGTACCTTGATGCAACGTGACCAAATGATGCACGATCGCCAATCCCAATCCGAGGCCACCTTGTCCGCGCGTGCGGCTGCTGTCTGCTTGTCGAAAGCGATCGAAAATGTAGGGTAAAAAGTCTGTCGGAATGCCGATACCCGTATCTGTAACCTGCATTTGGACTTGAGAACCGACCTGCTTGAGCGATAACTCTACCTTGCCCCCTGGAGGCGTGAATTTAATGGCGTTAGACAGCAGATTTCCCACAATTTGCTGCATACGCATGGCATCTGCCCAGACAGGCTCGATCGCAGGATCAAGATTAGCCTGGATTTGAATGGCTCTTGCTGCCGCTAGGGGAGTTGCCGTATCTAGAGCCGCTTCTACGATGGGCACCAGTGAAAGGGCAGCACAATTGAGCTGAAGTTTTCCCTGAATAATTTGAGAGACATCGAGAATGTCTGCAATTAGGGCAGCTTGGAGTTCGGCGTTGCGCTCAATGGTTTCTAGCGCCCGCGCTATTTTTTCGGGTTCTAGGGAACGGGCGCGTAGCAGCTTTGCCCAACCCAAAATAGAGTTAAGCGGCGTGCGTAGCTCGTGGGAAAGCACCGCTAGAAATTCATCTTTCATGCGGTTGAGTGTTTCTGCCTCTTGACGGGCTGCTTGTTCACGAATGAGTTGGAATTGCGCCTCCTGTGCCTGTTTGCGCTCGGTAATATCTTCGATCGTTCCCACATGTCCAATCAATTCGCCCCTGTCAGAGATCATAGGCGCAGACCGAACGCTAACCCAGCGAGTTACCTCTGCCTGCGGCTGAAAACGGTACTCAATTACAGAAGCTTGATGGCGATGGTCAAGATTTCCCCATTCGATAGAGACTTGAGCCAGTACCCGTTCGCGATCGTCTGGGTGAATGAAATTTGTCCAGCCTTTGTCTAGGCTTTCCGCTAGGCTAAACCCACAAATCGCCTGACAGCGAGGATTGGTATAGGTGAATCTTCCTTCTAGATCGGTGAGAAAAATACCAATGGGTGAGCAGGCGCTCAGAGAGCGAAACTGTTCTTCGCTGCGCTTAAGTTGCTCGTTGGCCGCCATGAGTTGCGAAGTTTGCTGCTTCAGGATCTCTGTTTTTTGATAGAGTTCAACAAACACTTCTACTTTAGAAAGCAGCGTTTCTGGCTCGATTGGCTTGAACAAATAGTCTACGGCCTTGAGCGAGTAACCTCTGAAAACAAAGTCATCGCTGGTATTAAAGGCAGTTAGAAAAATAATGGGTGTATTGTGCGATCGCTGGCGTTGACGAATCAGAGTTGCTGTTTCAAACCCATCCATTTGGGGCATCTGCACATCTAGAAGAATCACCGCAAAGTCCTGCTCAAGCAAGCATTTCAAAGCTTCCATTCCTGATTTTGCCGTGACAAGATTTTGCCCTAGCTGCTCTAAGATGGCTGTTAATGCCACCAGATTTTCAGGATGGTCATCGACCAGGAGAATATTAACTTTGGGTTGATTCAGCAGTTGATTCAACATATACACCGGAAAGACATGGACACCGGAAACTCAAGATACGTCAAAAAAACAAATACAGCAGAAATTGGAGAGATACCGGAAAAGAATGTGAATCGATCAATGTTTGACTCCTCTTTGGGAATATGTTTAGGAAGACATATACTCGCGTAGAAGGAATAAAAGCTGCTCGATGTCAACTGGCTTAGTGATATAGTCAGAGGCTCCTGCTTCCAGGCATTTTTCGCGATCGCCCTTCATGGCTTTGGCTGTGAGAGCAATCATGGGTAGCGATCGAAATTGCTCAATCTGACGAATGGCCTGCATGGTTTCGTAGCCATCCATTTCAGGCATCATTAAGTCCATCAGCACCAGCTCGATATCTGAGTTATTCTGCAACTGAGTCAGCCCATCTCGACCGTTTTCGGCATAGATGACCTGAATCTGATACTGCTCTAAAAGGCTAGTGAGAGCAAAGATATTACGGACATCATCATCGACAATGAGAACTTTCTTGCCTGCTAAAATTTCATTGCTTTGCGTTTCATGGCCTTGCGATCGCGTGATGGGGCGCTGGGGTTGGGGCTGTTGTGTTATGGGAGGCTGGGGCGCTAGGTTCTGATCTAGCAGGTTGGCCTGAACCCGATGCAGGAATAGTGCAGTTTCAGCCAGCAGTCGTTCGGGCGATCGCGCGTCTTTGAGAATAATTGTGTCAGAGATCTGCCGCAGATCGTTTTCTTCCTCAGGCACCAACTCTTTGCCAGTGTAGATAATAATCGGCAAATCTGCCAAGGCAGGGTTTTGCTTGATCCGTTCGATTAACTCTACGCCTGCCATGTCTGGCAGCATCAGATCTACGACGATGCAGTCAAACTGAGTAGAGTTGAGTATTTCTAGCGCTGCCGCTCCTCGTTCTACGGAGGCGACATTGAGATCGCTACTGTGCAGCAATTCTACTAAGCTCTGGCGCTGGAGGTCGTCATCTTCAACCACCAGCAAATTTTTCACCGATCGCTCGACCACTTCTTTAATGTCTTCTAAGGCATCTAACAGGGTTTCGCGACTGACGGGCTTTTGCAAAAAGGCGATCGCACCCATTTGCAAACTGCGCTGCTGCTCTTCTTCAACCGACATGATGTGGACTGGGATATGCCGCGTGTCTGGGTCGTGCTTGAGGCGATCTAATACCGTCCAGCCATCCATGCCGGGTAGCCGAATGTCTAACATAATGGCCTGGGGTTTGAACTCCTGCACCATCCTTAGCCCAACATCGCTACGGGCGGCGATGAGTCCTTTGAAACCTTGCTGTCGGGCGATATCGAGCAGGATACGGGCGAACTTGAGGTCGTCTTCGATAATTAACAAAATGCGATCGTTGGGTTGCAAGGCTCCCCGATCATCAACGATGTCGGGCAATGTGGGTGCAGAAGCGGGTAAAAGGGAGGTGGGGTGGTCGATCGCGCCCCAGATCTGCCGCTCTCTGCGGGGCAAGGTCAACTCTTCACGACTTTCAGCAGCCCCATAGGTTTGGGGTAGATAAAGGGTAAAGGTGCTGCCTTGACCCATCTGGCTCACCAGGACAATTTCGCCGCCTAAGAGCTGGGCAATTTCGCGGCTGATGGATAGCCCTAAGCCTGTGCCCCCATATTTGCGAGAGGTCGTACCATCGGCCTGTTGAAAGGCTTCAAAGATAACCTGCTGTTTGTCAGGTGCAATGCCGATGCCCGTATCGCGCACGGTAAAGGCGATCACGTTATTGGCGCGATTGAGCGCTTCGTGGCTGGCGCTCCAGCCTTGGGTGGCGACGCTGACTTGCAGACTGACTTGCCCCTGCTCGGTGAACTTAAAAGCGTTGGACAAGAGGTTTTTCAGCACTTGCTGAAGCCGCTTGGAATCGGTGTAGAGACTGCGCGGCAGGCGATCGTCGAGCTGGATGAGAAAGTCGAGGTTGCGATCGATGGCGATTTGCCGGAAGGTGCGATCGAGATGTCCTTGCAGTTCGGTAAACAAGGTCTGATCGAGATTGACCGACATGGTACCGGACTCAATCTTTGCCAGATCGAGAATGTCGTTAATCAGCGCCAGCAGATCGTTGCCTGAGGAGTAAATGGTGCGGGCATATTCAACTTGTTTTTCGGTGAGGTTCTCAGCGCTGTTGTCTCCTAGCAGCCGCGCCAGAATCAATAGGCTGTTGAGCGGAGTCCGCAACTCGTGGGACATGTTTGCCAAGAACTCTGACTTATATTTAGAGGTCATGGCCAGCTGCTTTGCTTTCTCCTCTAAAGACTGACGAGCTTGCTCAATTTCACTATTCTTTCGCTCGACCTCACGGTTTTGCACCACCAAAAGCTCGGCTTTTTCTTCTAGATCATCATTGGTTTGCTGAAGCTGCTCTTGCTGGTTTTTCAGCAGTTCTTCTGAAGCGCGCAATGACTGTGCCTGCTGTTCTAGCCGCTGGTTGGTTTCGGTTAGCTCTTTTTGCTGAGTCTGCAATTCTTCGGCAAGAGATTGAGACTGCTTCAGCAATTCCTCAGTTCGCATGCTGGCGGCGATCGTATTGAGGACGATGGCGATACTCTCCGTTAGCTGATCAAAGAAGGTGAGGTGAATCTCATTAAACCGATTGAAGGATGCTAGTTCAACGACAGCCGTAACCTGCCCCTCAAAGAGGACAGGTAAAACGACGACGTTGCGGGGTGTTGACTCTCCTAAGCCAGAGCTAATGGTGATATAGTTTTCGGGCACTTCTGTCAGCAGAATCCGCTCTTTCTCTAGGGCACATTGTCCGACTAGCCCTTCGCCCACATGAAAACGATTGGCCAGATGCTTGCGTTCGCGGTAGGCGTAAGTGGTGAGCAGCTTGAGGTAGGCAGAATGCTCGTTGCCTTCCATCAGATAAAAGACGCCATGCTGAGCTGAAACTAGGGGAGCCAGCTCTGACAAAATCAATCGAGAAACGGTTTCTAGATCACGCTGTCCCTGCAACATGCGTGTAAATTTCGCCAGGTTGGTTTTCAGCCAGTCTTGCTCGGTATTTTTCTGAGTTGTTTCTCGCAGATTGGCAATCATCTGGTTGATGTTGTCTTTGAGAATTGCGACTTCACCCTCTGCGGCAACGGCGATCGATCGGGTTAGGTCGCCTTTGGTCACAGCCGTAGCCACCTCCGCGATCGCTCTTACCTGCGTGGTCAGGTTTGCGGCCAGTTCGTTAACGTTGTCGGTGAGGTCGCGCCAGGTGCCTGCGGCTCCGGGTACTTTGGCCTGACCGCCCAGCTTGCCTTCAATTCCCACTTCGCGGGCAACGGTCGTCACCTGGTCGGCAAAGGTGGCTAGCGTGTCAATCATTTCATTAATCGTGTCGGCCAGGGTTTCAATTTCCCCTTTGGCATCTAGCATCAGCTTGCGCTTAAGGTCACCATTGGCGACAGCCGTCACAACTTTGGCGATGCCCCGCACCTGTGCCGTCAGGTTGCCTGCCATTGAGTTAACGTTGTCCGTCAGGTCTTTCCAGGTGCCCGCCACCCCCGTGACCTGCGCCTGACCACCCAATTTGCCTTCCGTTCCCACCTCACGAGCGACTCGCGTTACCTCTGAGGCAAAGGAGCTGAGCTGATCCACCATCGTGTTGATGGTGTTCTTCAGATCGAGAATCTCGCCTTTCACATCTACGGTGATTTTTTTGGAGAGGTTGCCATTGGCGATCGCGGTTGCCACTTCGGCAATGTTGCGCACCTGTGCCGTCAGGTTGCCTGCCATTGAGTTAACGTTGTCTGTCAGGTCTTTCCAGGTGCCGCCTACCCCCCGCACGTAAGCCTGCACCCCCAGCTTGCCTTCGGAGCCGACCTCACGGGCAACCCGCGTTACCTCTGAGGCAAAGGAGTTGAGCTGATCCACCATGGTGTTAATAGTGTTCTTCAGCTCCAGGATTTCGCCCTTAACGTCCACCGTAATTTTTTTGGAGAGGTCGCCATTTGCCACGGCTGTCGTCACTTCGGCAATGTTGCGCACCTGGGCTGTTAAGCTGCCCGCCATGAAGTTAACGGAGTCTGTCAAGTCTTTCCAGGTGCCTGCCACGCCGCGCACATCGGCCTGCACCCCCAGCTTGCCTTCGGAACCCACCTCACGAGCGACCCGTGTCACCTCTGAGGCAAAAGAACTCAACTGATCGACCATGATGTTGATCGTGTTCTTTAGCTCTAGAATCTCGCCTTTAACCTGAACCGTAATTTTTTTGGAGAGGTCGCCATTGGCGATCGCGGTTGCCACTTCGGCAATGTTGCGGACTTGTCCGGTGAGGTTGCCTGCCATCGAGTTGACGTTGTCCGTCAGGTCTTTCCAGGTGCCCGCTACGCCAGGAACCTGCGCTTGGCCGCCCAGCTTGCCTTCAGAACCCACTTCGCGAGCCACCCGCGTCACTTCTGAGGCAAAGGAGTTGAGCTGATCCACCATGATGTTGATCGTGTTCTTTAGCTCTAGAATCTCGCCCTTCACATCCACCGTAATTTTTTTGGAGAGGTCGCCATTGGCGATCGCGGTTGCCACTTCGGCAATGTTGCGGACTTGTCCGGTGAGGTTGCCTGCCATTGAGTTGACGTTGTCCGTCAGATCTTTCCAGGTGCCCGCCACTCCCGAAACTTCGGCCTGTACCCCCAACTTACCTTCGGAACCCACTTCACGAGCCACCCGCGTCACTTCTGAAGCAAAGGAGTTGAGCTGATCGACCATGATGTTGATCGTATTCTTTAGCTCCAGAATTTCGCCCTTAACATCTACCGTAATTTTTTTGGAGAGGTCGCCATTCGCCACTGCCGTGGTCACTTCGGCAATGTTGCGCACCTGCGCTGTGAGGTTGCCTGCCATCAAGTTGACGGAGTCTGTCAAGTCCTTCCAGGTGCCTGCTACCCCCGGAACTTCGGCCTGTACCCCCAGCTTGCCTTCCGTTCCCACCTCACGAGCGACTCGCGTCACCTCTGAGGCAAAGGAGTTGAGCTGATCAACCATCGTATTGACGATCGTAGCGGTTTGCAGAAACTCGCCTTTTAACGGTCTGCCGCCAATGCCGGAAGCGATCGTTTGGGAGAGGTCGCCATTCGCCACTGCCCGGATCACTCTTGCCGTCTCAGCCGTGGGCTGTACCAAGTCGGTGATCATGGTATTGACAGAGGTAACGCAGGCTTTCCAAGAACCTTTGGCGCTGCCTAGAGAGGCTCGCTCGTCAATTTTTCCTTCTTTGCCGACGATCGTGCCAACATGCTCTAGTTCTGCGGTTAGCCGCTCGTTCATCTCAATAATGTCATTCAGGGTGCTGGCGATTTTTCCCGCCATACCTGTTTGATCGGCTGACATCCGAGCCGAGAAGTTTCCCTTTTTGACTTCTGTAAGCGTTCTGAGAAGCTGTTTGAGATCGAGACTATCGGCTTCGAGGGTGGCTTGAGCGGTTGACATCGCTTGATCCTTTGCGGAGGAGTTTCAGGCAGCTCAAAACCTGAGAGCAGATTGGTATCTCTCTACGCAGCCATTTCTCTACCAAAAACGGCGTAAAAAACCAATAGTGAGATTTTGTCTCAGGTAAAGCTCACCCTATTATCTACAAAATTGCTGATGCATGAGTCTATCCTAAGGTGGATGTCGTAAAATTCACTCACTCCTTAGATGTTGAGTCGATTCGAGCGATCAGCCACTGTAAGACGCAGCTCATCCGCTAAGTTTTGCCACAAATTCTCGCCATAACAGAAATAATTGCTCTGGATTCAGAATCAGGGAACCCGGCTGATTGACTGACAAAACTCCTGCAACCTGTATTCTTGCGTAGGCTAACGTCAGCGTCACCCAACGAAGTCTTGCTGAGGTTGGGTTGAACGACGTGAAACCCAACATACAGAAAAGATCCGCCAGCCAACCAGGGGAACCCGGTCAAGATCTCATGAAAAATTCTAAATTTTATCTTTGACAAGCGTATCTCGTAAAAATGGATAGCGTAATGCAGTGATACTCTATCTGTTTTCAGGTTTCTGTTTTTAGTTTAGCGTAGGTTTTCTATAAATTTTTGCAATTAGAGTTCTTCCAAGAGCAATGCCGGGTTTCTCAACATACTTGAAAAGAAGGAAAGCGACAAAATAAGTTAGAGGAGCTACTACTGCAAAAAGAATAGTCGCCCGTGCAATTGCAGGTAAAGATAAATAAAATTCGTGCTTGGTCAAAACTGCCCCTAAAGGAGCTAAGAGCAACATGTGAAATAAATAGACTGCATAGGAAGTATCTGATGAGAACTTCGCAAGACGACTTCCTAGATTTTCATGCACAAGTGTAATCAGCTTACTTAACCTTAAAGAGTCATTATTTTTATCATAAAAAATAAGCGCGCAGATTAAGACGACTATAAAAATGATAAAACCAGCCTTTCTGCTATAAGTTGTTAGCACAAGAGCAAGGCTCACTAGATAAGCTGAGGTGAGTGGATTTCTCAATCTAAAGAAAAAAGCTTCTGCTAGCAAAATACCGATGATAAAGAAATTTATTTTTAGTAGCAAAAATGAGGGCTGCCCATAGTAGCTTAGAATTACCTCATTTACAAAAAAGCTGACAACTGCTAAGGAAACGGCAATCCAGAAATAAGAGAATTTTCTAAGCCATAACATGATGAATGGGAATGCAATGTAAAATTGCATTTCTAGACTGAGGCTCCAATCAGGGATAATTAAGGAATTTTCGTATCTTGGAAATATGCCAGATGTAAATGTTATGTGTGTAAATAGCTCAAGAAAATCTAGAGGCTGTATGTTAAATATAGTAGTACTTAGCTTATTTAGGAGATTGGGATCAATATTTGGGATCTGACGAACGACCTCCTTACAGAAGTCAAAATAATCTTTGAAGATGAATGAAGGAATTAATAAAAGATAGTATAAGGGAGCGATTCTAAAAAAGCGACGAAGATAAAACTTGTACCAAGTTTGCGACGATTCCCAAGGCTGAGATTTTTCACGATAGCGATAGTGGAAAGCCATCAAAAATCCAGAAATAATCATAAAAATATCAACTGCAAGAGCAGCTGATTTTATTGGCCCATCCCAAGCGGCAAAGCCTACGCAGTGCGCTAGCATAACCCATGCAGCAGCAAGCCCACGTAAGCCATCTAGGAATGAGAACCAATCTTTGTTTGTTGAGCTGTTAGCCATAGTCTTTACTTGTCTCCACAAAAATATTAGCCAGCAGATTTTGGGTTGCCTCATAGCACTTAGCTATTCAGTGAGTCAAAGCCTCTAAATTTTTCTACTTTTGCTTATGGGTCAGCTTGCTAAGCTTATTTGTTGATGATGTTAGAGTAAAGTTTGAAATACTGACTTGCAATCGTTGTTTTAGAAAATCGGAGATCTTTATTAGCTTGATTATTATTAGGTTGATGGATAGCTGTAATAATTGCCTGACCTAGGTTGTTAGCAGCATCTTTCTGTAAATTGAAGTAGGTGCAGTTATCAGCAGAAATTTCTCGCAGAATAGGAATATCAGAGCAAACAGCGTGACATCCAAGATGCAGCGCTTCTGCTAAAGGTAGACAGAAGCCTTCTGTGGATGAAGCTACTACGTAAAGGAGTGCATGCTGATATAGCCAAGACAACTGTGGGTCGCTAATTGAGGAGAGAAACCGCACTTGCGATTTTAGTTGAAGATCTTCAACCTGTTGCTGGAGGTTATTTGTTTCAGGGCCAGGGCTTCCAACTAGAATGAGTTCTATATCTTGATTCAGTTTTCCACTCCTCAAAAGTTCGGCAAACGTTTGAATGAGTATGTCTAAGTTTTTATTTTTACGATGCTGGGCAACTGACAGTAAGAAAGAAGAATTTTCCCGATTCTTAAAGACTTCAGGGCATTCAGGTCTGACATTGCTAAAGTCTACTAAGTTGTAAGTGACAGATACTTCTTTGTCAGAGAAGCTTCTGGGAAAGAAGAATTTGAGCAGCTTTAATGTCTCTTGAGAAACGCAGGTCAGTCCGTCGCTCTGAGTAATGCACTGTCGGAGAAATAAGCGATTGAAGATTGCTTGAACTCGTCCAAAATTTTCTGGATATTCGTAGGGATACAGATCGTGAATGGTCGCGACTACAGGACAGCTAAAGCGCGATCGAAAAAAGGGGAGAGGAAATGATAAATGTACGATATCGGGGCATAGCTGGTTAGCTAACTTTGGAAGCCCAAACAGGTACCAAAGATTGCGTGTGCTTGAGCGGTTCTGGATATCTACATCAATAATCTTGATTTTTGGGGAGGAGAGTGCAAATGTCGTTTCAAAATAATGACGCTGCCATGCCCCTGTGACGAGAGTGACTTGAATGACTTCAGGCAAATTGGCTAAACAGAGGGCAAGATTGGCTGCATGTCTACAAACGCCTGTCGGCTTGGTGGGCCGATGTAAAACTGCGATCAGTATATGCATAGTTGTGGCATGGAGTTAACGACTTAGAAAAAATATTGAAGCGTCAGGAGCAACAAATTCTCCATCACAATCTATTGGTCTACTTCACATAATACTTTTTCGATATCATTAATGATGCGCTTGGAAATTTCTGAATGCGGTTGAAGCTTTGTTAGATTTAGAGGGGGCAGCTCATGCCGTAAAGCTCTTCTTAAAGCACTCACAAAACTATCTGCATCTAAGGGATCAAAAGTATTTTCACTGGGCAATAATTCTTTGGCACATCCTGCATAAACTGAAGAGAGAACAGGGATGCCTGACCAGAGCGCCTCATTGACGACTAACCCCCAAACATCTTCTAATGTTGGGAATACTAGATAGTCAGCGCTGTGATAGATACTATTCATCCTATCCGGCGGCTGAGCTGGGCAAAAGGTAATGTTCTTTAGATTTAGCTCTGCTGCCAGATTCTGTAAAGACTCTTTTTCTGCGCCACCTCCTACTAGCAACAGGGTGAAGTCTTGCCCTTCTTGCTGTAGCTTTGCAGCAGACTCTAGAAGCTTATCTACTCCTTTCCTGTAGATAAGTTGCCCAACATATAGAAAAACAGGTTTCGGGGTAAGATCTATAGCAGGTTTACAGGTGTCGAGATACAGGGCTTCATTGACGCAATTTTGAATTTGCAAAATCTTATTTCTGTCAATGCCAATGCTTAAAAGATATTCTGTGGAGGTTTCACCGTAGCTAATCCAGCGATTTACCCACCGAGAGAGAATCATTCGAACTATTTTTCTTGACAATCCAATCGATTTTTCTGTGTGTAAGGTTCCACCCCACCAAACCCACACAGGCTTGCGCCATAATGTGCCGTAAACCAAAGCGATCAATGTGCGAAATCCTAACTCATTACTGATTACTGCATCTGGGTTTTGGCGCAGCAGATCAAGAAAGAAGCCTGGAGTAATATGAATAAATTTATAATCGTAAGTGCTGCCTTTCTTTCCTTTACGAAATTTAAAGACTAGACCCCATGATTGTTTTACACTAACGCCTTCAAGCTGATCTTTTACATTTTTCCATGAGCCTCTATTGTCTTCTAATCCTCCATGAAGAATGGAAAGATTAAATTGATTGCCAATAGCTTGATATACTGGCAGTCTATAGGGAGCAATAAGATTGACTAAAAGAGTGACTTTCAATTGAGTGCTTTTCTTAGATATCATAGTAAACTCACCTCAGAATGTCTTTGAAATCCGTATTCAAGCTTCGCTTAATTGAAGGTTAGCTTTAAGCTAGGAATAGAACTTATTCGTATGTTTGTATATAAAAAGGCTTAGCTAAAGATTTAGAAAAACAGTCTCTGCAAACCGATTAACCACATGTTCTGCTGCAAAGAGCTTCATCTTTTCAGGATTATGAAACGCCTTGGGGTTGTCTAGTATTTGAGTTAAGCCCTGCGCGATCGCCTCTAGATTAGTAGAGTCTACGGCTAGACCTAACTGGTATCGCAATACAAGTTCGCCCATTAAACCATAATTCGTACTGAGTGCGGGTTTCTGAGCGGCTGCGGCTAAGAGTAGAATGCCGCTCATACCGACATGTCTTTGATAGAGAGCCAGCACTACATCTGCTAATTGAAAATAGGATTGAACTTCCTGTTCTGTGACAAACTCGAAGTGAGTAATAATTTGAACGGGTTGAGCCTGAGAAACTAATTCTATTTGCGAACAGATTGCAGTCCGCTCTGAGACATTGGCCTGTCCTACTACGAGAATGCAAAGCTGCTGACAAACCTCTGAAGGTAAATTTTTCAGAGATTCTAAAAGCTGATAGATTCCTTTGCGCCCATCTATAGATCCAAACAGGAGAAAAACGGTTCTATCAGGAGAGATGCTATGTTTTTCTCGTAAGGTTTGAGGCTGTAGTGAATTAAGGTTGGGAATTTCTACGGGATCAGCTAGCGGGATAGCTCTAGCGTTTGGATAAATCTGTTTTATGGTTTGATCGACCAGGGGATCAAGGCAAAAGAGGGTATGTAATTTGGGGTTGTGAAGCGTTTGATGGACAAAAAGCCGTTCTCGCCATTGCTGTAACCACTCTTTGCGGGAGGATTGATGATGAGCAAAGGTTGAGTAATGAAATGTGGGGCGAAAATATATACCTGAAATAGAGCAGGGAGGTTTTAAGCCTAGCGTTAGCGGTATCTCGCAGGTGTCGAGATACATGACCATGCAATGTTCAACCTTGAGTAAGGCGGCATACTTACAGAGTAATTGCCACTCTCTTAGGTTGCGAAGTACTCGATCAAGAGCAGTTTTACTCGCTTCAATCACTGCTGATTCTTGAGCTGAAATTACGACGAATTTAATGTTGGATTGTGGATACTGATCGGCCAGTGCGACCACCCCTTGATGCTGTTGCTCAAATTGAGGCGACACTACAATATCGAGCGAACCTGAAAGTCGGTTATCTCCCCAATATCGTGCAAGATGGCGAATATAGTTGGCGTGATGACCTGATGTTTTTAGGTCAAACAGCATGATTTTACGATCGCAATTTTCTCTGTTAGCTTGCAACGCTGAAGGAATGGCTTCGTTATTTATATTCATAAGCTCTGGAGTCAATAAACGATCGCTCACCACAATGACGTATCGGTTAAGTATTTTTATTTAAGCTGAATAAAAATACTTAACCGACTAAGGTTTTATAAAGATCTACGAATCGATTAATTTGATGTTCTTGGCTGAAGGACTCTAATGCTTTCTGTCGGGCACAATGAGCAAGGTGGGTATATCTTTCGGAGTCTTGCAAAATCCACTCCAGTCCTCTTGCTAAGTCCTCAATATCAAACGACTGTGCTAGATATCCATTCTGCTGATGCTCAATCATATCGGGCATACCGCCAATATCGAAGGCAAGGCTGGGAGTGCCGCAAGCCAATGCCTCCACCACCGTATTGGGCAAATTATCCTGCATGGAAGGGGCGACAAACACATCAGCGGCGGCATAGGCTAAAGCCAACGAGATATCGTCACTCATCCGGCCGAGGTAATGTGATTTCAGGGCTAGAGGGAGGGCATTTCTAGATGAGGATTCTCCCAGAATAGCTAATTCCAATCGTTCACCCCACGAGTTAAAATCTAAGCGTTGTAGGGCTGATAATAGGAACTGGAAACCCTTACGGGGATCGCTGCTGGTGCTGCCTGCGCCAAACAGCACTAATTGCTTATCTTGAGGCAAGTTGAGCGCTTCACGAGCTATCGTTTTGCTGATGGGTTTGTAGAGCTGCGTATCCACAACATTAGGGATCACCTCAACGCGGTATTGCTCAAATAGGGGACTAGCACTGGCACATTTTGCCAGCCAACGGCTTGGCGTAATGAGGGTCAAGTTCAGATTGCGCCAAGCCTTGGCTTTACGCTGCCACGTTTGCCGTGATAGATCATGAGCTTTAAGGCTGCTGAGCTGGGGGCAAGCTCCACAATTTTTGGTGTAGCGATCGCATTCTTGGGTATAGTGACATCCCCCTGTGAAAGCCCACATATCGTGGAGAGTCCAAACTAGGGGTTTCCGCAACTTAGCCAATGATTCAATTTGCAGAAAACCATCGCAAGTCCAGTGAAGATGAACAATATCAGGATTAATTTTGTTAACCTGAGATACCACTGAATCTGGAAACCATTGAACGGAGAACATGCTGCGATCGCGCTGAGGATAAAAGCGTAACGCTTGCCCGTCTAGCTTAGATCCCAGTTGAGCAATCAAGGGCTTATGACTAATAACTGTTTCATCCCGACTCAGTTTTACCCGTGTCAACATCTGGGAGTCAACATTAGCCTTGATTAAGGCTCGATGCAGCCTGTGTGCGGCACGGGCTGCACCGCCGTCTAAATCAGAGGTGGAAACATGTAAAGTCTTCATTTTATGCCTTGAAGATGACTTGAAAGGAGTCTGAATTCTAATTAAAGGAAATCACCCGCTTAATTTTTCTTTGGAGACGAATGAACAATGTCGGATTATAAAAGTAGTTTTGAGTAATGGTGTCTGCTTGCGAATTTCTTACAACATATTTGGGATGTTTTAGAGGAAATTGGATGGGCTGTGTCGGCATCGCGGCATATGGATTGTTAGCTGCTATTGTTTGAGTATTTGTTGCATCTAAGCTGAAGCCCACATTAGAGACTAGGTTTACACTTGAAATAATGCTGAGTCCACCCTGTAGCCAGCATGCCAGCGTCCATCGATAGGCCCAGGAATTATATTTTTGATCGCTAGTGTTTTGAAAAATTCTGCTCCAATATTTAACTGCTCGATCGTCTAGCAAAATGTCTTTGAGAACGTTGTTGGCGCGAACTTCTGGCCACAGCTTCATGGAGAAATCAAATTCATGCCAGGCTCGTTTCCAAGTTGCCCAACCCCAGCAATGGTTATACCGAGAAAAGTAATAGCTATTATGAGTTGACTCGTGACCGAGTTGAACATTCTGCCCAGAAATAGACATGATTCTGGTGTCATGCCGATATCGAGACAATAGCTCTTCACAAAATTCAAAAAATGTTAGATGAGGAACGCAATCATCTTCCAGAATGATTGCCTCTTCAACCAGGTTGAACACCCAATCTAAGCCACTCGATACTCGTTTGGCACAGCCTAGATTAACGTCAGAATAATTTTTTAGGACTTCACAATCCCAGTCAACCTGATCAATAATGGCGCGGGTGGCTGCACATTGTTCTACCTCTCCTGGGCGATCGCTCCGAGGGCCATCCGCAACAACTAACAGCCGAGAAGGCTTCACCTGCTGAATTGCCTTGAATACTCTCTCAGTTGTGTCTGGACGTTTGAAAATGAAAAAAGCAATTGCTGTATTCATAGATTCTTACCTCATCACAGGGTTGATTTGTCAGTAGAAGAATATGGTTGACGATCCTAGAAAGAATCGTGTGAACCTACGGTTTGACCCTTCTTGGAGCCAAGTTAACCCATTAAAGGTTGATGTCTAGCGATCGCTTTGTTCTAGTTCTATTCCTGTCACTCTATCCACTGAAAGTGATTAGCTGAAAAATCTTCATGCTAAATCTTTTTTAAGTTGACGATATTAAATCAGTCAGATTCTGATATCGCTAATTAATAGTGCGAAGTGCAGATATTAAATCATTCTCTAGCTGTATTCTCCCTCCCACAAAATCTTTATAAAAATGTAAGGATGTCACGGCTGAACCAAAGCCAACGGCGCTTTCAACATTAAATAAAGTCTTTAGTGAAATGCAGGCAGAGCTAACGGTAAATACTTGAGCATCTAGCTTGATAAGGTTTTGAAACGAAAAGAATTTCATTAAGAAAACCTCAAAAGGTAAATAAAACAGTTCTGGCTTATCTAAGACAATAATTTCTCTGCAAATATCTGACAGCGCGAATTTTAATTTTTCAAATTTATGGCGATCGTCTCTGGGGTGAGGCTTGATTAAAAGGACGCTGTTTAATTTGATTCCCTCATTAATTAAGAACTCTCGATAGGCTTTAACTTCATCGTCTTGAGTCATTCTTCCAGATTCAGAAAAATTAGAACCTAAGAGAATGGCGATTGGGGCATCTGCTATCGCTTCTCGGAGAGAATCTATGTAGTCCTGGTTAACTAGAACTGTCAATTGAGTCAGAACCCTGATAAAGAACGACTTATCAGGAATGGTAAATTTCACCAGCGGGCATTTTCCTATGACATCAGGCAATAAGAGATAACCATAGTCGAAGTTGGTCATCTGGAGAGGTGTTCCCAGATTTAGATGTATTCTAATCCAATTGAAAAAATCCTTACTTTTAACTCTTAGGTTCTCAGAGAGCGATACTATCAAATCTGACGATTTAGTAGAAAAATCCTTTGTTTTTGCAGCATAGTAAATTCCTAATCCATCTCCATAGCAAATTTTATAGGCATTGATGTAGGCACTGGTCAGCAGCTGGTTTCTTGGGTGCCAATTTGTACTTAAATATATTTCGTCAGTAGAGTCTGTGCCCACAAGATCACAAATTCTCTGGTACACTTTCCGCGGGGAAGTCAATTGACGCATGCGATTGATGTCACTCCATTCCTTGGGCGATATGTAAACTATCTTTTCCCAGGGGTAAATGAGCTTTGCCATCGTCTCAATGAAATGATAAAACTCCTCTGACTGACCTGAAGGGCCAAACAAGTCATAAACGACCAGATAGTTTTCGTAGGTTAACCTCTGATTCATCTGCTCTTGTTCGCGGTGGGCCATTACAGATAATGCAGTAACCAGTTGAATAGTTCCTTGACAGGTGATGACTCGCTTGACAATCTGCTTCATAATGCCCAAGTAGTTCTAGACTCTAAATGGATAGGAGTAAATCACATATCTCACGGACTGCTCCATTGCCGCCGATGCACTCTGTAATGTAGATGGCTACAGTCTGATTGACAGGTATAGCATCTGCAACGGTAAGCGGGCATCCTACTGCTTTAAGAACTGACAAATCATTGATATCGTCACCTACGTAAGCAACTTGCTCTAAATCGATACTTAACTCTATGCACAGTTCTTTAAGGACAGCAAGCTTATCTTCAATACCCATAAATACATGGGTAATTCCTAGTTTTTCAGCTCTATGAAGAACAGATTTTGATGTGCTGTTTGTGATGATTGCAACCTCAAGCCCTGCTGCCATCACAAGCTTAATGCCCATGCCGTCCTTAACGTTAAATCGCTTAGATTCTTCTCCGCTATCTGTGTAGTAAAGCCCACCATCGGTCAAAACTCCATCGACATCTAAGGCAAGTAACTTAACCTGAGATAAACGGGTTTGTAATTCCACATCAGCAATATGCTTCATGAGAGAGAGGTGTCCATTACACTATTACGAACACTGAGGATTTGCTTCAAGACAGTCTCAAGCTGTGCTAAGGGAATCATGTTAGGCCCATCACTAGGGGCTTCATCTGGATTCTCATGAATTTCCATGAATAAAGCATCAATGCCAACGGCAGCGGCAGCCTTAGCTAGATAGGGAACAAAATGCCGTTGACCGCCAGATTTATCGCCTTGGCCACCCGGCATTTGGACGCTGTGCGTAGCGTCAAAAACGACAGGATAGCCCAATTCTCGCAGCTGCGGTAAAGAACGGAAATCGACGACTAGCGCGTTGTAACCAAAGCTAGTTCCTCGCTCAGTTAACAAGATATTTTTTGCCCCTCCTGACTCCAATTTGCGCACCACATTTTTCATGTCCCAAGGTGCAAGAAATTGTCCCTTCTTTACATTTACTGTGCGGCCTGTGGCGGCAGCAGCTAATAGCAAATCGGTCTGTCGGCATAAGAATGCTGGGATTTGTAAGACATCTACGACTTCAGCTACGGTTGCTGCCTGATAGCTTTCATGGATGTCGGTTAAGACAGGTACGCCAACTTTGTCTTTGACTTTTTGCAAAATCGCTAAACCTTCTTCGATCGATTGCCCCCGAAAGGAGTTTACAGAAGTCCGATTTGCTTTATCAAAAGAGGATTTGAAGATGAATTGAACCTGGAGACGATCGCACACTGTGCGAATTGCATCTGCCATTTTCAAAGTAAAGTCTTCAGACTCAATCACGCAAGGCCCGCCAATCAGGGTCAACGGTTGCCCATCTCCGATAGAAAAGCGATCGGGAATTTGAATGCAAGGCATGAGATATCTCTCCTAGAGGTTATGGGGAAAGTTGGGTGGGCAGATTAATCAGAGCGCAGACAGTCTACTGGTCTGAAAAGCCTTTATTTCTGAATAGCCTGTACTTTCTTGCAATCTTTGATCAACGGTAAACGTTTAATGCGGTTGGCTAGTTTGGTACGTAAACTCAACGGATTCAAAATGAGTTCTGAATCAGCATGGTTTGAGGGGGTGCGATCGCCACTTTTCTGATAAGCCAAGTAAGCTTTTGTTTTGGGTTCTTGAATTTGAAACCTGAGGTCAGTTAGCTGTAAGCCTTTCAATTTTAGAGCTGATTTGAGCGGTTGACGTAGAGAAGGTTGGGGCTGACCTACTAACAGCAATAGCCCTCTATTGGCCATCAACGGTAAAACCTGCTCAATCAACGCTGTCATTTCTGCAATAGAGTTTGGCACATCAACTAAGACAATCTGAAAACGTTGAATGGTGTCGCTTGCCTGTGACATGTCCTGAAACTTGACTTGACTGAAAACTCCGACTTGGGTGCACCAGTCTTTCATCTCTCCAAGCGCGTCACTCCTGTAAGTGATCTCGAGTCGCGGCATGTCGACAAGATCTGATACTAACTCTTTACATTGTCCGTTCCAATAGATCAGGCTGATTCTGGCATTGAGGCGGTGAACCTCTTGAATTACCTGATAGATTTTGAGTCGTGCATTGAGCGCTTCGTCGTTTACTAGATGACAGCGGAGGGCGCGCTGATCATGTTCTAGCCTAAAGGGTGCCTCTAGTTCGTCGTTAAAAATGTAGTGATAGAACCGCTGCTGAGTGTCTTGCTGATTGAAGTGTTGCAGAAGCTGCTGTTGTCCTGACGCGGCAATCTGTTCAGCTTTATCAGGATGCTGAAGATAATAGTTGATTTTGTCTAACAGCTCTTGTTCGCTGCCATAGCACTCTAGATGTACGCCTTCTTGAAACAATTGAAATAGCCCTGATTGAGGACTTAAGCGATCGGTGAGGAGAAAACCGCCCACCATGAGAACTTCAAAAATCCTACGGTTGGTATCTCCATTGAGACTGCAATTGAAAACGATTCGACCCTTTGTATAGTCATTGAGGCTGTCAATGTAGGGCTTGCGGGCAAAATCAATTGAGACATTGGTTTGATCAAGGAATCGGACAAGCTGACTCCGATAAGCATGGAGTTCTGAACGAGATCCTCGAAAGACAACATCGTAGGTTTTGGCTGGGGATTTTTCTGGAATATAAGGTTCGATAACTGGGGTTCCTGGCAGCCAAAAAACATTTTTCAAACCTGCTTCAGCGAAAAAATGCAGGTGTTGAACGCCTTGATAAACCCAGTGATAATCACACTGTAAGATTTGGCAGTACCTCACAATGCCGCTGAGCGACCCATCTCCCCAATGAAAGGTGTCGCCAATTTTCATGACGGTTGGGCAGTTAAATTTGTTTAGCCCTATGGGTTTGAACTTAATGTCTCTGGCCGATATGTGAACAATATCAGGCTGGTAGCCGAGTGGGAGTTGCTTAATAACCCGATCGACGCTGAATTCGCCTTGAGGCACAGCGATCGCCCGCCCTGCCTGAACGGCTGCCTGCGGTGGATTGGGGCAGCAAATGATAGTGTGATGGGTGGGTTCATCTAACTTGAACTCAGAGAGGGCAGGAGTGCGCGCTCGAAAAAACAACTCTTTAGGTTTGATCATGGCTTACGGATGCCCTTGATGAATCAGAAGTTTTGCCTGAACTAAATCTTCGGGGGTATTAATTTCTAAAATAGGCTTGTCGGTATGACAAACTCGAATTTCAAATCCATGCTCTAAAACTCTGAGCTGTTCTAACCCTTCACATTCTTCAAGTGGCGTGATTGTGAGCTGGCTGTATTGACTGAGAAAGTCTTTTCTAAAGGCATATAGCCCCAGATGGTGATATACCGGAGCCTTACCTGGAAAGCGAAAGTAGGGAATTGGCGAACGGGAGAAGTACAGGGCACGTCCATTTTGGGCACAAATCACCTTGACGACGTTGGGATCTGCATAACCTGCGGTCAAATCTAACTGGCAAGCCAGCGTAGTCATTTCAGGACTTTGATGCTGTAAGTAGGGTGAAACGAGTTCACTCAACATCTCAGGCGTTACAAAGGGCTGATCGCCTTGAACGTTAACAACAACTTCCATTTCTGGATATCGCTGTGCTACTTCTGCTACTCGATCGGTTCCGGTGGGATGTTTACTATCAGTCATCTCAAAATCACCTCCGAATTGACGCACGCAGTCTGCGATCGCATCATTATCGGTGGCAACGATCACTTGGGTAAATTCAGGGCAACGTTTTGCAGCCTCGTACACTAGCTGGATCATGGGGCGATCGCCAATCAAGGCTAGGGGCTTACCTGGAAACCGTTGGGAGTTATATCGGGCTGGAATGACCGCTAAAATTTTCATTTGTAATTTCTCTGGCAAAAAAGTTCTACAGATGCTATAGACCGCTACGCAGCAGATCATGTAGTCGAATTAACCCTAAGCAGTGGTGCTGAGCACTCACAACTGGCAATACTGAGATTTGAGAAGGTCGCTCTTCCATGAGTTTCAAGGCATCGTAGGCTAAAGCTTCAGGCGTGATTGTGATAGGCTGTGGAGTCATGATTGTGCCTGCCGTTAGCGTTGCTAAGTCTGTGGGCTGTGTGCGCTGCATCCAGCGACGCAAGTCACCATCCGTCACTAAGCCGATTAAAACTCCCTCTGCATCCACGACGCTGACCGCTCCTGCTCCCCCTTTGGTAATCGCACTGACCACTTCTAGCCACGACGCTGCAACAGGGAGCGTAGACTCGCCTGAACCTTCATACATAAGGTCTTTAACTTGTAGGGTTAGCCTGCGCCCTAAGCGTCCAGCAGGATGGTTGATAGCAAAATCTTTTTCGGTCACGCCTCGGATTTGCATTAAGGTCATGGCCAAGGCATCCCCGATCGCCAGCGCCACGGTCGTGCTTGTTGTTGGAGCTAAATTGAGCGGGCAAGCTTCCCGTGCTACGGATGCATCTAGAACGACATCTGCCTGTTTGGCAAGGGTGGAGACTAAGTTGCCTAAAATGGCGATGATGGGGACATGGCGGTGCTTGAGGTGTGGCAGCATTTGCACTAGCTCTTCAGTCTCACCGCTATTGCTCAAGAGCATCAATACATCTCCAGGTGTGACTGCGCCTAAGTCGCCGTGTAGTGCGTCACAGGGGTGCAAGAAGATAGCAACGATGCCAGTGCTCATTAGCGTGGCTGCAATCTTTTGCGCGACAATGCCTGACTTACCAACTCCTGCCAGGACGACCTTTCCCTTACAGCCTGTTAAAAGCGCTAAAGACTTTTCCACTTGTACAACATCTAATCTTTCTGCTGCTTGATGAATAGCATTGGCTTCTAGCTTCAGTAGATCGATGGCCTGATGAATTGGGGCTGCTGCATTTGAGAGCATGATCATTCTCCAGGTGATTAACAGGTTTTAGACTGATTGGACTTTAGAGCGTGGCATGAGGCTTTTAGTAAAGCCAATGGTTCGTTTAACGTAGGCTTTGAGATCAGGCGGCGGCGAATTTCCTGCGAGCAAGTCTCGTCGTACATAAGAGCGAACGATGCTTAACTCAATATCTTTCTGGGTAATCTTACCCGCAGCTAAAGCTTCTCTAAAGTAGGTAAACCAGAGTTCTCCGTAGGGGTGATCTGGATATTTCCAAGGCTGCCTATAGAGATCGGTGTAGTGAATGAGCTTAGTGGAGCGATCGTGGTAATCGAAAGAGTTCCAATTAGGGTCGAGTACGCCCACTTTAAAGGGGTGATGGCTCAGAAAGGCAGGACTCATGCAGGAGAGGTCTTTTTCTGTATAAAGCCCTTGAGTGATTTCGCTGTAGTAGAGTTCAAGATCAAAGCGGCAAGTTTCACAATTGAGTAGCATGACGCTAAGCCCCCAGAGTTTCTCGCCGCGCTGGGTGTAAGCGTCACCCTTGGCCAGAAAATCATTACCCTCTAAGGGGGTGTCAAACAGCTCGCCAATATCAGCTAAGCAGATGACATCAGAGTCAATATAAATGGCTTTGCCTTGATACTCGCAAATTTGCGGAATGAGATAGCGGTAAAGGCTAAATTCAGTTGTGTTTTTATATTTAAGCTTTAGAGATAAGGGGGCAGGAAAAGGCTCCTGGTTGTTTAGTTCAATCGCATTGTGCGTTCCGTTAAGGATGTAAATATCCAAATCTCGCTGCGTGCTTTTTTGCAGTGAATAAGCTGCCACCTTTCTCTCTAAAAGGCTAGCTTCCCCTGAGCCAATAAATACTCGAACTCGCTCTTGACTGGTCATGATTCACGCCTTTATCTCTTTAACGAGCTAAACAACTGGTAGATTAATCACTTATGCTTGAGCTATTGTTCATGCCATATTCTAGTGTTCTCAAAATCCTTGACAAACATGTCCGCTGAAATACTGCAAAAGCTTTATGCTTGTGTGAGCTTATCGGGAAAAAACGTTTGGAAGAAGAAATGCTTGACGATAGAACCTACGATTTGAAATTGTCTAGATATGGGTAGCCTTGCTTCTGTAACCATTTTGACGTAAAGTTTTAGTTCTTTGAAGCTGGGAGAAGGTATCGTTCTAAATTCAAGATTTGCTAACTCAATAAATTTAGGCGTGTAGCTCATCCGTTCACATAATGCTCCGAACAGTCGATCGATCTTCAGATACCTTTGATATAGGTAGACATTGTTGGCTTGAAGCGTCGGATATTTTCGAGAATCGTTGCTTGAGTGGAGTCGCCGCCTGACGTAAGGAATCGGCGTGTAAATCTTCATCGCTCCTGCCAAAGAGGTACCCCAGACTAAGCAATCATCTGCTCGCGTTCTCCAATCATCTGCATAAGGAATGGGTAAGACTTTACTCAAGATATGTCGCTTGACTGAAAGGACTGAAGTAATAGAGCCAATCCAATTTTTGGAGTAGAGCGTTCTTAGAGCTGAACAACCAAATACATGCTCTTTGTCAGAGATTTGAACGATTTCGTCTTCCATATCGCTGCCAAAGTTTTCGTATGCACAAAACAAGAAGTCGCAGCTAGGATGCTCGGCATAAAACTTCAGGGCATCTTTCAAATAATCGGGTTTGTATAGGTCGTCAGAATCGAGGAAGAAGATTAAGTCTCCTGTCGCTGCTTGAAATCCTGCGTCAAAGCATGAGAGCTGTCCTCCATTCTTCTCTTTGAGGATTAGCTTAACGTCAGGATGGTTAGAAAAATGATCCAGCAGAATATCAGCCGAATTATCTGTGGAGCAATCGTCAACCACAATGATCTCATCGAAGCTGACAGATTGATTGAGAACGCTATGGACTGCTTCAACAATATATCGTCCATAGTTGAAGTTGTTAATCAAGCAGGTCGTCTTCATATTCATTCAAAGGTAAGAAACAACGAAGTATCTTTGGCTAAAAGTTCTGTAGGCTTAGGTTTAAGCTGTTATTAAACCGTGACGACTTCGGCATAACTGCCTGATTTAACGACTTGACCTTGTTCCATCAAGTAGACGCGATCGCAATGTTCTACAGTCGATAGACGATGGGCAATAATAATGACGGTTTTCTTGCCGGAGAGTGCTCTAATTGCGTCACTAACGAGTTGCTCTGTTTCATTATCTAAGGCTGAAGTCGCTTCATCGAGAACCAAAATTTCTCGCTCATGATACAACGCTCGGGCAATCCCAATTCGCTGTCGCTGGCCTCCCGATAGCCTCATCCCTCTCTCCCCCACACGGGTTTGTATACCGTTAGGAAGTTGAATCACTAAATCTTCTAGCTGAGCAGCGGCGATCGCTTCCTCTAATTTCTGATGATTAATCAAATGATCTGGGACTCCAAACGCAATGTTGCGCTCGATCGTGTCATCCAGTAGAAAAATAGTCTGGGGAATGTATCCTACTAAGTTTTGCCAAGCCCGTAGATGACGATAGATTGATACTCCATCTACGGTGATATCACCACTTTGCGGAGTTAGAAGACCCAAAATAATATCAACTAGCGTTGTCTTTCCTGCACCTGACTTACCGATAAAGGCAATGGATTCACCTTTGCGAATCTCAAGAGAGACTTTATTAATGGCAGGTTCTAGCGTTTCAGCATATCTATAGACAATGCTCGAAAGCCGCACCTGCTTCATAAATTGCATCGGTAGTGAGGAGCCTATCTGTCCGGTCTGTAGGTTCTGCTTACTGCTGGCGATGCTAGCAACTGGATTGCGGTGCTGCTCAGCTTCTTTTAGGTCTGCGTATAGAACATCAACGGCATGTCCGGCGCTTTGAAGGTTTCCTAGGGTGGATACAACTTGGCTGGCGGCAGGTAATAAACGAATGGCGGCGACTGCAAATACGCTTAGGCTAGAAATTAAGGAGTCTGCATTGCTAGAAAAAAGCAGTTGCGAAACAGCTATCAGAGCCACAATAAAGCTAACTAGAACCGACTCAATTAGAATGCGGGGCATCATGTTAAAACTGGCTGTCAGAGAGGATGCCCGTCCATACTGTTTTGTGTAGACTGACATTTGATCCTCAAAGTAAGACTCGCAGCCAATCACACGGGTTTCTTTTAATCCGCCTAGTCCGTGATTCAGCGTCTGGATCATTTTTTGCTGAGATTCAGAGCTATCTTTACCCCATGCTTTTAGCCTGTTCTTCATGGCGTAAGTGAACAAGAACACAGGAAGTAGTGCGGCAAGAGTTGTCACCAACAGCAGGAGGTTGGTAAAGGCCATAAGTGCCAGCAGAAAAACTAGAATCAGGAAGTTGGAAATGCCGTATAGAAGTGCCAATAGCACCAGATAACAGAAGTTCTGTGTCTCAACAATGATGTTTTTGATCAGGTCAGACGAGTTCTTTCGGGCAAAGTAATTATATTCGCTATGGAGATAGGCTTGATTAAGGGTTTTAATGATGGCTCCACGATGAGAATGGCTAAATTTCAGAATGTAGAACTTGGAAAGGAAGTAAAGCAGTGATTTAAGAATAAAAATGAAGATGATTAAGCCACAGAGGAGGACAATAAACATCTCATTTGAGGGAACATTGAAGGCGATGAATAGCTGCTGTAGAACAGGAGAGCTTTGAATAAGTCCAGGGTTAGAAACAATGGCAAAGAAAGGAGCTAGTAAACCAATCCCTAGCGTTTCTGTAACCGAGGAGATGAGCAGAAGCATTAATAAAAACGGAAGTTTCTCTCTCGTGCTTCCCAAAATAAACCAGATCTTCTTCAAAAACTTAGCCATAGTTCAACCTGTAATTTGATTCAGTCGTCAAATGAGCGTTAATTAGCTATGCGAAATTTCTAGCATTCAGCTTCGCTGCTATCAAAATGTAGTAAAACCAAACATAGTTGACGGAAAGGATGTTTGTTTCTGAAATATTTGAGATGATCAGAAACACCATAAATAAAACAGGGATCGCCGCATCGAGTGAAATGCTTTTGACGGCAAAGGAGAATGCCAAACAAATACTTCTAATCAGTGAAAGAACAAAACTAGCCAGACCCAACAGCCCCAGATCTAGAGCTATTTCTAAAAAACCGTTGTGTGCATTGTCAGGTATGAACCCGACAGCTGTTTTAATAAAGATCGCTGGGCCGTTCTTATCCAACCAGAAACCTCGATGGCCAAAGCCTACAAAGGGTTTATTGAGAACTAAACCGACCAGTTCTCCCCAAAACTCTGTTCGACCTGTAAGGCTTGTATCTTTGCCAAAGGAACCAAAAATTGCGTCAAGATTCTCCGCTGTCCATAAGCTAACAACTAGACTAACAGCCATAAACAAGATAAACCCGGTAAAGGCTTGTCTAAAGGGAAGCTTCTTGAAGAAAAATATAATGAGCGTTAGGGTAATTAAAATGATTGTATTTAAAAGGCTGCCTGTTGAGTTGGTCAAAAGCAGCACTAGAAAAAGTCCGATTAGCGCTGGAACTGAGATTTTTCTGTCTTGGGGATTCTCAATGATATCTAAGAACCAAAGCCCGATTGTAAAGCATATGAATGCTCCCAAAATGTTTGGATGAACGAGTGCGCCTTTCCAGCCCTTTTCGTCGGTTCCAATGGCTGGGATAAAAATGGAATAGAGCGCGCCAACAAAAATAACGAAAGCATTGCTGAATCTGATAAATACTGACAGACTCTTCCAGCTATAGGAGCGACCAATATGGGCTGCTAAAATGCTTGTGACAACCAATGCAATGCTGGATCTAAAGGTCGTTTCTGGAATGGTAGACCATGACCCAGAGAATAATATTAGTATTATAAAAAATCCCAGACAGATATCTTTTACTAAGAGGGATGAGAAGTCTCTCAGTAAATATCTAGACTTTGAATTTAAAACGATCGCGGCGGCAAAATAAAATATAAGAAGTAAGACTAAATTAACAGAATTAAAGATTATCCATTTAGGGTGAAATCTATTAAACGGAAAGATTTCCGCGCCTGAGATGGCAATGATCGTAATGGTCGTGAAAGCTACGTGCAAGAGAGAGCTAATGCGTCGGTTTTCGCCCAGTTTGAACGTTAATAGAAAGTAAACAACACCACTGGTAACGATCGCAAGAAGTACGCCTGGATTCAGGATAATTTGCTTCATAAGGCGAAAAATGGAACGAAATCGGACAAACCCTTAGTGGAGGTCAGGCTAATTAGAACGGTGACCTCGCCCAGCTTTATAGGCTAGGGGCGATCGCTCTAATGCCTTTGGCAGTGCATTTGTGACGCATAATTTCGCCATTTTTTAGATTGCTTAAGGCTGTATTCCCTCAGTCATCGCTAAGTTCAGGAATTTCCTGGAGGTTGACTGGCATCTTTACGGTTTCTTTAAATAAGTTAATAATTTTTCTAAAATGCCCTCAATCTCTGGAATTCCCATGCAGTCGAGTGTGGAATGAGTGAGGCGATGAAAAACGAAGTTCTGCACTCATGCGATCGCTTCCGTGGGGAGCCTGAAGCAAATCACCTGGCAGCTCATGGAAATTATGTAAAGCTTCAGGATATTTCCGGTTCTTAACCAGCAAATCTGTAAACCTTGGACAGGATAGTCTGTCTTCTTACCTAAAATCTGCCCTATCAGACTTTTTAGGAATGCTGAAGCTCTTTCAGAGCCGTGGTAGAGGGCATCCTCTTGCAAAATAATCTACCCTATGGAGTACGCTCTGTGATTCCAGGTCTTTTTAGACGGCAACTTTCAGTAGCAGGGTCAACTCTGCTTATCTTGACAACCACAACTTTTCCAGGCTATGGCGTTGAGCCAATGGAGTCTCGCATTCCTGCAACCGCGCCCTTTAACGTCGCTCAGTTGGTGAATGAATCCTATACTCTGGGTGGCGGTGATCAAATCCAAATTGATATTTTTGATGCTCCAGAGTATAGCGGTGAGAACGGCAGATATCAAGTCCTGGTTGATGGCACTCTTAACCTGCCGCTGATTGGCAGCGTTTCAGTCCAGGGGCTGACTTTAGCACAGGTGGGTAGCCTGCTATCAGAACAATATCTCCGTTTCTACAAACGTCCTTTTACAACGGTGACGTTGCTGGCTCCTCGGCCCCTCAATATTACTCTGGCGGGTGAAGTCAATAGCCCTGGCTCATATCCCATTGCTCTGACTCAGCAAAGTCCTGGTAGTACTCAATTTCCCACCCTGACCGCAGCCTTACAACTTGCAGGGGGGACTACGCAATCGGCGGATGTCAGAAAAATTCAAATTCGTCGCCTTCAGCGTGGGGGTGCTGCCCAGACGATTACAGTTGATCTATGGCAGTTTTTGCAGGGCGATCGCCAACAAGACCTCACCCTACGAGATGGCGATACTATCTTGATTCCAACAGCCACAGCAATTGATTTGGCCGAAGCGGTTCAAATCGCAGATTCTAACTTTGCGGCTCAGCCTCAACCGATCAATATTGCAGTTGTGGGTGAAGTGTTCCGTCCGGGTTCTTATACCGTAACCAGCAATACTCGCACCGGAGCGGCGGGCGTACCGGGCACGACTGATGATGCCAATGGCTCTCCAGTAAATGATTCATTCCCAACTGTCACTAAAGCAATTCAGATTGCAGGGGGTATTAAGCCCTTGGCCGATATTCGCCGCATTCAGATTCGCCGTACCACTCGCTCTGGCGCAGAGCAAAACATAGATGTTGATTTGCTAAAACTCATCCAAGAGGGTGATACTCGCCAAGACACTATCTTGCAAGCGGGTGACACGATTGTCATTCCTTTGGCAACTGATCTCACCCCAGCCGAAGCGGCTGAAATTGCCGCTGCCAGCTTCTCTCCCGACACTATTCAAGTCAATGTTGTAGGGGAAGTGACGCAGCCAGGAACGGTTCAAGTCCCTCCAAATACTCCTTTGAATCAGGCTATCTTATCGGCGGGCGGATTTGACAACCGACGAGCGCGCCGCAGTTCGGTAGATTTGATTCGTCTTAACCCAGACGGTACGGTGACTAAACGGGAAGTGCCGATTGACTTCGCTCAAGAAGTGAACGATGATACCAATCCCTCTTTGCAAAATAACGACATTATTATCGTGCGGCGATCGGGCGATGCCACATTTAGAGATGGTTTAGATAACCTCCTGGGACCCATTGGCGGTATTGTCTCAACCTTCGTTCCTGTCCTTAACCTGCTGCGAATTTTTGGAAACTAACCGCATGATTGAAACGCACCTGTCCCTAGCATCAACCTTCACTGAAAATATTCTTAGGTAATGACATGAATAGTAAGCAACCTCCTCTATCCACCTCCACCGGGATCAGTGAAAATCGATCTATTCAATCGTTTCAGGGTTCTGCAACTGCTAATACTCAAGATGAACAGTGGGATTTGAGCTGGGTAGGCGCGGTTTTTCGCCGCAGAGCCAGGTTGATCACTACGGTGATCATTGGCACAGTCGTGGTTGGGGGAGGACTACTCTTTGCAGTCAAAGCCTTAACGCCTGCTAAATATGCAGGTCAGTTTCAGTTTCTGGTAGAACCTGTCAATGCCGATCAGCAGCAGGCGCGTTCCTCGGCGCAGGCTCAGGGTTCACAAGTGCAGGGAGCGCCCCCTTTTGATCCTGTGCGTTCTAGTCTGGATTATGAAACTCAGATTCGGATTTTGCAAAGTCCTAAGTTGATGGATGGGATTATTAAGGAGCTGCAAGCCCGCTACCCCAATGTCACTTATGAAAAGCTGCTGCTCAATCTGACGCTTGAGCGCCTGACTACGGTGTCTTTAGATTCAAAGGAGCAGGGAACTAAAATCATTCAGGTGACCTATCAAGATTCTGATCCTGAGAAAATTCAGTTTGTTTTGGATGAACTCTCCAAAGCTTATCTGCAATATAGCCTCAAGGATCGCCAGTCTACTATTCGTCAAGGCATTAAGTTTATTGACAGCCAACTGCCTCAGTTGCAGCAGCAGGTCAATTCGCTTCAGGGACAGATTCAGGATCTACGAGAGCGTAATGGAATTGTTGATCCAGAGCGAGAGGGGACACAGCTAACCCAACAGGCTGGCAATTTGGAGTTAGAAGCTTCTACTAGCCAAGTGCAGCTGGCAGAAGCGCAGGCAAAAACTGAAACACTCGTACAGCAGTTTCAATCGGACAATCTCTCCTCCGTTTTAGGGGAAGCCCCCTATTACCAGAGTCTGCTCAACCAGTATCAGGATATTGGAGGTCAGATTGCGCTGCAATCGGCTCGGCTGCAACCGGATAACCCTGAAATGCAGGCTTTGCTAGAAAAACAGCAAAACTTACAGGCTTTGATGGATATTGAGGCGGCTCGAGTAGTGAATAGAACTGCTGATTCTATTACGGTGGCCGAAGCTCGCGATCGCGCCATTGCTCAGTCTCAAGCCGAAGTCAATCAAGAAATTCAGCTTCTTCCGGCTGTCGCACGCCAATATGACGACCTGCAACGGGAGTTGGCGCTGGCTACAGAGAGTCTGAATAAGTTTTCTAGCAGACGGGAAGCTTTACAGATTGATGCTGCCCAGGAGGAGGTGCCTTGGGAGTTAATTACACCTCCCAAACTTGTTCTAGATAGGGAGGGCAATCCTGAAAAGGTGGGTGCAGTTAATGACAATTTGCTGCTGACCGCTATTGTTATTTTAGGTATTCTTCTGGGTGTAGGCATCGGTTTCTTGGTGGAAATCACGCAGGATATTTTACAAACTGCGGATGAAACTAAGCGAACCACAGGGTTACCGCTGTTGGGAACAGTGCCTTTGGATCAGACGAGAAAAGCTTCCTTTATTGAGTCATTCTACTCGATCTATAAAAATATTCGTCTGCTGCCCAGTTTCGATCCACCAGCGCGTGCCTTGGTCATCAGTTCACCTCAGCCTGGTGATGGTAAAACAACGATCGCCGTTAATTTGGCTCAAGCGGTCGCGGCTATGGGCAAACGCGTGCTTTTGGTGGATGCAGATTTGCGTCATCCCCAAGTTCATCAGGTGATGAGCTTACCTAATCATCAGGGCTTGAGCGATATCTTTTCCTCTAACGTCAGCTTGAACATTGCGGTGCAGCCCTCTGCTATGCGAGACAACTTGATGGTGCTGACCGCTGGCCAAGCGATTGCCGATCCGTTGGAGCTGCTCACTTCTGAGAAAATGCGGGCTTTAATGGAACATTTTCAAACAGTGTTTGACCTCGTCATTTACGATACACCCCCGCTCTTAGGTTTGGCAGATAGCGGTCTGCTGGCCTCACAAACGGATGGGCTGGTGTTAGTGGCCAGAATGGGAAAAACCAAGCGATCGGCTCTTGCCCAAACGTTGGAAGAACTCAAACTCTCTTCTACCGCAGTTCTAGGTGTGGTTGCCAATGCTTCTAAGGAAACGGTGAACGGCCCTGAAGGCTACTACCGTACTCGAAGTTTTGAGCAGGAGTCGTGAAGCAAGTTCACCGTCTAGGTTCTGTTTTTCTAGGTTTTCATTGATTATGAACAAATCTGTTTCCTCTATCCGCATCGCTCTTGATCCGCAACGGTTGCAGGAGAGAACTCTGGAAGTCTCTCGATCGCTTGAGGACAAATCGCTGCAATCAAGGTTGTTGTCACAGGTTTTTAACCGGAGAACTGGAGCCTTTGTGGGTGTGGCGATCGCTGCCGTTGCAGGCTCACGTCTGGTTCAAGTTGAACCTCATGCAACTGAGTATGAGGGAAAACTACAGCTCTCGCTTGAGCCTAAGGCTGGGAATACAGGTCAATCTTCTTTGGCTTCGGCAACGAATGGAAGTGTTCCGACTCCGAGTATTGATTATGAAACTCAAGCTAGAGTTTTTTGGAGTCCAAAACTGCTCTCTCCGGCAATTGCAGATCTACAGCAGAAATATCCAGATTTGACTTACGAGCGGTTGACGCGTGACTTGAAAATTACTCATCCTGAAGGTACAAAAAACCTGGAAATTCGCTATCAAGGTACCGATGCTCAGAAAACTCAAGTGGTGCTAGAGAAGCTTTCAGAGGTTTACCTAAAATATAGTCAGGATGCGCCGACAAACAGCAATACGGCGCTGCAATTTATTGCAGAACGGCTGCCGCAGTTGCAGGAGCAGGTAGCCAGAGCTGAGGAAATGATGCAGGAGTTTCCTCGGCAGTATGGTATGGAGAATCCTGATCAGCTAGGGCAGCGACTCTCAGAACAGAGTAATGCGCTGCGACAACAGCAGCAGGATCTTCTTAACCAACTGATTGAAGCGCATACGTCTTATGCCGTTTTGCAAAGACAGCTAGATGCTCACTCAGAGCATCTAGCTGAAAATCAGCGCCTTGAAAATCGGCAGGCTGAAAGTCAGCTATTAGCTCAGCAGAGTCCGCGCTATCAAGAGTTGTTGACTGAGTTTCAAAGCATTGCTTTGCAGCTGGTGACGGCGCGCAGCGAGGTTGGTTTTGAGCCTAGTGCAGAGCGTCAGCTAGAGCAACAGTATCAACAGCTGTCGGAGGAGTTGGCTGAAGCGGCTCAGCAGTCGTTGGTCGATCGCCTCACGCAGATGACGGCTGCTGACGCAGTGGACTATCAGGAGATTAATCGCCTAGAAGCCCTAATTTCTCTGAAAGCGGCTGAGAATCAAGTGCGGATGATTGAAATTAGCTATGAGGCGATCGCTCAAACCAGAGTTTCATTGGGTGACAAAATCAAGCAATGGGCAGGGTTAGCCCGACAGTATGATGCGTTGGAATTAGAGGTGCAGCTTGCGACTGACAAGTTGAATGTGTCGCTGGCTAAACAAGCAGAGCTACAGACTTTTATACAGTCTGCTTGGCAGGTTATAGCGCCTCCTCAAGTTAAGCCAGTGCCGGAGAGTCCGTTTGCGCTCTCTAATACTCAACGGGACTTTAGCCTGAGTCTGGCGCTTTGTTTGATTGTTGCTATGTGGGCGATGACGCTCTGGGAAAGCACGACACAAACCTCTCAAAAGCATGCCTCTCAAAAACAGGCTGGCTTACCGCTACCCGACTTACGGACGCATCTTCAGCGCCGTCTTATGGCACCCCCTTTGGCTCTGCAAATGCCAGCTAGCAATTTGCTTCATCCGATCGATGCAGATTACAGACAGGTTCCGAGTTTTAACAATTAAACCTTTTGCAAATTAGGGTTGATGGGGGCTGTGCCCCCATCAACCCTAATTTGCAAAAGATCTATTGGAGATTGTGTGAATTGTTGCGCGAGTCAACGACGAAACAATTCACGCCTTCAAAAAAGCTTCAGGCCAGAGCTCTCGTGTTGTGTGAACCCAGACTTACACTCTGTGGAACTAGCGGTTAGGCTGCAACCAATCCCATATTGCCTAAGATAAAGAAGAGGATTGAATTGACAATGCTGAGGGCGATCGCGCCCAAAATTGCGCTCCAGATTCCCCAACGCAGCCTAAATCCTTCAACGAGTAAGGCCGTTAGCCCAAAGATAATGACACCACTTAGCAGCGGAATTAGACCCAGGCTGACAATAGCGCCAAAAGTTTTGAACCAGGAAGGGAATATTCCTACTAGGCCGTTGATCGCTCCAATAATAGCTCCTGCAATCAAGGCGATGACGGGGTTGTCAATCTCAACTCCTAACGGAAGCTTTGAGATAATTAATAGGCTGATCGCAATGACGACAATGGAAATCAAAAAACCAGTCATTTTCTGCACTCCTCAGATAGAACTAGGACTATGGCAATGATTGACAATCACAGCCATAGATACTGAGAATCTATCAGGGTGACTTCAGTCTTGCAACTGTAGGCTTATGAATTCAGCAGTTTTCATTGTGCAATATTGGGGAGCTTGTGCCCTGCGGGCGCGAACTCCCCAGACAAAGCCCGAAAAAAGCACGCCTACGGCGTGCTTTTTTCGGGCTTTGTTTCAAAATGAGAGTGCCTTAGGGCAAGATTATTTTTGAACGCCTCGCAGAGTTAGGCTGCTAGAAATACCTGATGCTGCATGGTTTTAGCATTGCTACTGTGCTGTCCATCGCTGTGCCACTTCGGCAATGCGCTGTCCGTATCTTTCAGCAGAAAGGCGATCGCCTGGATCAATTTCTGCTGGGTTGCCGCTCATGTCAAGGTTGCTCTGCCCCATAACTCCGAGGAAAGAACCTAGCCGATTTAATCCATCCGTTTTGCCAAAATAACTGCTGGGTAAATCTGCAAATCCGACCCAAACCATGCCATGTTGAGCGGCGTTTGTCGCGAGGTAAAGGAGGGTTCCTTGCTTATCGCCACTCAGGGAGCTTGAGTGGGTAAAGCCGCCTGCAATTTTATTTTTCCAGCCCTGAGCGAACCAGATTTCGCTAGCGCCATCAATAAAGGCTTTGAATTGAGCCGCTACGCCGCCCATGTAGGTGGGTGAGCCAAAAACGATCGCATCGGCTTGACTGAGGGTTTCTAGAAATTCTGGCTGTTTCCAGCGACCGTCTGTAATTTGATCGCCTGTGATTCGCAGCAGGTTGGCTGTTGTGCCTGAAACTTGACTTGCTCCGGCGGCAACTGCTTCAGCCATCAAATGAGTGTGCCCTGCACCTGAAAAGTAGACTACGACAACGCTAGACATATGAATTCTCGCTGGTTTTGAATCATTGGGCTGATCTGGGATTACCCCAGACTGGGTCACTGATTTTCTAAAGGAGGCTTTGCAGTTCTTGCTTTAAAGATCAATGACAAAACAGAACGCTATCCATCACTGATGCAGCGCTGGCTCTCGATCTTATCTTTTTCACCCATGACTTAAAAGACTAGTAGATCACCAAGCTTGGTTTTTGAAGGCTAATTTTTGACCTAAAGCACCAGAAAAATCGATCGTTAAAAATTTGTCCAAAGCAGGACTCAGAAGTTTTAAAATAAGACTTGTTTTGAGATTTGCAAGACTCATTTTAATACTAAAATGGCACTCAAAAATTGGTCGTCAAAACCTGCCCAGATAGGACTCACACACTTCAAGATGAGACTTATTTTAAGATCTAAGAGACTTGTTGTAAGACTAAGATGAGTCTACTTAATCTTAAATTGAGTCCTGTTTTAAGATACTTAAGTCTCAAACAAGCGGGCTAAAACCAAGTTTTGGGTGAGCAGTTGTTTTTAGAAAAATTGGGTGTAATGGAAAAGACTTGTAAATTGAGGATGTCGGAATGATCGATTTACGGAGTGATACCGTCACACAACCAACGGCTGGCATGCGGGAAGCGATCGCAGGTGCTGCTGTTGGGGATGATGTATTTGGCGATGATCCGACGGTGAATGCGCTAGAAGCTTATGTGGCCGATCTGTTGGGTAAGGAGGCTGTGGTATTTATGCCTTCCGGCACGATGACGAATCAGATTGCGCTACGGGTGCATACTGAGCCAGGAGATGAGGTGATTCTGGAGTCGGAGGCGCATATCTACTACTACGAGGGCGGTGCTCCGGCGGCTTTATCGGGAGTTATGTGTCGATTGATTAAAGGCGATCGCGGCATTTTCACAGCGGCAGATCTGCGATCGGTTTTGCGCCCTGAGGATTCACATTTTCCCAAAACAAAGCTGGTGTGTTTAGAGAATACGCACAATCGGGGGGGCGGCAAGATCTTTCCGCTGGCAGAGATAGAGGCGATCGCGCAGGTCTGTCGAGAACAGGGTTTAATGCTGCATTTGGATGGAGCAAGGTTTTGGAATGCTTGTGTTGCTACAGGGGTTTCGGATGCAGTCTATGCAAAGCCTTTTGATACAGTCAGCGTTTGTTTCTCGAAGGGATTAGGCGCGCCTATGGGTTCTGCGCTAGCCGGATCAAAGGAGATGATGGCGCGAGCGCGACGGTTTCGCAAGATGTTTGGGGGCGGTATGCGGCAGGCAGGTTTGATGGCGGCGGGTGCGTTGTATGGATTGAAATACCAGCGCGATCGCTTAGCAGAAGATCATGCTAATGCAAAAGTATTGGCAGAAGGGCTTAGCCAAATTGAGGGAATTGAAATTACTCCAGAGCAGGTAGAAACCAATCTTGTGGTGTTTCATCTGCCAACGATGGCTGCTCAAATAGTGGTCGATCGACTGCAAGAAAAGGGTGTTGCTGTGCTGGCAGTTGGCTCTCATTCCATTCGAGCCGTGACAAATCTGATGGTGACAAGAGCACAAGTTGAGCAGGTGCCGGAGCTGATCAAGGCCGCTATGCAAGCTTAATGGGGCGAGTGCATCTAGCAGGTGGAGGAGCCTCTAAATGTTACGAGCGCGGGAGGGTGGGATGATGCGATCGTCGTTGTTTGCTCTCCCATCATCCCACTCTCTCATCCCTAAAAATATCTGCTCCCCTAACGACGAGATGTACCCTAATGGGGCTAAAAACCCTTGTAAAATTTAGTCCAAATTTAGTCCAGACTTTTATGCAAGAGTCTGAAAAGCCTGTGAAGCAAGGGATAAAATTGTCCGAATAGTTGCGGTACAGGCAACTACTCAAGCAGTACAAGCGTTCTAGCGGGTTAATATGACTGCGACCATAAGTTGAGCAATTTGCTCAACTTATGGTCGCAAAATAACTTGCTCAACTTATGGTCGCAATTCGGGTTAAGCCTCAACATTTGAACCTCAGTGCGCGAAATTGGTTTCTTCGGTTAATAAATTTAAAAGCGGAATTTTAGTGCAATAGCACAACTTCAAAATCCAATCTAAGGTTGGGGGTTGAGTTTTAAGAAGTAATAGAAGGTCATTATTTAACTCCTTCAAAGTCTTGGTTGAAATCCGATGAATGTTCATTAAATTGAGAAACTGAAGCTTCTCCGGTTCTGCCAAGCATCTCGCTCGGCTTCTGAACTCCCGCGTGAAAAAGGTTCGATCTTTCACCCGCAGATTCCTTTCTGCAAATTGCGAAGTGACAACCAATAACTCTGTAACCATCTGAACTACCCAGAGTTGCCATTGTAATTCCTCTTTCATCACTTTAAAGTGATCAGATTCTTCCAGTTTCAACCCTAGCCAGTTTTTGCAACCCGGACAGTACCCTGGCTGCCAATAACTGTAGACTCCAGTCCAAGACTTTTCACAGTGTTGGCAACCAGAACGCAATCGCCGATGATGGTGAGGACAAACGTATATAACCTCTAGTAGCCACAGCAAAGGTTGATATATAGGCTGTTGTGTCTCCCGCCATTCTTGATAGCAGAATGGGCACCAAGCTTGCTCCCGCCGGAGCAACCCGTTCGATGGTAGAATTCCTTTCCATGCCAACATCGTTAAGACATCAAGATTTTGATGCCGCGTTGCAGATTCAAATGCCCTGATTAAATTAGCTGCATCTTTATGATTTCCATCTAACCATCTTGAGAAGTTAAGGCAATATCGCTTTACCTCCTGACTTGTCCTAAGTTCATTAAAGAGCAATCTCCTAACATCTATCTCAGCTACTCGCTGAAGCGATTGCTCCTCGGGAGCAAACAAAACCTTTTGTATCAGCATCCAAAACGGAACGGCATGAGTGTTTGCTAGGCGAGCTGCATAACTCACTAAGCTCTCAACATAGGCAGTCTCTATTCCTATTGGTTGCAAGTGATAAAGATGACTACATTCTGAAATGATTGGCATTGTCAGATCCAATCTCTCAAAGGTCGTCAATTCCTCATCCAGCATTTGCCCCATCTCCAATAGGACGACGTTTGGCTGATGGCTTGCCGACTGCTCTAGGTTTCTTCACAGCCTGCGTACCTTTTACTACTTCCTCTTCTACCACTTCCTCTTCTACCACTTCCTCTTTTGCTCGCAGAACGTCTAATCCTAGGGCAATTTGCAACTCAGAACGTTGTCCTATCGGACTTTCCAATTTTTTCTCCTCTTGACAAATTTTTCGAATCATCACCACACATTTGTCGAGCGGTGGTGCATATCTCTCCAAATCGCTGAGCGTAATAGTTTTGACTACTGAATCTTGTCGTAAGACACTAGCTAAAGTTTGAGTTAGCCAGTCTTTCAAGATTCCGACACAGCCTAGGCTGCGCTCATAGCAAAGATCCCAAGAGTCAACTAAACATGCTTCCTCTACAGGCAAATGTGATTGAAACGTCTGCAAGAGACTTCTAAATTTCATTAGATCTTGAGGTGACTCAGCCCGATATCGCGGGAAGTGGATATCAACTGTGCGGCGGCAAATCTGAGCACTTAGATTGCGAAGCAGCAGCAACTCATACGTTCCAACCAAGAGGAATTTTACTGCACAGAGGTTCGCCAAAGACTTAATGCAGTCTGTCTGATCTTGTAGCTTTTTTCCACTTGCTACCTTGCCTAAATTCTGAGCTTCATCGATATAAAACATTGCTGGGCGACGATGCTCCAATGCCCTCTCCAAAGACATTCTCAACTTCTGAGTTGTATCACCATAATTTGCAACTGATAGACCTATAAACGGTTCTTTTAGAGCATGCAAGGAGCGTAGATAAAAATCTTTCCAGTTAAAATTGCTGAACTCCGGCGACATTGCTTCAATCCCAACAATCGGAATGCGTCCTTTGTCGGATTCTAGATCCAGCAGAAGCGACTCAGTCATTTTTTGACTCACTCGAAGCAGTACGGTCGATTTACCGACACCTGTTGGTCCAAAGAGGAAAATCAACGGCGCTTCAGCATCCCTGACCGCATCTGTGATCCGTTGAGAGACTTCCAACAGGTTTGGATGAGCCATCGTATAGTTTTTGAAATATGTAAGCCTATCTTCAATTGGGCGTCGTAACAAACCTCGTGGAAAGCCCTTGTGAGCCATGTCAAAACTCTCCATAATACTCAAGGCTCTCTACGCTCTCATTCTCTTCCATTCGAACTGCTGGCTGAACTTGTCCCTTTTTCTTAGTTTGACAACTGTTATTTATCGCAGCCTTTTCGATAGCTGGTTCTGCTCCACTATTAATGCTTATATCCGCTCGTCCGCCATCAATTATCTGCAAGACACGCTGGTTCTCTAAAGCCCGCAGGTGTTGTTCCAGTAATTGCCCCTCTTTGGCTTCAACTGAATCTAGAAATTGCACTAATTCTAAACTGGAGTTTATTGCCTTGCATCCTTGCTTGCGCTTGCGTTTATATAACTCTTCACTAGCAAGGCGAATTTCCTTTTCCGAACGCCCTTGAAGATACTGATAGTAAGCAGAGATACAGTTGATCCATTGCCCTCTTACAAAGGCGTAGGCAGTTCCAGCATCAAATGGGTCATACCGCACTTCCACCAACGATTTCTCGATTTCTGGATCTCGAAATTCTTCCGACCAATAATAGATGTTATGGATCTTCACTCCCTGACCTGGTTGCACCTTACGTTGTCCTTGGTCAGGGGCTGGAAGCGTTAGAATCCGAAACGTTTCATCGTACTCCACCCGCTTGTGAAGGCGGCTGCCACCCTGCGCTAGTCCACTGGCAAAAGAATCACGCGGACTTTGACCTAGAGCAGGATGTTCTTGCTGGTCGTAGACTTCGTAAGCCCAATGGCAAATCGCCTCGTACAGATTGTCCAACGTCCAGATCGCCAGTTTGCTAGGACTCACAGATTTCGTCACCTGCCGATGTTGACGCATTATTTGAGTATTGCCTAATAACTCATGAACGAATTGAGTATTAGCAGTCCCAAATAAACGCTCCACAACAGAACCAAATCGAGCAGTAGCAGGCGGACGATATTTCTTAGTACAAAGATATGTTGCCAGCAGTTGCTCAAAATAGATACTGTGGAATTCAGAACCATTGTCTGTCACGATTGTTTGAGGAAACCGTTTGAACCGTTGCACACAGATGCGCAAAACCATCATGCATGAACGATAGCTGGGTTCCTCATAGGTCACATATACTGCCAGTAGACGCCGAGTAAAGGCATCGACTGCAAATGTTACCCAAGGACGCCCTAGGTTATGTTTAATCGTGTTGTTCAATAAATCGACGTTGCAAGAGGTTAGAGAAGCTAGAGAACTCACCAATTCCACATCTAGTTGAGTGTGGTCAATGTGAACAATTTCAAAGGGGCGATTGCCATGTCGAGGAGTTGTCGATGTCAACTCCCACCAAAACTGCTCTTTCTGAATTGCGGCTCTCCGCCCTTCTCGCTTGAGCGTTTGGTTGTAGCCAGCGCGTTTACGAATTGCTCTAGTGAAAGTTCTGCGGCAAGGCGGTTCCAATACAGGTTCATGAGATTTACAGGCTTGAACAAAACTCTCATAAACACGCTGGACTCTTCTTTGTTTAAGGTTTTCGTAATGCTGTTCAATGAACTCATCCATGAACTTCAGAACTATCTCGTCCACCTTAGGGCTGCGATTACCCTTTGCTCCGTGACTCGGCAGCAGCCCAATGTATCCCTTTCCATAAATCTTTTCCGCCTCACGATACCGACTCCACCAGCGTCGTAGAGTGCTAGAAAGACGACTAAGAAGACTATCCTTCAAATAAGGTTCAAGTACCTGATAGCGGCGATTCGCTTCTGCGATGTCTTTTGAACTAGCGCGGCGCAATATTTCTTCTGCCTCCCTAGTTACATCAAGCTCTATCTCAGTAGAAGCTACTATTGCACCTTTTTGGATTAACTCCTCAAATACAGCATTGGGTAGCTCAACATGTTTTCTATCTGCTCGCAGCAATCCAGTTGTTGTAGAACCTGTGTTTACTACCTCCCAAATTTCACCATCCCAAGATACAGAAAATCCAACATCCACCTGAACCAAGTGAAGCCCTAATGGCATAACAGGAGAAACAGTAATAATCTGCTCATGGGCAAACGCAACATCTTGAGTTGTGAATAACTTAACTTCTCCCGGTTCAGATAATCTTGCAGCATTCAGATCTATATAGATTTGCCTCTCGGCGATTAAGGCATGGATGTCGTCTGGACTAGCTACTTCAGCTTGGTACAGTAAATCTGCCAGAGTTATTCCAAGATGGGATGTTACTAGCTTCAAGACTTCAGAACGCGCTGCTTCATCAACTAGGCATGAGTCAGAATAAAAATAATCTTCTAACCAAACAAAATTCTGTTGAAACGTCCAGCTAATTTTTGCGCTTGACCAAACCCAAAAAATCAATCCGAGTTGCGCAGCATAGGCTTCTCCTGGTAGACAGCGCCATCCTCCGCCCGTCGCCTCCTGATACCGATTAGGGCTGTCTTCTCCCAGTTTAATCAGATCTTCTTCAGTCTTACACTCTTCCCACCCTGCGCTTTCTGCCCTAATAATAAAAAAGTCTGGAGTATATCGGTGGCGAATTTGCTTGCCACTTTTTGCCTGATAAGAAAGCTCAATAGAAGGTGGTTGATCATAGTATTCCAGCACGTTAGAGTCATGCTCTAGCTCGTAAATTCGTGCTAACTCGTTCCGGTGAGACTCAAACTGAATTGTCACTCCCATTTTTCGGCTGGGGTAACTGCCTGAAACATTTCTTCTTCCGCTTTGCACACGGCGCGATGGTTCAGATGAACGAATTTTTTCTATTACTCTCTTGCTACTCTCTGAAATCCGATTACGATAACACCAGTCGTTGAATTCTTCTGCGCTAAGAATCACAGTTTTTATTTGCTTTAGTGGTTGCCAACCACAATATCTCTTAAAGTATGAGTTTGAAATCAGTATTTTGAAGTGAAAAAATTGTTTCGAAAAAACTTCTGGCATCCGGGTTCTGGTACAAACCATACCACTCAAAATGTCCCCTATAAAAATGACTAAGCTCTGTTTTAAAAGTTGATTTTCCGTGCGCTTCGTATATAAAACATGAACCTTTCTAGCCAAATTTAAAGCAAGCTCTAGTACGAGAGGAACTATTGCCCTGCACAATCGCCGTAGTTCTCCAGTTCTTGCCAGAGTTAGCTCCGACTGCTTGCCATACTCCTAAAATACTGATGCAATTCCCGTAAGATTTGACTTGCTTGATGTGTTCCTACTATCCAACGTGAGCATAGCTATAGTTGATTAGACTCTTCAGAAAACATCCCAATTATCAAGGTGCTTCAGAGCAAAATTTACTTCCTCAGCAGCTAGTTTGAGTGTTTCCAAGTCAGCTTTCTTAATGGATTTGTAGTCAGGATTCTGCTGGCTCCGTTGGAAGTGTTGAGTTCGCTGCCAATAGAATCCCTTTTAATTGGCAGCAAGCAGATTACGATTCCTGATAATTTCATTAAAACAGGATATTGTTTTTATCTGTAGAGCGCCTGTAAAAATTGTGCTGTTTTCGAGATGTCTAACAGGTAGCTACTCACCATTTCTAGAGAGTATATTTCCGGTAAAGCTTGCTGAAACTTACTAAGCCGATATTCTGGCAACTGTGACAGGATGAAATGCTGCGTTTCTTTGTTTTGCCAGAATGCTTTGTGGCACATACGATCGATCGCGCCGCTGAGGGTTGAGAAACCGAGGCTATCGCCTTCAATCTTGAGTTTGGAGTTATCTACCGCAATCTTCCAGTCGTGGTGAAATTGCAGCCCATACTTCAAGGTGTGGTTAATTTGTCCACCTGCGAACGTCCACCACAATGCTCGTTCGGATTCCATTTGTAAGTTGGCTCTAGACTGCTTTACCAATGCACCTAAATCAGCCCGACAGCTATCTAGTGCTTCCTGGGCCTCTGGATTGATATAGGGAATAGGTTGGTCAGACTTGAGTAAAGTGGCAATCTTCTGAGAAATTTCAAATCCAAGTAATTGAGGCGCAAATCCTCCCCAGCTTGGTTTTTTCCCTCTAGGAGCAGCCAAAACTCGCACAGCCCGTTCTTCGTGGCTGATGTGTGTGACTGTCCAAGCTCGTCCTCCTAGAAGGAATGAGCTGACTTCAGGCACCAGTTTATCAACAAAGCTTTGTTCGAGCGATCCAACCGTATAGCCAGCTTGCGTTTGTACCTTATAGAGCTGTGGGCTACTGAAAACCGCATAGAGTTCCATGAAGTTCTTGCGCCCAAACACACGCTCTGCCTGGTTTCCCATTGAGAGAAGACCCCCTGCTGCAAATAGGTAGTCTTCTCGGAGCATATGCTGGATCAGAACCTCAAATTCATCGTGACTGATCCCGGCAAAGTCAGGGACTACAGATAGCTGCTCCCAACACCGCTCCGGGCTGATTGCGCCAAATTGAAGCGTCAATGCTAGGAGCTGATGCACTAACACTGCCCAAGCTCTTGTTTGGATTGGGACAGATTCCACCCATCCTTCCCGCGCTAGTTCAACAATGGCAATTGCCTGTAAAACCGTTTCGATGTCTTCGCAGAAGAAAGTCGTGTTTGCCCGCTGTCCTGCTCGTCGTCCTGTACGACCCAAGCGTTGGAGGAAGGAGGATACGGTGGAAGGGGCGTTGGCTTGAAAGACGAGATCGAGATCTCCAACGTCGATCCCTAATTCCAGGGTAGAGGTGCAGACAATACTGACATCCGTGCCCCGATGGAACCGTTCCTCGGCGGCGGCTCGTTCTTCTAATGACACAGAGCTATGATGCACAAATACATCTGTCCCCTTGTGCCGCATCCGTTCTGCCATTTCTTCAGCTAGCGCCCGACTTTGGCAGAAAAACAAGCTTTTTTTCCCTAGCGCTTTTTGGCTAGCTTCCTGGGCGATCGATCCCAAGGAATCTTTCAAATAAACTCGTAGTTCCTTCGGAGACGGTATTTTTGGGGGATCAACGACACATCCTTGCCGCTGGGATGTTCCCTGCATCCACTTAAGAATATCTGTTGGGTTGCCCACTGTGGCGCTTAACCCAACCCGCTGAATGTCATTGGCAGTATGACGGGCGAGTCGCTCAATGACGGAGATCAGGTGGGTGCCGCGATCGCTTCCAGCCAGGGCATGAACTTCATCAATCACGACTGCCCGTAAGTCGCCGAATAGTTTAGAGTGGGGCACCTTAGCTGAAAGCAGCATGACCTCCAGAGATTCTGGCGTGGTCATGAGGACGGCAGTCGGTTCTTTGATAAAGGCTTTCTTCTGGGAATCTTTAATATCACCATGCCAGAGAAACCGTCGCAGCCCGACCATTTCGGTGTAAAGCTCTAGCCGCTCCGCCTGGTTATTCAGCAGCGCCTTAATCGGTGCAATATAGATCAGCCCAACACCCTGTGGCTCTTGCTGCATCAGAGTTGCCAGCAATGGAAAGATCGATGCCTCGGTCTTTCCACCCGCAGTAGGCGCAAGAATCACCGCATTTTTGCCGTCTAATAAGGCATGGCTGGCTAGTTCTTGAACGGGTCGCAACGAAGACCAGCCTAGACGAGAGGCAATTGCTTCTTGGAGTCGAGGGGGAAAGCGGGCAAAAGCAGAAGTCATGGCTAGAACTCAACAGGTACATATCCTTCGATGTCTTCTGGGTCTGCCTCAAACGGAGGAAGTCCCTGCTGAATCTGTTGCTCTTCTAGCGTCAGCTCCGTTAATTCAAATCCTTCTGCTGCCATTGGGTCAAATTCATCGTACTCGTTAGCTAAGTCAAGGACATTGACAAACTGGCGCAGAAACTGACGGGGAACAACCCCGACATCGCCCTTAAACCCCTTTGTGACCTTAGCCACCAAGCGTTCAACAAATTCTACGGTGACTTTATTGGAAATCTGCGTCGCGTTTGCAGTTGGATATAGCCCTCGTAGTTTCAGTGCGACTTCCTTGAGGCGATCGGCATCAAATGGCTTCAGTTCGAGCTGGGGTTGACGGGGATTTGCAAATCCCCCAATCAGATCAAACTTAATCCGATCGTGCAAGGGCTGTAGCCCAGCTACTCCCCGGTTTGTGTCGAAGAAATCAGGTGTGCCTGTAAAAATCCAGAGCAAGCCCTTATAGCGATCGGCAGCATCACAAATTTGGCGAATGCCGTTGAGCGACTTACCGCGAACGTCATGGCGCATCCGGAGAATCGTCTCAGCTTCATCAATGACGATGACTAGCCCCTTATAGCCAGCCGCCTTAGTAATCTCCAGAATGCCCTGGAGGTAATCCAAAGCTTCTCGGCTACCGATATCGCCCTTAATTCCAGCAATTTTTTTAGCGCTGGCAGCAACGTTCTCACTGCCTGCTAACCAGGAAAGCAATGCACTGGCTTCCACAATCTCTCCCTTTTGCTTCAGGGTGAAGATGGCTCGCAGGACTCGTGCCATATCTTCAGGGGCTTTGCCTCCGGTGAGGGAAGCGAGTTCTGCCTCCATCCGTTCTTGCACCAGAGCGTCAAACCCATCGCTGTTTTCGTCTGCCCCTCCCGCAATCAGAGCATCTTCGACACGGGCAATCCAGCGATCGATGATGTCGCTCAGGGCTCCTCTGGGACAAGAGCCTGTACCTAACTCCTGAACGACTCGGCGATAGACATCATCAAACTTGTAAAAGTGCAGATCGTTATCAGAGACGACAACAAAGCTAGTGGCAAAGCCTTGAGCTTGAGAATCTAGGATGGCAAGGCGAGACATGAAGGTTTTACCACAGCCGTACCCGCCGCGAAGGAACTTGAATGCCCCTTCACTGCTGGCTGCTAGCTGAAGCTGGCGTTGAAGTTCAGTCCGTTGTTTATCAACGCCCACTGCGAAGGCTTCTAACCCTCGTTCTGGCACAACGCCCGATCGCAGCCGCTCAAAAATGATCTCAATATCCCGTTCATTGATTGCCATTTGCTACTGCCGCTCCTAGTTTTGCCTGACATACCGTTTTCCGTTTGCCGTCGTCTCAATTTTGACGGGGAAAGGCACTTTCTGGAGGTGCTCTTCAAATTCCATTGAGAACCGTCGCACGAGTCGGGCACTACCCAGCATTTGGGTTAGCTCCGTTTCTGTAATGGAGCCATGTTGCTTGAGGTGGAGGAAAACCTGTCGTACACCTGTGTCCTCAAACCGCTCATACCATTCCATGATTGGAGTCGATGACGGAGTTGACTCCACTGAGGAGTCGGAACTGCTGGCTTGTAGGGTGCCCATGACGTTGAAGTATTCTGTTGTCACCGCAGGGTCGATGTCTTCAACGGCTTCTGGATGATAGACCTCAATGTTGACTCGATCGCCCTGCTGCCCTTTCAAGTCAAATAAAACTTCAAACCAGCCCCCCTCCACGGGAACTTGAAGCACCTGATTTTTTAGCTCAATGCCAGGAGCATCTTTAACGGTAAGTTGAATATCCGATCGGTTGAGGACGCGCAGTGCCAAACTGACGGTTCTGGCTCCAATGAAGGTAAGCTGCACATCAGGGGCAGGTTTGACCCGTAGCTGAAGGCGGCTGAAGCCTAGTAATTCTTTTTCTGCTTTGACTTCGATTAAATACTTGAGCTTGACGGTTTCAGAGGTATGGCGGTGAGATACCGTAAGGACGGGAATGATCCGTTCTTGGAGGCTATTGCCCCCGTGAACAAAGGTGGCATTAGGGGTGCCTGTGGTGAATGTGGCGGTGTCTTTGCGGAAAAGTAGATAGCCTGCCTGTCCGTCATATTGCAGGGCGTTTAAGGAGACGGTGACACAGCCTTCTTCCGATCGCGGTTCGCTCATCAAAACATGGCGGCGATTGGGGTCACGTTTGCTGCCGTAGGCTTTGGTTTGAGTGGTTTTGTCTTGCAGGAGGAAGCCATGATCTGCGGTGAAGATAAATTCATTCACCCCCATGTTTCTCAGATGGCTCCAGGCTGATTTGATTTGCCGGAGCCAAGTCTCGAAGGTCGCTAATCCGACGTTTGCTTCTCCGGCATCATCAATTTCTTTGCTGTGAACGATAATTAGCTCTGCCTCAGCCAAGCCTCCCTTTTTCAGACTCTCTGCGGTGCGGCTACAGACCTCCGCCAATTTGATTTCTCGCGCCCGCTTTCGCCCCGATTTGAGGGTATCGATGCTTTTTTCACTCATGGCGCGAAACCGCTCACTGGGCGATCGAACGGTATACTCTCCGGTCTTAAATCCCTTGAACCCGTCGCTGCCTGCCAGGAGTAGCCGCCCTGCTTTGCTGACAGGCGCTAGCGCATTCATGCCAACAGCAGTAATGCTAGGCAGTTCGGCATATCTTCCCTTCAGGAGGACTGTTGTGCCTGAGCCTGCAAACTCTGGCAGCAGTTCGGTTGCCATCTCGTAGCGGAAGGCATCAATGAGAAAGAATGCGACTTTGCGAGGGGTTTGAGTCAGGGGATGAACCACCTGCTCGTAGAGAGTCCGCTGCTGGAGATCGGCTTCGGGGAGGAAGCCTTCAGCATTGCAAAGGGTGGCGAAGTCTTGGGCAAGTTGGTCTGCCCAAGATCGATACTGCACCCGCAGTTGATCGGCGGCGTTTTGCAGGATGACGTAGTGGGGCAGGGTTGGCTCTAGGAGCTTGAGCTGCTGTTGCTCGAATCGGCGATGAGCACGATCGACTTCATAGCCGGATTGGGTGTACTGCTCTAGGGCATCGCGGAGGGTGTGGCAGTCTTTGAGGGAACGGTCTGCTTGCTGAATCGCATTGCCCAGGGTTGCGCCTGCCTGGATCAGGAGCCATTCTAAGCGGCGGGTCTTGTCTTGCTCGATCCAGAATGAGGGGGTGGTGGTGCGAGACTGTGCCCATGCCAAGGCTTTCGCCCAATCTGTGGCTAGTAGGGCAAGAACGGCAGCTTCGAGAACAGCGATTTCTTCACGCTGAAAGGTGTCGATTTTGCCCAGGTCTTCAGGACGGATAGCATTTAGCTCTTGTTCTAAGCGGGTTTCGACCGTTGAGGCGATCGTGGCATAGGTGATGGGGTGACGATCGCGCAGATAGTGGATTAAATGTCCGCAGGTTTTGCGGAGGGGCGGGGAGAGTTGCTTCAGGGGTTTGAGTTCATCCAGATAGGGCAGGCGATCGAGGTCGTTGACATATTCGACGCACATCAACCAGGCAACGAAGGTGTCGCCGATGTCTTGAAAGGATTGGACTGCTCTGCCCAAGAAAAATTGGATGAAGGGGTGATCAAGACCTGTGTGATGGTTGAGGTGCTGGGTCAAGATAGAGAGGCTGGCATCGTCCTGAACCAGAGATCTGAGTTTGCTGGCTTCGGCGATCAGTCCTTCTAGATTCAGTACACCATCTAGGATGGATTCCAGGCTACGGCTGGCTAGCAGGGCAGCGAGTCCATCTTTGGGTTGAGCAATCGATTGCTGGAGCCAGAATTCTGCGGCTTCCAGGTCACTGACACTGTTGTTCAGGTAGGCTTCCAGATCAGTCGGGCTAACCAATCCGGTGGCAGTTTCGCGGATCAGGGTGTCGAGGGCGCGACGGTAGCGATAGCCTGCCCGATAAAGTTCCAGAATGGGGGTTTTGCGAATGCTGTCTTCGGTATGTCCCGGCATATGGATCAGCAGGGTTTCCTGATCGAGTCCGTTGCCGTAGGGTTCTAGGGCAAGCAGCATTTCCAGGTAGCTGCCCCGAAACGCAACGACTGGGGCGAAGAATTCTCCACTGGCATAGCGGTTTACCAGATGGTTGACGTAGGGGGTGTAGTGCCCGTCTTTATCGAGCCAGACGACAATGCCTCGCTGCCGCAATTCGCGTTTAACCTCTTCCTCTAAAACATTAGACCTGTCCGAAATATAAAAGATGGAGAAAAAAGATGGTAGAACGGAGTTTTGCCGCTCTACCAACGATGAAAAATCCACTACATTATATTCACAAGTACCCCCACCGCACACAACAACTGTTGGGCATTGATTACC
>DATNPL010000100.1:0-12103 GCA_036703255.1 Coleofasciculaceae cyanobacterium
CTCCCCTCGCACTGCTTCGATCGCCACTTTTGCTTTGAACTCAGCGCTGTACTGTTTACGTTTATTTGCCATGATTTTTACTCCAATTTTAGGAGTATTCAGAGCTTAGCGACTTGTCTATTTTTCGGGGTCCACTTCAGATTTAAAGCTTTGATTGATAGCAATAGCTTATCAGGGGTGATGATCATCCCTCCATTAACGACACCATGAGGGTTTGCGGGTTGTTAGACTGTCCGTAATAGTAGAATTTTACAGACACTTGTCCCTGATGGCTACTCAAGTTGCTCCCGGACGAAAATCCAATTTAACTTACCGCTCCCGCGAACACCTCACTCCCAAAGAAGTGCATCGCTTGATCGAAGTGGCAGGGCAAAGAGGGCGCTATCCTCTGCGCGATCGCACTCTGCTCCTGTTGATGTTCCGGCATGGTCTGCGGGCGGGTGAAGCCTGCTTACTCAAGTGGGATGCTGTGATGTTTGATGAGGCTGCGATCGCTATCTTTCGATTGAAGGGCAGCAATAGCGGTATCCATCGGCTCCAAGATGACGAGATGATAGCGCTGTCTAGCCTTAAGGAGCAAGGCGTAGGTTGCCAGCATCTCTTTACCAATGAGCGAGGCCAAGGGATGACGACGGGGGCGATCGCCAAACTTATGGCACGGGCAGGTGAATTGGCGAAATTACCACTGCCTGTTCATCCACATATGCTGCGCCATTCCTGCGGCTATTATCTAGCTGAGCAAGGATTGCCCACTAGGGACATTCAGGAATACTTGGGACACAAGCATATTCAATGTACGGTGCGATATACGGCAGCTAACCCCGCACGATTCGATCGGATTAGTTGGGGGATTACTTGAAGAGTAAAGAACTCACCGCCATAAAAAACTATGCAAAGATTTTTGCTGTTTCCGATAGTCCTGCTTTCGTTTATGCCAATGGTTCCAGCGATCGCGGCTGAGCTGCTGATCAATCCTAGAGAGTTCTTATTTCAGAAGTACCATAGAGGGCAGTCTCCCACTTTAGTCGTCTCAGACGATGTGAACGTTAGAAATTACCCCACAGTCCAAGGCAATGGGGGCTTTGTGTTTGCCAGACTGAGCAAAGGTGATGAGGTTTATGTAGTGGGTTGCGAGGGCTTTCTAGAGGGCTTCTATTGGGTTCAAGTCTATATTCCTGAACTTAAAGAAAATGGCTACGTTGCAGCACAGTATTTAGAAAACAACTTCAACAACATCTGTAGGAACGATCAATAGCTCTATCGCCCCTTTGTCTAGGCTCGCCTATATTTAGCAATGAAATAATAAAAAATGCTAAGGCTGAAACCCCTGATTTCTAAGGATTACAGCCTCTTATTTTGCTAGATTTATGGCGATCGCAATGGCTAAAACCCTTGATTCCCCGTTCTCTACAATGTCTGAATGTTTAAATGCACCTGCTGATTCAACCCAATCCGGGTTACTGATTTTGCGTTGGCTTGCCTGAGCGTTCGCATAGCGTCTCGAAGAGAAGCTCGTATCGCTTTCTTGTTTGTAGGGATTGTTCATGCTCATGCTCATGCTTTGAGTGAAGATTATCCCGGTCGCTGACGGTGTGAAGGTGGGAGAGGGTTGCTTTTGTGAAAAAGACAATGCCGACCCCATAAGGAGATCGGCATTGTCTGATGTCCAGCATTGTCTAGAGGGAGTCTTGGCGTTTAGTAGGCGTAGACAACAATTGACGACGCAGTGATGTTGCTGCCGGGTTTGAAGGTGGCCAGGGTGAAGCCTTTGCCTCTTCCGTTGCCGTCGCCATCGAAGACTAGAGCGCCCGTTTGCTTGTTGAAAATCAAGCGGTCGTTGCTGTCTTGTGCTTTGCTGCCAAGGACGAACTTCTCTTTGAGGTTAAACCCATGCATGAGGCTGGCTGTACGTTGAAGGTAGATCTGGTCTCCTTTTCCGAAGTCTGTAATCCGAATTTTGGAGTTGCCTCGGATGGTGCCCAAAGCAAAGATATCTTTGCCAGCGCCTCCAGTGAGTACGCTCTCGAAGCTGCCCATGATGACATCGTTGCCGCCGCCGCCAAGTGTCCGCCCTTTGGGGCCAGCAAACAACAGGTCGTTGCCGTTGCCGCCATCGATGTTTGTGCTTCTGTTGCCGAGAATGATGTCGTGGCCTTCTCCGCCAGTCAGCAATTGGCCGTCCATCTTCTCACTGCCTTGCATCATGTCGTTGCCTGCTGTACCTACTTGCACAGGAATAGCAACAGGCTCTACCTTTAGAAATACGCCATCTTCGTCGGGTTCAAGGACATAAGCCTTTAAAGCTTCTCTGACGTTGTATTTCCCAGTGGACTTTGAAAAGAAATCTGATGATTGCATAATGCTCTGTAATAGTTTGCTAGTCGAGTTAGGATTTGCTCCATACTTCTATTCCCCCTCACCGATAGATCGATGATTTGGCTGATTCTATTACTCCCAAAGATGCTCAGTTAAGTTTCACTTTTTGATGTCAACCGTGAATCTACCGGGTAGATTTACAGGTTCTAATATTTACTCTCTTTTCTGATAGATGAAATAGATTAAGTCTTGATTTTATTGGTTTCTGTTGATGTTTTTTGGTCTACTAAATGATGAATAAGATTCTATTAGCAATCATTGCTAGCTTTACACGCTTGAGATAAAACTTGGGAAATTGTTGTGCTGTTAAATCTTTATCATCCTCAGTCGATGGACAGGCTCAGATCGCTAAAGCGCACCATCTCTCCACTGGCACTCTGGACAATCCCAATGGATTCGCTTTGTTATCGGTGGAAACTCATGACGGCATTGTGGGCACAAGCCTGTGAAAACAGGATGCCACATCAATAGCTCTAGCTGCTGCATCCTTGTCCACCGCTGATGAGAGGAAATGACCAATTCATCACCATAAAAACTCCCACCCTCCGGCTCCCACCACTCTCCCTCTGGGCAATGAGTATCTTCCTCCCAATCCAAGCACGTTGATTGATCCTCTGGCACACCACAAGAATGAATGGCACAGAAAAGATGGGGATTATGGCTATTGTTGAGGCAGCGATCGCACTGCGGCAATTGTCGAACGGGATGCTCAGTCATGCTTGATCTCAAGTTGATAAACTCGCATCGACGGATGCTCTGGCATCATGCGCCAGTAGAACCCGCTCGGCGCAGGAGAAACTCGATCCCCACAGCGATAGCCCAAGATTGGCTCTCCTCGCCGATGAAATTGTCGGGCTTGCTTTTCTAATGCTGGGTCTGTTTGCGATTGCATCCAGAATAAATGTGCTTTCCCAAAGTAACCTGCATTGAAAAGGCTGAGAAAGAACCACTCCATCACTGGTTGTATTGTTTCTAAAGACAATCCACTCTCGATCTGCCCATAGCTACTAATCAACGGATGCTTGGCTTTGGGCTGAGGCAAGAGAGGCCGAAGCTTTTGTCGAACGCTATGCAGGAGAGAGTTCATTGAGATGCACCAAAAACTAACCCATTCAGAATGCCCAGATTTACAGGGTCGCTCTAGGTTAGTGATGACAGGGCGGTAAGATGCGACCCACAAATGCTTTGATCGCCCCTTCATTCAAAGCTCATGGAAGATGGAATCTGCCTCAATTGGGGCATCCTAGACACGTAGAGCAAATGCCTTGATATGAGAATTCGCTGGAAACGGGTGGTGTTGGCCTTGATGCCGATCGCCGCAGGGATGACTTTCCCTTACTGGTATCGACTGATCAACCCCGATTTTTACAGTGAGGTTCGATGCATCCAACAGCGCCCAGATGGGGAATTGGTGAAAGCTGCTAGAAATGCTTGCACCACAGGGACACCGCCAATCGTTACGCTAAAAGGCAACGAACCATGAAACTGCTCTATATTCTGCTGACCTTGGCGATCGTCTCGGTGCTGCTCCTGTTTCAACCCGCTTCTGCCCCAGCCCAACAGAGTTGCGATCCCAGCTACCCAACGGTCTGCATTGCACCCCCACCGCCTGATCTTGATTGTTCCGATGTTCCCGATCGAAACTTTGCAGTGCGTCAGCCTGACCCACATCGATTCGATGGAGACAAGGATGGGGTTGGATGTGAAGCTTAAAGTGCAATAAACCACAGAAGAGCATGGGCATCTACAGGATATGGGATTGAGCAATGCTGGGTGGCGTAATGGATTAGCCGATTAGAGTTGAAGCGATCGCTAGACGAAGTCTTCTTTGCATGAAATGTTAGAACGCAACAGGCTCAATGTGTCTAGAGCGATCGCATTGCTACCTGTGCTCCTAAAGAAAGCAACCACAGCTTTGGCGGTTGGGATGATTATCGCCTCGTAATTTACCCTCGATCGTTATTTAGGGTACGACTTGATGGGCAAAAGCCAGTGTTTTCAAAGGGTCTAGCCATGTTGCCTTACCCTAAATCACCTTACCCCATCCTCGCTACCGCAGGGTTATTCTTCTATCCCCCAGCTTCCACAGGTAATGGTCATAAGATGATGTGGGCAATCCTCCATTAGCAACGCTCAAAAGCGAAGCGCTCAAAGCTAAAATGTGAAACGCAGTCACAAGTTAAGCGTGAAACGCTTATCGCATCATCTTTTAAGAACAAATCGATGTCGAATCTACACGCTTTAGACATGCAACAAACTACACTAATGAACTCTAAAACTGCATTCCTACAGACCCACAGAGCTATGATATTCGATATCTTAGACGGCGGTGGTAGATACGAGAAGGCTAAAGCTTTAGGAACTTACCGCAGCAATTCATCTGTAGGAGTCAGTGATAAGCTTAATAAGCGAGAAGGCTCAGAATGGTATAGGTTTCGGTTTAGAGCTGTCGGTGCTCCTCTCGTTTCCCTCACAGTGTCAGCCGCTTTGGACAGTGGTACATTGACGAAAACTCGAATTAAAGCAGAGATTCTACAGCGACAGAATAATCAGTTCCGTGTTGTTGGCAGAGCTACTAGTGATACATCCATGATCAAGTATCCTTCCCTTAAAGCTGGGGAATATTACCTCAAGTTAGCTAGAGTGCCACAGACTCAGGAAGTAATGAACATAAACTTCTTCCTAGCCTTCTACTAACCTGGCTATTGCAGACTTGGGTTATTAAAGATAGAAGGGTGAAAGCCTTACGTGGGAAGGAATTCAAATTAAGCGGCTCACTTTTGATTGAATCGTTTTCAGTCCCGTAATAAGGTAACTACGAATACTCCATTCACTTCAGTCTGTAGGCAGGATGTCGAGATGCACTATGCCGATTTTTTCAAGCAAGTTACAGAAAAAGCTTCCCCGTATCCTTGGCAAGAAGCCTTCAGTCATTGGACTGGGAATCAAGTTGCGGTTGTGTCTGCGCCAACTGGAGCAGGGAAAGAGTCTGGAGCTGTTCTTCCTTGGCTCTACGGGCACAAGTATGAGTCAGGTGTCCCTAGTCGATTAATCTACTGTTTACCAACCCGATCGCTTGTGGATCAGGTTTACAGCAATATTAAAAAACTGGTTGTAGCAAGTGGCTTAAACATTTCAGTCTATTGTTTAAAGGGAGGGTTGGTTGAGCATGGCTACGAAGATGTTCTTACGAGCAAAGCGATCATCATCGGCACACAAGACCAACTCATCACCCGCGCTCTAAATCGGGGTTATTCAGTCCCTTGGAGCCAGCGACCTAAACATGCAGCAGCGCTCAATAACGATTGTCGATGGGTGTTAGATGAGACTCAATTGATGGGAGTTGGATACCCTACGGCAATTCAACTGCACCAATTGCGAAAACAGCTAGGCACTTATGGGAAAGCCGAACTTGTCGTCATGTCTGCCACGCTAGATCGAGAGCCATTAAGAAAATATAACTGCAACTATGAAGAATTTGGGCTATCGGACGACGATTATAACCATCCATTTTTAGGAACTAAGCTCAGGAAATCCAAGCTATTATCTCAAGCTGTCGTACACGACGAGGAAGACATTGCCGCATTAGCAATCGCCCACCATCAAGCGGAAACACTAAGTCTCATTGTCCTCAATACTGTCAAAAAGGCAAGAAAGGTAGGGGACTGTCTTAAATCATCAGGTATCCCATATCTGGTTCTGCACAGCCGATTTTTAGGGTGGAAGCGATCGGAACTACAACAACAACTTTATTCTTTCAAAGGCATCGTCGTTGCGACTCAAGTAGTCGAGGCAGGTGTTGACATTGACTCGCGTGTGCTGATTACAGAGCCATGTCCTTGGTCATCGTTGAAGCAACGTGTAGGACGCTGCGGTAGAACTGATATGGAGCAAGAGTCTCAAGTCTTTTGGCTGTGGCAAGAAGGACTTGATCAACAAAGCGAAGAATCATTTCGGCCCTATAGCAAATCTGATTGCCTGTGGACAGTCGAGCAGTTACGTATGATGGATGATGTGGGACTGATTCCCATTGAACAAGTAGAAGCTCCTTTTCATGAACTTGAAGCTGAATGGATTGAAGAGCGTGAAATCAACCACTTCTTCACTCGCTCCGATCCAAGCTTCTCTGCTTCTGACTGTGTACGAGACGGAAAGAATTTAAACTGTAGAGTGTTTTGGTCAACTAAAACGCCTAAACATATTCCTCACCAAGACTCTCTATGTCCGGTTCCGATTCATCAGTTGCGGCAGTTAACAATGAATCAAACTTGCCAGCCAATGGTTTGGGCAGATGGCTGGAACCCTGCCACAAAGATTGATCCAGGCGACGTTGTGTGTTTGCCTTATGAATCAGGCGGCTACGATGATGAACTAGGCTGGACAGGGAATGCCGCCGATCAGCCGAATTCTTATGAATTGAAGTTTGTCCAATTTTATGATGACGACCCACCGTTTCCACATTGGTTGACGCTAGATGTTCATAGTGGGGATGCTGCCTATTTTCTAGAATCCTACCGTCCTATTTTGTCTAGGTTCATGAGTGAGCCTGAGGTGGATTTACTGGTTGAATGTGCTAAATGGCATGATTGGGGTAAAGCTCACGAGATTTGGCAGCACTATGCTAATGGCAGAGCGTTTGGAGAATTTGTTGCTAAATCTACACAGTACGGCAATCCTCGAATGATGAGCGGCTATCGGCATGAGTTAGCCAGTGCGATCGCTGCTGGACATCAAGGCAAGCCTTTTCTAGCACAATATGTGATTGCAACGCATCACGGCAAAATTCGAGAATCTCTAGATGAAATAGATGGAACTCTGAATCGGCAAGCTCCCAGAGGAGTCGTTTTAGGCTCGATACTGCCAAGTTGCACGCTAGGCGGAGAAGCAATGCCCGAAATCATTTTGAGCTTTGATCCTGATCCGTGGAAACGTAGCGTCAGAAAATTGCTTAAGCAGTTTGGCGTATTTAAACTTTGGTATTTAGAAACATTGATTCGTAACGCAGACGTTGCCGCATCTAGAATGCGACAGGAAGAAGCACGAAAAAAGGACAAATATCCTATATAGAGATAAGTATTCAATAAAAGTGTCGCATTTCAATGATCCTTAGGTAAGATTAGTACAATTGTTTTTTGGCGAAGAATGGAAACCTCTGTGCTTAATCAAGCAGGATGGGTAGCATTCCCTGGATGCCACTCAAGTTCTCTGCTGGGATGGCTTAAAGGACTAGGTTTGATGTCGATAACGGGGCAACGGGGCTGCTGGAGGTCGGATTGCTTTGCCCTGGAAGTAACTTCAATTCATGAAGTTGTAGAAATCTTCCTAGACTATCGCCCTAAGCCCATTACCAACCCGTGGAACAAAGCTTCTGGCTTTCTTAAGGCTGGAGGAGTAGCTTCCTATATCAATGCCACCGCAGAGCGATGGAGTAGCGTCTCTCAGACATTTCAACAAATTCAAACGAGATTAGAGGCAGAAGATTTAACGAAATCTAGTAGTGACCTTAAACTCTTGCTCTATCCAATATTGAGGAAAACTGTTTCAGATCGTTCTTTTCGAGACTGGCTTGCAGCAGTGCTTCTCATTCGGGAAGTCAAGGGTAAACCACAAGCTGAACTTAATCCCTTGCTGGGAGAAGGGGGTAATATATCCACAGTTGATTTATGCGCAACCTACCTAAGGTGTTGCATAATGCTGTGGGACTTACAGACTGGAGCTATCACGCCAAACGCTAAGACGTTTGCAGAAGCAGCGATCGCTAATCTTCCTCTAGAAAATTCATTAGTTGAAAGTGGCATTCTCTGCCATCTCTCACCCATTGCGGACTTTTTTGGCGAGCTGCATAACACATCTGAAGTAAAAGATTACCCAGATAACGGCAGCACTACTCAACTAGCAAATCCAGTAGATTTTATTTTAGCAATTGAAGGACTATTAAACTTCGCTGGAAGCCTATCGGAGCTTAAAGATGGTGAATTTCAGGGGTGGAGCACTGCGAGTTATCCCCTTGTCTTAGAAGTGAACTCTGGCAGTGCGGATACCAGCGATCGCAGTAAGTTATCGAAGTATGAGGTCTGGTTACCCTTATGGCATGAGCCAATGGATATCGAGGATATCCGACAAGACATTTTATCGGATATAAAATTTAGATTGGCAAACCAGGTCAGCGATACGATTGATTTTTTACAGTTACTTGCTAATCGAAGTGAAGGGTTAAAGTTCGATCGCTACTCTCGATTTGGATTTTGGAAACGCAAAGGGCAAGGCAATTATGCGATCCACCTCGGATTAGCAGCTCCAGGTAGTTCAGACATTGGCTCTGAGCTGAGGAAATGGAGAAAATCGGTCAAGCCGCACCCTCAAAACTCTCACAAGCTATATAACCTACTGATGGCTCTCGAACAATCCTTGACGGCTCTAGCCAAGGGATCTGCTTCGATTCAAGGATTGCTGATTCTTCTAGGGCAAGTTGAACTAGCACTGAGTGAACAACAATCTCCCTATCACCCTCCCCAACCTGAGCTATCGGAGCATTGGATCACCCAAGCTTATGTTGAGAAACCATCACCAGAGTTTCGTCTAGCAGCGGCTTTAGCCAGTACTGGACTCAGACGATTCATTTCTAAAGCTCGTTACTCTCCAGCAAAAAGCACCTGGTTTTGGTCAAGCCAAGCCCACCCCTTGCAGGCGTTTTCTTTACCAGTATTGGCTGATTATTTGTTGCATCAGTGGGATAGAGAAGAGAAGCATCCATCTCAACGATTTCACATTAAGGCTTCTTCTTTTGACCTTCAGTTATTTATTGAGGGGGCGCTTGATGAAGCGCTGATTTTGAAACTGGCCATTGGCTTAAGTCTCTGCAAAATTCCAGCCAGTTTTCCTAATCAGGATAAAGAAGTCCCTACTCCAGCCGCCTATCATCTGGCAGCCAGAATGCTCTGGAATGACAAAACGTTGCTGAGCCAAGCTGCCATCAATGGGCTACGTCAAGGATCTACTATCCCGCTTCAATCTCATGCGAGGAAGCAGCAGATTCATCGCTCAATCCCGCCTCATACCGACAATGGGCAGCAAATTGCGACTGCTCTGATTTTCCCGATTTAACTTCTGAGGTCACTATGTCTTTTATCAAAGTTGATGCATCATTTGAAAGCCTGCTCTATACCGTCAAACCACCCTCTTTTCTAGATGTTGGTATCTCCCAAGCTTACCTTCCTTGGGCAAATCGACATGATGTTTTGCTTAATTCTCCTCAAGCCACAGCTAATCAATTCGAGGCTGTGATTTGGGATAGTGCCAACAAAAGGCTGATTCCAGAACTAGAAGGATTGCCTTATATCGAGATTGTTAATTCATTGGATGGCAAGGTGATTGCCAGCACCCTAACCTTACCGCATCGGATTGGAACGGCTTACTTGGCTCGCCATAAAGACGCGAAGTTGGGCGAGAAGCGATTTCGAGATGCACTGAAGGAGAAGGTAAAAAATGAAGGCATCTATCCTGCCGTCTTTTCATTTGATCCAATGTCAATTGTGTTGGGCTGTTTTCTCAGCCACATCCAAGGATCGATGCGAATTCCGCGTGTGCTGAGCGGTCAATTCATTGCTAAAAATGCGATCGCCATGCCGACTGGAGGAGCAAGTATTGATCCGATTTCAGCGGCAGGAGATTCTGTTGATCTGAAGTACTTTGAAAAGGAGAAAAAGAATAAAGGAAAAATCACGAAGGAGAAAATTACCAAAGCATCGAGCATTGGATTGGGGAATGTTCCTTACGTTCGAGAATCATTCACAGCCGAATCCTATTCTGGAAAGTTCGTAATTGATAATCGTTTAGTTGAGCAGTCAACACTAAAGGAGTGTGAGAAGCAATTAGTTTTTACACTGTCTAGGTACCTCCTCGCCAGGTTTTTGAACGCTCCAATTATGCTTCGCTCTGAGTGCTACTTGGAATTGGATAAGGTTGAGTACGGCACGGGTGTACCGTTCCCTTCTGTTGATGAGCTGCTTTCAGAAGTTCAAGCACTGATTCAAGAGTGCGGCTGCCAAGGGAAGACCACTGTTCAAATTCCGATTGAGCTGAAGGAATCAGAAGAAGGAGAAGAAGGAGAAGAGAAGGAGCAGCCATGATTATCAAAATTAATCTTCTCCTTCATCAGTACCACGGGAATGCTTGGCATCATGCTCATTGTGAAGGCTTAATTGACTGGCCTCCAGCTCCGTGGAGAATTCTCCGCTCGATTGTCGCGGGTTCTTACAACGTTAGTTTTTCAGAGGAACAACGTTCTGTACTTAAGCAAGTCCTCTGGAAAATGGCTCAGGTTATTCCAACTTACTACCTGCCGCCCACAGCATACCTTCAGTGGCGATCGCCTCGCCCCCAAGTTAAGAAAGATCTGAGCGTTGCCCCAGGTAAGACTTTGTACAGTGCTTGTTTACTGGTTCCAGAAAGTGATTCAGCAATCTACTGTCAACATGACATTGCCTACACTGATGAAGAGTTAGCAACGCTTCGGAAGGCGATGGAGGGAATTACCTACTTGGGGCGGCGAGAGTCTCCTGCTGTATGGGAGTCAGTTGAAGAGATGCCTCCAGCGAATGCCTATCCTGATCCGAGTGGTGTTAGGGTTGTAGCCAGCCCCACTGCTAATCTGACAGAAGCGGAACTCTGGGACTGCCTTAACCTATCTGCTGCCGATGTCTTTCAGCATCGGAAACAAGCCGTATTTCCAGGGGTGGGACAGACCACTTATAAGCTTGAGCCTAGCTCTTCCTATCCCGAAAGCGATCGCCTGAGATCTCTTCCGAAGCGAGTCTTGCTCTCTGTGCAAGGGACACACAAAGTCGGCGTTTCTCAAGCCATTTACCTCTGTGAAGCTTTGCATCAAAGATTAGTAAAATCACATCCTGAACCAGTGTTTACGGGAATGGATCGGGGAGCAAAGATTAGCTCTCATGACCATGCATTCGTTACTCCTATTAGCGATCGATCTGGACGGTGGATTGACTATCTTGAGCTTTACTCTCATCAAGGGTTTTCACAATCGGCAATGAATGCGATTGCAAGTATCGATTGCGTCAGATTAGATCAGTGGGTGAGTTTAGTATTTACTGATTTTTCTCAATCGTTGGAGCAGGGAACTTGCTGGGAGTCCATCACCCCAATGTTTCTTTCTCGCTATCCTGTTATGCGAAATGGGAAACCGAGATTAATTTCGGGTACTTCCTACCAAAAGGATTGTGCAGAGCATCAAGCACTTAAATATTTGCAATTCCTGCCTCATCTAAAACTCGAAGGCGAGATCTCGTTTGAGGAGTTTCTGACAGGGTTGGGTATTAGAATCAATGGGCTTTTAATTGCTGTATGTAGCTGTGAGATTTGGGCGGGAGCTGGGAATATGCTGAATGGAAAACACGGTAAACTCAGTGTAGAAAAGGGATTTAGGGTACGGATGGAATTTACTCGTCCAGTCCCTGCTCCAATTTCGCTTGGCTATAGATGCCACTATGGATTTGGTTCCCTAGCGTCGGTGCGCGGATGGGTGGGTATAGAGAGCCTCATCCCCCAGAACGCAAATGCCACAAGCGATATAGAACCCATTTGAGATCTTAAGGAGAGGCTGCAAGCCGCTTAACCATTAGCCGAATAAAGCAAAGGTTGATTTTCGTCGTGGCATTGGCAAGCGTCCGCTCAAAGTTCTTGACCAGGATTTTACAGCGCTCCATCC
>DATNPL010000115.1:0-3101 GCA_036703255.1 Coleofasciculaceae cyanobacterium
AGTAGAGTGGAGAGCCACGCCAAACCCAGGTGCCAAACCCAAACTGAACCTCGATGACCGGGTGCTGGTAGCTTTGGAGTATTGGCGAGAGTATCGGACTTACTTTCATATCGGCAGTAGCTGGGGCATCAGTGAATCAACGGTCTGCCGGATTGTCCGCTGGGTGGAAGACCACTTGATGGGTTCAGGAAAGTTTCGCTTACCGGGCAAGAAACGCTTGGTGCAGGGGTTTGGTCGTCCAGAGGTCGTGGCCATCGATGTTACCGAAACTCCGATTGAGCGTCCCGGGCAGCGGCAGCGACAGTTCTACTCCGGCAAGAAAAAACGGCATACTCTCAAATGCCAGGTACTGATTGACTCGTCCACCGCAGAGGTGATTTGCCTGTTCTTTGGCAAAGGGACTCAGCATGATTTCAAGCTGTTTCAAGCCTCAGGGGTGCGCCTCCATCATGAGACTGAAAGCTTGCAAGACAAGGGCTATCAAGGCATCCAAAAGCTGCATGCCAACAGTCGTTTTCCTATCAAGAAACCCAAGGGTGGATCTCTCAGTGCCGCAGACAAAGCCAAAAATCGTGAACTTGCGATTCAACGGATTGGGATTGAACACGTCAATCGACGCTTTAAGATCTTTAGAATTCTGGCTGAACGCTACCGCAACCGCCGTCGTCGCTATGGGCTGCGCTGTAATCTAATTGCTGCTTTGTACAACTATGAATTGTCTCTGGAGTCCCAGTTAGGTTAATTTGCAAGAGACATCATGAGCGATTGCTCACACCCACGGATGAAAATGGTAAAGTCACACCAACTGGTTTAGAGGTCGAATTGGAACTAGTGCCCATTAGCCTGAGCAAGAGACTGACCGTGCCCGCCCTTGGGACACCCATCTGTGCATTTCGTCAAAAGCGAGACAGCACGCAAAGCAGGATCAATAAATGAACATGGCGGGAAATGAACATGGCGGGCTAAACCAGTTTAATTTGAGTGAAGGACTTCCCCGATGCAAATCAAGCATGAGCAATGTGCCGGAATCGATGTTCACAAAAAGACGGTCGTAGTGTGTTGTCTAAGAAATGATGCCAGTGGAAACTTGCAGCGTGAAACCCGCACCTACGGCACGACGACACGCGAGCTGCTGAACTTATGTGATTGGTTGGCCCAAAACGAGGTGAGGCAGATTGTGATGGAAAGTACCGGGGAATATTGGAAGCCTGTGTACAACGTGTTAGAAAGCAGCTTTGAGGTGATGGTAGTGAACTCACATCACTTTAAGCAAGTGCCTGGACGCAAAACGGATATTAAAGATGCCGAATGGCTCGCTGAACTATTGAGTTACGGACTGGTGCGAGGCAGCTTTATTCCGCCATTACCCCAACGGGATTTACGCGACTTAACCCGACAACGTACTACCCTGATTCGAGAACGTGCCAGTGTAATCAATCGGTTACAGAAAGTGTTGGAATGGGCGAATCTGAAGCTGGCATCGGTGGTGAGTGATATTGGCGGAGCCTCAGCCCGTGCCATGCTCAAAGCTCTCGTTGCGGGAACCGATGACCCAGAAGCGCTGGCGGAACTTGCCAAAGGACGAATGCGCTTGAAGCAACCCCAGTTAGTAGCAGCTCTGTCAGGTCGTGTCCGGGAGCATCATCGATTCCTGATTCAGCAGCATCTGAAACATCTGGAATTTCTTGATAGCCAAATCAAACCTTTTGACGAGCGCCCAATCGCAGTTGATTGAGCAACACACGTCTGTTGTCGAAGCGCCTGTTCCTTCGGTTGAATCGACATCTGAGTTAAACCCGGCTCCTTTGCCGTTAGCGTGGCAGCAAGCAATGCCTCTGCTCGACAGCATTCCAGGCATTGCTCGCCAAAGTGCTGAACTGTTGCTGGCAGAAATTGGTAGCGATATGCGGCGGTTTCCTAGTGCCGCGCATCTGTGTAAGTGGGCAGGGGTTTGTCCAGGCAATCATGAGAGTGCGGGCAAACAATCTTCTGGCAAGACTCCACCTGCAAATCGCTGGTTGCGGAGTCTCTTAGTTCAGATGGCAAATGCTGCTGTACGCTGCAAAGCTTCTTATTTTGCGGGAGTCTACCGCCGACTGGCACCGCGTCGGGGACACAAACGCGCTATTGTCGCTGTCGCGCATCGCTTGCTGATTGCGGTCTATCACATTCTGAAACAACATCAACCCTATCGTGACTACCGCACGACGAATCCGGGGCAACAGCGACAACAGCACCTTGTACAAACCTTGCAGCACCGAATAGAGCGATTAGGATACCAGGTTCAACTGATTCCTATTGCAAGCACTCAACCACTGAGCTAGCCCTCTATTTTCAAAGCAGGTCTAATTGCTACTGAAACATTCGTTTTGGAAACATCTGCCAATATTCTCACGACCAGTTTATTTAGGAATGTAGAATTATGCACACTAACTCCAAATTTATATAACACTCCGCGTCAGTGGTTAAAAGCTAGGCTTGGTGTAACAGTTTAATTGGCGTTTAAACGTGCAGCGCTTTTATCCTGATGCCGCACAGCTTGCCTTTAGTGAGTTGGAATATCGTGGCACCGATCGCATCTGGACTGCCCTAGAGCAAGGCTTATCGGTCGTGATGAATCTGCCTGCGGGTGCCCATCGTTATGTCAAAGCTTGGCTGGAACGGGATGGCATTTTGGATCTGAAGCTCGCTCCTTCAAAAGTTTCCAACAAACTGTTTGAAGGGGATTTAGAGCAGGGGCATGCGGTCACTCTGGTGAAATAGGTTCCTGTGCGATGCCACTCAGGAAAGCCTGGATAAGTGCAAAGAGTCGGTAGAAGCCTACAAGGCAAAAGGTGAGCAAGTGATTCATGTATTGGTGAAGAATCAGGGGCTATCCTTGCAAACACAGTAGACTTGTCCGAGAATTCACAGCGCATACTGTGCCTGGGTTTGGGAGTTTTTCGGCTCACTCCGGTCATCGCCAGACCCTACGATAAAATCAGGGTTATAGGGAATTACTGTTAGGAATTCCCTCAAAAATACAGTTTGCTACTTCATCTGAGACCTGAGATTCAATTCTGATGTGAAACAGGTAAAACAATCATGCCTAAGCGAAATCT
>DATNPL010000118.1:0-6002 GCA_036703255.1 Coleofasciculaceae cyanobacterium
AGGGGACATTGGGCAGTTCTTTGAGCTGATGAGACCGTTACGGATAGATGGTGATTAACAGTATCGAGGTTCCAGTTGTCCAAGTGAATTTGTTGGGTATCTGGCAGAAAATGTCGAAGGAATTCCACGTCCTTTGAAATCTTGAAGGGGGGATATCTTGATCATGCCGTAAAATCACCAAAAGCTGGGAAGAGCCCATCTGCATTGTCACTTAATAATAGCTTTCGCAGATTAAAGCCACAGCCGACGAGCAGGGCATTGAGCCGATCGCCCGCTTGCCCTAGCAAATAGTTACGCCCTAAAGCGTGGTCAACTTTACCGTGTCCAATCACAGGCTCAATGGCACTACGACGTTTGAGCAAGCGTTTGAGCGAACCTAGAGGCTTGCAATCACCACAAACGAGAACCTCGACCGCTGCGGGATGATGCTCTTTGCCTCGAAATCCCTGGTCTACGAGAACTTGCTGAGGTTTTATCGCAGTGAGACGCTCCACTTGGGCAATCGCAGGCTTGAGGGTGGCTCCGTCGTAGGGGTTGCCGATCTGGAGCTTCAATCCCCACGATCCAATTGGAATAACTGGTGGTCACCAGGGTGACTTTACAACCGAATTCATAGCGCTTGTGGACTTTACCCTTAGCGATGCATTCTACTTCTGGAGCGTGAACGCTGTAACACTTGTTAGAACCTTGTCGTTGTTGAGTATGAATTTGCTTAGCACGTTCAATGAGCGATTGTAACGGTTGGGTAATTGGAGTCAGTTTGCGCTCAATATCCCGAATGACTCGTCCTAAAAATGTGCGGAGCTTTTTAGTTTGTTGACAAGCTTGTTTTCGTTTCCCCGTTGCTGCATAGCGACTCTGTTTGAACAGGGCAAGTTTGCCGACTCGGGTGTAACTTTGCCGCAGTTTGATGGCTTGAGCTTTAGCGGCTCTTACCAAGGCACGACGTGCTTTGTCGTAGAGTCGGGCATCGGTAGGAAAAGCAACTGCCTTTTCTGGAACGGTTGTATCAACCGTGACTTGTTTAAGCTCACTCTGAGTGAATGCTTTTTGAGTCATTGCTGTTGGCAAAACTTGGCTAAGAAGCTTCTCAACTCCTTCAACGCCCACTCGCTTTCGCCATTTCACTAAACTCGTCGGATGACAAGGTAAATCATGTTGAAAAACTCGTTCTCCACAAAAGTATTGCCAATAGGGATTCTCACTTCACTTTTCTACAACTGATTCATCACTTTCGTTGTACATCGCTTTGAGATAGTGCAATCCCACCAGCGCCCCGAGTGGGCAATGCAGGGCGACCCGCAGTTTCACCGATTGGCTGAGTAAATTCTGCCTCAAAATAGTCCCAATTCAGAGCACTTGCCAGTTTGATCAAGGGATGGTCAGGGTTGACTAGCGATGCTAGAGGGATTTCTGAGGGTGGCTGATTTGGGTCAGATTGGCTCATCGATTTCACCAGCTTTTGCCAGGGTTTGCTAGATTTTTGGCAATTCTACCATGCCCTTTTCAGGCTTTAACGCCTGTTCTAATTGGGCTTCAGAATTTTTCAGGGACGACTAGCTATAGCTATGACCACTCTCGAACTATCTAGTTTTAATTGTCCAACACCTGTTGGACAATTTTTGCGGCAACTGCTTACTCCTCATTCAGATCTAATTCTTGCTGCTTTTCAACTTCAATTTCCACTGTCTCTAACTCCATTTCGAGTTGAGCGATCGTTGGCAAATTACCCTTTAATGGTTCCGGCAAGGTATCTTTCAATCGGTACGTTGCAACACTAATTGGCTTCTGGAGTGGTTGTAGCGCATATTCGACAATGGTCTTATCCTTTGACTTGCACAATATCAATCCGATCGTCGGCTGGTCGATTTCAGCCTTCAACAAGTTATCGACTGCCGATACATAAAACGCCATCTTGCCAGAAAACTCAGGCTCAAACTCTCCAACCTTGAGGTCAATCACCACATAGCAGTGCAAGCGTACATGGTAAAATAACAAATCCAACCTGAATTCCTTGCCGCTGACTTCAATAGGATACTGGCTGCCTAAAAATGAGAAGCCAACCCCCATTTCTAGTAAAAAGTCTCGAATATGATCGACCAAAGATTTCTCTAATTCCCGCTCTTGCACTTCACGATCGAAGCTGAGGAACGAAAAATTATAGGGGTCTTTTAATATCTGAACTGCTAAATCAGATTGAGTTTGTGGGAGTACACGATCGAAATTGGTAACAGCACTTCCCCAGCGATCGTGCAACCCACTCTCTATCTGATGAACTAATACATTACGACTCCAGCCATGCTCAATGGTTTGCTGGACGTACCACAGCCTTTCTGATGGATCTTTCACTCGTTCCAAAATTTTCATGTTGTGTCCCCAGGGGATCTGTCCAACCGAATTTTGGATCAGTTGTTCATCTGGGTAAGCTTCTGCAAACGCCCGCATATTTAAGAGATTAGACCGAGAAAACCCAGTCATATCGGGAAATTCTTTCTTGAGGTACTTTGCCAATCTTTCAATGACTTTTGCTCCCCACCCCTGTTGCTGTTGTCGCTGTAAAATTTCTCTGCCAATATGCCAGTACAGCAGGCTTAGCTCTCGGTTAATCGATAATGCGGCTTGAAGTTGAGCGCGTTGAATTCGTTCCTTTAAAGACTGGAAAAAACTTTCGTATTCTCCTTGAGGCAGGTTATTGCCCATATTCTCCCCAATCAAACCTCATCTACATACATCCTCAAAACCAGAACCGTTAAGACACTCCCATCATCCTTTCAATTGCTTGAAGCTTATTTTTGAGAGCTTGCCGTAATTCTTCCAACTGGTCTTGCTCAATTTCTTGAAGCTCAATTGATTGAATAGCTTTGATCGTTTTCTCCGCTACTCTCGGTTGTTTAGTTGTAGGGTTATTCGTCTGATGCTGCTTTAGCGTATCTTTTACTAACGCTTTGATTTGGTTAAGCGACAGCTTTTCTTGAATAGCTTTCTCTGTCACTTCTGCCCGAATTGTGCGAGCTTTTGCCTCACTCACTTCCAATTGTTCTGCGGTCAGCTTGCTCAATTCCCTTGCTTTACTACTTTCAAGTCCCTCGGCTTTGATGACTTGTTTTAAGTCTTCTGGCAAACCTAGCAAGGGAAAAATGTTATTGCTGACGGATACTGGATGGAGTTGCAGCCCTAAAAGAACAGCAAAGATGTCTTGTTCTTCTACTTGCTTAAATCCAACCGATTCAAGCCATTGTTGTTGCTCTTCATGATTAGCGATTCTGATCTCGGATAGCTCTGATAACTGTCCACTCCGCTCAAATCGTCGGATAGCTGCTTTAAGCGTTTTAGGGATTGTTTTTTCCTGATCCTCAAAATAAGGATGCCGATGAGTCATGAGACGAATCAAAGCCGCTGCCAAATCTAAGTCGTGTAATTTTTGAGAGTGAATACTGGTAACAAGCTGCCCTTCAAAAATATCTCGCTCATCAACTGCCTCTTCTAGCAAAAAAACTGCCTTTAGGGTTTTCCAACCTAACGAAGTAGCAGCCCGCCATCGAAGCTCCCCCTCGAATAAAATGTATCGTCCATCAGGCTTAGGAACAACAATAATTGGAGTTTTTTGCCCATGTCGACGCAAACTTTCTGCCCTCTCTTGAACTAGGGGTTTAGGAAAGGTTGCCCTCGGTTGACTTGGATCAGGATCAATTAAATTGATCCTGATTTCATGTGTTCCACCTGTGACGGCAAGCTGGCTTGTTAATTCCTCTATCTGCTGTTCAAGAGCAGCTTTTTCTTGTGAGTCTAATCCTCCTGACCGCAGTTGTGTTAGTTCTGCTTCCAGTGCTTCAACCCGACTTTTCAATTGATGAACTTGATGAGATTGCCCCGCCTCACCAAACAGCTGTTTCATACCGACTGGTTTTGGTGCTGCCATTTTTTATTCCTCTGTCATCAACTTCACTAAATCACCTACGATCGGGTCAAAGTCCTTCACCGCATTACTTCCTGGACGGTACAGATGAAGTGGCAATCCAACTCCACAAGCTTTGATGTAGTAATTCGACTCTCTAACATAAGGGAAACAACGAATTCCCATTTGCTCAATCAAAGCTGGCAAAGTGTCGCTCGTATCAATATCTTTTCTAGGGTTTCCCTTCTTATCCAGCCCTAGAATATCTCGATGCGTCCCAACCTCATATAAATCAACTCGTGTCGGAACAAAACCCATAATCTTCGGTTCAGGCTTTAAGCGTAAATCATCAATTTTGCTGTAGTACCACTCCAGGAATCCAGCAAAACTACCAGTATCTTTATACTCTGGCTTAATTGGCACAAGCACATGAGTGCTAGCTGCTAGAGCTAACAATCCCATCGGCTCTAGAGATGCAGGGGTGTCAAAAATAATCAGATCTGAATTAATGGGGTAATCATCTAATCTGTCTTTAAGCGAATAGTGGCGGCGATCGTAAAGATACACCTCCCGAATACTCTCTTCTAAAGCCTTCCCTCCCTGGATCGCTGTCACTGTGGAAATATGATCAGCCCACAAAGGAGTAAAAGGGTAATTGCCATCAAAGCCTTTTTTAAGAACGGCGGCAACAGAATCTTCATAAGAAGCGGGATCAAGCCTTGCGAAGATACGCAGTGAAGCATTTTGGTCTAACTCAATCAACGTTACTTTATAACCCTTTAGCCCTACTGCATAAGCTAAATGGACTGCCATTGTTGTTTTGCCTGATCCTCCGGCATTACTGGCAATAGTTAGACGAACTTGTTTTTTGGCTAGCTTTTTTCTCATAGAAATCCTGAGGGAATAGCTGTAGCGAGTGGATTAACGTTAGTTCCACTTAAATCTGAGCAACAGGACTAACGTTAGTCCACAAGAAGATAGATAGGACTTATTCAAGGTTGCAAGGTAATTACGACAAAGCAAGTTTTTTTACTGTTTAGAAACTTACTGCGATCCAAGTCGAAGCAGAGAACGTAAAAATTCTGGATGTGGACTAACGTTAATCCACCATCGAAATTATAGAACTACTTTGCGATCGCTCTTACATTAAAACGATCAAGTTTTCTGATCGTGTTCCCTCTCCTACTTCAAGTGAAGTTATATCTTTGAGGTATTTCAAGTCTATAATTTCTGCATCTGCTTCCTACCGCTACAATTTGCAATAGCTTTATGACCCAGGATGATTTCAACGGCTTCTGTAGCAGTTTGCCTGCGACCAGTCATGTTGTGCAATGGGGCGGCTCCGATGTTTGGAAGGTCGGAGATAAGGTATTCGCTATCGGCAGTTGGAATAGTGGCAAGGTATCTGGTATTACCTTCAAGACATCTGAGAGTGACTATGAGATGTTACGGGAGATGCCTGGACTTCGACCAGCACCCTACTTTGCTTCACGAGGAATGAAGTGGATTCAACAGTATGGTCATCCTGGTCTCAGTGATGACGAACTTCGCTCCTACATTCTCGAGTCCCATCAGCTTGTTGCCGCAGGCTTTTCACGGAGGAAACGGACTGAACTTGGATTATAGGCAAGCTTTACAGCCCATAAAATACAAGGATTGAAGCTACAGAGCTTTTGCAAGGGTCGCTATCGGAACAGACGTTTAACTGCCGTGAAAATTGAACCTAACGATTGCAGCACTGATTCGCGGACAAACCGAGCGGGACAGCCTGACACCTTAATTTAGGAAACAGACCCCAAAACATCCAGAATGCAACAGAGTCATGAGTTCAGTTTCTCAGTCCAGGAATATGACCGTGAATTAGGGATGCATCACAGCACCTTTGACTACCGTGATCAGCAAGCTTAGCGATCGCTACCCCTCCTCTAGTTGATGAGTTGCCTTGAGAAATGCTCTTTTTGCAGCTAGCTTATTCTTACGATTGGTGTAGCGTTTGAAGCTGCGAATATCGCGATGGCGCGATAACTCCATCGCGAGAGCCGTATCCATTTCCAGCTTGACAATTAAATGAGTACAAAACGTATGCCGACCTCGATGGGCGTGCAAG
>DATNPL010000001.1:0-2988 GCA_036703255.1 Coleofasciculaceae cyanobacterium
GTCCCCGCCCCACAGGCTTTTCAGGCGGTAACAGAGGCTCGATTTTAGCCCATTCAGCATCCGTCAAGTCACTCGTATATTCTTTGAGTGTAGACATGGCTCCAGTGAGATACGTTTGATAATTAAGGATTAGTATGAATCGGCAAACTCTGCATTGACCCTGCTATCTTTCGTAATATTTATTTACAAACATATTCTTAATTCTAGAGACATCTCTTTGAGCCAGTCTTCCGCCGCTTGCTTACACTTTAAGATGACATCCAGCGATGGATGAAGTACGACAAAATCATCAGCATAGAATACAACGGTTAACGTTCGCTGTGCTCTACCTTGATTGACGCATCCTCTAATCGCTGTTTCTAATCCATGTAGGGCTATCAAAGCGAGTAGTGGGGACACTACGCCGCCCTGGGGTGTACCCTCGTCGGTAGGAAACAATTTGCCATCCATAACAACCCCTGATTTCAACCAAGCTTTAATTTGCCTGGTCAATGTCGGGAAAGTATTGAGTTTGGCTAACAGCTCGGTCTGGTTAATTTTATCGAAGCATTTCGTAATATCGGCATCTAAAACATATTTGCTTTTGTACCGAATACTATTGAAAATTGCCTCAATCGCATCATGAGTGCCTCTTCCCGCTCTAAACCCATAGGTGTTTGGCTCAAATATCACCTCCCACTCGGGTTCTAATGCCAGTTTTACTAGCATTTGCCGTGCTCTTTCTGTCATACAGGGAATGCCTAACGGTCGCTTCTCCGTCGTGCCAGGTTTTGGAATCATCACCTGGCGCGTTGGTTTAGATTTGTCCATCAGGGACAGGTTATTTGCAAGGTCAAGCCGTTGCGGTGGGGTCAGGGATTTAATCCCATCCACGCCTGCGGTTTTCTTACCTGCATTATCCTGTGTCACTCGCCTAACTGCTAAAAGCTTGGCAGAACGAGATTTCATCAGTAGCTTCTGGAGTCTGTGAACCTGTTTGGTATCACCACGACGTTTGGCTTTGAAGATTCTGGTTTGGAGTCGATAAACCATTTTCTCGACTGATTTCCAGTCGATGGCTATCCATTCATCACTACCCATCACTGAGTGTGTCATCGTCTTTACTCTGACTAAAGGCTCTTCATTCCGTACTGTCGGGTCTACGTCTGCATATCCTGGACATTACTCCAGGCATTGGCTTCTTAGACCATCCCGCACGCCAGTCCTTTCGGTTTAGTACCTGCTCTGAATATTCGACCTTTCAGAGTGAAAACTGGTCGTGTTACTTCGTTCCTGACGTTCTTTGATTGTGTGGTTAGGGTCGTATTGTCCACCGGGCTTATTGGGGTATAAAACCTCTTTTAGCAATCAGAAAGAGATTCCTAAGCCAGTAACTTTTGTTTCCAGTGTTCGTGATGATTCAGGCGTTACCATTTGGCAAACCTTGCACTCACTACAGCCTATTTCACTGGTTGAAACGTAACGATGGTTCAGACATACGTTCAAGCTTTGCTTTACCCATACACACCTGCTAGCCGGGTTTCTAGTTTTAGGCTACTAGATACCGACATTTAACCCCGCTTCATCCCATTGGCACTAAACCGTTGACATGGGGGTTATGCTTTCACGCCTTATACCTGGCGGATAGGACTAGCTGTCTGGTCTTGGTCAGAGGCATCACCTATAAGAACATCAAGTTGTCATCTGAGAGAGATTAAAGTGCGAACTCAACCCAAAGGGGTTATCTCTCAGAAGCCCTACCTTATAAGCTTCTCAGCTTTTCGTATAGGAACGAATCGCACAATACTGCCATTTTCATGAGCAATGCCCCGATTGTTACGGGTCGGTTGTAGGCGGTAATGGTCGCACAGTTGGTCATACAACGTCGTTAATGCAGGCTTCCTTTGCCCACCCAGGTTGCGGTAGGCTGCACTGAGACTATCGGTGCGATGTTGCTTGGGCACACCCCCACAGGCAAATAAGGCATTCTGTAACCCCTCCGACAGGGCAACAAAGCTCTCGCCTCCCTGAATAATTTGGGCATATTGCCAGCCGCTATAGGCCAAGCGGTAATGGTAGATCAGGTGCTCGAAGGGATGGCCGTTAATCGTCACCTCGACCCCTGTGAGCTCGGTGAAGTCAGAAAACCCCATCATCCCTGGCTCATGGCGCAATTCAAACATCACATCCCGCGCTTCACCATGCAGGGCTTTCCATTCCTGCACTCGTCGTTGCAGGGTTCTCAGTACCTGAGGGTATTGTCCGGGATAGCGCTCTTGCAGATACTCGAATAGGGTCATTGGCGTTAGCCCTGGCTCCCGTTCTAGCATCGGTTTCAATTCGTTTTCCCAGACCTCGGCCAGTGGATCATGACCCGTACGGCGAGGGCGCTCTTGCCCTCGCTTTGGCTGATGGGTGCCAGCCTCAATCCGTTGGCCAGTCCGTTCTGAAAATTCGGCAATGGTAGCTGAATCCGCCTGAGTCAATCCCAGTTCTCGTGCATTCATGTACACTCGTATTTGAAAACTTTCAATTGTTTTGCCAGACATTGTTCGGGTCTCCACTTTGCATGCGGGACTTTTGAACAATGTCTTTTTTTGTCGTTGATTTTGTCTGATACCTAAGCGTCAATTGGCGATCTCACAGTTGCTCGTCAAATCCGCCTACTGCCCTGTCGTCCCCTGACAAGAGCAGGCTCTTCCCAGCTTTTGGTGATCTTGACTATCATCCTTTAGGAGGTTCGTAGCTCTATAGTGCTGCTTTCAGAGTAAGGATGAAGCGTTTGCTCAGTAGGTCTAAATTAGCTCGTCCATACATCTGTCGTTTCAACATCTTCAACCGATTGTTTAACCCTTCTACTGGACCATCACTGACATTGCTCATCATACTGGCTTTGACTGCGGCATAGTCATCAAAAAGACCATTAGCAAAAGTTTGCAAAGGTTTAAATGGACTCTTCAGCACCCTCATTAACCAATCATCAAAAGCCTCGGCTCGACGCTGACGCAG
>DATNPL010000026.1:0-2590 GCA_036703255.1 Coleofasciculaceae cyanobacterium
ACGGGTACTAACGCACCAGTGATAAATCGGTCTTTGCTGTCAGAGCATTGATGTAACTGTAAACCAGTTGAGTAGCGCTCTTTGTGTTTCTTGTATCTGAACGAACGGTACGCCGTTCCTTATTGGCTCATATCTTGCACCTTGATATGTGAATCTCAAAACCCTGAGAATTGAGCAGAGATTCAAGGCGTGACACTTCCAGCAACAGCAGTAGAGTCACCAACTGAGGCAGTAGGAGATGTAATGCAGACTCAGCAGCCTTTGCCCAATCAATCAAGGGTGTGGAGGAGGCAGAAGACAGGTATGCCCAATGTGCTAGCAAGTAAGCAGTCAACGATAGAATCAGCCAGCGATACATGCCTTGAAGCGTTTGCTGTCCAAAGCGTGTAAGCCAAAGCGATGTTTTGCAGTTTTGAACCATCCCTCGATTTGAAGATCGTCGCTTCCCCCACCCAGTAATCGTGCTGGCTTTGAGCGCTCTGGTCGAAAGGACATAACGCTTCTGCCATTTGCCGTCCCGTTTAAGGTAAAACCAAGCGATCGTCACCGTCAGGTTCAAGTCTTTGAGCCGCACCTGAGAGCCAGCTTTGTGCAAGGCGCAAACAGAGCGAGGCGATGGGTGGTGGAGCGAACACACTCATGGATGAATCGATTTCAACGGTTATTGATTCGGTGGGAGAAGAAACCAGAGAACTATCTTGCGATGATCCATCTAGCCTGTGCAGCCATTATGGTGAGGGCAATTCAAGTTTTCGGATAGGCTCTAAGAATAGAGGTTCGCCTAATGCCGAAAGAAGAGAAGGGATAAAAGGACACTGTTAACCCGATTCGTGGTCAACAGTGTGAGTTTTATGTGAGTCTGAATTTAACAGAACTGGGAGATAGCGCTTGCGCAGTCCTATTCCTGATCGCAGGAGTTGAGCTTTGAACCGCCTCAGTTTAGCTTAAACCCTCTGAAAAGATACGACAAGATTCCTAGTCGTCTTTTAGAGTGTAGGCAAGTCGATAAACTCTCGTTTGTGCCATGCTTTACAGAGGTTGAACTCAAGGGGGCAAGGCGTTAAACATGGCTCTAATATCTTCTGAGCAGTCAAGGGGAAAAGCCTCACCTAAGATAGTGAGAAATCCGATTGCTGGGAGCGGTTAAGGGCGATGAAACTGCGTGATGATCAAGACGGATGAATAGAGAGAATCGATTTTGCCTATCTCCTCTGAAATTGTTGACTCCACTATTGCTAATACTGCTGCTAGCTTTAGTGCTGATGCAAGTACCCATATGAGCCACAATCGCTCAAAGTTATGGTTACCCGATCGTGTCATCTTCACACCAGCTGCCCTTGAAGAACCCTGGGGGCAGCAGATTCTGGATCGGGTGCAGTCGCTCAATCTACCTGTTGAAGAGCTGTCTCGCAACCGTCTAACCGGGCTGCGTGGCGAAACGGAGCAAGAGACTTATCGTCTGGCTAAGCGCACATTGGCTGTCGTGAATGCTCCACCTAGTAGCTTCAAGCTCAGCCCGATTCCACCCTCTGCCGATTGGCAATTTCACTTGGCTGAAGGCTGTCCCGCTCATTGTCAGTATTGCTACCTAGCAGGCAGTCTACAAGGTCCACCCGTGATCCGCGCCTTTGCCAATCTGCCACAGACTTTGGACAATTTAGCAGTCTATGAGCATCCAGATAGCGCCACTAGCTTTGAAGTGAGTTGCTACACTGATCCGCTGGGGATTGAGCATTTGACAGGCAGTTTAGCAGAATGCATTCGCCACTTTGGCACCCGGAAACAGGGGCATTTGCGCTGGGTATCCAAGTTTGACAATGTAGAGGGTCTACTAGAGTTGCCCCATAACGGTCATACGCGCTGTCGGTTCAGCGTTAATGCCGCTCCCATCTCTCGGCAATTTGAGGGAGGAACGGCCAATGTAAGCGATCGTCTTACAGCCTTGCGTCGGCTGGCACTGCCTCGAACCCAAGGAGGTGGCGGTTATCCGGTCGGAGTGGTGATTGCGCCCATTATGGCAATTGAGGACTGGCAAGAGCATTACGATCGCCTTTTTGACCAGATCAGCGCTGCTCTAGATTTCGGCTGCGACTTGACGTTTGAGCTGATTTCTCATCGCTTCACACCTAATTCCAAAGAAGTTCTAACTCAGTGGTATCCCAATACCAAGCTAGATATGGATGAGTCGAGTCGTAGCCTCAAGCGCAACAAATTTGGAGGGATTAAGTATGTGTACGATACTGACACTATGAAGGCTCTGCGTTACTTCTTTGAGCAGGAGATTGCCCAACGGTTTCCCCATGCCAAGCTTTTGTACTGGACTTAAAGCTTTTGCGAAAATAGTCCTACATCGAAACATAGAAAAGGCTTGGGTGTGAATGCTTGAGCCTTTTGAAAGCAGATTTAGGAATGAAAACTGCTAGAGCTAACTAGGACTGAAAGCAACCTCATACCAATTTAAACGGTATCCACGACAGATAGAGCGTCCAGAATAAAGGAATAACCCGTGATGGAAGCAACAACTTCGGACGATAACTCAGACAAGAGTTGATCCACTTTGGTTTGCAGTTGCTCCAGAGTCTTGAATGCA
>DATNPL010000028.1:0-4661 GCA_036703255.1 Coleofasciculaceae cyanobacterium
GTTTCAGCCTGACGTAACCGTTCTGCCAAGTTGTCCAAGCTTTCCTGCACTTGGATTGAGGTCATACCAACCATCAGTAAAGAGCACTAAACGACTTTTTCAGTTTAGTCCTTCTGTCGGCTATTCAATTTAAATTGGTATAAATACTCATGCCGATACTGTTCCAATGCTTCCGGCGATAACTCATCGAGCTGTCCCTGTTCTTGTAGTTGCCGCTTCAAGTCCAAGGGCAACTCATAGCGCATTGGTGGTAAAGCCTCTCGCACCGTCTGCTCAATGAACATATTCCACAGCTTGACGGTATCGGCGCGATCGGTGCTATCTAGGATATACAGCTTTAGATAGCCATAGCTGGTCTGCAAACTCTCTCGATATTTGGCGACATCAAAGCCGGGATTAATCCCGGCAATTTGCTTCAAGCTTGCTGCCTGCTGCTCTTGTAGGTCAATGGCTAGCAGTGCCCTCAATTCAGCATTGGCTTTGATAATGCCTTTGACCTCAACCACATACTCTTTGGCAACGCCACGCCAATCAAACTCCTCAGCCGGGAATTGCCACCCCTCAACCTGATACTGTTGAGTCCAGATTTCCTGCAATCGAGCATAGTCAATCTGCTTGCAGTCTTGCTCAAAGGCTTTGCCCAGGATGGGGCGCACCGCTTTGTCCTGCATAAATTTCTTGATTGTTGCCTTGAAGTGATGCTCAATGCTGCTTTCAGGCACATCGTTGAACTGGAGTTCTTTGATAAACCGCTTGATAAAGCAGCCGATCGCCTCTGCCATTGGCTTCTTCAGAGCGTCTGCATTAGACAGAGCCACGCCACTCTTGATGCAGTCCTTAAAAAAATCCTTCACATAGTCTTCTAGTGCCGATTTGCTCAGGTTTAGCACCTGCTCCAAGACCAACTTACCCAACTCCATGCCTGTTGCGGCTGCCAACCATTCCAACATGCTGAACTCTCAGTTGCGCTGTTTTTCATATCGTACTCTCCATACAGAGATGCCATCCGTACTGCAAGCGATAAGCGAATTGAGCTTTGGAACTAACTACAAGGAAGCAGGATCTTCTAAGTAAGGATCTCACTCCATTGCAAGAGATGCTTTTTTAAGCGAATCTGACGATTTTTCCACTTTGGCGGAGTTGCCCAGATAATAGCCATTAGCCCCCAGCCCATTGCGATCGACAGGAGAAAAGCTGTGATTCCTGGATTAGACAAACTGATTGATACGATTTTGGGCACTGCCCTGTCGCAGGTTCAAAACAAAATTTGGCGGAAATTGCACTACTCATCATGCAACGCGCTGGAATAAATCTAGTCTGTATTGCAATTCCCGTTGCCCTGAAAGATGACGTAGAGGTTGAGGAGACAGCGACAAAAACGAGTCGTGAACTTCATCACCGTTAAGGGGATAGTCACGGGCATACAACGTCCAATGAACGAGGAGTAAATGTCCGCCCAATTCTAGATGGTTGAGGATAAGCCTTTGGGTCTTGTGTAAATCCTCTAGAGACAGATAATATCCCACTTCTGAAACCAGAATTAGATCAAACTGCTCTTCTGGAAACTGCTGCGGAATTTGCATGATCTCAAACCGAACTTGCGGTTGATTTTGGCACCGCTGAATTGCCTTAGCTTGTGCAATCTGAGAGACATCAACAGAGAGGAGTTTCTCGCAGCGATCGCCCAATTGATGTGTCAGAACCCCAATTGAGCCACCCATCTCAAAAGCAGAGCGATACAGCGGTTTTGGGAGAGCGGCGATTGTGGCCGCATACTTTTTAGCCTCATACTCGCTCGTTTCAAACTGCCACGGATCTGGATTCTCACCGTAGATTTTTTCAAAATAGCTGGGCGGCAAAGACTGAGATGAGGGTTGAGAAGAGGAAGGCTGGGATCGAGTCATGGCCGGTTCTCCAAGTAGATTTCCCAAGGGTGGGAAAAATGTTTGAGCATATCGGCGCTTAAGCGAAATCCCTGCGGATCATCATCGATCAAATCTGTAATCTGAGAGCGATAGGCAGCGATCGCCTCTTGCTTCAGTTCCACCACAGGTTGAATATCGAGTCTCCAAGCATTCACAGTCTCTGGGTTAAGCCTGTCTCCTCTCTGATCTAAGTCCCAGTCCCAAATGGGATACTCTAGAATTCGTAGAGCGGTCGAGATACCGGAATGACATCGCTTTAAAGCCGCCTGCAAAATCTGCCAGGTGGCTCGATGGTCAGCATGGGGATCTTGTCGCCAGGGCAAAAAGATGACCTGTGGAGCGATCGCCTCTAGGTAACGCCAACAGGCTAAAACAGCTTTATCAAAGCCTGGATCTTCTGGCATAGGTACAGCACCATCGGGTAATCCCAAAAAATGTATGTGGCTAGCATCAACGCCTAAGATCTTCATGGCTAGATGTGTTTCTGCTGCCCGTAGCGATCGCAGGGCTGCTGCCGGATATTTATGCGAGTTAGGGTGAGACATTACCCCATCGCTAACCACTAAAATCTGCACATTACAGCCTAGAGATTGCAGTAGGGCGATTGCACCTCCACAGCCCAGGCATTCGTCGTCGGGATGGGGAGCCACCACCAGGACAGGGCTTTGGGCAATCCTCTCAATTGAGTATAGAGGCAGCGTTTCAGGACTCGCTAACACAGAACTCTCTAGGTCGGCATTTTTCAGCATGGAAGGTTAATTCTCCTGAGTCTTCCATAGACCTTCAGCTGAACGATTTTGGTTAAGGGCATATTCACCAACGTTGGCTAAAACTGCGTCAAAGTTAGGTTGCCGCAAATATAACGTCAAGTCTCGAACAATTCGTTCTATAGGATACGGCGGCATTAAACCTCGCGTTCCAACCGATCGCTCACAGAGCTGCATCATATCCATACAGATCTGCTCAATTGCCGTTCGCATCATGTTGGCATAGGCGATAATACGAATAGCTTCAGGCTGTTCTTCATCCGGATTACCGCCAAATGTGGGTGCATATTGCGCTAGCTGTGCGGCTGCTCCTTGTAGCCAGAGATTGCCGCTTTCCAGCGCGATCGCCATTTGTCCCAAACGAGCCGCTTGATAGGGGTCAGACGTTCGCTTTAAGCCTTGCAGATACTTTCGAGTTTCATCAAACAGAGCTTCGGCACCGCCAAGCTGGACGGCAGCAAAGCGAATAGCACCTCCCGACAGCCAAGGCTGGCGATGGTAATCATCGGGGTTGCCGATTAGCGATCGCGCATCTAGCTCAACGCCGCTAAAATCAACTTTGTAGCTGGCGGTTGCCTTCATGCCAGGGGGTTGCCACCAAGACGGATCAGCATGTGTAACCACCTCATCAAGCGGCACCACGCACATTTGCCATCTGCCATCCGGCAGTGCGCCATTCACAAAGGGACGATCGACACAGCCCACACCTGAGCAAAAGGTCTTAGAGCCTTCTAGGCGATATCGTCCACCCTCTAGAGGAATTAGCCGCACGCCATCAGATGCCTCTGCATTCCAGACGCCAAAAACCTTGTGGCGATCGCGAACATCGCTAGCATACTGCTCAATCTGCTCCTGTGTGCCAAAGGTCTGCACAAGCTGTAGCCCGTTAATGTGACCTTCGTAGATTCGCCCAACGGCTAAATTTCCTCGCCCTATCTGCCGCAGCAATCGCAAAAGAGTGTGAGTCGCTTCTGCTTCAATTCCCACCCCTGCACCGCCTAAAGCCTGACGAAGCGGTACCGTGAGCAAACCCGATCGCCGGAGATGATCAAACTCTTCTACAGGCAACATGCCTTGGTGATCGATCGCTGCCGCATGGGCAGAGCAGAAATCAGCCACTTCTGTCGCCCGCTCCAGAATTTCTTCGGTAGACAGAGAGCAAGGTTGGCTTGCGTTAAGCACTACAAATGGACGGGTGATATCAGCAATACTCACTTAATCTCTCACAGGCTCGTTGTTTTATACTTACATCGACTACTCAATTCACAGATAGCGGTGTTTGTATAAGAATTTTCAGTTGCGTGGGCTTGTCCCCATAACAAAAAATTCTTACCCCTTTAGCACTATCTATTCGTGGTCAATAGTTTTAACTTCAGTAGTGGAATCAACTTTAATCATGAAACTAATTTGTTAGAAATACCTCTATCTAAGAGCTGATTTACTAAATTAGGCAAAGCTCTTGTCCTATAAGGATTTCAGCGTTATGGACATATCTTCACCGGATGTCGTGATGCACTGTTTGTGCTCGATCTACCCTGTCACGCATAATTTGTTTGATGGAACCACCATGATTTTCAAATGTGGGAAGGCGATCGCATTGTTGGCTAAGTGAAACTGCTTTAAATCATTCACCACTATCCTGTCAAACGGGTCATCGCTCTTTCTTGCGTTATACCAATCTGAAATGAGGTTAAGTAGAATAGAAGGAGAGGGAACGAGGAAATAGTCAAGATTGCTAGACAACTGGTGCTGGAGATCAGCGAAACTGCCGAATATTTGGAGAAGAGCCTGAAGCAGGCAAAGAGCGGTTCTCAAAAAGAACGACTCTAGATGCTCTGGTGGCTCAAAACTGGACAAGTCACTCAGCATCAGCAGTTGAGTCAACGACTCGGTCGCAGTCCCGCCAGCATCACCCGGTGGTTGAGCAGATACCGTCAGGGAGGATTAGCCTGCCTATTAGAGGTCAAAA
>DATNPL010000032.1:0-13518 GCA_036703255.1 Coleofasciculaceae cyanobacterium
AAACTGTATTTTTGAGGGAATTCCTAACAGTAATTCCCTATAACCCTGATTTTATCGTAGGGTCTGGCGTTGACCGCAGTGAGTCGAAAAACTCCCAAACCCAGGCACAGTATGCGCTGTAAATTCTCGGACAAGTCTAATTAGCAGCCGAAGCCAAAACCATTCAAATTGTTGCTCAGTTGAGTTCTCAACACATCATTGGTGATGGCGATCGCTTACAGCAGGTCGTGTGGAATTTGCTGTCAAATGCCATTAAGTTTACCCCAACGAACGGGCGGGTTGAAATCACGCTAGAGCAGAATCAAGGACAGGCGCAAATCCAAGTCACGGACACAGGGCAAGGGATCTCAGCCGATTTGTTACCGCACATTTTCGATCGCTTCCGCCAAGGCGATTCTAGTACCACTAAAGCGAAACCTGGGCTGGGGTTGGGACTCTCGATCGTGCGGCATCTGGTGGAACTGCATGGCGGTACCGTTCAGGCAGCTAGCCCCGGTGAAGGCCAAGGCGCGACGTTCATCGTCAGAGTACCTCTGCGTGATCCATCTCCAGAGCTAACACCGTCCAGTGATGCAGAACCGACGGCAAAAGATTCAAGCGATCCGGGTCTTTCTTTAGCAGGCTGGCAGATTTTGGTGTTTGATGATGAAGATGATACTCGCGTGCTCCTTGAGTTTGTATTGGAACAGTATGGGGCTAACGTGCGGGTGGTATCATCCGCCAAAGAAGCCATAGCCGCCTTAAATCAAGATCCGCAGCAGTTCAACCTGCTGATTTCCGATATTGGCATGCCAGGAGAAGACGGCTACTGGTTGATTCAGCAGGTGCGATCGTTAAGCGCAGCCGCTGGAGGACAAATTCCCGCCATCGCCCTAACTGCATATGTCAATGAATCTGAACAAGACCGGGCGATCGCTGCCGGATTCCAATGCCATATTGCGAAACCTGTAGAGCCAGAGGATTTAGTCAGAGCCATTCTATCCATTTCTCCGTCTTCTCCAGAACAACCTGGATAAGACCAGCGGCCAGCAATGTTAAGCAACTTATGACTCAACCCGTCGAGTCAGCCAATTGGCAAACAGAATAGGCATAAAAGTCAAAGCAATGACAAATACGGCCGCGACGTTAGTCACCGGACGTTGGCGCGGGCGCGTCAGCTGATCCAAAATCCAAACGGGCAAGGTCGCCTGCTGCCCCGCCGTAAAAACAGTGACAATCACCTCATCAAAGGAAAGGGCAAAGGCCAACATTCCCCCTGCTAACAGCGCTGTACCCAAGGTGGGCAGAGTGATATAGCGAAAGGTTTGCAGCCCATCGGCTCCTAAATCCATTGAGGCTTCTGTCAGCGATCGCGAAGTGCGGCGAAGACCTGCCAACACATTGTTGTAAATCAAAACGATACAAAAAGTGGCATGTCCGACCACAATCGTCCAAATGCTAAAGGGTATCCCCAAAACATCGATCGCCGATCGCAAGGCAATTCCCGTCACAATTCCCGGCAGAGCGATGGGCAGCAATAACACAAACGATATGGTTTCTCGTCCAAAGAATCGACTGCGGTATACGGCCATAGCAGCCATCGTTCCCAAAACGATCGCAATTCCGGTCGCAATAGTGGCAACCTGTAGCGAAATTTCTAATGCCTGCCAAAGATCTCGACGCTGCCATGCGACTTGAAACCAGTTCAATGTCAGTCCGGGCGGCGGAAACGTATAGGCAGAATCCTCGGTAGTGAACGTGTAGAGGAGGATGACCCCAAAGGGAAAGTAGAGAAAAAAGAGGACAGCCGCCGCCGCTAGCTTCAGTCCGATGCCAGCCTGATGAGATCCAGCCTGATTAGAGCGCATCAAAAGCCCCCAAACGCTTTGCTCCAGCGAGATAGATCAGCATAATCACCATCGGCACGACAGTCAATGCCGCCGCCAAGGGAACATTTCCGGCTGTCCCCTGCTGCACATAAATGGCTTGTCCAATAAAGGGGCTAGAGTTTCCCAAGACGCTAGGCGTGATGAAATCGCCTAAGGTGAGGGAAAAGGTAAAGATTGAACCCGCAACGACTCCTGGAAAAGCCAGGGGTAAGAGCACATGGCGAAAGCTTTGCCAGGGCCTACCGCCCAAATCGGCTGAGGCTTCTATCAAAGATTGAGGCACGCGCTCCAGCGCGGCCTCTAGCGGCAAAATCATGTAAGGCAACCACAGATAAACAAAGGCGAGAAACATGCCGATCGTCGATACCGACAGCGATGACCCACCAATACCCGGCAGACTCAATAGCAGACTCAACAGTCCATCTAAGTGCAAGAGATGAATCAACCAAGTCAGAATCCCTTCCTTCGCCAAGATCAACTTCCAGGCATAGACCCTGACCAAATAGTTCGCCCACAGCGGCAGCACGACAGCGAGATAGAGCGCTGCTTTAACAGGGGGCGTCGCATAACGTGCCATATAGAACGCGATCGGAAATGCCAAAAAGATAGTTGTTATACTGACTGCGATCGCCATCGTTACCGTTCGTAGAACAATTCTGAGATTAGCTTCCGTGAATAAAGCGCGATAGGTAGAAAACGTGAATTCATGTACCACCTGTCCCGTAAAGTCATCCAGATGAAAGAAGCTTTGGAGCAACAACGTCATCAACGAGCTGACATAGATTCCACCGAACCATAGAAGCGGCAGACTCAACAGCAGCAATAACAGTACATTCGGGCGAGAATAGAGAAAATTTGCGATCTGTCGTCGTTTTGGAGAGGAAGACATCAGTTTAACCGTAACAAACTTAGACCGTAACAAATTTAGACCATCACAATATGTTCGCGTTGCCAAAGCAGTTGGACTGCTTCACCTTCAGCCCAATGCGAACTCTGGCGGTTTTGCTCCACGACAGACAGTAATCCTTCAGGTTGCAACCCAATCTCATAGCGGGTATACATGCCTAGGTACAGAATGTTTTTTATTTTCCCCATAACGCTACACAGATCTGCGGGCGCAGGTGAATTGGGATCAACCATTTGAATTTTTTCGGGACGCAGCACAAACGACTGCGCGGAACCCGTTAGCAACTGCGCCAGCTTACCGCTAATCCAATTGGAAACGCCGACAAAGTTAGCGACAAAGGCGGTAGCTGGGCGCTCATACACCTCAATAGGGCTGCCCATTTGTTCAATCTTGCCTTGGTTGAAAACAGCAAGGCGATCGCTCATGGTTAGCGCCTCTTCTTGATCATGGGTGACAAAAATGAACGTAATCCCCAACTGCCGCTGAATTGTTTTTAACTCTATCTGCATTTGTTGCCGCAGCTTCAGGTCTAGTGCTCCTAGCGGCTCGTCTAGAAGCAGGATTTTAGGTTGGTTCACAAGTGCCCGCGCCAAGGCAACTCGCTGCCGCTGTCCGCCAGAGAGTTGGGCGGGCTTGCGATGTTCCAAACCGCTCAGCTGGACTAAATCCAGCATATCCGCCACGCGTTTTAGCCGTTCAGATTTAGGTACTTTTTTCAGCATTAAGCTGTATCCAATATTATCCCCCAGGGTCATGTGGGGAAAAAGCGCATAGTCCTGGAAGACCGTGTTCACATCCCGCTCATAGGGAGGTAATGCCGTCGCGTCTTGCCCTGTAATCCGAATCTGACCTGAAGAAGGCTGATCGAATCCAGCGATGAGTCGTAAGCAGGTAGTTTTGCCTGAACCCGATGGCCCCAACATGGCAAAAAACTCTCCCTGCTGTATCGTTAAACTCACTGCATTGACGGCTTTTACATCCCCAAAGTGACGCGTCACCTCGATCAGTTCAACGGCTGGAGCGATCGAGTTCATAAAAAATTGCCCTAAGATTTACCGACTGCCAATCACCGCTAGATAATTTGATGCCCACTCTGAATAGGGCACACATTGACGAGTGCCATCGCCACAGTCAGCGATCGGGGTGTGCCAAAAGCTGATTTTGTCAAAGTTATCTGCTCCATTTGTTTTGCAGCCCTCTGTGCCCAGCAAAGCATTACCTTCACAGGCTTGAGGCACCGTTGGCACAGACCCAAACCAGGCGGCTACATCCCCTTGAACTTTGGGTGAAATGGAATGTTCGAGCCATTTATAGGCGCAGTTGGGATGGGGAGCTTGAGCATGGATCATGGTGGTGTCCGCCCAGCCTGTCGCACCTTCGGTGGGAATGGTGCTCTTAACAGAGGCTTGATTGCTCTGAAGCAGGTTGACTTGAAACGGCCAAGAGCCTGAAGCCACCATGCCCTCATTGGTGAAATCATCGACCTGGACATTGGCATCATGCCAATAACGGCTGACCAATTGACGCTGCTGCTTCAAAAGGGCGATCGCCGCCTTAAATTGAGGCCGAGTCAGCTCATAGGGATCAGTAATGCCTAATTCTGGCTGGTGAGCCTTGAGGTAAAGTGCTGCGTCAGCGATGTAAATAGGGCCATCATAGGCTTGAACGCGCCCTTTGTTAGATTTGCCATCGGGCAGGATTTGCTCCTCAAACACGACGTTCCAGCTCGTAGGAGGCTGAGGGAAGGTGTCAGCGTTGTACATCAAGACGTTAGAACCCCACTGATAGGGGACGCCATAGTGCTTGCCATCCACAGTATGCCAAGCAGCATTCTGGAGCCGAGGATCAACCTGATTCCAGCTTGGAACTAAATCGATATTGACTTCTTGCACCTTGCCACCCGCAATCAATCGACGGGTCGCATCACCGCTGGCCGTGACCACGTCATAGCGACCCTGATTCATCAGAGTGACCATTTCATCAGAGGTTGCCGCAGTTTTGACACTCACCTTGCAGCTTGTCTCTGCTTCAAAGCCCGTCACCCAGTCATAGCTGGGGTCAGTTTCTCCGCGCTCGATGTAACCTGGCCAAGCCAAAATTGAAACCGCCCCTTCTCCATTGCCCACTTTCTCGACTGCGCCGATCGACGAAGCTGCGATCGCACCGCCCCCATTCACGAGCAGCAAAAAGGTACAAAGGAGCACCGAGAAGAACCGCCTGAACCACAGACGGTAGAGAAATGCAGAGAACTTGAAGATAGGAGATAGCAGCACAATGATTGATGAGTAAAGTTTTTCAAGAATATGGCTGAGTTTAATATACATAAAACACTTTTGCTGGATGGTTTTCTGTAACTAATCTTTCGCTTTCATGGGTGCTCCTAAAATTGCGCCTGAACCCGTTCACCCTATCGTTACCGCTTTGGGCATCATCTCAGACATCTATTAAAGAGCATTCATTACATTCCCAGACATCTTCAGAGAGAATCTATTAGGGATTGAGATCAACATAGCCGTTAAACTTGGCAGACAGCTTCAGCTCTGAAAGCGGCATTACTGATTTTATCTATGAAATTTATTTTGAGAGACGCACCCCCCTCAAAACAAATTTCATAGCCGGATGAAGCAATGCCCTAACAGCTAGCCTAAACTAAACAGCTTATGGCGGCAGTTAACCTGCGGTAAATATTCGAGATAGTCAACTAGAACACATTATGTTGGGGCAAATCGCTCCTATATTTGCTCCATCGCTTTGCATTGTTGCTTCAAGCTTTAGACTTCTAGCGTTTGGACTCCAATGAGAGTGGACGACATTCTTATCATTCCTTAGCTACTTATTTGATAGCTTTTCTCAGCTTTTAGTTGTGACCTAACCTTGCATAAATCATGTCTCCAGAAGCACAGGAATTTCTAGGAACGTTTGCATCGGAAAGCTTTTACTACTGGGCTTCCGTTTTCATGCTGCTGATTCATGCGGGATTTCTTGCCTATGAAGGGGGCGCATCCCGCACTAAAAATGTTCTCGCAACCATGGTGAAAAACCTGCTGACGCTGGCAAGTGTGGGCTTGGCCTTCTTCTTCTTTGGCTGGTGGGTTTATAACGCCTTTCCCCTGTTTCCCATTACAGGTGGAATTCTGGGGCCTTGGACGAACCCAGAGCAAAGCGGAACCATTAAGGCTGCGATGGTCTATGTTGAAACTTCCTATCCCTGGTCTCCGGCTCTAGGGCCTAACACAGCCGACCATTTGACGGGTGTGTTTTTCTTTGCGTTTGCACTCTTTGCCATGACCACCGCCTCTATTCTGTCGGGCGCATTGATTGAGCGGGTCAAGGTGGGTGGCTATCTCATTATGTCGATCGTTCTGGGTTCTTTTACCTGGGTCGTCGGCGCGGCCTGGGGCTGGAATGCCTTCGGCTGGATGTTTACAAAGCTGGGATATCACGACTTTGGCTGCTCAGGCATCGTACATGGTATTTCTGGGTTTTTCACGCTGGGCGTTCTGCTCAATTTAGGGCCTAGAGTCGGCAAGTATGATGAAAACGGCAATCCCAGACCGATTCTGCCCCACAACCTGCCGCTCACGATGGTGGGGTTAATGCTCATTTTTGTCGGCTTTTATGCGTTCCTGGCGGCCTGCATGATTTATCTGCCTGGATACGAAAAGGAGGCGACGATTTATGGCACACCCATGACGCTGGCCTCAATTGGTGTCAACACCACGATGGCTTTGGCGGCCGGACTGGTGGGAGCCTACATCTCCTCCAAGAGCGACCCCTTCTTCACGATTTCAGGTGGGCTGGCTGGCATTATTTCTGTTGGTGGCGGCATGGATCTTTACCATCCGGCACTGGTAATTGTGCTGGCGTTTATTGCCGCTTTCATCATGCCTAAAGTGATTATGGCGATCGAAAAGTTAGGCATTGACGATGCAGTAGGTGCTGTTGGGGTGCATGGATTTTGTGGCTTGTTTGGCTCAGTCGTCGTCGGAATTGTAGCCGCAGGCTATCCCCAGGGAGAGGGCATCCCATCGATTAATTTCTTCGGGCAGCTCATCGGCGGTCTCATTTGTGTCGTCCTGCTGGGCTTTATTCCGGGGTATGTCACGAGTTGGATTTTAAAGAAGTTTGATTTGCTGCGGGTATCCCGCGAAGAAGAGATTAATGGTCTTGATATTGCTGACCTTGGTATTGAGGGATATCCAGAATATGCCACTTTGTCTCTGGTCACGAAAATCGTGGATAACGGCAACGGTCAATTGGTAGGCCAGTCCTCTCATGCATCAGAACTTGCAGCGGAGTAAGCGGAGTATATAGATATGAGTAGCCCCTTTTCAACCTTTGAGGAATTCTCGAATGCAGAAGGTCCGATCTATACCTTTGCAAACAATTCGGTGATGATTTCTATCCTGCTAATCCTCAGTCTGATCATTTCTGTGTACTTTTTCTATGCGTCTTTTGGCATGAGGCAAGAGCTAACAACGCATGTTGATGTAAAAGCGATCGGTCTATTGCTGATTGCAGGATTGACAACGCTCACAGGCTTTTTGTTCAATCCCCAAGTGCCCAAAAGAACCGAAGCTGCTCAGGCTCGTTCTTCGCACCTGGAGCAAAACAGCCCTAAAAGTTGGGCACCCTTGGCGCTACTAGGCTTAACCGGAGTAGGGAGAGCAGCGCTCAAGCGGAGTAAACGCTCATCTCGTAAGCATCGATCGGTGAAGCGATCGCGCTTATAGAGCATTAGTTTTAGAGCGCCTCCCAGCCGATGTGTTGAAATAGCTTTGTGGTCGCGCATTGTGCCCCCACAAAGCTATTTTTGTCTTAACGCCCATGCCTAACAGGGAAACCAATGCAATTGGGATGCACCCGCTGTTAAGGGCTGTGGCAAGACTTGACGGAACTGACGGGTTAAGCGATCACCTCCCAGGGGCGATAGCAGATAGTCTTCGACCCCAAGTTGGCGCTCTGTCCAGGGGTGGCTAAACCGATTTTGGCCACTCAATGCCACAATCTGCACCCCCCGAAGTTGAGGATAACAGTCCAGTTGTCTTGCCCAAGCTTGGGCTTCTGGCTCTGAAATATCGGCATTCATCAGAATTAAATCTACTGAAGACGGCAGCGCGTCTAGGGTAATGACGTTGGGATCAGAGACGAAGGTAACTTCAAAGCCATTCGCCCTCAGCGACGCTTGCAGTGAAGCGTTAGGATGGCACTGTTTGCCGATCGCCAGAACTCGCGTTATTCCTGTTTCATTCTCACTTTCTGTTTCAAGACAGCGTTTTGCTTCTCCTTGCTGGTTCTCAGATACGACAGGATCATGGCATAGCAAACAGCTAGGCGTGCTGTATACAGGCCCTGCCTCTGTGGGTATCGGCAACCGACAGCGGGCGCATTCTGTCACCGTACATTCTCCGCCTAAAAACTGACGAAAGGCGTGGTTATCGCCTTGCAGATAGAGTTCAGAGAAGTCGGGTCGCTGTAGCAATTGGTGCCAAAAGTCCAGAAAGTCACGATGATAGCCCCAGTAGCGATACACTTCGCCTTCAAAAGACAAGGTACCTTGGCGAGGGCTAAGAACCGTTTTGCCTCGGCTCAGATAGTAGGCGACATAGCTCATTAGTACATCTTTGTACGTAACTTCGTTACTCTCTCGACAGGGTAGCTCAACGGTAAAGCAAGTCTGCCCAGACTGGTGATCTACCCAAATTGCCCCATCCAAATAACGTGCCAGAGCTTTTGCAAGAGCCAGTCCCAAACCTGTGCCCTGATGCTGCCAGGGATCATCCGTCGGAATTCGGTAAAACTTGTCAAAGATCCGCGTCAGTTCGCTCTCTGCAATCTCTACCCCTGAGTTAATCACCTGAATTTGGAGGCGACCTGCTGAAGCAGAAGCCGCAACTGTAATTTGTTCTCCTGCTGGTGTGAATCTACAGGCGTTGTGCAACAGTTCTGACAAAAGGCGATCGAGCAGAGTGAAATCAGTCGTTAAAGGCGGCAGGTTAGAGGGAATGTCAATTCGAAGGCGCTGTTGGTGGCTTAACATTTGCGCTTCAAACGGCGCAACCATTTGCAAAATCCAATCTTGCACCAAAAGCTGCATGGGCAATAGGGATTGGGTGCCTGCCTCAATTTGCTGTAACACCAACAGGTCATTAATCAAGCCAATTTCTTGTTCGCACTCATCGCTGAGCAATTTTAGATAGTCAGAAATTCTGGCAGGATTGGTGCCTGTCTCTACTTGTTCAGAGGCTAAGATCCCTTCTTGGCGCAGAAGCCTGTCTAGCATTTGAATAGCCAGCCTCATATTGGAGAGAGGAGTTCGCAGTTCATGCGATGTGGTATTCAGGAAGTCCTCTTTCAGTTGCTCAAGTTTTGCTAACTCAATCTGAAGATCGACCTGCGGATGCTGAAGGATGTCAGCAGATATATCTGGATGACGATCGCCGTTAGCAGCCACAGGCTGGGTCGATGAGCAGGTTTCTAGTTGCTCTGGAGACTGTTTTAGAGATTCTTTTAGAGATTGCTTGGGAGATTGTTTTTGGGACTGCGCCAGAGATTGTTCTAGCGTCGAAGTTTGATCGATCCCGTAGGGAACATCTTGATAACAGTGGCAACAAAACCAATAGGGCTTCCCTGAAGAACTGTGGAGCAACAGGGGATAAGAACAGTAAGGACAATGGGTACGCGGAAACATAAGCTTTTATCGCCCAACGTTATGAATGCGGATTCCGCCCAGCACCTCTATTTGCTTAGGACTCACATGTCTAAGCTACCCCTGGACCGAAAAAACGCTACATAACTATATAAAACTCTAAATAGAACTACAAAACTTTATAGAAAGCCGTGGATTGAGAGCCGAAGTGGCTCTTCTCACGACATTTTGTGAGGGCATGTTCCCCATTTGAGGCATGGTTTCAATCTCAATAACTATCAATATCGGATGAATCGCGCCAGCACAAACATGACGCCTGCTGCTAGCCACGCACCCACAACAATGCTGAGAATGCCCGCATCAAAACTGCCCGTCATCGCCACAATTGACCCCGGAATCAGGGAGCCGCCAACACCACCTAATAACACCGCTAACCCGTTATAAAGACCCGTACCTGCCCCCACCCGCTCGACAGGTAAGATGCGCTGAACGAGGGCATATTCCTGAGCGCCATAGGCACTCTGACAAAAGACGGCGATCGCAAAAAAGAGTACCAAAAGTCCCACCTGCGTTGTTGTAGAGGCAACATAGACCATTGCACCCGCCAAGAGAAATCCGATCCCGGCAAGCTGTGTTCTACGTTGCAGCTTGTCTCCCAAATAGGCCATTAAGCCAATGCCAACGATTCCGGCAGCAAAAACCAGAGCAAGCGGCCATCCCAATTGTTCAAAATCAATTCCTTTGGCACGGTTGAAGTAGGTCGGCAACCAATTCAGCAAACCAAACTCACAGAAAGCATTGAGGCTGCCCCCTGCCACCATGAGCCAAAACCGAGCATCTCGACGATAAGCAACCTGAGATAAGCTGTCTGGCTCATCATCTGCTGCGATCGCGACAAGATCTTGCTGCCTTAACCGATTGGGTTTATCCCCTACTAAGAAGTAAACCAATGGAATCGACACCAGCATACCGCCAACCCCCAAAGCCGCAAAGGTCGGACGCCAGCCCCACAGCTGAATCAACGGCACCACAATTAGCGGAGCGATCGCAGTAGAAAACAAAATGCCGCTACCCCAAATCGCATTGGCACGCGATCGCTCACCCGGCAAAAACCAGTGGCTCGTGATCGCACTTGCCATAGGAATATGCACCCCTTCTCCCAACCCTAAAAAGAGGCGCAAAATCACTAGCGCCATGAAAGAATAGCCCAAGGTGCCACTTAAAATCGTTATGAGTGAGAAGGCAGCAATGGCCGCAATCACGCTTCGCTTTGGCCCAAACCGCTCAGCAAGAGGACTTAGCAGCATGTTAGACAAGGCATACGATAGGTAGAAAGCAGCTAATAGCACTTCACCCTTAGAACCGATTTCGCGATCGCTCCATTCAAAGTCTTGCGCTAGACGAGGAATCGCCAGAGATAAATTGTTTCGGTCTAAGTAATTAATAAAGACCGTTACAGCCAGTACAACGGGAATTTGCCAGCGCGTTTGGCGTTTGAAGGTTGTAAGGGATGACATCAAAAATTTTCCATATTAATAGTCTGATCAAAGAATATCAGGAGAGCAAGGGCTGAGCGGATTGCAGAGAAGCTGATCTCACCCTCATGTGCCGTCACAGAAATTAAAGTTGTTAAATTCAGTCGATCGCAAATTAGGGTTTTGTGGCGCACTCCGCGCCTGTGAAATCCAGCTTCTAGAAAAAATAGGAGGACTTTGCGATCGACTGAACTTGTTAGATTGATGTCTTTAGGGTGAAGTCTAAAGAGAAAACTTCCTGCACACTCTTGATAGATTGCTCACTTACTGCCTATTTGAGGCTATGCGCTGTATATGCGGAGGGATGTTTGACTGCTTCTAATTCTTCTGAGAATATTTCGACTGCGACAGCAGCTTTGACCAGCGTCCCTCCTCAGCTCGAAGAAGCTCCCAACAGCGCGATCGCCCTTGCTCAATTTCCTCCAAAATTGAGCAAATCGTCTGTTCGGACAAGCCTTCAGGCTTCGACGCTGGACGGCGTTTTTGCGGCTCTCTTTTCCAACATTACAACCGGAGTTCTGGTTACAAACTTTTTGCTGGAATTAGGAGCAAGCACCTTTGAAATTGGGGTACTAACAGCTATTCCAATGGTGGCCAATTTGGTACAGCCGCTTGGTGCCCACCTTTCGCAGAAAGCCAGCAGCCTCTATTCCTATAGCCTTGAGACGAATGGAATTGCCCGCTTAATGTGGTGGATATTGGCGATCGGCATTGGCTGCTCGGTTTGGTATGGCTTGGACTCTCATGTCCTCATTGGGCTAACGCTTATCACTGCCTTAGCTAGCGCTCTACTAGCCGCTTTGAGCAGCGCCTCTTGGCTCAGCTGGATGGTAGTTCTGGTACCACGACGGCTGCGCGGACGCTACTTTAGCATCCGCAATAGTGCTGCCCATCTGACTAATTTGATTTCTGTTCCAGCCACAGGATGGATTGTCTCTGAATGGCAAGGTGGCTCGATTGAGGGCTTCGGCATCATGTTAGTGCTGGCAACGATCGCGGGGTTATTGAGCCTCGTTTGCCAGAATTTTATGATAGACATTAATCCCCAGACAGAAGCCAACGCTAAACAAGCGCAGACCCTTATTCCAGAAGCAAACGCTATTGAAGCAAATATTTCAGAGAAGCCTGCGATCGCTCCAGAGCGGTCACTCTTGCATACTTTAGTCGATCGCCTCTCCCTACAAACCAATCAGATCATCTTCTTGGTTTACATTAGTTTTTGGCTGTTTGCCGTGAATATCGGCACGCCATTCTACAACCTATATATGCTGGATGTTTTGCACATTGACATCGCTAAAGTTTCTGTCTACAACAGCTTCACTGCCGGAGCCAACCTGCTGCTGCTAGTCGGCTGGGGAAAATTAGCCGATCGCATTGGCAATCGTTTAATTTTATTAGGTATTGGCGTAGTTGTTGCCATTATTCCGCTGTGTTGGCTAGGGACAGATGCCAGTGTTCTATCACTGTGGCTGTGGCTTCCTGGACTACATTTGCTGATTGGGGGCACTTGGGCAGCAATCGATCTTTGCCTGATTAATCTTCAACTCAGCGTGGCACCGATGCACAATCCTGCCAGCTATTTTGGCACTGTGGCCGCTCTTTCTGGCGTTATGAGTGCGCTGGGAACGCTGACAGGAGGGTTTTTAGCCCAGTCGTGGCATCCCAGTAGCGTAAGCGGTTTATTAGGGGTTTTTGTCTTGTCGAGCGGCCTACGACTGCTGGCAATACTGCCTCTGTTCTGGATCAAAGAGTCCGAGCGCATCTCCACAACCGTCTAGCGGCATTCTTTTCTTTACAAATTAGAGTTTGTGGCGTGCCGCTTACGTTACAAAACTCTAAACGCTGAAGGATTTTGCAATCTACTAAGGTTCTCTGTCTTTGTGATGTTTTTTCTGATCGCACAGCAGGATAAGGTTTCAGCAGTTTCGATTTTATTGAATCCTATGGTAGATAACTTTGATAGAAAACCAGCAGAACCCACTGCTGAAGAACTCGCAGAAATTGCAACAGAGCTAACGACTGAGAGTATTGGATCTACCAGCCTAGACAGCTTAAATGAATCCGACGAAGGAATTGATCTAAGCGAGGTGCCCACAGACATGGTGGGTGATCAGACATTAGGAGGCACAGCTCCTACCCCTGACCAAGATTTGGTGGATGAGCTTGGGGCTGCGGCAGGCATAGAGATGAACGATCGCGCTTTTCTGAGAACTACCGAAATATTGGAAGCTCGGGACAATCGCCGTTGGGAGTTAGAGCCAGAGTCTTCTGAAGATTATCAATAAATAGACTATTAAAGTGATTGGGATGAGTCCAAATTTAGCAGCTATTCAGAATCGGTAGTGCAGGTCAGACTTCCGCATTGCTTCAATTGGTTCAGATTACTTTGAAGCGTTAAACCTCTTGCACATTAATAACACAGCCCCTACTCCATCACTGGAATAGGGGCTGTGAGATATCTACCTGGCACCGAGCTATTTTTGCAGGGAGCTGCCCCCCAACTATCTTCGCCGCAGGTGCGTTTCACATCTCAGTTCGGGATGGATAAGCGTGGTTCCA
>DATNPL010000046.1:0-58815 GCA_036703255.1 Coleofasciculaceae cyanobacterium
AGTGCTGCGCTTCGCGCAGCACTTCCAAAAAACTATTGGATTTTATTTAACCCACAATCCTTAGAGTTAAGATTCCGCGTCCTGTTCTGTCCAGTCATTTCTTATTTGTGGAATACTCCATAAATAAACAGAACAGCAGCCACAAACCGCTCAGCTTTCCGCGCATAACCTCCTATGGCAGACCGTCCTGTTTCCATCGCGCAGCACTACCACAAACGCACGAAATATCATCCGGCTACCTTGAAGGACACGGAGCTAGACTGGTCAAAACAGCCCGTTCCCTTTAAAGAATATAAAATTGGCGCAGCTTTTGATCTCAAGCCCTATCTCACAGAAAAGCCCGAACAGGTGGGAAAGCCGTTAGATAGCGCTGAGATAAATCGTTTGGATGACAAGCAGAGCTGGCAGCGGCTGTCGCGGCTGCTGTTTCACAGCTATGGTCTGACGGTCAAAATGATGACTCGCATGAGTGGCGAGATGATTTATCTGCGGGCTTCGCCTTCTGCGGGAGGGCTGTATCCGGCTGAACTGTATTTGATTTCGAGAGGTACGCCTCTCTTGGCAGCAGGGCTATATAGCTATCAGGCTCAAAGCCATGCGTTAGTTCGCTTTTGGGATAGCGAGGTTTGGTCAACGCTGCAAGACGCCTGCTTTTGGCATCCCACCCTCGATCAAACTCAGATGGCGATCGTGGTTACATCCGTCTTTTACCGATCGGCTTGGCGCTATCAAGACCGCGCCTATCGCCGCATTCTTTTAGACACGGGGCATTTGTTGGCCAATATTGAGCTGGCTAGCGCGATTAGCGATTTTCGCCCCCACCTGATTGGTGGGTTTATGGACGAAACCGTTAACCAGATGCTGTATCTTGATCCCGAACAGGAGGGGACGATCGCCATTCTCGCCCTGGCCGATCGCCTCGATGTGCGGCAGAACTTGCCCCTCGCCCCCACCTGTTTGCCCTCGTCTCGTCAGATGGACTATCCCAAGCTGCTCGATGGCGAACTGCTGCCCTATTTTCACAAGGCAACGCAAATTCCGGCGACGCAAGATGCGCCTTCCCTCAAAAAGCTGATTGAGAAGCAAGCCCTACAAATTTCTGCCGCTGCCGAAGCAGACAAGTATAACTTCCCTTTTTGCCTCAAGGTTTCGACGAAAACCTCGGCTGCTGTGCTGTGGGGAGAAAACCTGGCCGATCTAGCCAGTACTATTTTGCAGCGGCGATCGACGCGCGTCCTCAGCGGGGCACACCTGAATCTGGATGAGCTAAAGGCTTTACTAGACTTTACCTACCAGCCGCAAAACTATGTTGAACAAAACCTTGACCCTACCCCCGACTACTTTGATTTGAACCTGATTGAAACCTTTATCGCCGTGTCGGGCATTGATGGGCTAGAGGAGGGGTGTTACTACTACGCCCCCAAGGCGCAAGAATTACGGCAGATTCGCTTTAAAAACTTCCGGCAGGAACTCCATCGTCTGTGTTTGGGTCAAAACTTAGGACGCGATGCGGCAGCGGTGCTTTTCCACACGGCAGATCTGGGCAGAGCGACGGTGCAGTATGGCGATCGCGTCTACCGCTACCTACATATGGATGCCGGACATTTGGGACAACGGCTAAATTTGGCGGCGATTCGGTTAGGCTTGGGGGTGAGCGGTATTGCCGGATTTTTTGATGACGAAGTGAATGAGGTGTTAGGTATCCCCATTGACGAGGCAGTTTTATACATCACCACGCTGGGGCGACCGCGTTAAGATGCCGCTTCCCTGCTGCGTCAAAGATCTGGGGTTGCGTTGCCATCACCCAAGAGCAGAATTAGGCTAAAACACATGTGTCCAGCTAGCGTTAGAACCAGCCGTGTCAGTCGTGCCCTGGAGACGGGGGAAGCCAAGCTGTGGGTTTTGCTGGTAGGGGTGAATCAGTATGAAGACCCGCATTTACCGGACTTATCTTGTCCGGCTTTGGACTGCCAGGGGTTAGGGGAGGCGATCGCCGCGGCCACTCAAACCTTCCCTCAAAAGGCGATGCAGGTTCACCACGACTCGTTTGAGCAGTATCCCTATCTGGGTCAGCCGCATCCAGGGCGATTGCCGCCCGGTCAGCCGCATCCGGCCATGCCCTCGAGGCAGCTTGCCCAGCCACCTCGGCTGCGAGCCGTCCATGCCAGCCTTCAGCAGATCGTGGCTGAGGCAAAACCCCAAGATACCGTGCTGTTCTACTTCTCCGGCCACGGCATTCTTGATGATGACAGCCATCAGGCGGTGCTGTGCCTGACCGATACCCGCAAACAAGCTTTGGCCGAGACAGGATTGAGCGTTGAGGGATTGCTCAATCTGCTCAACCAATGTGCCGCTCACCAGCAACTAGTATGGCTGGATGCCTGTCATAGTGGCAGCATGACCTTTCGCGCTGCCCAAGGAAAGGATTTGGGCACCATGCCTCTGCCCAACCCCACGCCACAAATGGTCGAGCTATTGCGGCAGCGAGCCGCGCAAAGTAAAGGATTTTACGCCTTGCTATCTTGCGATCAGGCGCAGCAATCTTGGGAATTCCCAGAGTTGGGGCATGGCGTATTCACCTATTTCTTAATGCGGGGGCTGCTGGGCGAAGCCGCCGATGCACAAGGCGTGATTGAAGTCGATGCGCTGTATAAGTATGTCTACTATCAAACGCTGCGCTACATCGACAAAACCAACCAGCAGCTAAGGTTGATTAATCAGCAAAAGCGGGGCAGAGGCGAAACCCAGCTTCAGCCTGAGTATCCGCTACAAACCCCCAAGCGCATTGTTGAAGGGGTGGGCGAGCTAATTTTGGGGCTAAAGCCAGAAGCGGCTCCGCTGAGGCATCCCCGCCAAGCTTTTATGATTGAAGGGCTGGGCGGCAATGCCGTCACGCTCTCCATGAGCAAGGTGTTGCAGGCAGAGGGCGGTTTTCAACTTCGCTATTTTCCGCAGCCCAAGACAGGTTGGGCGAGGGTGAAAGAGGCGATCGCCGCAGGGCTGAAGTTGGATAAGGCCCAGGGTGGACAACTGAGTGGGCAACTGGAAGGGCATCCGGGCGAGGATCTGGAAGCGGCAACCGTGCTGCTGTACTTGCGGGGGCGGGTCGCCCATACCGAGGCCGGAGAGGCTCGGCTGCTGCTCAAAGATGGGGTGGAGATCAGTCGCTCTTGGCTGCGGCAGGTCTTGCGGCGATCGCCCATTTCTCACCAGATTATTATCTTGGATTGTCCTGGTGCGACAGATTTGGGTGAATGGGTCGAGGATCTGCAAGTTGAGAGCGGTCAATGTGTGATTGCTGCCGCATCCCCTTTGACGTATCCTGACACCTTTGCCAGCGTCCTGCTAGAGACTTTAACGGCAACCGATCCGCAGGCGGGGCTGCCAATCGCCGGATGGATTGCCCAGATTCAGGCGATGATGGTGGGTAACGCGATCGCTCCCTATGTTTGGCTTTCGGGCAACCGAGTGATTGAGGTTCTGCCAAGCCGTAATGGGCTGCGTCAGGAAGAGGCAGAATTTGATCTCAATCTTTGCCCCTATCTGGGTCTAAAAGCGTTTGCCGAGCAGGATGCTCCTTTCTTCTTTGGCCGCGAACCGTTAATTCAGCAGTTGATTCAGGCGGCAGATCGATCGCTTTTAGCGGTGGTGGGAGCCTCCGGCAGCGGCAAATCTTCGGTGGTGATGGCGGGGCTAATGGCAGAGCTGCGCCAAGGCAAGCGCATTCCGGGCAGCGATGCCTGGTGGATGGGCAGCCTACGACCGGGAGCGCATCCTGTAGAAGCGCTGATTCACTGTCTGGCTGAGGGCAACACTGAGGCCGATCGCAAATATCAGCAGCTTCAGCTAGAAGGGTTGCTCTATCAAGGCGCAGAAGGCTTTGTCCATTGGCTGCGCTCTTGCCCTGAACCCATTATGGTGCTGGTAGTTGACCAGTTTGAAGAGCTGTTTACCCTGGCTTCTGCGGCTGAGCGACAGCGGTTTCTCGATCTGCTGCTGGGCGGGCTAGAACATGCCAGCGATCGCTTCAAGCTGATCTTGACCCTGCGCACCGATTTTATGGCAGCCTGTCTGGAATACCCGGCTCTGGCAGAGCAGCTTCAAGGAGCGAATCTGCTGGTGCCTTCGGTGCTGAGCGAAGCCGACTATCGGCAGGTGATTTTGCGCCCCGCCGAAAAGGTAGGGCTGGCCGTCCAGCCTGAGCTAGTGGAAGTGCTGCTGCAAGATCTCAGCCACAGCGCCGGAGATTTGCCGCTGCTGGAGTTTGTCTTAGAGCAGCTTTGGGAACATCGCGCGCCCGGAGAGTTGACGCTCCAGGTATATCAGCAGCAGATTGGCGGATTGAGAGGCGCACTAGAGCGCAAGGCGCAATCCGTTTATGACGGCCTTGATCCGGCTGCTCAAGCCTGCGCCCAATGGATTTTTCTGTCGCTGACACAGCTGGGCGAAGGCACAGAAGACACCCGCCGTCGCGTCACCAAGGCGGATTTAGTCGTCAACAAATATCCGGTCGCTTTGGTCGATCGCACCCTGCAAGCGCTGACGGCTGCCAAGCTGGTGATTGTGGCTACGGATGCGATCGATATCGATGCGATCGAAGGGGCAGAGGCAGCCGCTCCCCGATCGCTAGCCGATCTGGAGCTAGATGCCTTGGTCGATCCAGAGAGCCTCAATCCGTTTGCTCCCAAATCCGATCTGGCGGCTCTGTCTCTGCCGACGACGACCATCGAAGTTGCCCATGAAATTTTGATTCGGCATTGGTCTACCCTGCGCTGGTGGCTAGAAGAAAACCGCGCCCGCTTGCGATCGCAGCGGCAGATTGAGCTGGCGGCTCACCAGTGGAAGCAGAGCGGCCAACAGCCTGATTTTTTATTGCGTGGCGTGCGGCTGGATGCGGCTGAAGAAATCTATGTGAAGTATACAGATGAGCTGTCGCAGGATGTGCAGCAGTTCATTGAGGCAGGCTTAGAGGAGCGCCAAGCCGTCGATCGCCAAAATCAGCAGCGGCTAAAACGGGCACAAAGGACGATCGCGCTGATTGGCACTTTGGGCATTGCTGCCGCAGGGCTGGGGGGCTTTGCCTATGTGCAAGGGCAGCGATCGCAGCTCAGCGAAATCAAAACTCTGAATGCTTTGTCAGAATCACAGCTTTTGAGCAATCACTCTCTAGAGGCGCTGACCACTGCCCTAGAGGCTACGCGACGCATGCAGAATCTGGGCTGGATTGATGGGTTAAGCCAATTTAGCGGTGATGCGGCTAATGTCAAAAGCCAGACGATCGCCACGCTGCAACAGGCTGTAGAGGAATCTCAGGAGCAAAACCGCCTGGAGCATAGCGCTCAGGTCAACAGCCTCAGCGTCAGTCCCGATGGTCAGCGGATTGTCTCAGGCAGCGATGATGCGATCGTGCGGCTTTGGCGATCGGACGGTACAGCCCTGCGCGCTTGGGAAACGTCGGGGCGAGTGCAGGCAGTTGCCTTTAGCCCGGATGGCCAAACGGTAGCTACAGCTAGCCTCAAGGACGAGGCATCGGTGCTGGCGCTATGGAATATGGCGGACGGCAAACTGCTGCGAGAGATCAATGCGCCTGCCTTGCTGACGAGCTTGGCCTTTAGTCCAAACGGATCGTTTGTGGCCGCAGGAGGACGCGATGGCCTCACGAAGATTTGGAATGCCCAGAACGGCACCTTGTTGAGAACCCTGGCGGGGCATCAAGGCTGGGTGAAAGCGATCGCCTTTAGTCCGGATAGCCGCACCCTAGCCTCGGCAGGAGATGACAACGTTGTCAAACTTTGGAATGTGGTGAAGTCGCAGCTCATCCGCAATTTTGAGGGTCATCCCGCATCCATTAACAGCGTCACCTTTAGCCCCGATGGCAAGAGCTTGGTGGCGGCAGGCGACATTGCGCAGGCCAATGGCAATGCTGTCCTGACCCTCTGGACGATCGCAACGGGCAAAGCGCAGACCTTAGAAGGACACCGTGCCCCCGTTAATCGCGTTGTTTTTAGCCCCGATGGTCGCTCGCTGCTCTCGGCCAGCAGCGATGCCACCCTGCGGCTGTGGCGCACGCAGGACGGCGCTTGGGTGCAGACCCTCAAAGGGCATGGTGGCTCAGTGCTGACGGCGCAGTTTAGCCCCAGCGGCAAGACGGTGTTTTCGGGCAGCGCCGACAAAACGGTGCGATCGTGGGATATTCGATCGATCCAGCCGCCGACCGATAGCGCCTATGCCCTGAGCTTGAGCAGCGATCGCATTCTGGCGCTGGCCGGGTGGGATGGCAATATTCGCCTCTGGAGCGAGGACAAGCTGCAACCGCTCAAATCCTGGGCGGGGCATAAGCTGCCCGTTTCAGCCCTCGACTTTAGCCCCGATGGCAGTCTGCTGGCCTCTGGCGGTGATGACCAAGCTGTGAATCTCTGGGATGCCAAAACAGACGAACTGGTGCGATCGCTGACCGGACACAAAGCCCGCATTAGCAGCCTTACCTTTAGCCCCACCGATAATCTGTTGATCTCTGGCAGCGACGACCAGACGCTACGCCTCTGGAACCTCACAGATGGTCAACTGATTCGCAGCTTTAGCACGGCACCAGACAGCCCCAGCAGCGTTGCCTTTAGCCCTGACGGCAGACTTCTGGCGACTGGGGGCTACAGCAACACCGTCAAACTGTGGCGCATAGATGGCACATTGCTCCACACCCTGGCAGGACATGGACTGGCCGTTGCGGCGATCGCTTTTAGCCCTGATGGTAATACCCTGGCCTCTGCAAGCTGGGACAATACAATCAAACTTTGGCAGGTGCAAGACGGCCAGCTATTGCATACCCTGACTGGGCATCAGAATGGTGTGACCAGCCTGGTCTTCAGTCCAGAGGGTAATATCTTGGCATCGGGCGGGGCAGACAAAACCCTGAGATTTTGGAATCCTCAAACGGGTGATTTGCTCAAAACGCTTGTGGGACAAACCGATCCGCTGCTCAGCCTCAACTTTAGCTCCGATGGCAAGACTCTATTCAGCGCCAGTGAAGCCAGCGGATTTCATCACTGGGATCTCGATCTCGATCGCTTGCTAAAGACAGGCTGCGATCGTCTGCAAGACTATTTGCGAACTTCGCCCCATTTAGATCAAAGCGATCGGCAGCTCTGTTCATAGCCTCTAGGTTCGTAGCCTCTGGGGCGCGCTCTTATCGATCGCATCACCCTACGATCGCCCGTATCCCGCGCACCAATCTGCCCATGCCCTCAATCACCGTTTTGGGTTGCAGTGCGCCATAGACCACCCGCAAATAGCAGCCTGTTTCCAGGCCAAAGGTAGAACCGGGAATCGCAGCCACTTTGTGTTCTGTAATCAGCCGCTTGACTAGCTCAAAAGAGTCCATGTCTGTGTGGACTTTCAGCAAGAAGTAAAAGGCTCCTTGGGCAGGCGGAAGGGTGCAAAGATCGGCAATGGCCGCTAGCTCTTGCAGACAAACTTGCCGCACTTGGGCGATCGCCTCTAGGTGGGTCTGACAGTAGCCCCTTCCAGCTTGCAGCGCTCCTACAGCGGCATGTTGCGAAACTACGGCGGCACAGATGGCGATCGTGTCTTGGATCTTCATAACGGCGGCTCTGAGATGTGCCGGAATCACCATGTAGCCGACTCGCCAGCTCGCAAAGCCATAGGCCTTAGAAAGGGAAAAAATAGAGATTGTGTAGGGATAGCTGTCTGGAATTGAGCCGGGAGAAAAATGGGAAGCGCGATCGTAAGTGAAATATTCGTAAGCTTCATCACTCATGTGATAAATGCCATGCTCACGGCAGATTTGATTCACTTCTCGAAGGGCGTCAGTTCCGTAAACGGCACCACTAGGATTGTTGGGCGAAACCGTTACTACGGCTTTTGTACGTGGCGTAATCGCCTGACGAATGGCATCAGGACAAAGCTGATAGCGATCGTCTGTAGACACCAGAACGGGCTGGCAGTTCGCCATACGAATCGCCATCTCATGATTAAAGTAATAGGGCACCTGCAAAATCACTTCATCGCCCGGGTCGGCGATCGCCAACAGGGCATTGACAAAGCCCATGTTGCTGCCTGCTGTCACCACAATTTGGCTATTTCCATCAACGACAATTCCGTTTTCTGCTTTGAGCTTGAGGGCGATCGCCTGTCGTAGCTCAGGAATCCCTTCGACCGCCTGATATTTGTGATTATCTGGCTCGGCTAGAAACTGGGTAATTTGGGCGATCGCTTCGCTTGGAGGCGGATAGGACACGACGCCCTGCCCCAGCGAGATCGTTCCTGGCGTTTGCTGAATCAACGCTCCCACCGTAGGAATAATGGGTGACTGTACCGCTAGCATTCGAGCAGATTCAAGGTTCATGCATTTCTCCGGTCAGGTTTCATGGGTCGTCCTCAAAAGGGCAATCAGCATTCCATAAATCATAAAGATTTGCCCCACTTTCTGATGGATTTTGTGAAACCCATTTCGTTCAGAGTGTAGTTGCTGCTATACCTGGAGTGAGGTGCAGGGCGACCTTAAGACAACCTTGGATCACGCCGATACAGATTTCTCTACTTTGGGCATAAATAAAGTTGGAGAGGAGCACTCCTCTCCAACAAAAATTCATCCCAGCAATCAGCAACGCTCTGAAAAGATAGAGATCCAGATTAAGCAAAACCGCAGCATTCATAAAGTTTGTAGGTGAGTTCATGAATCGTCAATGGGATAGGCGCTTACGTCAATTGAGCCTCTGGGGTAGTGGAGCACTGTTGGGCTTGGCGCTGGGGATGCCGGAGGTTGGCATCGGCAACCTGATTCCACCTGCTCAGGCGCATGATGCCAGCCAAGATATATCCAGCTTGCGGCAGTCGGGCGATCGCTGGATTGAAGTCAACGTCTCGACGCAGCGGTTAATTGCCTGGGAAGGCAACCAACCCGTTTATGCCGTCATTGTTTCGACGGGCACAGACGAACATCCCACCCTGACGGGCACCTTTGCGATCGAAGACAAGCTGCGCGTCACCCGCATGCAGGGCGATGATTACGATGTGCCCGATGTCCCCTACACCATGTATTACGATGGCGGCTATGCCATTCATGGCGCTTACTGGCATCAAAGCTTTGGCACTCCGGTCAGTCATGGCTGCGTCAATGTTGCCGTTGATCATGCGCGATGGTTATTTAACTGGGCCTCTGTGGGTACGCCTGTTGTCGTGCGAAATTAGCTCGAAATTAGCTCAACTGCACGACCGGAAAGTTATCAATTAGCGTGCGTGCCGTCAAAATATCTTCGACGGTGATTCGCAGGAATCGAGATTCATCGACTCGAAACAGCAGCTTGACCCGATCGCTCCCTGGAAACCCAGGCGGATCTAAGCGGGCGATCGTCTGTGCTTCATTCTGTTCATTAAGCGATTTCACCACAGGCTTTTCGCTCATGGTTTTTCGAGTCACTAGGCGATCGCCTTCAAAATACACCTCGGTGTTGCCCGTTCCTGTGCCTAATTCGCCAATCACCAGTTCAATCTTGGGCTGATTTTCGATAGAAGCGCCCAGCGTCAGCTCGACCGGATTGGGCATGGGGTAAGGCTGCCCCTGCTGAATAATCGGATGCCAAGCATGGCAACTATTGCGGCGATCCCAAAAGCGAATGCCGTAGCTGTGGTAGAGATAATCTTTGACCTCCATGCCTTGACTAATTTGCAGGGCACCCTGGGCGATCGCCTCGAAAGGCTTGTCTGATCGGATTTTTTCGGCAGGGAAATACTGCGCGATCCAAGTTTTGACGGCCGGAATTTGGGCTGTGCCGCCTACTAGCAGTACGGCATCGATATCAGCATCTGTCAGCCCTTGGCGCTGCGCCTGCTGCAACACTTGGGTGAGGGATTCGTCTAACCGATCGAAAAATTGGTGGTCTTGTAAGATGGCGTTGAAGCGATCGCGATCGAGCTGCAACTCGTAGCTCTCGAACGTTTCGTCATTGAAATAAATTTCTGTGGCTTCAGGCTGCTGTGAGAGCTGAACCTTCAGCCGTTCCACCAGGCGCAGCGTCAGCGGTGAAACCGTTAGTCCCTGAGTTTGGGCAAAGTGATCGATCAGCCAGTTGTCAATGTCGGCTCCGCCCAAGTTTTGTCCTGCTTTAGCCAAGACGCGCGCCAGTTTCGGTCGCTGGGTCGAGTCTTCCAAAACTTTTTTGCCCCACTTCAGCAAAAATCCTACAGGCTTGGCCTGCGCCGAGACTTCTAGCTTGACGAGCGATAAGTCTAACGTGCCGCCGCCAAAGTCTACGACGAGCAGCGTTCCTTGCTTCTCTAATCCGTAGCCCAGTGCCACAGCCGTTGGCTCATCTAGCATCCGCACCTGCTCGATCTGCAAAGATTTACAGATTTGCGTCAGCCACAGCCGATAGGCTTCAAAGCTGTCTACGGGTACGGTAAATACAAGAGCGTTGAGGTTCGGATCGAGTCTCTGAAGCTCCTGAATGACGCGACTCAAAAACCATTGTCCGGCTTGCTCAAACGTTACAGGCTGTCCATCTAGCTCTGGCAAAAAGCCCTGAATTTCTGCGCCAATGCCCCGCTTGACATTGCGAAAAAAGCGGGAATTTTGGCTGAGATCAAAACCGCGATCGCGTACCATCTGTCCGGCAATCACGTCGCCCCGCAGCGCATCTTCGACATACAGCAAGCTCGGAATCAGCGGCGGATTGTCCCCTAGCTTGATCGATAAATCCCCTAAGGCCAGCGTCTCTGGCTGCTGCGTTACTGGATTCCACCGCACGACTACTGTGTTGCTTGTGCCAAAATCGATCGCGTAAACCATAAGCTTTGTCTAAACTGTCTGCATCTGCTCTCTATTCTCCAGTAGCTTGGGTCGTTTGCGAAAACAGTTGAGATGAGAATGGCTTGCCGCAGTTGCAGACATGAGGGGATTAGAGAAACTTTAGGCGCATTCCGCGCCTAAAGTTTCATTTTTCGTTAAACCGAGACAAAATCGGTAGATGTAATCAGGCTAGAGCTGACTCCAGTGAGGGTTGCCAGCGTATCACTGCCCAGCTTAATCAAGGTATTGCTGCCATTAGCGGCGATGGTGAGCTGCCCAAAGGTTAAGCCTCCTGATAAGCCAATTACGTCTGAGCTGTCGGTAAAGTCGGTAATGGTGTCGCCCCCCGCATTTTTGGCCAGAACGAACTGGTCTTTGCCGCTGCCGCCTGTGAGGATATCAGCGCCATTGCCACCCTTAAGGATGTCATTGCCTCCTCCGCCTGAGAGAGTGTCAGACCCGTTGCCGCCATCAAGGATGTCATCGCCTGCGGTACCGGAGAGGTTGTCTTTACCATTGCCACCATTTTGGGTTTTGCCAACTGCTAGGGTAACGGTAGCCGTATCGGTGAGGCTACCATCGCTGACGGTATATACAAAGCTGGCAGTGCCGCTGAAGCTGGTGTTAGGAGTAAACACCACCGTGCTGCCGCTAAGGGCGACGCTGCCGCCTACAGCGTTCCCCACTCCCGTAATGGAGAGAGTTGTTCCTGCGTCGGGGTCGGTGTCATTGGCGAGGAGGTCAGCCGAGGCAATCACCTTGGGAGAACTCTGGTTAGCGGTAAAGCCGCTGTCGTTGACGGCATCTGGAGCTTCGTTGAGATTGTTGACGCCAATGGTGAGAACTTCTTCATAGGACAGCCCTTCAGCATCGGTAGTTTTGACGCGAATGCTGTAGCTAGATTTTGCCTCGAAGTTGGGGGAAGCGTTGATTTTGAGCTGGTCGCCCTCGATCGCAAACAAACCATTATCGCCGCTACCATCTCCTGAGGCTAATGCATACGAGAAGGTACCGCCTTCGGCATCAGTGGTGGAGAAAGTGCCAACGGTAGTTCCTGCCGCGACATTTTCGTTGACGGTGGCAGTGCTGAGAGACAGATCAGTGGGAGCGGTGTTCTCCACTAGGTCATTCACATTAATGGTGAAGCTGTTTGAGGTACTCAATCCTCCCACATCGGTGGCGGTAACTCCGAGGTTGAGGCTGGTCTCCATTTCATAGTTAAAGCTAACGCCTGATTTGAGTTTGAGTTGACCACTGACAACTTCAAAGCGGCTATCGCTGAGGGTAAAACTATAGGCGTCCCCTACATCAGGATCAGTCACTGTGAGGGTGCCAATCACGGCAGCAACGGCATTCTCATCGACGGTATTGCTGCTGAGGGCGATCGCCGTTGGGGCTTCGTTGATATTGGTGATACTAACGGTTACAACTCCTTCGTAGAACAGTCCACTCTGGTCGGTGGTTCTGACTTTGATGCTGTAGCTGTTGTCCGCTTCAAAGTTGAAGACAGCGTTGGTCTTGAGCTGGTTGCCCGTGAGGGTGAAAGCCGCATTGTCAGGAAAGTTACCTCCATCTACCAGGCTGTAGGTGAAGGTGTCGCCAACAGTCGGGTCTGTGCTGCTAAAGTTGCCCACAACAGTGCCCGATGCCGAGTTTTCAGCGACGCTGTTAGGGGATAACGCTAGAGCAGTCGGTGGGGCAACAATAGTATTTCTGAAGAACCGGAGAGGGCCATCAAGATCTGCGTCAAGGACATCCAGGTCGCCATCGTTGTCAATATCGACCAAGTTAGGTTCAGGATAATCTCCACTACTGAGTCCGAAGGGGTTGGTGACCAGTGGGGCAAAGCTAGGGGCACTGGCCGTACCAATATTCTGGAAGTAGTTGAGGCGACCAGATCCAGTTTCGCCCACTAAGAGATCCAGATCGCCATCGTTGTCAATATCGCCCAACGTGGGTTTAGTGATGTCTCCGGCATCGGTCAGCCCAAAGGGGTTGATTACAGCAGCGGCAAAGACAGGCGCACTGGCGGTACCCGTGTTTTGGAAATAGCGGAAGTTACCATCGTCATGCCCACTGAAGAGATCCAGGTCACCATCGTTGTCGATATCCCCAAAGGTGGGAGTGGCAGCAAACCCATCTCCAGTGCTGGCTATGGCTACCCCAGCCCCGAAGGCAGGGGCGCTGGCAGTACCCGTGTTTTGGAAGTAATTGATAACACCGTTGGCTACATAGGACTGGAGGAAAACGTCAAGTTTCCCATCGTTATTGAGGTCAGCAAGGGCGATCGTGGCAATAAGTCCGATGTCGGGTAGCCCAAAGGGATTGGCTACCGGAGCAGCAAAGACGGGTGCTGTGGCACTGCCGATGTTCTGGTAGTATCGCGTAATGCCATCAAGTCCGTTGCTAAACAGATCGATATCACCATCGTTATCCATATCGCCAAGGGCGACATCGAGATAAGCTTGGCCTTGAGAAAATCCAAAGGGATTAGTAATAGGAGACTCAAAGTTGGGTGTGGGCATAGGTTTATGACCTCTAGTAAGTTGAATAGTTGGTTGAGAAAAGGGATGGTCGGATGTAGATGCAGAGACCCTATAAACTGCTAGAAGCATTGGGTCATGGAGATGTGCTCGCAAATCGCCGCTCGACTTTTGCCACCTGACTTTGGAGCGCATCAAAAATAAGCACAACCTGCGGTTATGCATCATTTGCGTTAGTTAGAGAGGTAAGCCGATCGCTATTGCCCGCTTGCCAAAAGCTCTTGCAAACCAAGAGGCAGAATGCCCCAGGCACCTTGATGTAAAAGTGTAATCTTCCCAGGAGGAATATACGAAATTTTACGGAGATAAACAAGCGCTCAAATCAAGGCTTTATGTCAGATTTACAATTGATTTGAGGAAACTCACGGTTGGCTAGCAACAAAACTAGCTGCCTCTGAATCTGTGCTTGAACGGTAAAACGTCAAACGTTATCAAGCGACGACCCATCGAGCGACCATGCATGTACGCTTGCCGTCAAATTCCTGATGCCAAACCATCGACAGCTTGGGGCACTGTGCCGAAGGATCGGCAGTTTGCAGTTGAGAAGCGTGAGCCTGAGAGTCTGAAGCTTGGGAAAGCGTGAGTTGCATGGGGGAAGTCCTTCTTTCGGTTGATGTCCATAACTTTAGGAGACACAAGCACTACTCCACATCTAGCAAGTCTCACGCTCTGACGATGACAGATGTCACGATCTGCTGGACGAAATTTCTGGTTGCAGAGGGCGATCGCCACCACCCATCAACCTAACTGCACTGTCTGAGCAAGAAGAAAGCTTAAATACTGTGAGCTTTTTATTTCACCAATCCAATCTCTTTTCAGTCTCGTATTCCTATGTAAGACAGCCAGAGAGAGTGACTCATCTTTTTCCTAAGCTGTTACCCAAATTGGTATTTCGAGAGAAATATAGGAGACACTTGCGTGAACAGTGATAATTTTGACCTGAACAAACTGCCATCCCACCGGAGCAAAACCTTCTCACGCCGAGGAGTACTTGTGGGGGGAACGATCGCAGGCTTATCAGGTGCCGTGGGTTTTTCAGCCCTTTCGGCAGGTTCCAGTCAAGCTTCTACCCCGTCTGCTGCTGCGGGCGATGCCGCCGTGCTAAACAAAGCCCTATTTTATGAGCATCAGGCCATTTGGGCTTATCAGTTTGCGGCAGGCAAATTAAGTGATTCCGATATTGGCAAGGCAGTTTTGGCGGTTGCCCAAAGCAATTTGCGAGATCACATGGCGCACCGCGACACGCTGACTGAAGTGGTTAAAAGCTTAGGCGCAACCCCGGCTGTCGCTGCTAGCACTTATGATCTCTCTGCTTATATTGAACAAGGCGAAGGCAATATCGATAACGATGTCAATATCGCTAAGCTGGCGCTGGCCTTGGAAACCGATGCGGCGATCGCCTATGGTCAGGAAATTGCTCTCCTTAAAACTCCGGCACTGATCACGGCTGGAGCCAGTATTGGTGCTGATGAGGCGGCTCACGCCACGGCTATTCGGGCTGCTTTTGTATCGTTAGGTGTAGATATTCCCGTTGTTCCGGCCTCTTTCCTCAGTGCCGACACCCGCAGTCAATGGATTGTGAAAGTTTAAGGCGCAAATTAGGTTTTGTGGCGTGCGGAGCACGCCACAAAACCCAGCTTTTAGAAAAAACAGGAGGGCTTAGCGATCTCTTGAAGTTACAAATGTGTTCCAAAAGAAGGAGCGCTGCTTTCCAAGCAGCGCTCCTTCTTTTGGGGATCGCCATCAGGTGCCGATCCCGCAGCAGCGGCAATTTGTCAAATGAACTACAAATACCGGATTGATTGATAACGATCGATAATATCAGGCGATCGTCTGTATTAAATCCGCTCAGTTCTTTACGGGTGAACCGCTTGATCGCTGTCAAGTCGTGATCCCCAATGTAAAAGAACATTGAAAAACTTTATGAAATGTTGCGGATGCTTGATCCTGTTGTTAAGGTGTGCAAGTGATTCACCGAATGCTCCGTCTGGAATTTCAAGAGAAAGGCTACGATGCTGTATTTCAATACCTACAGCCCCCTGTTGAACAGTTTCTTAAACGATCACTTGAATTCTCCCTGTTGACGAGCGTTGTTTCCCTAGGCCATTCAAGGCAATCTATCCCAGGCTATTCAAGCTACTTCTTTCATGGGCTAGATAGCAAGGCTCTGTATCTCTTAGAAATGAGGATCTCTAGGAATTAAGGCTAAGAATCAATGATTTTCATGGCTGCTATGTCTTCGTAACTGCTGCCCCCGGCAAATTTTTACAGGCTGCGTCCCTTGTAAGGACAATGTTTCGGACGCAAGCCGCTCAAAATCCACACAAGCTAATCTGCACAAGGTGTATTCCGTTTGGCTGCATTCCAGAAGTTCAAAGTTCAACAAGTTGAACTGCGACAAGTTGGATTTTGACAAGCTGGATTTTGACAATCGAAGTTTTGGCAATCTCTCAACTTCTTGAATGCAGTGAAACACGTATTTAGGAGGTTTTGACAGTGAATATTTCAGGTAAAACAGCTCTAATTACTGGAGCTTCACGGGGAATTGGCAAGGCGATCGCCCTAGAGTTTGCCCGACAAGGTGCCACCAAACTGCTGCTGGTAGCGCGAAACCAGCAACGGCTCATGGAAGTGGCTGAAGAGGTTGAGGCACTGGGCACAGAAGCTGTGGTGCTACCGCTCGATCTCACCCAGGTGGTAGAAGTGAATGTGGCGATCGCTCAAGCTTGGCGCAACCACGGCCCGATTCATTTGCTGATCAACTGTGCAGGCGTAGCGCATCAGGCTTCCTTTTTGCAGACAAAACTGCCCGACGTGCAGGAAGAGATCGCCGTCAATCTGGTGGGTATGTATACGATCACGCGCTTTGTGGCGCGGCGGATGGTTGCCAAGGGCGAGGGCAAAATCGTCAATGTCTCCAGCTTGATGGGTAAGTTAGCAGCTCCCACGATGGCGACTTACTCGGCTACAAAGTTCGCTATTCTCGGATTTACTCAAGCGCTGCGGGGCGAGCTAGCCGCCCACAATGTGCAGGTGATGGCGCTGCTGCCTTCCTTGACCGATACGGATATGGTGCGAGAGTTTCGCTGGTTTCGCTGGGTCATGCCCATGTCACCCGAACAGGTAGCGCAAGCGCTGATTACTGGACTGAAGCGAGAATCTCCTGAGATTTTGGTGGGCTGGCAAAGCCATCTAGCCGTATGGGGCGATCGCCTCTTGCCCGGTCTGATGGAAAAGATTTTGCAGCGATCGGCTCCGTCACTGTCGCCGCTGCATCGCGGCGATCGCTTCACCAAGCTCAGAAAAGCCGGAGCTTCTGTTTTTTAGCTCCTTGCGAGTAGCCGTGTAGCCCTTAAGGTCGCGTAGTGATCGGCTGACAGTCTACAAACAAGACACAAACAAAAGAGAGCTTTGTGACCTGTGCCACAAAGCCCTCTTTTGCGATTTTATTGGCCTGAAATCTAGCTTTTAGGGTTTTATGGCGCGCGCCACAAAACCCTAAATTGCGATCGACTGATTATTGCTAATATTTCAAGACGCGACTTTGTTCAACTTGCAATGATGTTTCTGAATGTATAAGAGATGATGTCGGCCAGATCGTCTGGGAGATGGGTAACGCAAAGGCTGATGTGGAGCGTCCTGCTGATTGGATTAGCAGGCTGCAATGGCATCACCACCGTCAAAGATGTTCAAGACCGCCCACATCGCAACTGGCTGACATCTACCGTGCGGCTTCAGGGCACTGTAGGCGATCGCGTGCCGTTAATTGATGCCCAAGTCTACCAACTGCAAGACAGCACAGGCACTATTTGGGTGCTGACCTCACGCCAAGACGTGCGATCGGGCACAACAGTTTTGATCAAAGGGCAAGTCCGGTTTCAGCCAACCTCTACGGCTGAGCAGACCGAAAGACTGACTGGAGAAGAGGCCGACGGGCAGGCAGATCAAGAGAAAGCGATCGGAGAAGCCTACATTGAAGAACAGCAGTCCGAAGTAGTGGTGAAGTAGGGGCGGCCTTCACGCCATGCTCACCATGAGGACAAAATGAGGGCAAAATGGCGCTGAACGGTTATCCTGGGTCTGGTTGCCTTTCTTAAAATCTAGGACGATGGCTCATGGGTATGTCTGCTGATTCTCGTGCCGCAGTGGCGATCGCCCTGCTCTACCAAAACAACCGATTTTTGATGCAGCTTCGAGAAGATAAACCTGGAATTGCCTATCCGGGCTGCTGGGCATTTTTTGGTGGCCATCTAGAGCCAGGAGAATTGCCAGCAGAAGGGATGCGGCGAGAGCTGATCGAAGAAATTGGCTATGCTCCCCCCGATCTACTGCCGTTTGAAACCAATACGCAAGATCCTCGCTTTATCCGCTATGTCTTTTATGCGCCGCTGCTCGTCGAGCTAGAGGCTTTGGAACTGAACGAAGGATGTGACATGGGACTCGTTACCATAGAAGAGATTCAGCAGGGCAGTCGCTACTCTCACCAGATGGGGCAGGCTTACCCACTGGGCAAACCCCATCAAGATATTTTGCTGAACTTTATTCAGCAAAAAGCAATGTCATGAGCGATCGCCGATCAACACACAATCAGCATGGCAAAGGCAAAATCCTCAAAACCCCAAAAATCTGGTTTTCAGATCCGTTCTCAGACGAAACCGCAAAAATCTGAGTCTCAGCCCTATACCGTCAGAGAAAGCGCCAGGGCAAAGCATGTCAGCATCAAAGTCTCTCATTTAGGCGAAGTCGAAATTGTCATTCCCCGAGGCTTCGATCGCCGTAAGCTGCCCGAAATTCTAGAAAAACGGCAAGACTGGATTGCCAAAACGACCCAGCGGATTGTGGCGGAGCGGCAGTCTTTTGGGGCAGAGCCAGAATCTGAGCTAGAGCTGCCTACTCAGCTCAGTTTGCGATCGCTCCCTGAAGATTGGACGATTGGCTATCAGCCCCAGCTCACTTGGAAGCTGCATACCCACCCGGCTCAGCCCCATCATCTGCTAGTGTCAGGGGCGGTTGATCAACTTCCCCCCTGCTACCGCATCCTCAAGCATTGGCTGACCCGCAAAGCCGAACTGCACCTGACCCCCTGGCTGCGTCAGGTCAGTCAAGAGGTGGGCTTACCCTGCAACAACATCTCTGTGCGGGGGCAAAAAACGATCTGGGCCAGCTGTTCTGGCAAAAAAAATATCAGCCTCAACTACAAGCTGCTTTTCCTGCCGCCCGACCTGGTTCGCTATGTGTTTATTCATGAACTTTGTCACACGGTTCATCTCGATCACTCCGATCGCTTTTGGTCGCTCGTGGCAGAAAAAGAGCCAGACTATCGGTTTCATGATGCAGAATTGAGCAAAGCCTGGTGTTATATCCCTCAATGGATTGAGCGATCGCGCGATTGAATGAGAAGCCAGCGAGAGGTGGACTTTAGGGAAAAAGAGTGGGTGCTGTTGTAGTTATCTCACTCTATAGATCTGACTTTATCTTGCAATTTTCGCTCTCGAAACCACCCTCCCATATGATGAATCTCCTGTAGGTGGATCATCTGCGGCCAGATCTTTGGGCACTATGGCTGATGAGACGCAAATTGACACTGTGTTAATCCATATATTCTCTACCTCCTTCGTGTTCTCAATCTGTTCCTGAGGATAACTATGCAACCGTCTTGGAAAGAAATTTATCCTTGGGTCAAAACTGCCCTCCTGAATCTAGAGTCGGTTGATTCTTTACTGAGACAGGTCGTAGAAAAAATTGCCACCGTCTACGAAGCCGAATGCCTGCTTTGGGCGGGTCTAGAGATGGGAGTTTCTGATGCGCTACGGGTTTATGGTTTGCCAGAAGTCGTCAATAAATATGCGGCGAATTTTGCCCTAGAGCCTGCCCTCGAAAGCAGCGATCGCTTCGGCTCCTTCCAGGCTGATCCGATTCAGGCGTTTGTCCCCCGATCCTTACCCGCTTGGCTGCTCGATCAGCAAAACGCGCCACAGATCATCCAGCTCGAAACGGGTGAGCTGGTCATTCCCATTACCAGCCGAGGAATGGCGATCGAAGATCCGAGGGGACGGACATCGCTGACCAATCCCCTACAGTTTGTGCTGCAATTGCGGCGATCGCTGGCAGGGCTACCTGTGTTTGATTCCAATGCTCAGCGACCGCTCTTTGCTTTTGGCAAAGAGTTGACCAATGGCATTTGTCCAATTCGCGGCTGGAATGCGGAAGAGCTAGAGTCTCTAGAGGTGGTTTCTAGCCATGTGGGTTTGGCCTATAGCGCCCTCTACTGGCGACAGCGCCTAGAGCAATCGCGTCAGCAGGCAGCACTAATTGGACGGATTTCGCGGCTGCTCAACTCGACGCTCAACCCTGATGAGGTGGTCGGACGAATTGTGGCCGAATTGGGCTATGGGTTGCAGTGCGATCGCTCCATTTTGGTCGATTTGCGCGATAGCCCGGTTACAGTCCTAGCCGTGTGGGATTACCCCGAACGGCAAATGGTGGCGCTAGAAGAGCGACATATCCCCCGTGGATATTGGCAGAACATTATTGATATGTTCATGCAGGGCGGTGCCTCCTATCTGCAAATGGGGGTTCATGATCCTGAGGCAGACGCACTACAGGACTGGATGCGATCGATTGGCGTTATGTCGGTGCTGCTGGTGCCGCTGTTCATTCAAGAAGAGTTTTTTGGGGCGGTGGCGCTGTTGTCCTACCAGCAAGAGCGAGCCTATTTGCTCGACGAGCTGCAAACCGTGCGGCAAGTGGCCGACCAAGCGGCGATCGCGCTGACAAACGCCCAAAACTATCAGCGCCTCTGGCGACGGCAGGAAGATTTGCGAGTGCAAAATGACTCGTTGCAGCAAAAGGTGCTGCGGGATGAGCTGACGAAATTGATGAATCGGCGATCGCTAGAGCGGGAGCTAGAACAGCTCAGCATGGCCGCAGTCTGGACGGTGCAGCCTCCCTTTAGCGTCATCGTTTGCGACATTGATTATTTCAAGATGGTGAACGACGCTCATGGGCATCTGGTGGGTGACGAAGTGCTGATTGAGCTGTCGCAGCGAATTCAGGGACAGCTGCGGCGCGGCACGCCTGCCTATCGCTATGGGGGCGAAGAATTTGTCGTGATTCTCACTGAAACGCCGCTAGACCAGGCAATCGATGTGGCCGAACGGCTGCGGCGCGCAGTGCGGAGTCACGCTATGGTGACTCAGGCAGGCGACCTAGATGTGACGGCCAGCTTTGGGGTGGCGCAGCAAAGCCCCACGACCGATCGCACCGCCTGGGATGTCATGCAGCGTGCCGACAAGGCGCTCTATGAGGCGAAGCGGAGAGGACGCGATCGGGTTCATGCCGTGGAACTGCCTGTGCGGCTAGTCGATGAGGATTGAAGGCGTTCCGGAACTTTACCCAAGAGATTGCTAAAAAGCCACAAATGCAGGTCTAAAGTTTGAATTCTGCAATCCTTTTTGTTGTGTTCCTGGGAAGTCATCTTAAAGAGTGGATGAGTGACGGGGGCAATGTTTCAACCTTGCCCTCTTTCGATCGACCTTGCACAGATAATGGGGCAGACGAGTAGACTCGAAACAGCATGGTTTCCATCAGGTCTCTCTTGAGATAAGTCCCCTTTAGACCCATTCTTCAGACACAGCATATGGCAGTTTCTATTTCTCCTGCGTCTTTGACGGCAAAGCCCATCACCTTTGGTACAGATGGTTGGCGGGGCGTCATTGCCGCCGACTTTACCTTTGAGCGCGTTATGCAGGTCGCACCCCTTGCCGCGATCGCCCTAGAGCAAGCCTACGGGGGCAGCCGCACCATCATCGTGGGCTACGATCGCCGTTTTCTGGCAGAAGAATTTGCTCAGGCTGCGGCTGAAGCCGTTCAGGCTGCCGGATTTGATGTGCTGCTATCCAATACCTACGCACCCACGCCCGCCTTTAGCTGGGCTGCCAATCAGCATCAGGCGCTTGGGGCAATTGTGATTACCGCCAGCCATAATCCGGGCATCTATTCAGGCTTAAAAGTCAAAGGGGGGTTTGGAGGCTCAGTGCCACCAGAAGTCACGAAAAAAATTGAGGGAATGCTTCAGGACGGGTTTCAAATCCCAGATGCAAAACCCGGTACATTAGAAACCTTTAATCCTTGGCAGAGCTACTGTGAGGCGCTGCGTGGCAAGGTCAATATTCCGCTGATTCAGGAGGCGATCGCGTCGGGTAAGCTGACCGTTTTTGCAGATGTAATGCATGGCGCGGCGGCTGGCGGACTAGAGCAGCTTTTAGGCACACCCATACAAGAGCTAAATAGCGATCGCGATCCTTTGTTTGGCGGGGGGGCACCAGAGCCACTACCCCGCTATCTGCCGCTGCTGTTTCAGACCATCAAGGCATTTCGGCATCAGGGCGGCAAAGGGCTGGCGGTGGGTCTTGTGTTTGATGGCGACAGCGATCGCGTGGCGGCAGTCGATGGCGAGGGTAATTTCCTCAGTTCGCAGGTGCTAATCCCCGTGCTGATCGAGCATTTGGCGACCCATCGCGGCTTTAGCGGCGAGGTGATTAAAACCATTAGCGGCTCCAATTTGATTCCCAAAGTGGCCGAACTATACGGACTGCCGCTCTACCAAACGCCTATCGGCTACAAATACATTGCCGATCGCATGCTGGAATCGCAGGTGCTGCTGGGCGGCGAAGAGTCAGGCGGGATTGGCTATGGCAATCATATCCCCGAACGCGACGCGCTGCTGTCGGCGCTGTACGTGCTGGAGGCGATCGTTCAATTTGGCAAAGATCTCAGCGATCTCTATGCCGATCTGCAATACAAAACAGGCTATGCCTCTGACTATGACCGGATTGATCTGCCGCTGTCGGGTATGGATGTGCGATCGCGCCTAATTGAGTCGCTGCAAAATCATCCCCTTAGCGAAATTGCCGGACAGCCTGTGACGGAGTGCCTGACGATCGACGGCTACAAGTTTCAGCTTGCCGACGAAAGCTGGCTGCTGATTCGCTTTAGCGGTACCGAACCCGTCCTGCGGCTCTACTCCGAGGCGCTGACTCCAGAAACGGTGCGCCGCAATTTGGCTTGGGCAAAAGACTGGGCCAACTCCATCTAACGCCTTATGGCGATTCCCAATCCTATGCGGTATGGGTTTTGCTAGATGCCGCGCTCCGCAAGGCATCTAGCAAAAAAGACACCCTTCATTCGAGCGTGAAGCGCTATACCCAAGAAAAACGGTTTGTGTACCGGGCTACGCTCAGCGCACAAACCGTTAAAATGCTTTGCAGAATTTTATTTTTCTTCCCATGCCTCTACTCGTCGTCGCCACGGGCAATCCTGGCAAGCTCAAAGAAATGCAGGCTTATCTCACCGATCCCACTCTGGGATGGCAGCTTGTCTTGAAACCAGAGGAGCTAGATATTGAAGAAACAGGGCAAACCTTTATAGAAAACGCCTGTTTAAAAGCTTCTCAGGTGGCGATCGCTCTGGGCGAATGGGCCATTGCCGATGATTCTGGGCTAGCGATTGATGCATTAGGAGGCGCACCTGGCCTTTATTCGGCGCGCTATGCCCCTACTGACGCCTTACGCATTGAGCGCGTGCTGCAAGAGTTAGAAGGCGTAACCAACCGACAGGCTCAGTTTATCTGTGCTGTAGCCATTGCCCGCCCTGATGGTGCGATCGCCCTACAAACTGAGGGCATTTGTCGGGGCGAAATTCTTACGGCTACCCAAGGCGAGGGGGGGTTTGGCTATGATCCCATTTTCTATGTCCCAGAACAGCAGATGACGTTTGCCGAGATGCCCGCAAGCGTCAAGCACGAGATTAGCCACCGAGGACTGGCGTTTCAGGCTTTATTGCCGCAGTTGCAAACGTTGGGGCAAGGCTAACTTTATAGCTTTTGGGGAGCTACGGCCATATCTAGAACAGATCCCCAAATCTCAAGATTTTCTCGGTTGACATTTGAAAAAGATTGTTCATTACTTTACATTTTTTCACGCGATCGCAGACTATATCTTTAGTAAATTCTCGTTACAACTGAAGCAAGCTGAATGGAGTTAGCGTTATCAACCAGCTTTGTGGGTCGCGCCAAAAGCAAGTGATCTGAAGCCCGACCCCTCTTGGTGTGTGTGTTTGCGTGATTAGGAGCAGTTGAACGTCATGGCTGGAGTCATATCTTTTCCTTCTTCGGATGCAGCAGCTTCGGATGCAGTGATCGCCTCATCTCCTGAGGTCGGCTGTGGAGTCAGAGAGCAAGGTAAATTGCTGCAAGGAGAAATTTTGCTAGAAACGCGATCGCATACCTCTTGGGGCGGCGCAGTCACGGCTCAGATGTACATTCCCCTGCGGCGATCGGAAGTCTGGCAGCAGTTGACCGACTATCCTCGCTGGGTACAGTTCTTTCCCGATCTCGTTCAGAGCGAGGTGATCGATCGACTAGAGGGAAGAGAGGGACGCAAGCGCCTCTATCAGGTTGCCCGTAAGGCGTTTTTTCTGCTGACGGCTCAGGTCGAGATCTATCTCAAAGTGCTGGAAACCGTGCAAGCCACCTGGCAGCAAATTCAATTTCAAATGGAAAGAGGCAACTTCCAGGATTTTGCGGCCAACCTGCACCTGCAAGACTTTGGATCGGGCACCCTGCTGACCTACACCGTGCAGGCAACCCCAACGCTGCCCATTCCTAGCCAGTTGATTCAACAGGCAATGCGCCTGGATTTACCAGCCAATATGCAAAAGATGCGACAGGTTTTGTGTGGGCGTTAGGCGCTAGGCTACAATTCAAAAAATTATCCATCTTGTGATTTCATGACAGGTTTCCTCACGGGTATAATTAACGGCTCTTTGGCTCCAGCTCGTCGCTACGCAGAAAAGCATGTTGTGGCCGCGATCGGCATGAGCTTATTAGGCACCGTGATCGCCGTTGCGCCAGGGGCTACCTATCCAGAAGCGATCGCTCAAGCTCAGCTCTCGCCGCCTGCTGACTCGCCCACAGGTCAGTCAGCTACAGAGCAGCCAGCAGAAGGACTAAGCGTACCCGCCCCCTTTATGCAAAAGCTAGAAACGATGTTTTCTCCAGAGATTCGGAGAACGCTAAACGTTTGTCAGCAGGGGCAAGGTGGGGTAGATCTGACCTCTAACTTAGAGGGCTTGGTGGTTTGCGGCGATGGCTCGTCGGTTGCAGGGGTCGATTATGTCAGCTACCTCAGCACCCTCTCGGATATGATGGCTGCCAGCACGCTGTTGGGCATCCGGGTGGCCTTCTTATCCAATCAGCAACTTCAGCCTGAAATGGTTTCAACCATGCTATCCAGTCCGGCCTCGGCGGCTCCGCTACGCAATGCCCTCTCCAACCTGCTGGGGCAAATGGGTATCCTGTCTCCCCAGTCGCCTGCCTCTCCAGAACTGTTGGCCGATGAGGTGATGAAGCGGCTGCTGCCTACCGCACAAAAAACCAATAATTTGACCACGTTACTCGGCACTCCTGAGCAATATGAGCAGGTGGTTAGCCAGTTTTGCCAAGCCCCAGGCACCTCACTTGAGCAAATTCAGCAGTCGGCTGGAATGGATTCTCCTCAAATTTATGCCGTTTGCCTTCAGGAAGCAGGGCTAGCGGATGAATTGCAGCGAACCCTGCAAGCTCCATGACGATTATCTTGACGAATGATGATGGCATTGATGCGCCAGGATTGCGATCGCTCCTTCAGGTCACAACCCTTAGAAATATGAGGAATGTGGCGATCGTCGCTCCGCAGCGCCCTCACTCAGGCTGCGGTCATCAGGTCACAACCCACCGTCCTTTTCAGATTGAATGCCGCAATCCGGCTGAGTTTGCAGTAGATGGCACGCCTGCCGACTGCACCCGCGTTTCTATCAGCCATCTCTTTCAAGATGGTGTAGAGTTGGTTCTATCAGGGATCAATCCGGGTGGCAATCTCGGTGCTGATGTCTATACTTCAGGAACCGTCGCAGCCGTTAGAGAGGCTGCCTTTCACCGAATTCCAGGCATTGCCATTTCGCACTATATTCAGCGCAGGCGTCCGATCGATTGGGATTTAGCGGCTCAACTCTGCCTCAAAGTTTTGGATAAGCTGATGTTTCAGCCCCTTCAGCCCAGAACTTACTGGAACGTGAATCTGCCTCACTTAGATATTGACTCTCCAGAACCCGAAATCATCATCTGCCCCCTCTGTACTCAGCCTCTACCCAATGCCTATCGGCTAGAAAAGGAGCATTTGCACTATGCTGGAGACTACGGTAAGCGCGATCGTGATCCCGGCTCAGATGTAGATATTTGTTTTTCAGGACATATTTCTGTCACCCCGATTGAACTTTGAGGGCAGACTGGAAAAACCATCCTTCGTCACTTCACAGGCTATGACCCAGCGATTTCAGTATCAGGCAATGCTTGCTCTACTCCTAAGCAGTCTGGCGATGACAACCGCCGCCTGTCAAGACAGTACCGCGAATTTGCTACAGCGATCGGATGCTAAGCCGACCGCCCCTTCACCTGCTGCCGTCTCTTCCCCTCAGATGGTCGCCTCTCCTAAGGCTGCTCCCGCCGCCGACAATGGCGACAACAATTACGAGAAAGCGATCGCTCGGGCAACGGCGGCAGCGGCAATTACGCAATCGGCTCAGTCTAAAGATGATTGGCGTTTGGTGGCCGATCGGTGGCAGCAGGCCATCCAATTCATGGGAGCCATTCCCAAAACCAACGGCCGCTATGTCCAGGTGCAGAAAAAGCTAACGGAGTATCGCCGCAATCTAGCCTATGCCCAGCAGCAGACGCGCCGCTCTACCGAGCTAAACCCCGGTGGCCGTGTGACGGTGCTATCGCCGCGATCGCCCAAACCGACTGCAATCCCTCAACCCTCATTGTCGAGCGCTCGGCCAATTGCCCCCTCTACCGTTAACCAAACCCTGCGTCCGGCTGAAAATTTTCCGGCTGAGGCGCGTTCTAGCTCAGTTCAGCCGCGCAGCTTTTCGGTGCCTATTGTCCGCCGAGCAGGCAGCACGCCTGTGATTCAAGTCATGTTCAACGGCAATCAGTCTTTTGACATGATTGTCGATACAGGAGCCAGCGGCACGCTGATTACGCGTGCGATGGCCAGCGCGCTGCGTGTCGTGCCTGTGGGTCAAGCCAGCGTTGATACTGCTAGCGAACGCAATGTCTCAGTGCCGCTGGGCTATGTCAGCTCGATTAGCGTTGGGGAGGCGACGGCTCAAAACGTGCTTGTGGCCGTTGCAGGCCCGCAGTTGAGCATTGGCTTACTCGGCCACGATTTCTTTGGCAATTATGATGTCACCATTCGCCAGAATGAAGTGGAATTTAGAGAGCGGTAAGCCTCTGCTCAGCACTTCATCTGTCTTCTCTGAGCAATTCGAGCAGTCTGCTCTCCTGCTGATGCCATTCAGGATGATCTAGCACAATAGCCGCGATCGCTCTCAATCTCGCTAAATCCTGCTGTTTTTCTAGGTATACTCTGGTCGCATGATCCAGAATAGCGGTAGCGTCCATCATTTTGGGTGGGTTCTCAATCAGGAGGGGACTTGCTGAATAAAGATGAGGAACTTGCACCATCTCAAACGTGAGCGAGGCTCTCACAATCCTTCGATATTTAAAAACGTCCCCTCTAGGCTACTTTTTGGGGTGCATTGCGCCAAAAAGTAGCCCTGTTTTCACGCTCTGGGCAGTAGCGATTAACTTTGGGATTCGAGCTGGCTAATGTGCTGCGTTTGCTGCTGCCACTTTTGAACCAACTCTGTTCTGTCCCAGGTTGGAAGGCTGTTGTAGTCTGTCATTGTTAGCCCTTGCTCATCGAGAAAGGCTGCCAACTCTTTTAGGGTCGGTTGAGGAGGACGGCTAGCATGAAGTTCCATGATTTTGCTTCCTTACGTAGCGAATTTGTAGCGAAACTTGCAACGTTCTTGGTGATGCGATCGACTTAATTTCATAATCGCCAACCTTCGTTTGAATTGGGGTTGATTGTGTATGAATTTAATACAAATGTTATTGAAAAGGGAGCATTGTCTAGGTGGGTATATTCTGATTTGTACCTAAGATAGGGAATAACACTGACTTCAAAGGGGCAGTATTGCTGATTCTCCTGAGAATTGTCCGTTTTTTTGGGTGTAAATCCGAGCAAACTTGAGCGGCGTTCACAGCTTGAACTTTGATTAAGCGATAGATTAAGACGTTGCGATCGCCGGGGCAAAAAGTTGATTGATGCAACTCTCAGGTGCATCGGCGGATTAAAACCAGATATTGCCACAGCTATCAATAAGTAAGTTCTAGGAACAAACCCTATGTCTTCTGAAGATAGCGCTGACCGATCGCCTGCTGAATCTGTTGAGGGCATCAAGGATATAGATGCAGCAAGCCGCTCAATTCGGGTGGTGGGCATTGGTGCATCGGCAGGTGGGCTAGAGGCATTTACCCAACTGCTGCGCCACTTGCCCACCAATACGGGCATGGCATTTGTGCTGATTCAGCATTTAGACCCAACGCATAAAAGCCTGCTGACTGAGCTACTGGCGAGAGAAACCCAGATGCCCGTTAGCGAAGTGACGACAGGCTTGGCGATCGCGCCCAACCAGGTCTATGTGATTCCGCCCAACCGCAAGATGATCTTGGTGGGCAATGCCCTCGAACTCTCAGTCCGGGCGGCGCATGGCAAGCCGATGCCAGTAGATACGTTTTTTCAGTCCTTAGCTCTAGAGCGGGGCAGTGAAGCGATCGGGGTTGTACTATCGGGTTCAGATGGCGATGGCGCAGCGAGTTTAGAGGCCATTAAAGCCGCAGGAGGAGTCACCTTTGCCCAAGACATGGCCTCGTCGCAATTTGGCGACATGCCGCAAAGTGCAGTCAACACAGGCCAGGTAGATTTTGTGCTGCCGCCGCCCCAGATCGCGGAGGAATTGGGCAAGATTAGCCGCCGCGAGGGCACCCAGATCCCACCCGCTACGCCTCCAACCGACTCGCTGGCTCCCATCTCGCTCAGTCAGGTGTTTGCGCTGCTCCGGGCGGCAACGGGAGTTGACTTTACAGACTACAAACAGGCCACCCTCAATCGGCGGATTTTGCGGCGCATGACGTTGCATCGGCTCGAACGGCTGGAAGAGTACGTGACCTATCTTCAGGCCAACCCGACCGAATTGCAGATGCTGCAACAGGATTTGTTAATCAACGTCACCAGCTTTTTTCGAGATCCCGAAGCCTTTCAAATTTTGAAAGCGCAGGTGTTTCCCCGGATGATTCAGCATCAAGCAACCGACTTTCCCCTGCGTATTTGGGTGGCAGGCTGTGCGACTGGGCAAGAAGCCTACTCGATCGCCATTTGCCTTTTGGAGTTTCTTGAAGATCAGATCACGCAACCGCAGATTCAGATTTTTGCCACCGATCTGAATGAGACGGCGATTGAAATCGCGCGCGCTGGCATCTACAAAGAAAGCGAGGTGGAAGGGGTTTCACCTGAGCGACTGCGGCAATTCTTTACGCCGATCGAAGGTCGCTATCAGATTGGCAAGTCTGTGCGTGAACTCTGTGTGTTTGCCAAGCAAAACCTGATTAGCGATCCCCCCTTTTCGGCTCTAGACTTGATTAGCTGCCGCAACGTGCTGATTTATCTGGGAGCTAATCTGCAAAGGCGGGTGCTGCCGACCTTTCACTATGGGCTAAAGCCGCTGGGTTGCCTCATGTTGGGCACTTCGGAAACCATAGACGGATTTACCGATTTATTTGCCCCGATCGACACAAAGTACAAAATCTATGCCAAAAAACTGGCTCCTGCTCGGCTAAATCTGAGTTTTATCCAGCCGACTCCGATCAAAAGCATCTACCTGCCCGCCCCCATGACCGATGACGCTACCCATGAACTCAACCTGCAACAGACGGCAGATCGCATTGTTTGGGAGCGATATGCACCCGCCGGAGTCGTCATCAATGCCGATTTAGAAATTCTGCAATTTCGCGGAGACACCCGCGCCTATCTGGCTCCTGCCCCTGGCAAACCCAGCTTTGACCTGCTCAAAATGGCGCATCCAGACCTGAGGCTAGAGCTGCGTGCCGCCCTGCGTCAGGCCAAAAAGCAAAATAGCCTTGTGCGAAAACAGGGGTTGCGGATTGCCGGAGTCGCTGCATCCAGCGGCATCAGTATTGAGGTGCTCCCCTTCGGGCTGCCTCCGAGCGAAGATCGCTATTTTCTGGTTTTGTTTGAGGCGACTCCCCTTTCTCGGGCTGGCATAGAAGAGGCTGCCCCCGCCCCCGTTCGCAGAAGCTCGAAACAGGCGATCGCAGAGCAACGCATCCTTCAGCTGGCTCAAGAACTAGAAGAAACAAAAGCTCACCTGCAAACGATCATTGAGGAGCAGGAAGCCAGCAATCAAGATCTACGGGTGGCAAATGAGGAAATTCTCTCTAGTAACGAGGAGCTGCAAAGCACTAACGAGGAATTGCAGACAGCAAAAGAGGAAATTCAAGCCTCGAATGAAGAGTTGAGAACCGTGAATGATGAACTTCGGAGTCGCAGTCTAGAGTCCGATCGATTCAATAATGATCTGGTGAATATTCTCAACAGCGCCACGCTGCCCATCTTGATCTTGGGCAATGACCTGAAAATTCGGCGGTTTACGCCAATGGCCGAGCAGTTGTTCAATCTGATCCCAACTGATGTCGGGCGATCGTTTAGCGACATTCGCCACAACCTCAACTTAGCGAATCTAGAGCAGTTAACGCTGCGTGTGATCGATACGCTCAACATTCATCAGCAAGAGGTGCAAGATCAAGAGGGGCGTTGGTATAACCTGATCATCCGCCCTTACAAAACCAGAGACAATCAGATCATGGGAGGCGTGATTGTGCTGGTCGATATTGATGCGTTGAAACACAGCGCTCAGCAGCTTCAGGAAGCGCGTAACTACGCCACCGCTATTGTGGAAACCGTGACCGCCCCGCTGATGGTTCTGAATGCTGATCTGCATGTCGTCACAGCCAATCGCGCTTTCTACGAGATGTTTCAAGTGTCATCGGCTCAGACCGAAAACCGCCTGCTTTATGAGCTGGGCAATCGTCATTGGGATATTCCGCAACTGCGATCGCGGCTCGAAGCCACCCTCACCCAAAACATGCCGTTCCAAAACTTCGAAGTGGCGTTTGAGTTTGACCCCATTGGGCGCAAGACCCTGCTGCTTAATGCCCGACAGATCTTGAATTCTAATGACCACCATCTGATTTTGTTGGCGATCGAAGACATTACCGAGCGGCAGCAGTTTGAGGCAGAACGCACGCAGCTTTTGGCGCAAGAACAAGCCTCGCGGGCAGATGCCGAAGCGGCTAGCCGAGCCAAGGATGTCTTTTTATCGGTGCTTTCGCATGAGCTACGCAACCCTCTAAATGCCATTTTGGGCTGGTCTGAACTGCTGCGAGAAGGGATTTTGAGTGAGGACGAGATTCAGCCTGCCCTACAAATCATTGAGCGCAACGCCAGGATTCAAAATCAGCTCATTGGCGACCTTTTAGATATTTCTCGCATCATTTCAGGGCGGCTGAGCTTAGACGCTAAATTGATGGATCTCGATTATGTGATTGAGACGGCGATCGAAACGGTGTCTCTAGCAGCCGAGGCTAAAGATATTGAGATTGTCACCCGATTAGAGCTTCTCTCTCAGGGCATTTGGGGAGATGCCGTTCGCCTACAGCAGGTCATCTGGAATATCCTCGCTAACGCCATTAAATTTACGCCTGCGGGTGGGCGAGTCGAAGTCGAGCTGTCGCTTGTGATGGAAGTCGAGCCGACTTCGACCCTGTCGATTCCCTATGCTCAAATCCAAATCAGCGACACGGGAGAGGGCATCAGCGCCGACTTTTTGCCCTATGTGTTCGATCGCTTTCTTCAGGGAGATGGCTCCTATACGCGTGCCCACGGGGGGCTAGGTATTGGGCTAACGATTGTTCGTCATCTGGTCGAACTGCATGGCGGCACTGTTCAGGCTGCAAGCCCAGGAGAAGGGCTAGGCACCACTTTTACGATTAAGCTACCGCTCGTTGATCAGCCAGAAGATCCTGCTCTGCTCTCTAGCCCACCAGCAGAGCTGCTAGAAGAAGCTTTGCCGACGCTCTCAGGCTTGAGCCTGCTGGTCGTAGACGATGAAGCAGATGTGCGAACCTTGCTGAGTAAAATCCTGGAACAGCATGGAGCCGCCGTTACCGCCGTTGCCTCGGCCCATGCGGCGCTTCAGGCATTGGCCGCAGAGCGGTTTGATGTGATTCTCTGCGACATTGGCATACCAGAGCAGGATGGAAATGCCCTGATGCGGCAGGTGAGGCAGCTCAGTGACGCAGCAGGCGGAAAAACTCCCGCTGCGGCGCTGACTGCCTATGTGAGTGATGTAGACCAAAGAGCCGCACTAGCAGCAGGGTTTCAGATCCATTTGGCTAAACCTGTTAAGTCCGATCATCTAGTGGCGATCGTTGCTAACCTGGCTGGTCGGACTTAAGCCGCTCATCGGCTAGTATGGCACTACTCAATTAGGTTAGGACAAGTTATTTTTTGAAAGCCTCGCTACGCGAGGCTTTCAAAAAATAACTCATTTGGATCTAAGCGCGTAGCGCTGCTATATACACCTTAAGATCGCAAATGAATTAACCTGTAATATTTTTTTAGCGTGCGTTTCCAAAAAACTATTAGATTTTATTTAATTAAAAATGGTACTCATCCGTCCTTTTTAAAAAAGAGTTGGCTAATCTAGAGCATCACCTAGAAATTTTGGTGTCGTTCTTTACAGAATCTGGCAGGTGAAACAGCCTAAGAATGAAACCTATATTCAACTTTATACAGGGCTAGAGAGCAATTACTCAATGAGCTTAACAACAGAACCGGAGACCATAACTTCTACACAGGCATCTGAAGACTATCCTCTTTCAGCAGTTCCTATGAGTGCGCGGAAACCTATCTGGTCACTCGCGCCACTCTTAATGGGGTTTGCGCTAGTCTCTACCACTATGATTTCTGGGGGCACGATCGGCCCTGCATTTGGCTTTGCCGATTTGATTTGGATCGTTATAATTGGCAACGTGATTTTGGGATCTTACTGTGCTGCCTTGGGCTATATTGCCTACAAAAGCGGACTGTCAACGGTGCTGATGTCACGGTTTAGCTTTGGTAATTTTGGCTCTCGCTGGGTCGATTTCATCCTCGGCTTTACCCAAATTGGTTGGTATGCGGTGACAAATGCGTTCGTTGCAGATGCCTTAACCAATTTACTGGGTCTGCCCCCCAGCTTTAAGTGGATCTTGATTGTTGTTGCAACTTATGGGTTTTGCGTCACGGCCTATATTGGTTACACCGCTATGGACTGGCTGAGTCGGCTGGCAGTACCTGCCATGCTGGTGCTAATTGCAATCAGCTTGTTTATCGGCGTGCGTGATGCAGGCGATCTGTTTGCTCTCCAGCCCACTCAAGAGCTGTCGTTTAATGCAGCCTTGGCGATCGCCATCGGCACCTTTATCTCTGGCGGAACGCAGGCAACAAACTGGAGTCGATTTGCTGACTCTGCCAAAAACGCGGTTGTGAGTACGTTAATATCGTTCACCTTTATTAACGGACTGCTGATTTTCACAGGCGCATTTTGCACATTGGTTTACGGCTCCAGCGATTTGATCCAGGCTATGGGAAAGCAAGGGCTACTCTTCTGGGGTCTGATTTTGCTGATCTTAAACGTGTGGACAACACAAGACAACACGATCTATGCCTTCTCTGTAGCAGGAACGAACTTCTTTCGCACCAGCAAGCGTCATGCGTTTGTTTTGGGTGGCGCGACGCTGGCCTTGGTGTTCGCCTTGACGGGTCTTTACGAAGGTTTGATTAACTACCTCATCTTCTTGGGAGCGGTGATTCCTCCGGTTGGGGGTATCATCATGGCCGACTTCTGGATCAGACATCGGGGGCAGTTCCCTTCGCTGGAAAGCCGCCTACCTGCGTTTAATTGGGCGGGTGTGATTTCATACATTACGGCTTCGGTAATCGCCTACTTCTCAGGTCAAGCCAATCTAGGAATTGGGCCGCTGAATGGCGTGATTGTGGCGGCTGTTCTTTACATTGTGTTGTCTAAGGTGATTCCCCAGCCTGTTCGTACCCGTGAAATCGTGTAATACGAAGCTGATTCACTCTTTTGACGGGCGGTAGACAACAAAATAGGATTTCTCTAAAGAAGAAAGATAGATGACCCAATGACCTAAATTAGGTGGTTGGGTCATTTGTTATCTGGATAATTTCGATATACGGCTGTATTCACTGTGACTGAGGGATAGCATTAAAAGCGCTGCGATGGGAGGCGATCGCCCTTTTAACTCAACATCCGACTGACCGACACTGACACATCCACAAAAGCTAGTGGGTTAATGGTATCCTCCTGCCAAGTCACCTGCGATCGATACTCCCCCTCCATCGGGTCGCGCATGACAATCAACTCCATCGCTTTCAAGTTGACGACCCAATACTCAGCAATTCCAGCCGATGCGTAGGCTTTCGCTTTTGGCTCTAGATCTTTTTTCAGGCTAGAGTGAGAAAACTCAATCAGCCAAAAGATGTTTTCTGGATAGGGGTGATGTTGCAGGTATTCACGTCCCAAAGGCTGTACGACTGCGATATCAGGCTGAGGCTCCGAGTTGTTGCTAGGGATAGTAATCGGCTTGCCTTGGAGAACTTCAACCTGCTCACCCAGCAATTGCTCTAAGTATTTGGCTGAAGTGCGGCTGTAAAAAGCATGGGGTTCCCGCTCTGGGGTCATCTCAATAATTTCTCCATTCAGCAGTTCCACCGAGCGATCGTCCAGTAGCCCCGTCTCAATCATGCGGTGATAGTCTTCAACTGACCATTTGGCAGTAGTGATAGTCATAGTTGATCCTCTGAGAGCGCCAAGCGTTCCTAGATTTTGTCTCTATTGTAAAAGGCTAAGGCTAACAAACTCAAAGGTTTTGGGGTGGGAAGCGATCGCCCTAGCAATAGCGACAGCATTTTTGATACCCTTGAACCCAAGACTCAGAGCAGGCGAGCATTCCTAGAGAGGGCGATCGCACCCATGACTATCACCCCAGTTAAATGGTCAATCCATGACTATCACCACATGAACACAACGGGTTTACTTGAAGGTCGCCCAGTAGAGCTATTGAACAGAGAAATTATCAAGATGTCCCCAGAGGGGCAGATGGCATGCCCAGACCGTGATCCCTGTGCGATGCGCTCCCATGTATTTTTCCAGTATTCTAATTGACATGAGAACAAAACGTGAACGTGTCTTTGACACCAGAGTTAGAGCAGTACATCTAAGAGAAAGACGTGCTGAAAGCAAAATCAGCCTTTGAAAGAGGAGATATGATGCAACAACTCTACGATCGCCTTCACACTTCTCCAGAGACACTAGCCCATCTCTGCCAGCAACATCAAATTATTGAATTAGCTTTATTTGGCTCTGTGCTGCGAGATGACTTTCGCTCTGATAGCGATATTGATATCTTAGTAACCTTTGTGCCTGATGCAAGAATTAGCCTGCTTGATCTAGTCGAAATTCAAGCACAGCTTTCGGAGTTATTTAACCGATCGGTCGATTTGATTGAGAAATCCACAATCGAAACCAGCCCCAACTGGATTCGCCGCCAAGAAATCTTAAGTAGTGCAACCGTGATTTACGATGGAACGCGACAAAGCTTGCCTGCTTGATATTGCCCGATTTGCCGAAACGATTTTGCAATTAACCGCAGAAATGGATGAGTCAGCATTTCAGGCAGATATAAGAACTCAATTAGCTGTGCTGTATGAATTGACTGTTTTGGGTGAAGCCGTGAAGCGCCTGTCGTTAGAGTTCCGCGATCGCTATTCAGATATTCCTTGGCGAAATATGGCAGGAATGCGCGATAAACTGATCCATGATTACGATCGTGTAGAGGTTAGACGAGTTTGGGAGGTTGTTACCACGAGCCTTCCTGATCTACTAAATCAGCTTGAACCCTTGTTGCCGAAAGAAGGGGAAACGTAGTGCGCCTTCATTCGGCAACGGAACAAAACAACGCTAATGTCTGAAGTAGCCTGAAATCAAATGATCAGAGCGATCGCCCTAGCAGCGTTCTCATTTACTGAAACTGCTGTGCGTAGAATTTGGCATACCGATCGCCCTTCTCTAAAAGCTGTTCATGGGTGCCCGCCTCTACCATTTGACCCTGCTCAATCACCAGAATGCGATCGGCACGGCGGACGGTGGCGAGGCGGTGGGCGATGATGAACACCGTGCGGTTTTGCATCAGCCGTTCTAGGGCTTCCTGTACCAATGCCTCCGACTCGGAATCTAGGGCAGAGGTGGCTTCGTCCAGGATTAGGATGCGGGGATTGAGCAGGACGGCACGGGCGATCGCAATCCGCTGTTTTTGTCCACCCGACAGGTTGACGCCCCGTTCTCCCACCCAGGAAAAGTAGCCGTTAGAAAACTGGCTGATGAACGAGTGGGCGTTGGCGACTTTGGCGGCTTGCTCGACGGCGGCCAGGTCAAATTCCTTTTGACCAAAAGCAATATTTTGGGCGATCGTCCCGGAAAACAGCGTCGTTTCTTGGGGCACAATGCCGATTTGGCGACGCAGGCTCCGCAGCGTCACATCCCGAATATCAATACCGTCAATTAGGATCTGTCCGGCTTGGGGGTCGTAGAAGCGAGGCAGCAGATTGACTAGCGTGGTTTTGCCTGCGCCCGAAGGCCCAACGAGCGCGATCGCTTCTCCGGGATACGCCATGAGGCTAAGGTTTTGCAGCACGGGCTGCTCGGCATCGTAATGAAAGCTGACGTTGGCATATTCGACTTTGCCTGTAACGGTGGGTAGGGCGATCGCGCCTGACTTTTCCACCACTCCGGGCTGAAGGGAAATCAGCTCAAAAATGCGATCGACGGAGGCTTGCCCTTGCTTGAAGGTGTTGTAGTTTTCAGTAAGGTGGGCGATTGGGTCTACGAGCATGGCGACGGCTACCACATAGCTGCCAAATTCTTCGCCCGTCAGGTTGCCCGTAGAAATTTGCCAGCCGCCCAAGATCAGCAGCAGCAGGACGCTGAGGGCATAGAGAAAACCGACGGCTGGAAACTGCACTGCCTGAAGCCATGCTGCCTCATATTTGGCCTGACGGTTGCGCTCGGCCTCAATGCCAAAGCGATCGATCTCGTACTCCTCAGCTGCAAAAGCCCGCACTAGGCGAATGCCGCTAAACACTTCCGTCAGCAGGGAGGACAGATCGGAAACTAGGTTTTGGCTGCGGCGAGAAAACACCAGCATGCGTTCGCCAAACCAGCTAATTAGCCCGCCCAGCAGCGGCACCACAATCAGGCTGGCGAGGGTCAACTGCCAGTTGAGATACACCATGTAGCCAAAGACGGCGATGAGCTGCAAGATGCAGGGCGTTGAGTCATGAAATACCTTATTGACCGCTTCGCCAATCCGATCGATATCTTCGGTGAGCCGATAGGACAAGTCTCCGGTCTGCGATCGCTCAAAGTACGTGAGGCTGAGCTTTTGTAGATGGGCATAGACCCGCTTCCGCAAGTCCAGGGCGATCGCCAATGCCGCCTTTGCCATCAGCGAATCTTGCCCATACTGAGCAAATTTCTGCACAAAAAACACGCCTGCCACTACGCCTGCGCCCCGCGCCAGAGAAGGCACATCGCCCTTGACCAAAAACCCCAGGAGCTGACCTGCCAATGCCGCCAAGATTGGCCAGCAGGCCGTAAAGACTACGGTGCAGACTAAGGCTCGGGCGATCGTCTGCCAATGGGGACGTAGGTAGGGAAGCAGTTGCAGGTAGCTAGAGCGCGGTTTCATGCGAAAGAGGCAGATGAAATGAGGTAAAACCAGCCTACAGGACAATGGTAGGAACTGTGTTGACTGACGTTACATCAGCTCTTTTGTGGACAAGCTTCAACTTTTTTAATAAAAATATGGAAAGTGAGATATTTCCAGTGTAGTCAGGGAAGGCTTAGAAGTAAGCTCGTCATCCTCAAGAAGACAGAAGTTTAGAAGTATTGCGTGCTTGATCAACCTTCGGAGAGAAAACCATGTCGGTCACAGGTCTGATTCAAGGGCTAAATGCCTTTCACGACAACTACTTTAATGACCATCGTGAGCTGTTTGAGCGGCTGTCGGCAGGGCAGTCTCCCGATGTTTTGTTCATTACCTGCTCTGATTCGCGCATTGATCCCTGCCTGATTACGCAGGCGCAGCCAGGTGAACTGTTTGTGATGCGAAATGTCGGCAATATCATTCCGGCCTATGGCTCGGCAAATAGTGCTGAGGCGGCTGGCATTGAATATGCGGTACAGGGATTAGATATTAGAGATGTAATTATCTGTGGGCATTCGTCCTGCGGGGCAATGCAGGGATTGCTGCAAATTGGTAGCCTGTCTGAGAAAATGCCTCTGGTTTATGACTGGTTGAAACGGCACGGGGAAGCAACCCGTCGTCTAGTGTTGGACAATTACGCTGGACTAGAACCTGACCAACTCTGGAAGATTGCCATTGAGCAAAATGTGCTAACTCAGATCAAAAATCTGGAGACTTATCCTTCTATTCGCTCTAAAATTCATAGCGGCAAACTCAACCTTCATGCCTGGATCTATGAAATCGAATCTGGCATGGTTTTTGCGTACAATGCCGGACTACGAGAATTTACGCTGCTTGAAAAGCGCTCTTTCCCGGTACCCGATCCGCTGATTACAACTCAAGGCTAGGCTCAGCTTCGCTCTATCTTTTCCACTGTTGGCGGCGTAATTCCCCAGCGGATCAAGCCTGCCTCTAGCTCTCTGAGCAACTCAAAATCTTCTTCAGGCAGGTCTTCGGGGGAATCTTTTTCCAAAAAAGCAAAGGTTTGCCGAAACTGCTGGGGGCTTGCTTCTAAAGGCGAGTCTAAGTGACAGGGAATGATCCGCTGGAAGTTCCAGCTTGAGACGCGGTTTGCCCAGTCGATTGTGGCTTGGGGCGATCGATTCAAAATCAGCGCCTGCAAGATAGGTGCCACAAAGAGCCGCCCGTTGCCCTGAAGCGCCTGGAACGATCGCTGCCAGTCGGTTTTCCACTCAAAGGGAAACCAGCCGAAGTAGTTAGACTTGGAGCGATCGGGGGCTTGGCGCGCATCTCGAAAAGACTGCCCAATTTCGGTGATTTTGATGGCGCTGGGACGAAAGTAGAAGGCGAATAGCGCGATTCTTTGCCAGCCCTTGCGGCGGTTTTCGGGCGTGTCTTCGACGGTATCAAAGACGTGATCTTTGGCGTGAAACAGCAGCGGCGTGGGGTCGAGCTGCACGATCGCCGGAGGCTCTAAAGGCACGGATAGAATCGTGTCGGTGACGAGGAGGGTGCGCGATCGCCGATGGAAAAAGGCGGCTTCTTCAAAGGGGCCTAACCCCAACTGAATCGGGCCTAAAATCGCATAGTCAAACTCGTCAGCAAAGGGGGTTTGGCTGCTGTCTGGGGACAAGACATGGGTGCGTTTTGCGGGTAGACCCAGCCAGCTTAAGGGCAGATTGAGGGGAAAGCTCCACTGATCGGGGGCGACAAAAATCTGGGCTTTGGGAAAATTGCGGGCGAAAGGCCCGACGAAGACTTTGTGTTCGATGCCCGAAACGGTGGGCAAAATGATGTATTTGACTTCGCCATGCTGTGCGGCGATTTCATTAACCAGACGCAGGCATTCGCGGGTAGGGGCGATCGGCGCATAGACCAGCAAACCGCCTGCTTCGAGCTTGACGAGGGTCATGCGGATAGGCACGACGACGTAGAGAATGCCCTGAATTTGCTCGAATGTCCAGATCGTGTCTTTGACGACTTCGGTTCGCAGGGTGCGCCGTTTGCCATAAGGATAGAGGGGCACGGCATACCAAAAGCGCCATGCCCAGTCGCTAGGCTGCTGCGTTGCTATCTGATGCGGAGGCTGATCCAAGTTGCGCTTTCTACCACCTAAAACCAGCCTTTATTTTCTCATAATTAATACGTCTTACCTTAACTTTCAGAGTTTAAAGACTGATTTAAGGGCTTTGAGTTTTGCAGTATCAATGCCGCAATCAAGCTTTGTAATAGGTGTGAGGCTTTTCCACTTGGTTTTAACAGCATCAAAGAGAGTGCCTGCTACCTGCTCAGAATCGAGCATACTGAAATCACCTATGCCATTAGATGCCAGATAATTCAGCCGATCGAAAATTTCGTCTCTGGAGGCATTTTTAATACTGATAATTGCTGGAGCAGGAGGTAGAGGTGGAGGCGGAGTAATGAAAAAGACCTTGCTCAATGCATCTAATTTCTTGCCCTTCGTAAGGCCACATTTTAATTTTAAAATAGGCGAAAAATCAATCCACTGACTGCGATCAGCTTCTTCAATTCGGTTTGCTGCCACACTGACATCAACACCTTTGAGTGGAGTACATGGTTCCGCAATCAAGTGTCTTAACGCCGCTAGAATCGCATCTCCTGATGCAGTTGTAAGGTTAATTTTCGGAGTGATTTCTTTCGCTAAAACTTTAGCTTGCTCAATGAGCTTAGATTCTGGCTCGATAATAATGCACCAAACTCGCTCTAAGTTGGCTTGTTGCATTACTGCATATATGAAATGATTTGCAACAACCTCATATTGATAGTTACCCACCTCTTGCACAATTACAGGAATCCAGTTGCGGCCATCGGTTGCAAGAACCGTTTCAGCAGCAGCATTAATTATAAATTCTGATTCGTAAGTTCCTTCGTTAACGTTGATGCTCTCCAGAGGCAGATGCATTAACTCTCCGATGCTGTCATATTTACCCATGTAAGAAATACTCCTTTGCTAGTCGATCGTAGTGGTCAAGAATGGTCTTGTTTTTAACAACTGCTGGAACATGCGAGAAAGCTGCATCTGCTACGCTTGAGTAAGCGGGAATATGGAAGATAGTCTTATCCACTCTACCCATTCTAGTTTTCGGGTAAAAATACGGCTCTAAATCCCTATTTTGATCAATGATATTCTGGATCTCAGAATCAGTGATATGCCGTGATGGGTCTGTAATTCTCTCTCCATTAAAGAATATTGGAAGTGCAATAGGCGCACCATCTTTTCTGACCTCCTGAATTTCAGGAATGAATTGTTTGATCACTCTAGCGGCATTGTGCAAAGAAGTTAGGCCGTTGTGCTTTGTGGGAATCAGAACAACATCAGAAGCACAAAGCCCGCTTTGACTAAAGAACAGCCATTGTGTGGGGCAATCAATCAGAATATAATCGTATTCATTAGTGAATTTTTGCAGTAAATCACGTAATCGAAAGATCTTTCTTTGGAGTTTTGCAGAATTTTCACTTTCTGTATAGTTTTCGAGCTTTGGATCTGAGGGAATCACATCAAAGAAGTGTGCAGTTTTTCCCTTACGGTCAGTAACATTAAAAGGTACTATTGAATCGCGAATGTCTAAGTTTGTTTCCAAAAGACAATCTGACAAATGAACTTTTCCAAGCTGTAATTTAAGCGATCGTGTTGAGTCAGACTGAGAGTCAAAATCAACAAGTAGAACCTTCTTATTGTGTCTTCTCAAAATGGCTGCAAGATTGACAATTGTTGTTGTCTTGCCAACTCCACCTTTATTGTTGTAAACACAAACCGTTAAGGATTTTGGGGTATTTCTGATTAGAGATTGGATGTGTGTAACGACATCGGTAATGTTTTCTTTTGTGATCAACAGATTTGAGGTTGCGGGAAATACTACTTTTCCATGCCGACGAAATAACTGAATTCGCCGTGAATTTGTAATGATTCCCCATTGAGTAGCTTTGCAATTGGGAGAAAGTAAATATCTTTTGAGTTGAGCTACTGTAGTTCTGTAAGATGAAGAAGCATTCTCTAAACTAATGTTTTGCCCTTTTACCTCAATGAGCAAGTCAGGATTGGCCCTGGAGCGAAGAAATAGATCATCTTCCGTATTTTGCCGAGCTGCAAAATCGACTGTATCGTTTCCCTGTCCAGTGCTAAATTGTGGATAACGTTCCTGTTCATTGAAGCCAAGAACTTCTAGAAAAGATTTCACAAAAACTTCACTGACAAGAGCTTCCTCTGCAAGCGGGGGGAGATCATCTAGCTTTTGAACTAGGTCTACGTAGTTCGTCTTGACATGAGCGGAATGAAAAGGTTCGGTGAAAGCCATAAATCGATTTCCAGCCTGTATGCTTTTTCAAGCGGACATATTAAGTACATTGCTCCTTGAGCGGCCAATTCAGCAGTACCTCTATCCGTTATGACGCGATCGCTCCGACCCTGCCGGAACGTCACGCAATTTTTACGGATTCTTTGAAGCCTCTTCACGGGCGCTTGCCTCAGAATTCCCGTGTTTTCTCGATCCGCCACATCGCGGAGGAATTTTCGTGAAAGCGCGATCGCCCCTGCCCAAACTTGGCGCGTCAGAGAGACATGAACTTTAGAGCAGCAAATTTGACGGTCAGACTTGCCTTGGAACGCTGTGCCTAGAGCGTTGTCAGAGCGGGTGAAATGCATCAGTCGATCGAACTGCCCGATCGCTTTCCCGTATACTACCTGTGATTCTGCGACTCAGTTGAGTTAAAGAATCGCGATCGTCATAATCCATTCCATCCATGAAACAAAACTTGGTTCAGACAGCCTGGTTTCAGCCCTGCCTGCTGCTGCTGTGGATTGGCATCGGTGCCGCAGTGCGGTTAACCCACCTGACCGCCAAACCTCCCTGGACAGATGAATTTGCCACACTGGTATTTAGCCTGGGGCATAGCTTTGAGACAGTGCCGCTCGATCGGGCGATCGCCCTAGATATCCTGATGCAGCCGCTCCAGCTTCCACCCCAAGGCAGCAGTGCCGTGACGCAATATCTGTTTGCCGAAGATGTGCATCCGCCGCTCTATTTCCTCTTGGCTAATGCTTGGCTACAGCTATTTTCCGGTCAGACAGGGCTGGTTTCGTTGGGTCTAGCGCGATCGCTCCCGGCACTATTAGGAGTTGCGGCAATTCCGGCCTCTTTTGGCTTGAGTTGGCTGATGTTGCGATCGCCCCTCGCCAGCCACCTGACCGCAGCCGTTATGGCCGTCTCTCCTTTTGGGGTTTATCTGGCACAAGAAGCCCGCCACTACACTCTTGGCATCCTATGGGTGATTGCGTCTTTGGGCTGCTTAGTGGTGGCAGGGCGGCAAATTTTGCACCATCGCCCCTTACCAGGATGGCTTGTGGGGTTGTGGATAATCGTCAACGGTTTGGGCATTGCCACCCACTACTTCTTTATCTTGAGCCTTAGCGCTATGGCCTTGGCGTTGATCGGGCTGGCGATCGGTCAGGCTCGATCCGATCAAAGCGTGCTGCTCTCCTCGTCTTGGCGGAGTCTCTATGCTGTGGTGCTGGGGACTGCGATCGCTAGTGCCATTTGGCTACCCATCCTGCAAGAGATTCGCAGCCGCGAAATCACCCAATGGATTCAGAATGTTCAACCGTTTAACTGGCTCGATCTGGTCAATCCGCTGGCTCAATCTCTAGCCGCCTGGGTGACGATGCTAGTGTTGCTACCGCTTGAATCAGATGATCTGCCAGTAGCGATCGCCGCAGGCACAATCATGGTGCTGTTTATCCTCTGGGTGGTGCCGCAGCTTTGGCGAGGGTTACGGCAGCAGTTCGCCGCACCGCAGACGGGAGCCAGCGTTCAACTCATGGTTAGTGTGGTGTTAGGCGCGATCGCCCTCTTTTTCTTCATTAGCTATGGGTTGCGCGCCGACATCACGCGCGGTGCCCGCTACAGCTTTGTCTATTTCCCTGCCGTGATTTTGCTGCTGGGCACCAGTTTGGCAGCCCTCTGGACGGGCAAAACGAAGCGCACTGTGGGATTAGTGCTGGTGTTGGGACTGCTCAGCAGCCTCACGGTGGTCAACAACCTGGGCTATCGCAAATACTATCGCCCCGATAGTCTGGTGCCCCTGATGGCAGCGCGATCGCAAGCCCCTATACTGATTGCAACAACGCAAAATACGCTGGTGCAAACGGGCGAAATCATGGGAATTGGCTGGCAGTTTTTACAGGAAGGGCGATCGAATTCTCCTCAGTTTTTACTAGCTCACGAGCCACAAAACCCCTGCACTGCTGACTGTGTAGCCACCTCAACGCTTCGACAAGCTCTGGCGCAGCGCTCTGACCCGATCGATCTATGGTTGGTTAATTTCCATGCTCCTGTAGATCTGGATGAACGGCGCTGTCAGCTAGATTCTCAGCCCAAAACCTATACGAGCGGCTATGAGTATCAGCTCTATCACTGTAATTGAGCCTCAGATGAATACTGGAGGGGTAAATGGGTAGAGGGGAAACTCTCATCCACCCCATAACCCCTCCGGTGGCCTGCCAGATGAGTTGACAAACTCACGGCATAGGGGTTAACAGCTTGCTAAAATAGGTGATATGATTTTAACTTTGGAGCCAAGGTTCTTGGAGCCAAAAGTAGGCTGCAAGGCCGTTGAATCGGATTCAATTCCTATTGAATTCAGCTTCGCCAAAAGCCTCACCCTTACAGGAACTCACAGGAGTAAGATTTTCAAGCATGATTAAGATACGCTTAAAGCGATTTGGCAAGAAATTTGAGGCTAGCTATCGGATTGTGGCGATGAATAGCGATACTCGCCGCGATGGTCGCCCTCTAGAAGAGCTAGGTTTCTACAATCCCAGAACAGACGAGCTAAAGGTGAATGTACCTGCGACGCAAAAGCGGCTAGAGCAGGGCGCACAGCCTACCAAAACCGTCCGTCGGCTGCTAGAGAAAGCCAACGTTTATGAAACTGCGGCTGCCGAAGTGACCCCCACTGCTTGAGGACTAGCCTTGATCAGGGGCTTTCAGAAGTTTGATGTCATCAACTGAATGTCAACTGTGCCAGATCAAATTCCCTCTACACCTGCCGAAGCCGTAAATAGCCCAGATTATGCTGGGCTAGTGCGCTTCTTGGTTTTGCCTTTTTTAGAGTCGCCTGACTCTCTGCGCGTGGACTGCGAGATTTCGCCGCGTACCTCGCGGGTGCTAGTGCGCGTAGCCTTTGAAGGTGAAGACAAAGGGCGTGTCTTTGGTCGAGGGGGGCGCAATATTCAGGCGATTCGCACCGTGCTGCAAGCTGTGGCTCAGTCGGCAGGCAAAATGGCGCACCTTGAGGTGTTTGGCAGCTCTTCAACTGACCGGGAACCTGTCGAAGAAAGAGCTGCGCCACCTCGCGTTCCGCCGCCTCGCCCCATTCGTTCTCAACCTCGATGAGATTTATTTCCACTATTCTCTACTCCCCTTATCGCCTCCCCATAGCCACTGCATGGGAACAAATTTAAGCATCGAACTCCCCACCCCTGAAAGCGCGATCGCCATTGCGGGTGAGCGGGAAGAAAACCTCAAACAGCTTGCCCAGCAAACAGGCGCAACGATCGTTTTGCGTGGGCAGTCCTTGGTGGTTGCAGGCACAGAGGCTCAGGTTGCCCTCGTCGAGCGCTTGGTGCGATCGCTAGAACCATATTGGAGTCAGGGTAAGCGCATTGATGCTGCCGATATTTTGACGGCACGCCATGCCTTGAATAGCGATCGCCAAGAGGAGCTGCGTCAGATTCAGCAAGATGTGATTGTCCGCACCCGTCGGGGCGAAGATATTCGCGCCAAGACCTTCCGGCAGCGCAGCTATGTCGAGTCGATTCGGACTCATGACCTGACTTTCTGCATTGGCCCAGCCGGAACCGGGAAGACTTTTTTGGCGACGATGGTGGCCGTACAGGCTTTGCTGGCGAACCAGTATGAGCGGCTGATTTTGACGCGCCCTGCGGTTGAGGCGGGTGAGAAGCTAGGATTTTTGCCAGGAGATTTGCAGCAGAAGGTCAACCCTTACCTACGTCCGCTTTACGATGCGCTGCACGAGTTGGTTGACCCTGAGAAAATTGCGAACTTGATGGAACGGGGCATTGTAGAAGTCGCGCCGATCGCCTATATGCGAGGCCGCACCCTCAACAACGCCTTTGTCATTCTAGATGAAGCCCAAAACACCACGCCTGCCCAGATGAAAATGGTGCTGACGCGTCTGGGGTTTCAATCGCGCATGGTGGTGACGGGTGACATTACCCAGACTGATTTACCGGCCTATCAGCAGTCGGGGCTATCGGTGGCGCAAAAGATTCTCCGCAACGTTGAGGGCATTGCTTTCTGTCATCTTTCTAAGGCGGATGTGGTGCGGCATCCTCTGGTGCAGCGGATTGTGGCCGCCTATGAAACCCATGAAACACCGTCCTAACTTCTCGCTTAGGATGACAAATTAATTAGTCTGGAATAGTTTTTTGGAAGTGCCGCGCAGAGCGCGGCACCTCCAAAAAACTATTCGGTTTTATTTTGTGTGCGATCCTTAGGAGATTTTTGTGAGTACAGCTATTGTTTAACTTTTGGGGTTAACTGCCGTATTGGAATTTGCATGATAAATTCTGTACCTTTGCCGGGTGTTGAGAAGCACTCTAACTTACCCTGATGTTTTTCAGTAATGATTTGGTAGCTGATGGACATGCCCATTCCGGTGCCCATGCCGATAGGCTTAGTGGTAAAAAACGGATTAAAAATCTGTTGTTTAATCGGCTCAGGAATGCCAAGACCATTGTCAGCGATCGAAATCTGGATAGAATAGCGATCGATCAAAGTGGTTTGAATTTTAATCCAGCTAGGCTGCTCTGTGATGGCTTCATAGGTGCGATCGGCATTAAATTCTTCGAGGGCATCCACGGCATTGGTCAGAATATTCATTAACACCTGATTGAGCTGGCTGGGATAGCACTCTATTAGCGGCAGGTCACCATAGTCTCGAATGACCTGAATGGCTGGAAGCTTTGGCTTTTCCTTCAGGCGATGATGCAAAATCAGCAAGGCGCTCTCAATGCCTTCATGAATATCTACAGCCTTAAATGCAGATTCATCAATGCGGGAAAAATTACGCAGAGAAAGGACAACTTGACGAATGCGTTGGGTGCCCGTCTGCATAGAATCTAGAACTTTGTGGAGATCCGTCTGGACAAACTCTAAATCAGTGTCGGCTATCTTAATTTGAATTTCATCTGCGGGAGTCGGATAATGCTTCTGATACAGTGCGACAACGCTCAGGAGATCGCTGACATGATCTTTGACATGGGAAAGATTGCCATAAATAAAGTTAACGGGATTGTTCACCTCATGGGCAATGCCTGCAACCAATTGTCCTAAACTCGACATTTTTTCAGCTTGTACAAGCTGAATTTGGGTGTCCTTAAGTTGAGTAATAACTTGCTGAAGTTCCTTATTCTGCGACTCTAGCTGAACTTTAGAAGCTACAATTTGGCTAATTTGAGCTAATACATCAAAACTTTCATAGAAGCTGAGAAATCTGAGGGCAACTAGCACAGTTATTAAGTCTGCTGCGGTTTGCCAGAAGAGTAAATCACTCCATTGCAGCATTTCTAAGACATGCAATCCGTGCCCTAGCGCGCAACTAAAGAATATGGCCGAAACTGACACAATGACTGGACTAATTCCCGCTGCTCGATTACGCCAAATCCCTTTGGCGATCGTCATTCCGATCGCCATATAGCAACCAGCAATCAACAGGTTTTCACCTGTCATCAGCCAAGAAAGATAGCTCGTTAAGGGTGCAAAATGATTAAGCATGAAGTTTGCTCTAAAGCGACATAAAACCGAACACCCGACTGGGAATCGGTTCTGCTCAATCTGAAGCTGAACTTATGAGAAAAGGTGCGGTTCACCTGTTCAGAATAAATCTAACCTTGAAATTGCAATGCCGACCCAAGATCTAAAGTACCCAGGCAGAGCCGATCGCACACGCTGCGCCATGTGCTAAAAGTTGCATTACTGCTCAGTGTTTTACTGAATAATCTCAGCCAATTGACTGAGACTGCTTACATAAATGCTTTTTCAAGACGTGAATCGTCACACGGAGCCGCGTAACAGAGGCAGCAATTAAACATCTACTCAATGCCCATTCCAGGTGCTGGGAAAAGTAGGCGTGAGGGGAGTTGCCTGTCCATTGCGAGTTTCTTGATCTAGCGCTTGAATCACCTTTTGGTAAATGATTTCGGCTTCTTGGGGCGAATTGCCAATGCTGGTTAGCCCCAGTTTGCCAAACTCTGAAAGACAGCCAATCAGATGAAAGACGGTGCCTGTTTCAGTATTGCTATTAAAGTGCAGGTTATGTTGAGCAATGATATCCATCAGGTCACGGGGGCTAAGTCCTTTGTAGGCATCTTTTTGTAGGTTGTCCGTGGCGACGTAGTATTTGGGCTTACCTTCCTGGTTGTAGAAGGTTCCGGTGGCAAAATCATAGCGCCCATGCGTGAGCAGTTTCAGCGTCATAAAGGGATGGGTGGTGCCGCCCTTGCGCAAATTGATTTCGATCGCCTGAATATCCCAATCTTCAGGAGCATCGGCTGTGGGCGCAGGCTGACGCACGGCAATAAAGTCGAGACTAAAGCGTTCGAGTGCGCCTTTGGCCGCTAACGCCTCACCCACCTGCATGCCAAACCGATGGAGCCGCACACGATAGGCTTCGTCGGCTGGAAAATGACAGCCCAAAAAGACCTGTCCGTCGGGGCCTCCCAAAATTTGGTCGTGGGTCGAGAGAATTTCAACTTCGCCTGCTGGCGTAATTTTGCCCTGAACACTGGGCGATCGCTTTTCTTCGCCTTCGATAAAAGCTTCGACGATCGCCCCTAGTTCAGGAATGCGGCTGCCAAAGTTCTCCCAGGTTTCGGTGTCAGTTTGGAAACTGAGAAAGGCAAAGCGATCGGTAATGGCTGCCACCCGCTCTGGGGAAGAGGCTAGACCGGGCGCGACGGACTGGAGTGGCTTGAGGTTGAGAATGGCGTTACCGCCTCCTGAAAAGCCTTCGTTGAGCTTAACGACGATCCGTTTGAGATGAGGATTTCTCTCCCACAGCTCTGCTGCCGCCACCGCCAGATCTGCGGCATTCCACACCAGATCGCTGCCATCGGGGCAAGGCACTTTTGAGGTTTGAAAGATTTCACGACTGCCGCTCTTGGTTCCCCAATAGAGCAAATCGGGATCGACCGCCAAGAGCGGAATATTGAGCTGAACGGACAGCGCCCGCTCTAGCGGCGTGGCGTTGTAGCAGGTCATGTAAGCCCGATCGCTCCGCATGGCGTTCCGCAAGCGCGCCATTAGCCGGGGTCGTTCCAAAATCTTCTGGCTTAAGGGCTTTAACGAGGCATCGTAGGCGCAAAACAGCAGCAGGCGATCGCGGGCATGGGAAAAGGGAACGCCGGGTAAAAGCTGGAGATAATAGTCGATGACGCTGGGGTGAATGGGCTGCGAGGTGATGTAGATCAGTCGGGCACGCGGATTCTGGAGCCGGATGAGCGAAAACAGCAGGCGTTCTTCATAGTGGTGTACCCCTTTGACTTTGCGCAGTTCGCCCTGGTCTAAGCTGAGCGACGGCACAATCAAGATATCGGAATCATCTTCGCCATCGGCTTGCCAGCGATCGCGTAACTGCTTTTGCAGCAGACGAAACTGTTCAGACCGGGCAGTCTCTACCTGAGCGTCGTCTTGAGATTTTGAAGAAAGTGAACCCTGCATAAGACTAGCCCTACCAAATCTAAACGCGGCAGATATGCAGCCATCTTATCCAGACAAAGGGACTTTCTCGCTACTTTCTAGAGAATGAATTTTGGCGTGGGTTACTGGCTGGGTTTAACAGGGATTAATTTTTGTTGAAGAGTTTGTTGAAGAGAGGGATGGAGCGCTCCCTGCCAACGCTCCTTGCTAACCCCAATTTAGCCCAGAGAAATGTTGAGATTTTTGACAAGAAACGTTGCTTTCGCCTGCCCTGTCACGGAAAGCTGATAATTCACCCTCGATCGCCACCGATTGCCAAGCCAGCCTCTAAAATAGCTATTATTGCTACAGTTTTTCGCTTCCCTTATTTTGTCTTCAACTTATGAGCGTTCAACCCCAACCTGGATCGCAGACTGACCGGATTATCATTTTCGACACAACCCTGCGGGATGGCGAGCAGTCACCCGGAGCCACCCTCAACGTGGACGAGAAACTGACGATCGCCCGTCAACTGGCGCGTTTGGGAGTAGACATCATTGAGGCTGGGTTCCCCTTTGCTAGCCCTGGCGACTTTGAGGCCGTTAGCAAAATTGCCCAGCAGGTAGGCACCGAAGATGGCCCAACCATTTGTGGTTTGGCTCGTGCGACGCGATCGGATATTGAGACGGCTGCTAGGGCCGTGTCTGCTGCCGCCAAGCCTCGGATTCACACCTTTATTGCCACCTCGGATATCCACCTGGAATATAAGCTGAAAAAAACGCGCCGAGAAGTCTTGGAAATTGCGCCGGAGATGGTGGCCTATGCCAAGAGCTTCGTTCAGGATGTTGAATTTTCGCCTGAAGATGCCGGACGCTCTGATCCAGAATTTCTCTATCAGGTGTTAGAAGCGGCGATCGCGGCTGGAGCCACAACGGTTAACATTCCTGATACCGTAGGCTATACCACACCTGCCGAATTTGGAGCAATCATTAAAGGCATTAAAGAGAACGTGCCGAATATCGATCAGGCGATTATTTCGGTACATGGGCATAACGATTTGGGTCTGGCCGTCGCGAACTTCTTGGAAGCCGTGAAGAATGGAGCAAGACAGCTAGAATGCACGATCAACGGCATTGGCGAACGGGCAGGCAATGCGGCACTGGAAGAGCTGGTGATGGCGCTGCATGTGCGGCGGCAGTATTTTAATCCGTTTTTGGGTCGTCCGGTCGATTCAGAAGCACCGCTAACCCAGATCGACACGCGCCAAATCTACAAGACGTCGCGCCTGGTGTCGAATCTAACGGGGATGCTGGTGCAGCCGAATAAGGCGATCGTGGGTGCCAACGCCTTTTCCCATGAGTCGGGAATTCACCAAGACGGCGTGCTGAAGCATAAGCTGACCTACGAAATTATGGATGCTCAGTCGATTGGGCTGAACGACAACCAGATTGTTTTGGGCAAGCTGTCGGGACGCAACGCTTTCCGGGTACGCCTGAAGGAACTGGGCTTTGATCTGGCCGATCAGGAGCTAAATCGCGCCTTCCTGCGGTTTAAAGACATGGCGGATAAGAAGAAAGAAATTACGGACTGGGATCTGGAGGCGATCGTCAATGATGAAACGCAGCAGGCTCCCGAGCTGTTCCGGTTAGAACATATTCAGGTATCCTGTGGCGATCATGCGCGACCTACCGCTACCGTCACCCTACGCACACCTGAAGGCGAAGAACTGACCGATGCGGCGATCGGTACAGGCCCTGTGGATGCGGTCTACCGAGCGATCAATCGCGTGATTGATATTCCGAATCAGCTGATTGAGTTTTCGGTACAGTCGGTGACCCAGGGCATTGATGCGCTGGGAGAAGTCACAATTCGCCTGAAACACGAGGATGTGATTTTTTCAGGTCATGCGGCCAATACCGATATTATTGTGGCTTCGGCACTGGCCTACACCAATGCCTTGAATCGTCTCTATGCCAGCCTGCAAGTGGGTAAGGCGCTGCATCCACAGCATGATGCGGCTCAGCCTGTGGGATAGATTTATCTGCAATTGATTAAGGAATCAGGAGGCTACGCCTCCTGATTCCTTAATCAGCAAAGTTCAGAAGTCGGTATGTTGATGATTCAGAAGCTTATGCTTCAATGTCTCGTCTTGCTTTTTGATATTGATCATGAGACATATCAAAATAGCTGATCTAAATCAAACTCTTCTGTGTCAGACGTTTGTCTATGCCGCTCAGAATATAAAATCAGCAGCATACGCTCTAAAGGCTGCTTAATGCCATATAGCTCTTTGCTCAGAAGCTCAAGCCCACCATTGGCATACTCTTGAAATATTTCTACTCGCTTCAGATCCGTGTCTTGATCAGCAGTCAGAATTTTGGAATCATGCATTTCAGCAACTGCAATTAAATCAATGATTGAACGATCTCTAAATTGTTCCTGCAATACTGCATCAGGATCTTTTCTAGAATACTTTCCTAAAGGAACTTTTCTCTTCTGTTGGAAGCCCAGAACCGCAGCAAAAGTCAAGATATCGGCATAGGTTAAAAACAGACCTGTTCCGTCTTCCTTGGCTCTCAGAGCTTTGACGAATTCCGCTTTATCTTGAGAGATTTGAACCCTGGCTAGAGGCATATCTGAAGGGTAGAGAAACTATCCAGTTCGTTATAGCATTTAAAGCACTCAAGGTTTTGACTCGTCTTGCTTTATCTTTTTCAGGATTGCTTCAAACTTATCTTTTAGCTCAGGCAAATCCTGCTCAAGAATAACCCAACAATTCTTCTAAATCCTGTATCAGTGCAATCTGATCCAGTAAGCTTCTCTCTAGTTCAAGCTCCATCAAAAAATCGATGTCGCCATTGGGGCGATCGTCTCCACTCGCCACAGAGCTAAACATGCGGATATTTGAAGCTCCATATTTGGCAGCGATCGCAAAAATTTCTACTCGTTTGCCCCTCAACCCTCCTTCAAACCCATTTCTATCGCCGCGATCTAATTTTTGCAAGAGAAATATAGGTTTTTATAGATACTTTTTAGCCTCAAGCCTTATAACAATAGTGCTAAGGCGATCGCCCTTAAGGAGCAAACTGGGCAATCAACTCCTCACGCGATCGGTTTAACAGCAAGGGAGTAGACTCGGCAGGAGTCAAAATCAGCAGCGGCTCAACAATTGCAGCCAACGCCTCATCTAGTTCCCCAAATCTTGCCCTGAGCACACTCTCAATCACCTCTCTTTGTCCTTCTTGTCGTCCTTCTTGCCGCCCTTCTTGCAGAGCTTCTTGATAAACTTTGCTTCGCTTCAAATCGCTAAGTCCTATCATTGCCTCAATTTCCTCCCGGCTCAAAACATTGAACTTATATACAATGATAGTCTCAACCAACTCAACGATCGCTTGACGAGAAAGATCCCTCACTTCTTCTTGTCTCGCCCGTTGAATCAACTGCCTTGCTTGCGCTATGGCAGTCTGCTCTGGCTCAATGATCAGCTTAACGATGCCCATGCCCAAAGGTAGGCTGTTCATCTCACCCAACTCATTCAAATAAACTCGCCTGACTTTGGGGCTATCCAATAGAAGCTGATGCAATCTGGTTTGTTCTGGTTCCAGAGTGCGATCGGGATAGATCAAGCTTCCCTGCCAATCGTAAGTTTTGGGATTTTGTGCCAAATATAGAAAGAGTTCTGCAAAGAAGCGATGATAAAGCTGCTGGTCTTTCTGGAACTGCACCTCACTGAAATACACTGGGCGATCGGCTGAGTCTCCCGTCGGCAACAACACCCCATCAATCCGAAAAGACGTTTGCTTATTTTCGACCGATCGAAACTCGTAATTGCCAGCTTCACTCTCCGGTTGGCCAATCAACTCAAAAAATAGGCTGGGTGAACGTTGAAATAGGCGATGGAAGAGCGTATCCGTTTTCATGCTCTGTTGACCTCAATCACCTCCGTCCACTCAAACTCATTGGGGCTTTGCCGGACTAGCGGGTAGGCGACACCCTTCAAGGCGATCGACTCTGGCTGACAGTCTGGCTTTGCTGAATTAAACACCAGCACATATTCCTTGCCAATGTATGGCTCCATCTCTGTTTCCACCTCGCCGCGCCATTGCGTCTTGGTTGCCAGCACCACTAGCTGATCCGCCAAGGTTGGGATCAGGTGAGCAATCTGCCGTCGATAGTTCTCATCCAGCGTGCCAAATGGCGAATCCATGACGATCGGGAAACTGCTGCTGTCCAGCCCAATCAGCGCATGTTTTTTACTCCAGTAGCGCACCCGATCAATGATGCTGCCGATAAACGACAGGCTGAGAATCTGGTTTTCCCCAGTCGAAGGCGCAACGATACTTTCGCCATCGGTCAAATTTTCGACCAGCACCAGTTCATAGTTCTCCGTCAGCTTCGGCACCTGCGTTTTAAAGGACACTTTGCGGAAGATCTCTCTGATTTTTTCTTCTAGCTTGATCCGAAAGACGCGATCGATGCGCGATCGCACTTGCCCAATCCGATTAATCGCATCATCTGTTGCCTTGATCTGCCGCTGAATCAGCGCCTGCTGTTTGCCCTTCGCCTTCAGTTCTTTAATTTGTTTACTCAGATCTGCGATCGCCGCATCACAATCTTCAATCTCCCGCAATGTCGTTTCGTCTTCTCGATGCAGGTCAATAATCTTTTCTTCAATGTCTTCCAGTCGCTGTTCCAGACCGCTGACATTCACATCCTCACTGCCTTTGAGCTGCTCCCGAATATCGTCAATCTGATGCTCTAATGTCGCCAGCAGCCGCTGCAAATTCTCTATGCTGCCCTGCTCTTGCTCCACCTCTGCCCAAAATTCTGGGATCTGCCGCTCAATGCTGTTGACCTCGCCCCCCATTTGCAGCACGGCTTCCTCCACCTGCTGAATTCCAGAGCGATCGAGCCAAGATTCGACCTGTTTCCGAGCCTGTGTGCCCCGCTTTAGCTCGGTGCCGCAAATGCAAGAACCCTCTTGCAGCAGGTCTTCGACAAACTGCTGTTTAATGCCAGCAGGCAGTTCTCCGCGCTGCCGCAAATCATCGGCGAGGCTGCGAAACTGGGCGATCGCATCCGTGAGAAACACCATGTATCCTCGTGCCGAAATCGTTCGTCGCAGTTTGTCTTCACTGCGATCGAGCTGCGCCTGGATATCCTCTGCCTGCTGCCTCAGATCATCCCGCCGCTGCTGAATCTGCCCAATTTGATCCAGTTGGCGCAACTGAGCCGTTACTTTCTGCTTCTGCTCCTCAAAAGCGTCAATCTCGGTGGCAATTTCATCTCGCCCTGCTTCTAGGTCAGCCTTTTCCTCAATCAGGTCTTCTTTCTCTTTGACCAGACGCTTTGTTTCAGGATCGCCAATTTCTGCCAGCTCCCGATTGAGCGATCGCAGGGCTTCTTTGAGGTGGTTAATGGCTCGATCCAGCACTTCCACACTCAACAGCGTCCGAATTGCTTTAGAAATCTCCGATTTGTTTTCTGATTTGACAATGCGATCGATCCGTTCTCCATCAAAGAAGAAATAGCGATGCAAACTCTCCGGCAAAACCTGCCCAATTTTGTCCTCTGGAATCTCTGGAGACTCGACCAGTTTGTTGTTAATCTGAAGCACGAGTTCCCCGGGCTGTTCGCTCAGATCGGCAGTAGGTGAGTAGGCGGGTGGTTTTTCGAGGTAGCAGGAGCGACGGGCACGGTAGCGATTGCCATTATGCTCAAACATTAGCTCAGCCCAGCAATCGACACGGCTGCCTGGAGTAGTTTGGGCGATCGCGCGTTTATTGATGTGCTGCTCTGGGGCAGCAAAAGCTGCCGTATGCTGCCCATACAGCACCCAGGTAAAGGCATTGAGCAGCGTCGTTTTGCCTGCCCCATTATTGCCATGAATCACCGTGATGCTCTGACCGGACTGTCCTGCTAGGTCGATCGCCACTTCTCCCCAAAACTGACGGAAATTGAACAGCTTGATCGAGAGGAGCTTCATCGCACTGCATCCTTAATGATCTGAAGAATATCGGCTTTTACGCCTTTGGGTCTATCTGAGTGTAGGTTTTCTTTCTCTACTCGAATCACCTCTCGAATAATTTTTGCCACTTCTGGCGGCGCACTTGTAATCGGTTCTTCAATATCATTTTCTAACTTGGAATCCATAGACAGTATCCGTAGGCAATAATGAGAGGTATTTCCAGCGTAGAGAGGCTTTAAACTCTATGATGCCTGTTATTTTAAGCCTTGATGCAGTCAATCTTACCGATGAGCAGTTTTACAAACTCTGTCAAGCAAACCGAGATCTGCCGCTTGAGCGCACGGCTCAGGGAGATCTGGTCATTATGCCACCCGTAGGCGGAAAAAGCGGCAATCGAGAAGCTAGCTTGATCAGTCGTGTGTGGGGATGGAATGAGCAAACTCAGCTCGGGCAAGTGTTTAGCTCTTCAACAATTTTTAAGCTGCCCCAAGGAGGCGACCGCTCTCCAGATGTGGCATGGGTGAGGGACGATCGATGGGATGCCTTGACGCCCGCAGAACAAGATGGTTTTCTACCAATTTGTCCAGATTTTGTGATTGAGCTGCGATCGCGGACAGACTTGCTTAAACCGTTACAAGACAAGATGGAGGAATATCTCAATAGCGGGTTGCGTTTGGGTTGGTTGATTAATCCGCAGGATGCGCAAGTTGAAATTTATCGTGCGGGTCAAGCTGTGGAGGTGTTTGCCTTCCCAATCCGTTTATCGGGTGAAGATATCCTTCCCGGTTTTAATCTTCTTTTGCCTCTCTAAATTGACTCTCTAAATGGAGCTAGTTTTTCTTGAGTTACTCTGCTACATTGCGTTTGAAACCAATCGTAGGTAACTGAAAAACTGCGATCGCTTTCCAGGTAGATTGCTCCGATCAATGCTTCAAACATCTCACCAAACATATCCCCTTCTTTATCTTTTGCTTCAAATCAGGTAACTTCAGCCGCTGTTTAATCTAGCAGGGGTCAATTCCCCGCCGCTCTGCGGCGAAACTTCAAGCTTGCAATGTCAGCCATTGGCTGACGAGCAAAACGGGTTGCATACCCCGTCCGCTTGCGGCGGGGTCGCTGATTTTTTGATGTATTAAAACTTTCCATATTCTCACCTCTTTAAAGTTCTAACAGTTGATATTTTTCTTGTAGCGGCAAAAGAATTTTTCTGGCAGAACCACTATTAATCGCTAGATCAGCAAACTCAACAAATCGCTGCAACTCCTTGCGGAGCAAATTTCGTTCGATTCTCCAGGCTTCCCGTCCCAAGTCAGGGGGGATAACAATCATGTCAAACAATTCCGCCCTCTCCTTGCCTGGGCTAGAGCGCAGAATTCGCCCTCGTCTTTGCACAAACTGTCGAGGATTGCTGCTGCTGGCTAAAATCACTGCCGTCTGAATGGCCGGAATATCGACCCCTTCATCTAAGCAGCGAATAGCAACTAGCCCCTGCAAAATTCCCTCTATGAATTGGTAGCGCAGTTCTTCCCGTTCTTCCAGGCTAGTTTCGGCTGTGTAGGATTTGACTCCATAGTTCAACTCATCTTGAAGTAGACTCATCACCGCCGTAATCTGGCGATCGCTCTCTTCGGTGACTTCATCCTCGACTGATCCATCGCCGCAGTAAAACAAGGTGTGGTTGGTTTGCAGACGGTTGGACATAATGTTCCGCAGCGCATTGAGCTTGTTAGCTGCTGCTCCCACAAGTCGTGACCGCTGCATCAGCAGCGCCGTTAGCAACTCGTTGTCATCTGCATCCCTGCCCATCCCCATTGCCTGACCAATTCGATTGGTGAGTTTCTCATACCGTTCAATTTCAGGTTCCGTCAATTCTACTAAGACTGGATAGTAGAGATAAGGAACCAACGCTTTAGCGGCGATCGCATCTTTCAACGTAAACTCTGGCTGCAAGACCGAACCAAAGTACTCAAACAACCGCTCTGTGCCTTGCTCATCAAAGTAGCGTTCGGGGGTGGCAGAGAGTGCTAAACGCAGCTTGATTTCTGAGGGCAGGCTTGACTCTAAACGGGTTGCGCCTAAGTTATGGGCTTCATCGCCAATGATCAGCGATCGCTTTGGAAAAAATTGCAGTTGAGACTGAAGACTGTCTCGAATTAACGTGGCATTGGTCGTGATCACCGTGACGAACTGTTGATTGCCGGAAAGGACTGCGAGAAGCTGCGATTGCAGTTCTCCTTGCCAGCTTTGCACCGTGTCAAAGGCCAGAATTGGCTGTAGTCCAAACTTACGCGCTTCTGCTGCCCACTGCGTCACCAAATGCCGATAGGGACAGACAATCAGCAATCCCTGGAGCGGTTTATTTTGCTGCGCACTTTTTCGATAGAGTTCCGCCGCGATCGCTAGTGCGGTAATGGTCTTACCGCTCCCGGTTGCCATTTTCAGCGTGCCTCGTCCCTTGTTGGCAAACCAATTGGCGATCGCTTCCTGCTGGTAAGGGCGGAGGTGCAGGGTTGGGGGAAGGATGGGGATACCTTGAGGGGATGAAGGGGTAGAGGGATGAGGAGAAGGGATGGGGGATGAGGGAGTAGAGGAATGGGGAGAACTTTCTTTTACTTTGCCTACTCCCTTACCTCCCCGCCCCCTCACAACCTCAGCATTTCCTCCCTCCCCCACCGGAGCCTGACTGGGGCACAGCCGCAGGAGCGATCGCCTTGCTGCTTCTGGAAATTCTAAAACCTCCAGGGTCGGAGTCTGGTTTTCCCAGAGGCATTGAAAGTCGTCAAGTTTCTCAGCAACCCGCTCATCATCCCCCGATCGCCAAGAGCGAAACACATCCACACACTCAAAGTTGCCGATCAGCCCGCTGGCACTCTCATTGGCTGACCCTGTGAAAACGACGATATTGTTATCTGCGTCTCTAAAAATTCCCAGCTTTTCATGGTAAATTCCGCGCTGGTAGGGGTCTTGATGCACCGCCAGCTTGATTTCTAACAGCCCTTTGCTCAACAGCCATGCCAGATAGCTCAGCCGATCGCTAGCGGTTGGTTCTGGCTGCTCCAGTTCTTGCAGCAAAGCGGCTGTGATCACGGCTTCTCGCTGTTTCAGACCTTGGGCGATCGCCTCGGCATCGTCCTGCGACAGGTGAGGCGAGGCAATCAGCCGCATTTTACCGCCTCCCTGAATCAGTGCGGTTACGCCCTTAGCTGCTGCCGCCAGAGAAGAACTGGAAAAGAAGCCGACCGCACGATCATAGATGAGCGATCGCTCTAAGCAAGGAATGTAAAAATCTTCTACTAAGTTGTGGCGATCGCTGCGGTACTGATTGGCAAAAGCAAGATTCTTCAGACTCAATGAGACTGCCTCTAACTGTGTTGTTTCTAGGTTTCAGTCAATATAGAAAATCGAGCTAAGCATCAAACTAAAAATCTACATAATCATCAAATTCCCACTGTCCATATTTATTTAGATAAGAGCCTATCTCTCTCCATGAACTTCTGTTGGCTAATTCAAATCTTTCATCTATGGCATTTCAGATTGTTTCAAAGTCATAATGATTGATAACTAAATAGTGTCTTCCAAAAAGAGCCTTGTTACTGGCTACATAGTTCCCGATCCACTGAGGCGTACATACCAAAAAATCAAACGACTCTTCTCCTTCTGCATCTTTAGAGCCGATCATCGCCTGAACTAATATACAAAAATTCTCTGGGTTTTCTGGAGTTGAAAACTCTAAATCAAGCAGATCAGGGCTATGCAGGCTTCGTAACTCTGCTAACATTTACACTCTGCCTCCCTGCTTGACTGACAAAAGTATTGGGAGATGAAACGAAAGCCAGGAGGGAAGCAGAGCCTGGTTTAAGCTGAAAGTTACCACACAAATCGGCAAAATCAATGGCACCTACTTCCCGCCTCTATCATGCGTTGAATGAATA
>DATNPL010000053.1:0-2160 GCA_036703255.1 Coleofasciculaceae cyanobacterium
TTGAATCTGCGATTAAGCAGATTGACCGTCGCATACAAATATCGGGTGCTCAGTGGAAAGCAGAAAATGTGCCGCAACTCTTGGCACACCGGACTGCTTACCTCAATGGATTATTCTCTCTAAAAGGGTGACATGCTCCCATTCAAAGTTTTTTGCAAGACCGTAAGCTAGAGGCACAAACACAGCAGCTACAACAGCTCTATCAGCAAGTGCAAGCGTTTAACGAGGTGCTAGAGCAACAGGTTGAGGAGCGAACAGCCCAACTCAATCAATTGCTTAAGTTTGAAGCGATGCTCAATCGCATTACGGATAAAGTACGCGAGAGTTTAGATGAAAACCAAATTCTGCAAACTGCTGTGCAGGAGTTAATGACAGAGTTGACGTTAACCTGCTGCACAGCCTCTTTTTATGACCTCGATCGCCGCATTACAAAGATCCATTATGAAGCAAGTCAGGTAGAGATTAAGCCTGCTAGAGGCATCGTTGTCAGTTTCAATAACAGCCCAGATCTTTACCCGCAAATCTTACAGGGTCAGCAGGTGCATTGCTGTATTATGCCTCGACAAACTGAGCCGCAGCGTAAGCTAAAGACTCAATCAACCGTGCTAATTTGCCCTCTGAGAGATCAGCAAGAGGTGATTGGCGATCTCTGGCTATTCAAGCCACAGGCAGAGGTATTTGAGGCGCTAGAGATTCAAATTGTTCAACAAGTTGCGAACCAATGTGCGATCGCCCTGAGGCAATCACGCCTCTATCAGCTCTTGAAAGCGCAGGTAGAGGAGCTAGAGCGACTCAGCCAGATCAAAGATGATTTTCTCAGCAGTATTTCCCATGAGTTGCGATCGCCTATGGCTACAATGCGCATGGCGATTCAGATGCTAGAGATCATCTTGCAATCAGCGAGTAATTTGAAACCAGAATTAAATTCAGCCGATCGCTACATCCAGATTCTCAAAGATGAATGCCAGCGTGAAACGAATTTAATCAACGATCTGCTGGATATGGCGCGTTTGGATGCTGGAGCTGCTCCCCTAAATGTCACCACACTCAGTCTGTCGCTTTGGTTGCCTATCATTGCTGAACCCTTTGTAGAACGTACTCGCAGCCAGCAACAACATTTCGTTTTGGATACTGCAACGGGGATTCCTGATTTAAACACCGATCCATCCTATTTAGAGCGCGCCCTGAGCGAACTGCTTCACAACGCCTGCAAATACACCCCGGCTGGAGAAAGTATTACCTTAACCACGTGTTTAAAGGGAGCTATCTTTCAAATTAGCGTCAGAAATACTGGAGTTGAGATTCCTGCCAGCGAACACGATCGCATCTTTGACAAGTTCTATCGCATTACCCACATCGATCGACGGCAACAGGGCGGTACGGGCTTAGGATTGGCCTTAGTGAAAAAGCAGATTGAGCGTCTTCAAGGCACAATCGAAGTAGCCAGTGAACCCGGTTGGACGATGTTCACCCTTCAGGTTCCCAGTCTTGCATTATGAAAGACACTCAACCACCGGGAAATCAAATCGCAGATCTCACCCCCCGCAAGGTCAAGCCTGTGGCAAATGTCTTGACCTGGATTAAGCATTGGATCGTTCTCAAGCTCAAATTTCTTACACCTCGCACCAGAGCAGAACTGGAGCGTAAACACGCAGAAGCGGCGATGCGTCAGCGTACCCAGCAAGACACCCTAGTGAGCGATATTTCCCGCGCTTTCTTAAACCAGGATACGGAATCGGCGATCGCCTATACGCTGTGTAGAATCGCTAGCTTGACGGGCAGCGATCATTGCTACATCCATAAATACGATCGCGCGTTACAAGAGTGGAGTACGACGCATGAGTGGCACGCTGAGGGCATCACGCCCTTGAAGCCTTCGTTTCAGAGCGTTCCCATTGATCAATTTGCTTGGGCATGGCACCAGGTGCTGAAGGGGCAAGTCGTCCAGGTTGCATCCATTGATGACCTGCCGCCTGTCGCTGCCGCCGAGAAAGCAATATTAGAGCAGTTAGGGATTCAAGCCTGCTTGACTGACAAAAGTATTGGGAGATGAAACGAAAGCCAGGAGGGAAGCAGAGCCTGGTTTAAGCTGAAAGTTACCACACAAATCGGCAAAATCAATGGCACCTACTTCCCGCCTCTATCATGCGTTGAATGAAT
>DATNPL010000063.1:0-2686 GCA_036703255.1 Coleofasciculaceae cyanobacterium
TCGCAAATATGCCCGTTTGTGCAAACAGTTTGGGTCAGTCAAGTTTCTGTTTCACCTCTTTACCCATTGCCAAATCTTTGCTTTTCCCAAGGCTTTTATGTACGGCTACTGTTCATCTCCTATCTAGGATGGCTGTAGTTCAAGAGCAATTGATCCACACGACAAACAGATGAGCACTTAGTTGTTTACAGAGGTAACTATGGAAACAGCAGATTTGATTATAATTGGTAGTGGTCAGGGCGGAATTCCATTCGCGGCTGACTTTGCCAAATCAGGTAAGAACGTTGTTCTATTTGAGCGCGATGCGCTGGGCGGCAGTTGCATCAACTATGGCTGTACGCCTTCTAAAGCCTTTTTAGCCGCTGCCCATGCCGCAGGTCGAGCGCGACAAGCCGCAAAGCTCGGCATACACGCGCAGATTGAAGTGGATTTTCCTGCCGTGATGGAGCGGGTGCGGGGTATTCGTAGCCAATTTAACCAGGGCACTAAACGGCGGCTAGAGAGTGCACGGGTTAAAGTCATTTGTGCTGAAGCTATGTTCACCGGAGAGCGAACAGTCAGCGGAGGCGGTGTGACAGTCCAGGCTCCAATCGTTGTCATCAACACAGGCACATCCTCGACCATTCCTGACATTCCTGGTTTAGCTGGAACACCTTATCTCACCAACCGCAATTTCTTTGATTTGCAGCAGATTCCGTCCCGGTTGCTCGTAGTCGGCGGGGGCTATATCGCCCTAGAGTTAGGGCAGGGAATGGCACGTTTAGGCAGCCAGACCGAATTGATCGTGCGGGGCGATCGCCTACTGGCTCAAGAAGAATCTGAGGTCAGTGCTGTACTGTTGGATACATTGAAACAGGACAGGCTTGGACTCCATTTCAACGCGACAGTTCAGCAAGTTGCCTATACCAATAGTATGTTTGCCCTAACACTGAATAATGGCAATGTACTTGATGGAGAAGCCTTGCTGATTGCGATCGGGCGCAAACCCAATACTGAAGCATTAAATTCTGCGGTGACAGGTATTGAATTGGATGCCCAAGAGTTTATTAAAATCGACGATCAGTTTCAAACCACTTGCCCTGGAATTTATGCGATCGGAGACGTTGCCAAACAGCCTGCGTTTACTCATGTTTCCTGGGAAGACGACCGTCGCTTAAAAGCTATTCTGTGTGGCGAACAGCGAACCCGGAGCGATCGCGTATTAGGCTATGCCGTTTATACAGAGCCGCAAGTGGGTCAGGTGGGGATGACGCTAGAGCAGGCTCAGAAACAGGGTATCGCTGCCCGCGAAGTTACCCTACCAATGGCTCACATCGCTCGCAGCATTGAGTGGGGGCACGATTTGGGCTTCTACCGTATGGTCATTGATATCCAAACGAATTTGATTTTAGGGGCAACGCTGGTGGGATACGAAGCGGCTGAACTGGTGCATGTCTTTTTGTCACTGATGGAAGCTGGAGCAACGTGGCAGGTACTCGAACAATCGGTTCACATTCACCCAACTTACGGTGAGGCATTACCTAGTCTTGCAAGGCTAATGGTTGGAGAGGATATGCCAACCTGTCCTAATCTATAAGTAAGGAGCACTCACGCCGATTGACAATAAAGCATATGCCCCTCAACCAATGGCAAAAAGAGCCAGCTTGAACCGTATTTTGTGCAAATCTAAGCCAGCTCAGGCAATCGTTAGAGTAGTTGCGTAACGACGCAACTACTCTAACGATTTTGCGTGGTTTTAGACTTTTGGCTCAACGAAAAATCAGGGGTTTTAGACCATAAATAAACGGTAGTTTAAGCCAAATCTAGTCCGGAGCTATTGACGGCAAGAGAAGAACGTCAAAATCTGTATAATTTTGAAAAAGTCTGGAAGCTTTATCTATCAAAGAATCCAACGATTTGAATGTTTTAAATCCTAAAAAAACAGAGGCTGAAATCCTTGATAGGCAAAGGTTGTAGCCTTAACGTTGTTTTCTTCGCGTTTGCTAAACATACCCGTAAACGCCATCTACCCATGCGCTGCAACGAACCTGGCCATCGCGCTCCGGTTGCAATCTACGCCTCCCGTGGGACAAGTCACTGAGCTTGGGTTGTTATGCAGCTTCAGTTCTGGGTTGGGACAGTTCAGAAGGTTATCTGTGAAATCAGGGTAATCTGACTCTTCAATTTGAGGGTTCGCCTCTTCAGCGATGGCAAAATATAAAATTTCCCCCGGATAAGCTTACCCCTGTGGGTACTACTCAGGTCGCAATTGCAGAAGTAAGAATTGATTCAGCTAAACTAATTATGGGAATTCCTATGGATAAGGCTAAGCTGGCTTTTGGCATTGTTAATACTGTTGATCAAGAATATACATTCGCAGGAGTTTCGGTATTAGCATTCTTGCCAGCAGGCTTTCCAAGCATCCCTGGTGCAGCGCTATCAGCACCCTTAGAAATAGGGCGAGCCGTGACGCAAGCAGATGGAACCTTCGAACTATTTTTAAGTGAAGATTCAACGGCGATCGCATACGCTTGTTATCTAGAACATTGCCATACAGAAGGGATTCAGCCTGCTTGACTGACAAAAGTATTGGGAGATGAAACGAAAGCCAGGAGGGAAGCAGAGCCTGGTTTAAGCTGAAAGTTACCACACAAATCGGCAAAATCAATGGCACCTACTTCCCGCCTCTATCATGCGTTGAATGAAT
>DATNPL010000077.1:0-31914 GCA_036703255.1 Coleofasciculaceae cyanobacterium
GGGAGTTTCGGACTAAATCCGATGAAATTGGGGCTTTCCCTCATGAAACCAGTTGCCTCACTGTCTTCTTCTTGGTGATGGAGCGAGATCACGCTAAACACGAGCGTAAATCTGTGGCGAAAACTTCATGACACTAACGAAACCGAATCATCTAAAGTGAAGAATGCGTGAAGGCGAATCGCCCTGCCTTACATTCCCGTAAGTGCTGGAGGCATCCAGGGGGCTGTGGTTGCTAACTCAATCGCACCTGAAAAATCGCTAGATGTTCTTCCCCTTTGCGGCGGGCGATCGAATCTTTAGCTGCCTTAAACAGGGCAATATCAAAATCAGGTGTAAAAAGATCTAAAATTTCCTGTGGCTTCACACCAAATGGAGGCCCATCTAGCCGACGATGAGTATAAAACAGAGCAATTAATTGACCGTTGGAACACAGTAAATTTTTTACAACCTGAACATAGTGCGATCGCCGCATTTTATCAATGGCACAAAAACAAGTATGCTCCAATACGTAATCAAAACTATGTAGAAACTTTGTTTCCAATTCAAAAATATTGCGCTGTAAAAACTGAGCGTTCAGTTTCCGATCCTTAGCAGTGTTACAGGCACGCTCAATGGCACTAGGGGCAAAATCGAACCCAATGACATCAAACCCTGCCGCTGCAAATAACATCGCATCCTGTCCACTTCCACACCCTAGAACTGCCATTCGTCCAGGCTTGGGAGCTTCGGCTGAAGCCAAAAGGTTGATCAGTGGTGGAGCCGGACAGCCCAAATCCCAAGGGTCTTGATCCTCTTGATACCGTTTTTCCCAAGCTTCAGCCGTGAGGTTAATCATGATTGAAATTTTAGAGCTGCAATAATTTCCTGGATTTATCAATACTAGATCTAAATTCAGGTTAACTAACTCTGCTGTATTGGAACGGAGTTTAGTTATCAGTCAGATGCACAAGTTATCTTCATTCTGGAGTTAACATCACTCGATTGAAATCATTTTCGTACAGTAGTTAGGAAGTTTAGCCATGCCTAAAACAGAAAGAATTGCCTAGCGGTCGGTTGGTTTTTGGAGGTGCGATCGCCTTCCGTCTAATTTTCAATAGCTCTAAAGCGATCGCCCGATGTACCGCGAAATGCTTTAGGAGAGATGCCTGTGCACTGGCGAAACCATTTACCCAAATGGCTATGGCTACTAAATCCACAGAGCAAAGCAATATCCATTACAGGTAAGTCTGTGGTTCTAAGCAACTGCTTTGCGCGTTCTACTCGCTGTTGCAGAACATATTGATAAGGCGATACTCCCGTTGTTTGCTTAAACAGACGACTAAAATGAAACTGGCTTAGTCCTAGTAAGGTCGCCAAATCAGAGAGCTGAATATCATCGGCTAAGCGATCGCTAATGTAGTCTATGACTTGCACCAATTGGTAATCACTCAGTCCCCCTGGATACACTGCAACACAAGGCTGCACCGCAGAATAGTTTCTCAGCAGATGTACCGCTAACACATTCGTCAGCGACTCCACATAGAGCCGTCCTGCCGCTCCCCCTTTGCGCAGCTCGGTTAAGAGCATCATGCTAATTTGTTCGATCTGTGGATTTCTGGTTCGGAACTCTGGCAATAGCTCGATCCGACTTAAGCCAATTTCACTGTGAGCCACTTGCGCTAAAAACTCAGATGCAATCCGAATTCGCAGATATTGATCGTCCTGATTCCACTGGCTAAACAGCGATAAGTCGGCAGGGGCAATAGAGAAATCGCCTTTGGTGAAGAGGCTGGTATGAGAGCGATCGCCAATCTTTTGGGATAACCGCGAGGGTCGCTGATTCAGCGAGAAACAAAGCGTATGTTCAGTCGCGCTTTGATACATCTCCTCACCCGGCGGTTGATGAAACTCCTCTACCAAAATGTTCTTCCAACCATATCCTTGACTAGAAACGATGGGAGGTTGAAGCCCTCCTTGGGGCGATCGCACTATCTTCGTCACAGGGGTCACGGCTGACGGCATGGCAGAAACTCTTGCTATACGCTTTGCTGACTGGATTGTAGCGCGACAACTGCCAGCAGCGAAAAACACACAGCAAGATCCTGATAGTTGGGCAACGTTTGAGTAGTTTGGCGTCAGGGATATTTTTTAGACTGTAAGCCGTGAATCAGAGCTACAGCAAAAAGACACCGCAATGATCCCTAACGTCGTCACTCCATCTACTCTGGGCACAGAAGTCCGAGCTTTCCTCAAGCTGGCAGTCCCGCTGGCCAGTGCCCAAGTTGCCCAAGCTGCGGTGGGATTAGTCGATACGATCATGATGGGACATTTGGGCACAGAAAGTCTGGCAGCAGGCGGACTGGCCTCAACCACCTTTCAGCTTTTGTTAAATACGGCAAGCGGCTTTGTCATGGCAGTTAGTCCACTCGTCGCTGAAGCCTACGGAGCAGGCCGCAAAACGCAAATTGAGCAGATCGTTCGCCAAGGGCTTTGGCTATCGCTGTTTCTCGGTATTCCCCTCATGGGGGCGATCGCCCATCTCGATGCAGTTTTGCTGATGCTGGGTCAACCTGCGCCGATCGCCCATCTGGCTGCGCCCTATTTCCACTCTATTCTGTGGGGCATCTTCCCGGCTCTGGGCTTTGCCATGCTAAGAGGCTATGTCTCGGCTATTGCTCAGGCTCACGTTGTTATTGGGATTGTCATGATTGGAACGCTATGCAACATCGCAGGTAACTATGGGTTGGGATTCGGCAAATTCGGCTTCCCCCGCATGGAGTTAGCAGGAATAGGCTTAGCCAGCGGACTCAGTTTCTGGCTGATGTTCTTAATTTTTCTGGTCTACACGCTCAAACATCCGCAGTTGAAAGAATACCGATTTCTCTGCAATTTACAGCAATTAAAACCCCAAATTCTGCAACGGCTGGGGGCAATAGGTGGGGCGATCGCCGTCACCATTGCCCTGGAATATGGCTTGTTTGCTATGGTTACATTTCTGATGGGCATTTTGGGAACTGAGGTGCTTGCAGCCCATCAAACCGTTTACCAAACGATGTACATTATTTTCATGGTGCCGTTAGGCATGTCCTATGCTGTGACGGCTCGTGTGGGTCAATGGTTAGGTCAACAGGATCTGCGCCGAGCCCGTCGAGCGGGATATGTGGGTATAGCCGTTGTGGCAGTCTTTATGCTGGTGATGACGATCGCCATCTTCCTGGGTCGTCGGCAGGTGATTGGGATTTATGTCGATATCCATAACCCCGCCAATGCCAATGTCGTAGCGTTAGCGGTTCCCATGCTGTTTGTTGCAGCCTTAGCGCAACTTCTAGATGGCATACAGCGGGTGGCAATGGGGGCGCTCTATGGGCTTCAAGATATCCACATCCCTATGCTGCTGAGCGGATTTGCCTTTTGGGGTGTGGGCTTGACGAGCGGATATGTGCTGGGGTTTTCGCTAGGGCTAGAAGGCGTGGGATTGTGGGTAGGACAATCGATCGGAGTCGCCGTGGCCGGATTGAGCTTTATGTGGAGATTTCATCGGTTAACGCTACGGTACCCAAAGCGTAACTCACCCTTTAACCCCATAGACGAAAGCAACGGATATTAGTAGATCGCTAAGCCTTCCTTTTTTTCTAAAGGCTGGATTTCAAAAGTGCAAAGCGCCTTTGAAATCCAGCCTTTAGGGTTTTGTGGCGCGCGCCACAAAACCCTAATTTGCGATCCATCTTGATAGAGCTGTATTCACGCTTTTCAAAAAGCACTGACGCAGGCGATCTAGTGAACAGCAGGCGCTTTTCCCCCAGAAGTCCCTTTGTCTAGAAACAGCAGCAACGGCAGCGAACATAGGAAGATCACCCCTACAAAGTGAAACACATCCGCATAAGACATAACGGCTGCCTGCTGATTGACAATCTGTTCTAGGCTCAAAAGAGCTTGCTGGTGCGCAGTCGTGGCATCGGAGCCGCCGCTCTGAAAGGCTCCCGTTAGCTGAGCGAGGCGTTGGTTGGTTGCCCAATCGTACGGGCTAATTTTAGAAAGCAAAATATCTTTGTGAAACGCTTCTCGCTGCTGTAGCAGGGTTGTCAATAGCGCAATGCCAATGCTGCCGCCGAGTTGCCGAGTCAAATTGTAGAAGCCCGACCCTGAAGCGATCGCCGCTTTAGGCAAAGAACCCAATGTCGCCAAACTGAGCGGCAAAAACATCAGCACCGTCACGGCTCCGCGCACCACAAGCGGCATAAACAGATCCTCAGTGCCCGTCTGAGGCGTGATATCCGACAGCTTAAACATAACGGCCGCAGAGCCAACCGCTCCCAAGCCGATCAGAATTCTGGCATCGACTTTGCTGGAAATTTTGCCCAGCAAAATCATCACGATCGCGGATGCCAATGCTCCTGGAGCCAGCAGCCACCCTGTCTGCGTTGCCGTAAACTTCAGCACGCCTTGGGCAAATAGCGGCACCGCAAACAGCGCACCATACAGCCCCAGCCCCAAAATGCCGGAATAGATGCTGCCAGCAGCCAGCGATTGATAGCGCAAAACGCGCAAGTCTACAGCGGGCGATCGCGTGGTTAACTCCCGCCAGATAAACAGCCCTAGCCCCACGGCTGCCGCTACCGAAAGCTGGGTGATTAAGCCAGACTGAAACCAATCATCCTGTTCGCCTTCTTCCAAGACATACTGAAAGCTGCCCACCGCAACAATCAGTAGCGCAATGCCAGCCCAATCTACCGTCTGACTGCGAGACGATGGCTCACTCTGATCTCTAGCCAGATCTTTAGGCAGAAACAGCAGCGCCATGATTACAGCAACAATCCCTACGGGCAAATTGATTAAGAAGATCCAACGCCAGCCCACACTATCCGTTAAGTAACCGCCCAACGTGGGGCCGATCGCAGGGCCAGCAATTACCCCTACTCCAAATACGGCTTGCGCTAGCCCTTGCTCTGAAGGCGGAAACGTTTCAAATAAAATCGATTGGGCTTTGGCCAACAAGCCGCCACCGCATAGCCCCTGGAGAATCCGAAAGATAATCAACAGCGGCAGATTGGGGGATAGTCCACACAGCACCGACGCAACGGTAAAGCCCACCATAGAGAAGACAAAGTAGGTTTTCTTGCCAAAGCAATCGCCTAACCAAGCCGAAAGCGGAATCAGGATGACATTGGCGATCGCATATCCAGACACAACCCAGCCGACTTCACTAACGGTCGCTCCCAGATTGGCCTGGATGTCAGTAAGCGCCACATTGACAATGCTGGTGTCAATCACTTCCAGGATGGCTCCTAAGGAAGCCGTAAAGGCGATCGCCCATTTGAGATGCCCTTGAATGTAGCCGGGGCTGGCTTCTAGCTGGGCTGCTGGACTGGACTCTGGACTGGCATGATGAGCCTTGGAATAAGCATCCGATGATGTGGCGTTAGGCAGACGATTGGAGCGAGTAGCCATAATCTGGTAGCGGTAATTTAAAGTCGTTGAGGGTTAACAGGCGCAACGTCAGGGCAAAGGCCGCGAATTAGCAAATCGACACAGCCTTCGACATAGCGATCGCGGCTGTAGCCCCGCTGTGCGGGAGCCGTATGGCGACGCAGCACGCCCGCTAGCAGCATCCCCGTAAATAAATCTACAGAGAGCGGTAAATCAGCGTCGGGCTGAACCGTTCCTCGTTCGATGCCTTTGTGGAGGTAGGTCGTGAGCTTGTCGCGCAGCGGTAGAAAAGATTGTTGTAGAACCTTGACTGCTTCTTCGGGATGGCGTTTGGCTTCGCCAATAAACATCCGCACCAGCGCCTCATGGGTTTCGAGCATGTTGGTGTAGACCCAAGCGTAGTGCAGCAAGTCCTGACGCAGGTCTTGAGTCCATTCATCCTGGTTGGCCAGGGTTTCGCTTTGCAGAGCCGTAATTTGCTGTACGACCGCTCCTAAGAGCTGCTCTTTGTTTTGAAAGTGCCGAAAGAGGGTGACTTCGTTCACCCCTGCCACCCGCGAGATTGCGCGGGTGGTGGCTCCCACAATTCCTGCTGTGGCAAATACCTCAATCGCAGCTTCAATGAGGCGATCGCGCGTTTTTTCCTTTCCGGGTTTGGGATGCGTCATCTTTGTTTAAGCAAGTGCTTACTTGCATTTTAATTTATTCTAGCGAATTGCGGGTATCAAGCAAACTTATCCCCTGTGTGCTTATTACCTCATTCAAAAAGATGGGAAGATAGTCTTAAGCTGACGTCAATGATCATTTAAGAAAAAGCAGAGAAGAAGCATGGCTGAGATTCAGTTTTCTAGAGGTGTCACCGAAGATGTTGTTCCGGATGTTCGCCTTACGCGTGCCAAAGATGGCAGCAACGGACAGGCGATTTTCTACTTCGAGAACCCCAGAGCATTAGGGGACGATCGAAACGATGACATTACTGGCATGTATATGATCGACGAAGAAGGCGAAATCTCGACCAAAGAAGTCAACGCCAAATTCATCAACGGTAGACCTGCCGGACTAGAAGCCTTTTATGTCATGAAGAATCCCGAAGAGTGGGATCGGTTCATGCGCTTCATGCAACGCTATGCAGAAAAGAATGATTTGGGCTTTAACAAAGCCGAGTAGGGCTGTTCTCTAAGCTTGCCGCTGTTGATGTTTTGGGAAAAGACACACCGCAATTCTTCTCAAAACATCAACAACAGGAAGCAGCGATATTTAGATGATGATTTTTTGCTGGCGTGAGCGCTGAAGCCTACAGCCTGTCTCGGTTTTATTATGACTCACGTTCCTCACCCCGATACGCAGCCGATCGCCATTCACTGTGCCGTCATTACCGTGAGCGATACTCGATCGCCCGAAACCGATCGCAGTGGTCAACTCATGCAACAGCTATTGCAAGAGGCTGGACACTCGATCGCAGATTATGTGCTGATCAAAGATGAGCCGATGCAGATTCAGAGCCACCTGCGGCAGTGGGTGCAGCGGCCTGATCTAGAGGCGATCTTGCTCAACGGCGGTACGGGCATTGCGCCTCGCGACACCACCTACGATGCGATCGAGCAGCTTCTAGAGAAGACGCTTCCTGGCTTTGGTGAGCTATTTCGCTGGCTCAGCTATTCAGAAATCGGCTCACGGGCAATGGCATCCCGCGCGATCGCCGGAGTCTTTCAGGGCAAGCTGATTTTTTCCTTGCCTGGATCTTCTAATGCCGTTCGCTTGGGTTTAGAAAAGCTGATTTTACCGGAGTTGGTTCACCTCGTTCGCCAACTTAACCCCAATCGTCACTGAAGCCTTCATCTCTAAATCGGCGTTCGTTGCGCGATCGCCGCTGCCTGCCGCCTTTGGGCTGTCTCATCTGCTTGCTCACCTCAACAAAGATATCGCGACGCAGATACGGGTAATCTGACACCCAAAGATTGTAGTTGGGAAAGTAAATATCGGAGACTTTGCCTATTCGGCTTAGATCGGCCAAATTTGACATGACCAGCATCTCTGCCATATCGCCAGAGCGAATAATCCGATGATCGCGCTTAAGCGGCACCTGAAGTTCTGTGACAAAACCCGCCTCATCCCCTACTTCCAGATTGAGCCGTCGCTCTCGGTTTTCCACGATTACGAGTTCACCCATCTTATTGACGGTTTCTTCTTTGCCAATTAGCTCTTCTGTGACAAACACATCCAGCACTTTTCCCCGCCAAAAGCCGCTGTAGGGATAGCGGCGACATTCAAAGTTTTTTAGGCTGGCCCAGTACACCGGACTCCAAAGCCAGTAAAAGCCAGCCGTGATGCCCACCGTAAAGGTAAGCGCCCACAAATCTTCCCCCAGAACGACATTCATCAGTAGCGCAACCACCAACCCTACAACCGAGATCAGCAGCCGTCGCAAAAAGTCGGGTAGCTTGCCCCAGGTGTATTTGTACTGTTCACCTGTAGCGACTCTAGGGATGAGTTCCTCAAATTTCTTGCGGGTGAGGGAAATGAGCATAAAGTCTAGCAGCGATCGCAGTTCTCTTTGAGCCTAACACTACCCTTTGCACTCTGTCGCGATCGCCTGACGCAAAAGCCTTTGGCGGTTGTCCCATAACATGACCAGAACTTAACCAGAGCTTGAGGTTTGGACAAGTAGATCTCTGGTAGCAGTGGGTCTTAAGACTATCCATTGGCGGTCTACTCATACCCTAGCGCCATTTGTAAATGTAAATCTACGGAATTTCTAACGCTGCTCTAGTCTGCTTTACCGTCAAATTTCAGTACTTGTCTCTAGGCTGAGTAGGGGCACCAAAGGACAGAATGAACTCACTTCTTAAGTACGCAATCGACTCAAGGGCTGAGCAACTAGGGGGCAATTTAGTTATTTGGTTTCCTGGTCGATTGCGTACTTAAGCTTAATGTTGCCTGACCTTGGGGGCTTATAGGGTCAGGCAATTTTTTTTGCGAATCTTTTCTGTCATGGCTTCAACATTGCTTTATTAGCTGAGTGCCTATTGCCTCAGCTAACATACTTTCGCTATAGCCACCGGGCAACGCAACAAATCGCATCTCCTTCATCATTTGGAAAACGATCGCATCCTCTTCTCCTCGCATGATAGAGAAGTTAGTGAGTACAGTTTTGATATCTCTACAGTACATAGCGATGTGATATGTGCAGCATAAATTGGTTTACTCCCTTATGCACAATCAAGACTCTCTGGTATGTCCAATTAAGAATATGTCCGATTAAGAATATGCGCATTCAAGCTTGGTATGCTGAGCAAATCTTCTAAATTAGAGAGATAATGCAATGCCGAGAGAACGAGAACCCATGAAGATTATTGCTTTTCTACTCGCGATCTTGTTGGTCACAATGCCGATCGCACCTGCCCTTGCCGATCGGGTCAGTAATCTTGAGCAAGTTCCTGAATTAGCCAATGGTGCAAAGGCTTTTGACCTCCACTGCGCCGGATGCCATATTAATGGCGGCAACATTGTGCGACGCGGTAAAAATTTGAAGCTGAAAACGCTTCAGAAAAACCATATGGACTCTATAGAGGCGATCGCCACCATCATTACAAACGGCAAAGGCAATATGTCGGCGTATCGCGATCGCCTTACCTCAGAGCAAATACAGGCTGTTGCGGGCTATGTCTTAGACCGAGCACAATCCGACTGGCGCTAGCGGCGAAGCTGTTGCCGCCAGGTTTGAATGTTTTGCTGAGCGGCTGCGTATGCCCCTGTGCCCGGAGGAACGCTTTCGGCAACGGCGATCGCAGCCCCGAGGTTAAATTGTGCCTGACTTTCGGCAGTCTGAAGGATTTGGTAGCTCCACTGATTAATCATCTGCTCGGCTTCAGACCGCTGAGCGCTATCGGCAGGCACTTGGTCTGCAATTTGAATCGCTGACAGCAGCATCGGCGGCGTGCCCAATCGAGCTGTGGCATAGGCTTGCTGCATGCGATCTTTCCCTTCGGACTGGTCACGCCAGATCCGAATATCGGCTTGGGCATCGTCATAGAGCGATCGCCCCTCCCGGATCTGTTCTGCCGTAGCGATCGCTGCCGAGAGGTCGCCTTGAGCCGCTAGCTGACGCGCCCGCTCAAAATAAGGGCGATCTTCAATCTGTTCGCTGCGCTGTGTCCAATCGCCAATCTCTGTCTCGGCCTGACTGGATAAAGCCCGACCCTCTCCGATTTGAGAAGCCGTATCGATCGCCGCTCTCAGATTACCTTGGTTGGCAAACTGACGGGCGCGATCGAGCAACGGCTGATCCTGCGATCGCTGAATGCGATCAGACCAGTCGCGGATGAGCTGGTCTGCCTGAGCGTAAAGGGCACGTCCGCCGCCGATACGGCTGGCTTCGTTGATAGCGCGCTGGAGAGAAGGAATGTCGCCAATGCTGGCAAACTGTTCGGCACGATTGAGATAGGGACGATCTTCAATCGTTTGAATCGTTGCCGTCCAGCTATCAATGGCATCCTGGGCTTCCTTGCCGCGCGGATTGCTAGGGGGAATTTGCCCCGCCTCAGCAATGGCAGCAGACAAATCCCCAATGCTTCCGGGCTGGGCAAGCTGACGGGCACGCTCTAAGAAGACAATGTCTTGAATTTCTAGCTCCCAAGTGGCGATCATCTGCTGCGCTTTGCCATACAGAGGGCGATCGCTCTTTAGCTTACGGGCTTGCTGAATGGCAGCCTGTAGGTCATCTGAGGTACCCCCCCAGCCTTGTGCCTTGGCCTGTGCCAGGGTATTGAAATCCTGGATCTCGGCCTTGAGATTGGCACGCTCAGGAATTTGCTGAATGATATGGGTTGCGCCTTTGTAGTCGCGGCGATCGAGCGCAGCATCCGCCAGATCTAACATTTTTTGTCCCAGCTGAGAGGTCACGGCCGTAGCTTCTTTGTACAGATGGCTCGTGGGCTTAATTTCTTCCACTAGCTTCATCGCTGCCAGGATGTTCTCTACACCCCCCTGCTCAGCCATGCCCTTGGCCTTGTCCAGCTTGCCGCCATCCACCCGCGTATCGGTAATCAGGCTGCTCAGCTCCTTATACTTGGTGGTTTCCCAATATCTATTGCCCACTGACAGCAGCCGCGTTGCCGTTAGAAATGCCTGACGCAGGTCGTTTTGCCGCAAATCATCCTCGGCTTCTTGATAAATTTGCTCAGCCTCAGTCCAAACGGCTTTCCAGTCTGCGATCTGCTTGTCTACTAAGCTATAAGCATCCGTCTGGGCAGGAATGCGGCGCACGGTGCTCATAGCTTTTTCCAGGTTGCCATTCTGGAACGACTCTTCCGCCAGCTTCAAGATCTTCTTAGACCAATCCTCGATATTGCGATCGATCTCAGGGCGCAGCGGGTGATCTGAAGGCATGTCGTTGACGAGGGCGATCGCCTTCAGCAGCGACTCCACCGTATTTTTATCGGCCATGATCTGCGCGCAGTAAAGCCGCATAGAGGCTGAAGCCGTTGGCAAGAAAATTGCCGGACAGTTGGGGCTGTCAGGTAGGCTAAACAGCGTCAAAGCCGAGAAAACGCCCATACCGCTGAAGGCCAGAGCCGACACTGCGCCCCAAAACTGCCAGTTTCGCGGTACCCATCGCGGCAGCGTAGACCCTTTGCCGAGCCGTTGGGGCGACGATATCCGCTCGGTCAAAGGCTGAACGGCTACCCCGCCATCAACAGGGGGTCTGGGCGATCGCTCAGGCGCTGTGCGAACGGGCGCTGGCTGTGCGGATGGCACATCCTGAAGCGAAGGGAATTTTAAAGGCGGAATAGACTGATTTACTGGTTTTTTGGGAATCTTTCCTGAACCCTCGGGCGATCGAGAACCTGGCTTTCCATATTTTCCGGTCATAGCTTAAACCACCCCACAATGCAGCGACTTTGGCTACACCCCACACATAATATCAAGTCTGGCTCTATCCAATCAGCTCAAGGCTCAACGGATCTCTCTGGATGCCGCCTTTGAAATCCAAAAAGGCATGACACAAATGATAGTCGCAATCTGGCTTGTCGTGATTCGATCGGGGTATTTGAGTGATAATTTTTTGAGGTGCAGCCTACCTACATCTCAAAAATCATCCTCTGTTGAGGTTCTTTGTGATTCTATGCCCCTCTATCTCTTCTTTGACTTTTCTACAGTTCCGCCAACTCTGCCCCTAACCAGCCTTTAAAGTTTTGCCGTTGGGCGATCGAGGGTTTCTCGATGGGGACAAGGTGATAGGCAGCAGGGCGCGGCGGGTTGAGGATGACAGTGCAGGTACGCAGCTCGTCTTGATGAAACAGGGTAAAGCTGAGGGTGTCGCCAGGAGCGTAATCCTTGAGGCGATCGCTCAACTGCTCGGCTTTAACCCGTAGCCCGTCGATCGCCAACAGCTCATCTTCGGGGTCAAGGCCAGCCTGCTGTGCCGGAGAGCCGCTTTCCACAAACTTAATCACCTCTCTGCCGTTCTCAGATTTGGCGATTATTCCCAAATGAGGCGGTAGATTAGCCAAATTCTCTGGCTGGAGCTGAAGGCCAAAGGGTTCTAGGTATTCGTTGAAGGGCAGTTCAGCAGTGGTGTGCAGGTAGCGGCTAAAGAATTCCGATAGATCTGCCTCAGCCACAGTCTCGATCGCCTCTTCAAGCTGTTCTGGCGTGAAGCCAATTTCGGGCTGACCAAACTGCCGCCATAGAATACGCAGCACATCATCGAGCGATCGCCCATTGCCATGCTTGGCTCGAATCAACAGATCCAGCAGTAGCGATACCATTTCTCCCTTAAGGTAATAGGAAATTTGGCTGTTGTTGCTGTTAGCATCGCGGCGATAGAGCTTGATCCAAGCATCAAAGCTAGATTCGCTCAAGGGTTGCACTTGCCGCCCCGGCACCATGAGAAACTGCGAAATCTCCTTGCCCAGCAGCCTGAGAAAATTTTTGACGTTGTAGATGCCAGCCCGAAGCGGGATCGTCAGGTCGTAATAGCTGGTGGTGCCTTCGCTAAACCAGAGGGAGGGCGTGTAGTTTTCGGCTTCGTAATCAAATACTTCTAGCCCTTTGGGGCGAATCCGTTTGACGTTCCACAAATGGAAAAACTCATGGGCTAGAAGCTGGATAAAGGTGTTGTAGCGATCGTCCGTCCGAAAGCCCAACCGCGAGTAGAGCAGCGTACAGGAATTCTTGTGCTCTAGCCCACCAAAGCCCTGACTGGCCAGATGCAGCAAAAACACATAGCGATCGTAGGGTAACCCGTCAAACAGGGCAGCTTCGGCTTGAATAACTTTTTGGGTGTCGGCAATCAGGCGATCGATCGCTAGGTTGCTGCGACCCCAGATGGCAAACTCATGGGGCTTACCCAGCACTTCAAACTCATAGAGCTGATGGTTGCCCATTTCAAACGGGCTGTCTACCAACGTGTCAAAATCGGCGGCCACAAAGGTATTTGCCTGTCCGGCGACCGGGGGCAAGGCAGTGCTGACGCGCCATTCGGGATAGGGAGGAGCGATCGTCACCTGAATCGGCAGTTTCTCAAAGCCAGGAATGAAAAAAAATAGAGCTGCGCCATTGAAAAAGCCGTGGGTTGCATCGAGATGATTGGTGCGCACGGTCAGCTCATTGGCAAAAATGCGATAGCGCACGGTCAACTCGCTGGCTCCGTCTGTTTCGATCTGCCAGTGATTTTTGCTGCACTTCCGCCAGACGGGCTGATTTTGGTGGGTCGGGTCAGCGTCACCCTGGCTCACGGTGAAATCTTGCAAATGCCGAGCGTATTCCCGCACCAAATATGAGCCAGGAGTCCAGACGGGCATTTTCAAATCCAGCAGGTTAAATGACCAGCCCTTGACTTGTAACCTTACCTCAAAGAAATGCGACTCGGGTTGAGGCATTGCCACCTGATACTGCATCTGCAAGGTGCGAGGCAGAGCCACAGGGCGAGTTTGAGTTACTTCTGTCATGGGTACGCCAGTTTGAGACGAAAGGTAGGGATGTCTACCCTACTGCATTTTTCCGGCCAAATGGGCAAGCTGCCGCAAATTTACCAGGTAAATGGCCTGGTTGCTAGGAGCGACCCTAATCCAGCCTTTGCTATGCAACTTTTCCATGATCTTGGCGGTTTCGTCTACTGTAATGTCGCTGACATCGGCCAAATCTCTGAAAGGAATGTTGTAAATTTCGGTGCCATATTCGCTGGGGAAACCATAGTTTTCGCCCAAAGAAACCAGCGTATTAGCCAACTTGATGGCGGGTGGCTGATGGCGAAGCTGAAAGCGGAAATTGGTTTGGCGCAGGCGACGCACCATGAGCTGCAACATGCGATGGTGCAACTGTGAGTCTCTAAACAGGGTTTGGATGAATCGCTGTGCCGAAATGCTGAGCAGCTTGACGGAAGAGAGAGCCACTACATCGGTCGATCGCGGTGACTCATCCAGGATGGCCATTTCTCCAAAAAAGTCGCCTCGCCCCAAGATCGCCAGCGTCGAAAAATCTTCTCCCACATGGCGACGCACTTTAACCCATCCCGATTCTACGAAATAGACGGCGTTGCCCCAGGCATCCTCCATGAGAACAGCCCGATCTACCGGATACTCATGCTCAACGGTAATGGAGAGCAACCACTCAACAGTTTCAGGACTCGCAGCATTGAAGAGTGGGAACAGTTCGCTAAAAACAGCAGTCTGCATGAAAAGTAGTTTAGATGGGAACGAAGAAACCCGTGCCAGTGAGACTTGCCAACTTGTAAGACTTGCCAGCCCGTGAACTTGCTTAATGAGAAGGCTTTAGCCATGCCTTATCAGCGCTAGGGATTCTGATGTCAGGATGAGCCAAACAGCGATCGCATTCAGACCCAACCCTGAGAAGCTAGCACTCTGCATCTAGCCTATCCTACCCAAAAAACTGGGAACCCCTTCATCTCTAAAGTATGACTTTTGCAAGCATGGCTTTTGCTGAAGTGTGAGTTTTGGGTAGCTCAGCGATATGGCTGAGAGTCAGTGGGGCTGTAATAGGTCTGAGATAAGACCTCTCAAGAATATCATGCAAAATTATGATGGCATGGTCTTGTCTACGTCTGCACCTAGAGCCAGCCGGGAGCAGGGCATGGGTTTAATCTAGTAGGGGTCAATTCCCCGCCGCTCTGCGGCGAAACTTCAAGCTTGCAATGTCAGCCATTGGCTGACGAGCAAAACGGGTTCCATACCCCGCTGCTTGCGGCGGGGTCGTTGATTCAGGCCGATCGCCGAAAATTCACCTGCTGAAACCGTCATCGCTGTATTCTTGACGGTTATGCTTAGGACATTTCTGGGGTAGGTCACAGATCCTGGCAAAACTTAGGTGTCACCCTAAGCCCACCCCACAGCACAGAAATGTGTAAGTCTCGCAAGGTATGATTTCACAAGAGAGCGCAGGTAGGGCATTTGGGATTAATAAAGTATTGGCAGGAAGCACTTGCCGTAGCGCGACGGATTTTGTTGGAATTGTGCCGTAGGCAGCGATCGCTGTTTCTCTGGGTGATGTTTCCTGTATTTGTGCTGCTGCTCAATGGCTACATTTTGGCCGATCAGCCACAGGCGACAGTCAAAGAGGCGTTTGAAGCAGCGGCACCAATGACGTTGGTCGGAGCAGCCCTATTTTTTAGCTGCTTGGGCGGTACCGTTGCTACCGTGGTTTCTGAACGGGAACAGCAAACGCTAAAACGCCTATTTCTGACTCCTCTCAGCGGCCTATCCTACTTTTTTGGGATTTTTTTAGCGCATAGCTGCATTGGCATTGGCCAAACTTTGCTGGTCTATACCAGCGCGGCCTTCCTGCAAGCTCGCTTCAACGGTTCTCTATGGCTGGGCGGCCTGATTGTTCTACTTAGCATCATCGCCTATGTGGGGCTTGGCTTTACGCTGGGTACCCAAATTGCCCGCCGGATTGAAGATGTCAACGCGCTGGTTGCTGCCTTTGGCGTGCCCCTGCTCATGTTGGGAGGTGCGTTTGTGCCCCTGAGCTTTTTGCCGACGCCGCTGCGGGAAATTGCCAAATACAATCCGGTTTATCACATGAATGAAGCCCTAACCCGAGTTTCAGCCGCAGGCGAAGGCATAGAGGCGATCGCGCCCAACCTTTATTTTCTAATCGGCTTTGCCCTACTGATGGTGATTAGCAGTGGGTTTGCCTACCGCCAGATGCTCACCCTCGAAAGGAGGCTATGAGTGCTGCGAATTGAAAACCTGAGTAAAGGCTACGGCGATCGCGCTGTGCTGCAAAACTTGAGTCTGGCGATTGCCCCCGGAGAAATTTACGGCTTGCTGGGGCCAAACGGCGCAGGCAAAACCACGACGATCAATATCATTTGCAATCTGCTCAAGGCCGATCGCGGTCTGGTCGAAATTGATGGCCAGCCCATTTCTAGCGCTACCCAAAAGCTGATTGGCATTGCGCCCCAAGAGAACCTGCTCTATCGCAGCCTCACCTGCCGCGAAAACCTCAACTTTTTTGCCCGAATCTACGGCCTGTCTCGCAGCACGCGCCTGAAGCAAGTTAGCTATTGTCTAGAGGCAGTAAATTTGAGCGATCGCGCCAACAGCCCGGTAGAAACCCTTAGCGGGGGGATGCAGCGGCGCTTGAGCATGGCGATCGCCTTAGTGCATCAGCCCCGACTGGTGATTTTAGATGAACCTACGACTGGGCTAGACATTGAGGCGCGATATGAAATTTGGGAGCTGATTCGTCAATTGCGGCACCAAGGCATTACGGTGCTGCTGACGACCCACTTACTCGAAGAAGCAGAGCGGCTGTGTCAGCGGATTGGTATCCTCAAAGGAGGGCAGCTCTTAGCAGAGGGCACTTTGACAGAACTCCAGCAGCATGTACCCGCAACAGAAGTTGCACTCGTGAAAACGCCAGAAGAGGAAAGGGCGATCGATCGAGCCTTGGCTCATGGGTTCACGCCGCGTCGATATGGCAGCGATTTAGCTTTCTGGCTGCCTCGGGCGATGGAACTAGCAGAAATTTTGGAGTGCTTCCGAGGCATTCCGCTAGACTCGGTTTGTCGACAACCTGTACGCCTAGAGCATATCTACATGGAAGTAACCCAGTTTGGTTCAGCTCCTTAAGCCGCCGCTTGGCTCTATTTTTCTTTCGGAAAATAAACAAGAGATGCAAATATCAGGACTCATCTTAAAAATTCGCTTGAAAGATTAAGATTTCTTTATTTTTAAGGCTGTCCCCCTCAGCCTTCCCGCTTTTTTCCTTTCCTTTCGTCCCCCGATCTCGATAAAATACGACCAATAGCCGAATTACCGCAATAGTCATCCCCATAATTATGAGTGTAATTAGTCAGGTCATTCTCAATGCCGATGAAGAACTGCGTTATCCCAGCAGCGGCGAATTGAAGAACATTCAAGAGTTTTTACAAACGGGCGACCAGCGCGTGCGGATCGCTGCAACGCTGGCTGAGAATGAGAAAAAGATTGTTCAAGAAGCTAGCAAAAGCCTTTGGCGCAAGCGTCCTGACTTTATTGCTCCGGGTGGTAACGCCTATGGCGACAAACAGCGTGCCCTTTGCTTGAGAGACTATGGTTGGTATCTGCGCTTGGTTACCTATGGTGTGCTGGCAGGAGACAAAGGCCCGATCGAAAAGATTGGGCTGATTGGCGTCAGAGAGATGTACAACTCTCTAGGCGTTCCTGTTCCAGGCATGGTGGAGTCTATTCGCTGCTTGAAGGCGGCTTCTCTGGCGCTGCTGAGCGATGCTGACGCTTTGGCCGCCTCTCCCTATTTCGACTACATGATTCAGGCCATGTCGTAGGCGATCGCCAGATTTATCTCACGGGTTGTCTAGGTTGTCTAGGCCGAAAAGCCTAGGTCGCAACGGGCTGGAAGCTGAGGACTGGAGGCAAGGCGTTGAGCTTAGCTTTCAGACTTGAGCCTTCAGCCCTAGTTTTTTAGGGGCTACGGAGATAACTTGGGGTGGCAAGGTGCGAGATATTCTTGCCCCCTAAAACCTGTTGCGTAAAGTGGCTATGGGTGCGATCGGGCTAGCGACCTCTAAGGGTTTGAGGCGTAATAGTCTCGATACCAACGGACAAATCGCTCAATGCCGACCTCGATCGCCGTATCAGGTCGGAAGCCTACATCCTGCATCAGATCATCCACATCGGCGTAGGTCACGGGCACATCTCCAGGCTGCATGGGCAAAAAGTTTTTCTGTGCTTCCTTGCCCAGCGCCTGCTCCACCACTTCGATAAACCGCTTCAGCGCCACGGGTTTGTTGTTGCCAATGTTATAGAGCTTGTAGGCCGCTTTGGTCAGGGCATCTTGTCCTGCGAGGGGCGGCTTGTGCATGACGCGCACGACCCCTTCAATCACATCATCAATGTAGGTAAAGTCACGCTGCATGTCGCCATAGTTGTAGACATCGATCGCCTGACCCGCTTCGATCGCCTTAACGAACTTGAAGTAAGCCATGTCCGGACGTCCCCATTCGCCGTAAACCGTGAAGAAGCGCAGCCCGGTCGTAGGAAGCTGAAACAAATGGCTGTAGGTATGTGCCATCAGCTCATTAGCTTTTTTGCTGGCGGCATAGAGCGAGATGGGGTGGTCAACATTGTCAGTTGTGGAGAAAGGGGTTTTGGGATTGACCCCATAGACGGAGCTAGAGGACGCAAACACCAGATGCTTAACGGCGCTATGGCGGCAGCCCTCTAGCAAATTGACAAATCCTGTGACGTTGCTGTCTACATAAGCCAGCGGATTTTGCAGCGAATAGCGCACACCCGCCTGAGCCGCCAAATTAACCACATAGTCAAACTGCTGGGTTTCAAAGAGTTCGGCAACGGCTTGACGATCGCTCAGATCCAAATACTCGAAGGTGAATTTAGGGTGCGGGGTTAGCTGCCCCAATCGCGCTTTCTTGAGATTGACATCGTAGTATTCGTTCAGATTATCGATCCCATATACCTGCACGTCTTCTGCCAAAAGGCGTTGCGCCAAGTGGTAGCCAATAAATCCTGCAACTCCAGTTACCAGTACATGCATAGTCAATGCTCTCTACAACTTGTCGCTCGGGCGATCGCTCCGGAGTAGATCGCCTCGGATCAGATAGTTTAGCCGAAGGCGTCTGCCCAACGAGATCTCCAATACAGAGTTCCCAAGATGACATGAAATCAACGCCAATGTATCCGTGGAACGGGCGATCATTTTGGCATCATTCCTGTAGCGATGACTGGAGGGCTGGCCGTAGCTATTCTTCGGAGCACAGTCTTCGCTTGATGAACGCCTGATGAGTGTCAGAGGCTACGGGCGATTTTTGTTAACACCGTTATTTCTGTGAAGATCAAAAAAACAGGCGATCGCATTTTTCCGATTCACTTTGTTGCTCCCCATGCCACGGTTGAGCAAGGCGGACATTTGAGGGTGATGAATCGTGCCTCGCAAATTTCCAGTCTTTTGAAAGGGATTCTGAAAGTTATCTGGAGAGCAATAAGGAACGTTAAGAACAACTAAGGAGTGTTAAGAACATATCCTCCTCAAGGAATAGAATTGAGCCACAATTGTGACCTTGTTTAACAAGTTCTGTGGAAAATATAAAAAGCAGCGGTGATTTTGATAAATTAAATCTTCTCATCACTCACAATCCATAGACTGCCCTTAATATCAGAGATTGAGCTGTCGTGGTAGTGAAGGTAGAAGGTGCTGCAATACCTCCAGTGGAATTTGGATAGAGCTTCAGTGGGCTAATGCAGACACGACATTAAAAACAGGATGTGATAAGCAGGAGATAATATGGCATACATTGCAACATCTACTCCCGCAGCAGTGGCGAAGACGGGTGCAGATGTCCAGCTGATCGCACCGCTGTCGGGTCGTCTGGTGAAGATTGAAAATGTGCCCGATCCCGTCTTCGCAGAAAAGATGGTGGGAGATGGGATCTCGATCGACCCGGTGAGCAATACGCTGTTGGCTCCTTGTGACGGAGAGGTGATTCAGCTTCACCCGTCCTGCCATGCGGTCACGATCAAGTCCCCTGAGGGGATAGAAGTGCTGATGCACATTGGGCTGGATACGGTGACGCTGCGAAGCGAAGGGTTTTTACCCCATATAAAGGTGGGCGATCGCGTTCGGGTGGGCGACCCTCTGATTGACTTTGATGCCGACTATGTGGCGACCCATGCGCGCAGCTTGCTGACGCAAATTGTGATTACCAATGGTGAAAAAGTCGCTGAGTTTTTGCCCCAGTCAGGTGATGTGACCGCAGGGAAAGATTTGTCGCTGGTGCTGACATTGACAGGCGTGTCTCAAGCCGTTCAGGAGGGCAGCCTCGCGACCTCCAAGGTTGTCACTTCTGAAGCGATCGCCATTCCCAACCCAACAGGGCTGCATGCCCGTCCTGCTGCGGTGCTGGTGAATTTAGTCAAAAAATACAAATCGGCAATTCGCCTCCAGTTGGGCGACAAGCAGGTTAATGCCCGCAGCGTTGTCGCCATTATGGGTCTTGAAGTTGGGAATGGCGATCGCGTATACCTCACTGCCGAAGGTGAAGATGCTGATGCCGCGATCGCTGAACTGAGTCAGGCTTTACGATCGGGGTTAGGAGAGGAAGGCTCGAAGCCGATCGCTGCTCCGGCCAGCGTGGCTATGCTAGATGCTGCGACTCCCGCACCCCGTCTCCGATCGGACAATCCCAACCTAATTTTGGGGGTGTCGGCCTCTCCAGGTGTGGCAGTTGGCAATATTTTCCGGATCACCCATCAAGAGATTACGGTGGCTGAAACGGCACAAAGCCCCAATGAAGAGCGCCGCCAGCTTGAAAAAGCCGTGGCTCAGGCCAAGCTAGAGATCGAGGCTCTGCGGGCAAAGGTGCATGGTCAGGCCGATTCGGGCAAAGCCGCTATTTTTGCCGCCCATCTAGAACTGCTGGAAGATCCGGAGCTGTTTGATAGTGCCACTAGCGCGATCGATAAAGGCAAGAGCGCCGCATTTGCCTGGAAGCAATCCTATACCGCGCAGGCCACAACCCTGGCTCAGCTCAAGAATGAATTACTCGCCGCTCGCGCCAACGACCTGCGCGATGTGGGCGATCGCGTCCTCCGCATTCTCACAGGCGCAACGGCGGCTTCAACCGACTATCCGGCTAACTCGATTCTGGTGGCAGAAGACTTAACGCCTTCCGACACCGCCACAATGGATCGCGGCAAGGTGCTAGGTTTCTGTACCGTGGGCGGCGGAGCCACCTCCCATGTGTCTATCCTGGCGCGGGCAATGGATATTCCGGCGATCGCTGGCGCAGAGCAGCGCATCCTGGATCTGCCCAACGGTACACCTGTGATTCTCGACGGCAGCAAAGGCACGCTGCGGCTCAATCCTGACCCAACCGAAATGGAGCAGGTGCGGCAGCGGCAAACCCGGCTCAAGGCCAGACGGCAGACCGAGCTGGCGGCAGCAGAGCAACCCGCCATCACTACTGACGGGCACCGCATGGAAATTGTCGCCAATATCGGCGGCAAAGCCGATGCTGAAAAAGCCATGACGCTGGGCACAGAAGGCGTAGGTCTGCTGCGATCGGAATTTATTTTCCTCGATCGCGCCGATGCCCCGACCGAAGATGAGCAGACCGAAATTTACTCTAGCGTGGCCAAAGTGCTGGGCGATCGTCCGCTGATCATCCGCACGCTCGACATTGGCGGCGACAAGCCCCTGGCCTACCTGCCCATGCCCCATGAGGAAAATCCCTTCTTGGGCGAACGTGGGATTCGCATTGGACTTGATCGCCCCGAACTCTTCCGGACGCAAATTCGCGCCATCCTCAAAGCCTCCCAGTTTGGCAATGTCAAGGTCATGTTCCCGATGATTGCCACGCTAGAGGAAATTCGGTTGGCGAAAGCCATGATGGAGGAAGAGCGCCAGAAGCTAGGCGTGGCTCCCATTTCGGTAGGCATCATGGTAGAAATTCCGGCAACGGCGGTAATTGCCGACCAGTTTGCCAAAGAAGTGGACTTCTTCTCGGTGGGCACCAACGACCTGACTCAATACACCCTGGCGATGGATCGCGGACATCCCAAGCTGGCACCCTTCTGCGATGGCCTAAATCCGGCTGTCCTGAAGCTGATCGGAATGGCGGCCACCGCATCCAACAATCTGGGCAAATGGACGGGCGTTTGCGGCGGTATTGCCAGCGATCCCCATGCCATCCCGCTGCTGATTGGCTTGGGCGTCAAGGAACTCAGCGTCAGCGTTCCGACCATTCCCAGCGTCAAAGCCCAGGTGCGCCAGCTTAGCCTGAGCCAGTGTCAGGAGCTGGCTCAACGCGCGATCGCTTGCGATACGGCAGCAGAAGTCAGAGCGCTCTACACGCCGCAAGAAGACTAGGGCTTCGTCGTAGAAGGTCTAGAGAGTGGATTTTAGGTTTTGAATTTAATCCAAAACCTAAAATCCAAGGTTTTGTTGTTTTGTATATTCAACTGTATTTTCACTATTCGTTAAAGCCATGTGGAAAAAAGCGTTTGCGTTATTGCAGCAGATGGGAAAATCCCTAATGCTGCCTGTTTCAGTATTGCCCGTCGCCGGACTCTTGCTAGGTTTGGGGAGCGCTAAGTTTAGTAAGCCTGAAACCTTCTTCTGGATGCCAGAATTTTTGGCACAGATTATGAAGGTTTCGGGAGATGCGATTTTTGCTAACCTGCCGCTGATCTTTGCGGTATCGGTGGCGATCGGGTTCACAGGTAACGACGGCGTTTCGGCGCTGGCGGCGACTGTCGGGTTTGCCGTGTTTGTAGCGGCACTGGGTGCAGCTTCGGTGACGCTCTGGGGCGTCGATCCTAAAACCCTGGATACCGTCATGGGGATTCCCTCATTGAATACGGGTGTGTTTGGCGGTCTGATCATGGGCTGCATCGCCGCTTATTTATTCAATAAGTACTTTAGGATTAGCCTTCCGCAGTATCTAGGATTCTTTGCAGGAAAACGATTTGTCCCGATTGTGACGGCGCTGGCGGCGATCGCATTTGCCATTCTAATGAGTGTGATCTGGCCTCCCATTGGCAACGCCATCAAAACGGCGGCAAATACGGCAGCCGCAGGCAGCAATGTGGCCTTTACGGCGGCAATCTATGGTGTTGTAGAGCGGGCGCTCATCCCCTTTGGGTTGCACCATATTTGGAACGTGCCTTTCTTCTTTGAAATCGGTTCCTTCACCGATTCAGCAGGCAGAGTGGTTCATGGCGATATCACCCGCTTCTTTGCCGGAGACAAAACGGCTGGAATTTTAGGGGGCGCTTACTGGTTCAAGATGTTTGGCTTGCCCGCAGCAGCGATCGCCATGTGGCACTCGGCATACCCCAAAAACCGCAAGCTGACGGGCGGCTTGATGCTATCGGCAGCCTTTACCTCGTTCTTGACGGGCATCACTGAGCCAATCGAGTTCTCCTTTATGTTTGTCGCACCCGGCCTGTACGCCGTGCATGCCGTGATGGCAGGTTTCTGTGACTGGCTGTTCCAGATTCTGGGCGGCAAGATGGGCTTTACCTTCTCTCATGGCTTCATCGACTTCTTCCTGTTCAATACGCTAGGCACCAAACCCTGGCTGATCATTGCCTTTGGCCCTCTGTTTGCGGCGCTCTATTATTTCGTCTTCCGATTTGCTATTAAGCATTTTGATCTGAAAACACCGGGTCGAGAAGATGAAACTGAGGAGGCTGCTGCCGTCTTTAGTGGCACTAGCGCTGGGTCAGATATGGCGCGTGAGCTGGTTAAAGCCTTTGGCGGTCGCCACAATATTGCTACTCTGGATGCCTGCATCACCCGGTTGCGGATTACCGTTAACGACATGCAGAAAGTCAATAAGCCAAGGCTAAAGTCATTGGGCGCGTCGGGTGTGCTGGAAGTAGGCAACAATGCTCAGGCGATCTTTGGCCCCCGATCGGAAAACTTGAAAACCGACATGATTGAGTACCTCAAGAGTGCAGGGGCAGAAGCCGATGAGGGTTATGTGTCTCCGGCGATCGCCACCGCAGTTGCAGCATCAGCCGCTAATGGTGGCAACGTGGATACTGTGACTTTGGACAAACCTCCGGTTGCCGTCCAGCGCGATCCAGATGCGGCTCGTCGGGTGCAAGAAGCGATCGCGGCTCTGGGCGGTTCTGCCAATATTCTCAATGTTCAGCCCACGGCTCTAACCCGTTTGCGAGTAGAAGTGGCGGATGACAGCCAGGTGGATGAAACAGCCCTGCGAGCTAGCGGGGTGCAGGGGGTTATGCACTTGCCCGATCACTTGCTGCACTTGCTGGTGGGCTTAAATGCCGATCAATATGCCGAAGAAATGAACAAGCAATTGTCAAAGTAGGTTGATTAAAAACCCCTGGGCAACCAGGGGTTTTTAATATAGCCATCACCATCGGGCTGAGGACAGGGGCATTTTTGAGGGCGCATGCCTTCAAAAATGCCCCTGTCCTCACCGCTGTGAAGTACAGATATAACTGGGGTTGGGCAGAATTCTCCGGGCAACTGAAACATCTGACTTCTTCTGACTTTTTCTGGCAGACATCTCGGTGCATAAACCTTAGTCTTAGACCATACGAATGCACCGTATCCGTTGCACCGTATTCGTTGCACAGTATGAATTCGCGGTATCGAGGCTTCACGCTTCGCCAGCGATAGTCTCAGCTATAGTCTAGGGAGTCTTAACATATGTCATCAACCCAACTGCCGACCACCGTACTTACTCCCGAATTGCCCGATCGCTGCACTCCCAGAAAGTCCAACGCTGCTGGAAGATAATGGGCGGGAGAGAAAGCTCTTTTTGACCTCTCTGCTCTTGACCAGTTCTTTGGTGACCTTCGCTTTAATGAACCTACCCCAGGTATTTTCACCAGCCTTGTTGCTGCCCGTTTCAACGCGGCAAGCTCTCGAGACAACGCCCTTGACCCTGGCAATGCTCTCTCAATCTCCCCAATTGCACACCTTGACGCAGCAAAATCAGACGCTTACCCTTACCCTTAAGCCCGCTTCTAACGCTGCATCGGCTGCAAATGTTATTCTGCACATTAGCTCAGATTCGGGGACGCGAGTAAAAGCGATCGCGACGGCTGACTCATCTGCTGCGGTAGCGCCAGAGTCCTACTCAGTCTTCATCACGATCCAGCCTGAATAGCCTGAACGCCTCTTAGAAAGATGCTGTGGGCAGTTGCAGCCTGGCTCAGCGCTGATTTCCTTCATTTCTACGGACACTCCTGATGCGAGTTCTTTTCCTGCATACCAACTTTCCGGCACAGTACCGTCATGTTGCTCAGGCTCTCAGCCAAGATCCCAACAATCAGATTGTGTTTGGCACTCAAAATCAAGAGGTGACGCTTCCCGGCATCCGCAAAGTGATTTTCCAGCCTAGTCGGCAGCCCTACCCTCAGACGCACCATTACGTCCAGCCGCTAGAATCAGCAGTGCTAAAAGGTCAAGCGGTCTTTCGTCTGGCAAAGCAGCTAGAGGCAAGCGGGTTTGTTCCGGATGTGGTTTGTGCCCATTCGGGTTGGGGGATGCCGCTGTTTATCAAAGATGCCTTTCCCAATGTGCCGCTCTTGGGCTATTTTGAATGGTTTTATCGATCGGAAGGAGCCGATGTTGGATTTGATCCATCTGATCCGCCTAGCCCTGACGATGCGCCGCGTCTGCGAGTGAAAAATGCGCCGATTTTGATCGATCTGTATAGCTGCGATCGCGGTCTGTCTCCTACAAGCTGGCAAAAATCGCAGTTTCCGCCTGAATACCAGGACAAAATTACGGTGTTGCATGATGGCGTAGATACAGACTACTTTTGCCCTCAGCCAGGTGCCAAGCTGGTCTTGCCTGAGTTGGGTCTAGACCTCTCCCATGCCGATGAAATTGTCACCTATGTGTCGCGAGGCATGGAACCCTATCGCGGCTTTCCGCAAATGATTGAGGCGATCGCATACCTCCAAGAGCGCCGCCCTCATTGCCATGCCGTCATTGTTGGTTCCAATCGCGTTTGCTACGGAGCCGCATTACCAGAAGGGCAAAATTACAAAGACCTAATGCTGCAACAGTTTCCCTTAGACCTGTCGCGGGTTCATTTTACGGGTTCACTGCCCTATGGTCAGTACCGACAGGTGATTCAGGCTTCTTCGGTGCATGTTTATCTGACTGTTCCCTTTGTCCTGTCCTGGTCTATGATTGAAGCCCTCTCGACCGGATGCTTGGTCTTGGGTTCAGATACGGCTCCAGTCAGAGAAATTATTCGGGATGGGGAAAATGGGCTACTGGTTGATTTCTTTTCGCCAAAGCATATTGCAGAGCGCATCGAGGAGGTGCTAGACCACCCGACGTGCATGGCAGAAATCCGTGCCAACGCTCGAAAAACAGCGCTTGAACGATACGCTTCAGCCGATCTGCTGCCCCAGCATCTACAGCTCATTGAGTCGATGGCGCAGGGTGCCAAATCTTAAGGAGAAAGGAACCGTTCGTTCTCGAAAAATTTTGGCTTTGTTATAGCTAGACGCATAGCTTGCACCAGAGTGTGGCGCGAAGCGCCGCTGAAACCCGCACATCGAGAAAGGTGCAAGATGTAAGTAGCGTCACAAGCAGTAGAACGCAGATACGTTTGTGGGCTAGATCTCCTGCGGAATTTGTGCCCTAGCCTTATAGGTCGCGAGGTAATCTGCCAGCAGCTTCATCGCCTCTGCCTCTGACGGCAGCCGATAGCGAATCATAAATAGAAAAGGCTTCACCCTGACCTCATTTTTAGCGGCCGGTTCCCAAATGCTCAAAATCACCCCCCCTTCAATGGGGGCAATATTGTATTTAAGCAGGTAAGGCACGCTAGTAGAATGCATCGACACAGAGAGCACCACTGAGGTCGGGGGAGCCATGAGATTGTTAGCCGCCCGCTGCAAAAAGCGCCATCACTAAAATAGACAGCAGCAATCCGGGGCTAAGCATCAAAATCAGCGTTCCAAGTTCATGAAGTTCCATTATCTGTCTCCTCCTTAGCTAAGGTGCGATCGTCATAAGACTAACCCGAATAGCATTCATTCCTGGAGAACTATAAGAATAACTCCAGATGGCTCACTCACAGCAGGTGCAATGCCCCTCATCACCCGATGAGATGCCAGAGAAAAGAAATGCGGCATTTGACCTGTGAAATTTCTAGAGGCACAGGAAGCCCCATAGGTGAACTTTACCAACCCCACCGCCTCAGTATTGCACCCGTAAAAGCAGTCAGAGAAAAAGCAGTCAGAGGAAGCAAGTCCCTTACGACCTCACGGAAATTGGACATAGCACAAGTTCGAAACGGCTTCCGTAAATTTTACTAGGGGCAGTTCAACAACCTGAGTTAATATTGGTCTATGAGGCTTGTTCTGGTCAATCCGAGATACATTTTCTTCTCCCACTTTAGCGATCGAGTTTAGTCTGCTTGATTTAAGTCATCTCTTGGTTAAGTAGGCTTTTTGTTAAGTGGACTGTTGCAGTTTGGGTCTTGACGGCTGCCTTGAGGCAGACTGGACGCATGTTGCCAAAATATTTGTTCGATAGTTCGCTAGATAGATGGGCTGAATCTCTAAATGCCAAATTTCTAGGCGCTAAATCTGTAGGCGCTGAATCTATAGGCCATGTTGCCCCCTATGCTTGGGTTCATCCAACAAAATTTTTATAATCAGTACTAGAGAATTCAGTATCAAAGATTAATGGCAGCGATCGAGCAATTTGGCTCAGGCGATTAGCCAACAGCCAGTTTCTCAAATCACCCTTCCCACGCCCATTCTGAATAGCCACCTTCAAGTTCCATCTAGATTAACGGCTTTCCCCCTATGAGTCATGACCATCTTTCCGGAAATGCCAAGCTTCCTGCCCCCTGCATTGTTGAAAATGGCATTATTGTGAATAAGCAAGACATGCAAAGGATTCTGGCTGACCTGAACCGGGTTCACTACTGCTATAGCCAAGATGGCCGTCTGCTAGCAGAGGATGAAGGCTATGTGCTTGATGTGTTTGCAGATGTTCAGCGATCGACGCTAGTTGCCAACCATACCCTTTACATCAACGTTCAAAGCTTTGACTACCTAGAGCTGAAGCGCTCTCCAGAGAAGCAAACCTACTTTGATCTGGTGCAAGACCATAGCCAACTCAGGCTGATTCCCATGTCCAATCCGCTGCAAGAGCAGACCGCTCGCAGCCTCAATGTCGCGGCTCTAGAGGCTGTCGTTGCCGAAGTGCTGTCAGCCGAATGGGATGTGCGAATGGATGACGAAGAAAACCTCTCCATGTAGGGTAAAGGGAAGCTAGCGTCAGCTTGAGCGCAACGCAGGCTGAAACGCGGGTTGAATTGTGACATTTTCTAATACCCTTAAGAGGGAATCGTTTTAAGGGTTGAGAAACAATTGACTGTCGGATTTTCCTTTGAATGTCAGGCGTGCTGTAGCCATACAGGAGCCAGAGCTGGTGTTTTTGTGACGCCTCACGGCGCGATCGCCACTCCTCGCTTTATGCCCGTCGGCACCTTGGCTAATGTCAAGACCGTTACGCCAGATCAGCTTCAGGCGGCGGGCGCGCAAATGGTGCTAGCCAATACTTACCACCTCCATCTGCAACCCGGCGAAGATATTGTGGCTAAAGCGGGTGGACTGCATCAGTTTATGGGCTGGAAGCAGCCAATCTTAACGGATTCAGGCGGGTTTCAAGTTTTTAGCCTGAGCGAAATTCGATCGATCGCCGAAGAAGGGGTGACGTTCCGATCGCCTCGAGATGGGCAGATGATTCACTTAAGCCCAGAGCGATCGATTCAAATTCAGAATGCGCTGGGCGCAGATGTGATCATGGCGTTTGATGAATGCCCGCCCTACCCCGCCACTCGCGAGGCCGTTGTGGATGCGACCAATCGCACCTATCGCTGGCTAGAACGCTGCATGGCGGCGCATCAGCGCCCAGATCAAGCGCTGTTTGGCATTGTGCAGGGGGGCGTGTATCCAGACCTACGCCAGAAAGCTGCTCAGGAGCTAGCAACGCTAGATTTACCAGGCTATGCCATTGGTGGGGTGAGCGTTGGCGAACCCCCCGAGCTGATTGAAGCGATCGTGCGCGCCACGACCCCCCTGCTGCCTGTTGACAAACCCCGCTATCTGATGGGAGTCGGCACCTATCGAGAGATGGCTCAATCAATTGCGGCAGGCATTGACCTGTTCGATTGCGTAATTCCTACACGCCTTGCCCGTCACGGCAGCGCTCTGGTGGGCGGCGATCGCTGGAACATCAAAAATGCCCGCTACCGCGAGGATTTTACGCCGCTCGACAGCGACTGCCCTTGCTACACCTGCCAGACCTTTACCCGCGCCTATATTAGCCATCTGCTGCGATCGCAAGAGCTTTTGGCCTATACGCTGCTGTCGATCCACAACATTACAGAGCTGATTCGATTTACTCAACGCATTCGGGAGTCAATTTTGAGCGATCGCTTTGTCGAGGAATTCGGCTCCTGGCTCAAAGCCTGAAGCGCCAAGACCCAAAATCAACCTGCCAAACCTAGCCTCTAGCGCCGACCGTTTCTAAGCTGCTCCAAATCTCCTCAAACTCTGGCTGATCCAGGACTGAGATGGCAAACCAGCTCTTGATCCCAAACCCGATCGCCCGATCGGAAGCCGGAAGTGAGGGAATCAAGCGATTGAGAACATACTGCCGCGCGATCGCTGTCTCAAATACTGAAGACCAGACCACATCCAATGAGTGAGTCTGGCAAAGTTGCCGCAGCCGAGCCGGAGAGCCAGCGATCGCCGCTTTGATCACAAAAATTCCTGACCAGCCTTGCTGATGGCACTTCTCTAGCTGCTCGACCGTCGTCACGGACTCATCCAGCGCTAGCGGCGTCGTGTAGCGATCGCGCAGTTGCAGCATCTGACTGAGCTGATCGGGAGGCAAAGGCTGCTCCAAAAATTCAACAGAGTAGCGATCGCAAACCTGGAGCCATTCGCAGGCCGCATCCCAGCTCAGGCCACCATTTGCATCTAGCCGCAGTCGCGCTCCGGCAGGCAAGGCGCTGATCAAGTGCTCCAGTAGGTTTAGCTCTTCGTTGAAGGTTGCTACACCGATTTTCCACTTAAAGGTGCGTGCCCCCTGTTGCCAAAGCGGCTGCCAAGACAGCAGGGCATTGGCTCCAGCGGGCAGCAGATGGCTATAGGATAAGGCAGTTGCCTGCTCGATCGCCTTGTCTGCTGTCAGCATTTCCCAAGCAGACTCTAAGCCAAACCGACAGGCAGGCAGCTCAGCGGGAATTTGATCAATCAGCTCTGGCGTAATCTGGGGAAGCGATCGGCAAAATTGAATGGCTTGTCCCATGCTCTCGGTGCCAAATTCGACGATCGGCGCAATTTCGCCCCAGCCAACTCGTCCTTCGGCATCTGTCAGCCGCAGCAAAATCCCTTCTCGTAAGCTCCACAGACCATGAGAGGTTTTGAGCGGTTGACGAAAAGGGCGACGGTACGATCGCAGTTCCAATCGAGCAGAATCCATATGCGCTCCGAAAAAAGGATGAATTTGCCGCTTTGTCCTCGAATGTTTTGCCCTCGAATGCGTTGAACGATATGTCCAGCCAACCGTTCAAAAACACATTTCTCCGAGAGACTTGCTTTAGCGGAACCCTAAAGGAACCCTTGTCGCGATCGATAAGTCTGAACCAACAGGAAAAGCCAACCTTAAAAACCGAAATCGCACGGTAGAGGCGCAATTCGCAATAAACACACAACAATGAATCCATGATATCAACCCAATTCTTGATGTTGGGCATCTTTCAGGCTGTTCTACTCGCTTGCCGACTGCCCGTTCCTGTTTCGGTGCCTCAGCCCCCTGCTCCCGCTATGCCGACTTCTAGGTTGAGCATTGCCGCGATCGACGCTCAGCCATTGCCCCCTCTAACTACAGCGGAATTCAGTCAGCTTATGGCAGGTGCGCGCAACGATGCCCAAAGCTGGCTCGATCTGGCCGGACTGAATAAATTAGTAGCGCCGCCGCCGATCTCAGCAGAACTTGCGGCCTTTCGGCAGGAATGGCGGAGCAAAAACCCAGAAGTCGCCCCGTACTTGGGGACATGGCGAGATGATGGCGGCAGCGGAGTCACATACTACCTCAGCGTTTTTCCCTCTAACACTCCCCGTCAGGTTTGCTTATTGGAGTTTCGCCAAGAATTGCGAGCCGCCCCTGAAGACTTAATAGCCGAAGAAATTTTGTCGTTGTCAACGGCTACCGCCTCTAATGGACAGCTTCTAGGTAGCCGATTGCGCACAGCCGCATCAGCCTTTTTCCAAAGCAAGTTTCATACAGGATATGATGTCGAATTTATGGGAGTTGTTGGCTCACCTTTGCCGGGGTTGGCCTCTCTCTCGCCGCCAGCTTTACCAACTGATTTTCCTCAGGAAGTTGTTCAGGAAGTCTCTCAGGAATTGGAGAAAAGAGGCTGTCAGCTCCCCGACTCGCCACCCTCTGGTTAGGATGAGGCGATCGCAAATGCTGCTCGGCTTTGCTTAATCTGGCTGTGCAATTTATTCTAAAAGGCTGAGTTTTACAGGCAAAAAGAACCTGTGAAACTCAGCCTCTGAAGTTTTGTCAATCGTTAATAGTTCAATCTCAGTAAGCGTCTGAATAGGAGTCAACAGGCTCACGACCGCCCGTTTTTGCCTTTTCTTTCGCTTTGGCGGCGCTCTTCTTCAGGGCATCTAGCCGATCTTCATACTTTTTGCGCTGCTTTTTCTTCGGCGTTTGTTCAATCAGCACTTTCAAGGCGCTGCCCAGACTCTTGTAAGCATTAGGCAAGGTGTAGCCAAAGCGAGTGGCTAAGGCGATCGCCCGCTCATCTGCATCGATCGCTTCCTTCAGAGTCTTCATGCCGTTGTTGCGCTGATATAAGCGCCAGCCCGACACGCCACAAAGCCCCAATGCCAAAAACAGCAGCAAGCCATCCTGCACCCAGAGTTCACCGACTGCGCCCCCCAGACCGATCGCCAGTGCCGCCATTTCCCAGCCGTCTTTGGGGATGGTGTCATTTTGAATGCGCGCCACCTCATGCCAAAACAGCAGATTTCGCTGATCGAGCGCCAGCATTTCCCACTTTGCCAAATCGACCTGAACTTCAACCTGGTCTTTGCCAATTTCTTCAGAAGTGACCAGCGGCGGATTCACAGCCGTTGCGGCTTCGATCGTTACCCAGCTTTTGAGTTCAGGCGGCAACAGAGACTTGAGCCGACGCAATTCACTCAAGTCCGATCGTGCAGTTGAGGTGGCATATGAGGTCATGGATATAGCCCTAGTCAAATCAAAGATTGAAACGCTTTTTAGGAAAGTATAACGGGGTTTTACCCTCTCTCTTCTATCTTAAGGGTTTGATCAAGGGTCAGGCAGCAATTCTCATTATGGAATTTCAACTAGTATTGGGTGGGATGTGTAGCTCTAGCCCGTCAAGCATAAAGGTAAGCAGATGATCCCAACTGTCAAAATAGAGATAACGGGTTAACGCCCGCAAGTCATCGAAGAAGGTTT
>DATNPL010000104.1:0-8723 GCA_036703255.1 Coleofasciculaceae cyanobacterium
AAGTGCCGCGCGGAGCGCGGCACTTCCAAAAAACTATTCGGTTTTATTGTATGTGCGATCCTAAAAGTAGTGTTCCCCATCTATCTGCATATGCGATCTTTTGCTCAGGGGTGAGTTTGTCCAGGAGTGAGTTTGCCCAGGGGTGAAGCTGCCGTCTCTAGGCGACGATCGCCTCTGTCAGTGCCAACAGCCCTGTGAATAAGTGAATGCCGTCTGTGCTGCCCAGCATCGGATCGGCTGCTCGTTCAGGATGGGGCATCATTCCTAGTACGTTGCCCTGGCGGTTGCAGATGCCTGCAATGTTGTGCAGCGACCCATTAGGATTGCCTGCCTCGATCGGTTCTCCTGTCGGCGTGCAGTAGCGAAACAGCACTTGCTGATTGGCTTCTAACTTCGCCAAGGTTTGGGTATCGGCATAGTAGCAGCCCTCTCCGTGGGCGATCGGCAAGGTAATGACCTGCTGCTTGCGATAATTCTGCGTCCAGGGCAAGTCGGTTCGCTCTACCCGTAAAGATACGCGATCGCAAATAAAATGCAGGTCACGATTGCGAACCAAGGCTCCGGGCAGCAATCCGGCCTCAGTCAAGACTTGAAAGCCGTTGCAGACTCCCAGAACAAACTTACCCTGCTCTGCATGTTTGACCGTCGCTTGCAAGGCTGGAGAAAAGCGGGCGATCGCCCCACAGCGCAGATAGTCTCCGTAGCTGAATCCGCCCGGAATGATGACTACATCTAGGTCAGACACATCGCTTTCTTCGTGCCAAACCATGCGAGTAGGCTGGTGCAGCAAGTCGCGTACCGTCATGGCAATATCGCGATCGCAGTTGGAACCTGGAAACACAATCACCCCAAACTTCATACGTCCCCCTCATGTTTTTCAAGTAAAGCGCAAATTCTTAAAGTGAAGCGTAAGGTGCTTGCATCGTGATGCGGAAAATGGCAGTCAAGCAGAGGGTAAGACTACGCGGGTGCCACTTCTTTTAGCTCAAACCGATAGTTCTCAATTACTGGATTGGCTAGGAGCTGATCGCAGATGCGATCGAGCTGCTGTTGAGCGCTGGCCTGATCCGCAGCCGTAAGGGTTAGCTCCACATACTTGCCAATTCTCACCTGCTCAACATTGTCGTAGCCCATGTGAGTCAGCCCCGATCGCACAGCCGTCCCAGCCGGATCGAGCACCGAAGGGCGCAGCGTTACATAAATTTCAGCTCGATAAGTCATGGAAGCCTGATGCGTTTGAGTTACAGTTTGAGTCAAAATCGATAGCGCAGCCTGAGACTGGCGACCTGAAACCACAGCCACCATTCTACAGCCCTTAGCTATTGCGCGTTGATGTAGCCTTGCAGAGCCAAGAGCGCCGTTCCATAGGCCGCTTCAGATTGAGCCGAGGGGATGACTGGAACTTGCAGATAGCGCGATCGCATCGATTGCCATACAGGATTTTTTGCACCGCCACCCGCCGTATAGACTTGCCTCAAGGGAGTGGCTCCTAGAGCTTGTAGCAATTCATAGCCGCTTGCCTCAATCCGCGCTATGCCGCTGAGCAAGCCCTGCAAAAATTCAGCCGGATGGTCTGGGCGAGGGCTTAATCGCGGCAATAGCTGGGGGTCGTTAATGGGAAACCGCTCTCCGGGTTGAGTAAGCGGATAATAATCCAGCTTGCTGTCTTGGGCGGGATCAATCTGCTGACTCAACTGATCTAGCTCTGATTCGCTGAAGAACTGCCGTAACACTGCGCCTCCGGTATTGGATGCGCCCCCTACCAGCCATAGATTTTCTAGGCGATGGCTGTAAATGCCGTATCGAGCATCATCGACCCGACTTTCGCTGAGCAGTTTTAGCACTAGCGTTGATCCGAGAGAAGTCACGGCTTCGCCTGGAGCCTGGGCACCGCTAGCCAAAAAGGCGGCAATGCTATCGGTTGTGCCCGCGCACACCAGGCAGCTAGACGGCAGTGCCAGCTGGGTCGCAACCGAGAGGGTGATGGGGGCGATCGCCCTGCCTGGAGTCACGACATCCGGCAACCTGAAGGGCAGATTTTGGCTGGTTAGCCAGTCTGGGTAGGTTAGCGCCGCTACGTCATAGCCTAGCTTGAGGGCATTGTGGTAGTCGCTGATGCCCAACTTGCCATGCAGCCAGAAAGCTAGCCAGTCGGCCTGATGCAGGAAATAGGGAGTGGCAGGAACCGAGAGGGTGCCGCTGGCGATTTGCGCTTTCCACCACAGCAGTTTGGCAAGGCTAGAGGTGGCACTGACTACGGTGTGATGCATCGGCGCGATCGCCCGCACCGCTTCTAAAACAGTTGCCCCTCTCGCATCGTTATACAGGATGGGCGCATCGAGCAGCTGGCCTTGAGCATCACAAATCATCACGGTTGATGAGGTGCCGTTAATCGCGATCGCCCTGATTTCCTGCCGATGAACCAACGGCATTTGTGCGATGAGGGCAAAGAGCGACTGTCGCCAGATGGCTGCCCAATCGGCCTTGGAGGCTGCATCAAACTTGAGGCTAGCGGTTGCTTGAACTTGGCGATCGGCAGAGATGGCGATCGCCCGTGCCCCAGATGTGCCGAAATCAATGCCTAAAAAAATTCCTGGCGCACTCATGGGCTGACTTCTACCTCAAGCTTTTGCCTAATCTGCTCCACAACCTGCAAATTTCCGGCCTGGTTGAGATGAATAGAGTCGCGGTAAAGAGAGGCGGGATCGGGACTAGCTGCAAACAGCGGCAAAAAATCAATCAGCGGGATCTGCTGTTGGGCGGCAAAGTCGGTAAGGCGCTGTCTGGCTTTTTGCTCATAGTCACGAGAGCGGGATTTGCCATCGCTGCCAATCTCGCGCAATAGCGGCGTCATTGCCAGCAAAAAACGGGCGTTTTGCTGGGTGGCGATCGCCTTAATTTGGGCAATAGCTGCCAAGTTTTCCCCCACGCGATCGCCCCCTTGCTGCCAGAGTTGGTCGAGTTCTGGAATATCGGCGGTAGGAACCAGGTAGCGACTCAAGGCTTCGACAAGGGCCAGGGGCGGTTGCCGATCGGGATAGTTGCGATCGCGGCCTACGACCAGCGAGTAAGGCGCAATCCCAAACAAATCATCGGTGTTGATGAGCTGGACAATCGCCTGCGCCTCAAAGGTGCCAAAGCGCTGGAGATAGGCGAGCTGGTTGCGCGGCGACCAAGAGTTTGCAGAGGCGTTGAGCACCTCAACCTGCTCAAAAACCTGCTCAAAGCTCTGCCCAAAACCCTGCCCAAGCTTCATGCTCCGGCTCTGCAACTGCTGTTCTAGCAGCGCTGAGATTGTTTGGTTTTGGTCTGTCCACCATCCGCCATTGGCGATCGAGTCTCCGATCAGCAAAATCCGCAGCGTCTTGTCAGGGCGCGCCTGAGAAATCTCTGGACTCCGCATCGCATATTGATTAATGGTGATCTGGTTGCCAAAACGACGCGTGTTTTGATTAGGGCTGAGCAAGTAGCCAATTTGCGGATCAGCCACGTAGACTAACGGCTTGCCAAACCCAAAGAGCAATCGCAGCCCCATCTCTAGCAGCGCTAGAAGAGCGATCGCCCCAACTATTCCGCCTATTCCAGCCATCCAAGATCCAGCCATCGACGCATCCTACTTCTAAAAAAATCTTTAAAAGTTTACAAAAGTCTGCCACTGTACCAAGGAGAGTCCCATTGCCTGGATAAGATTGAGGCGGCAGATCAGCTTTTGTCTCAGATCTCCCTCAAGATTCAAAACTCATTCGCAGGAGAACATACCATGCCGGATTTTAATCGAGGAATCATGAAATTTAAGGGTGCCGATAGCCCGATCGCCGTCCTGCTCTCTGGAATTATAGTCATAGGGGCGATCGCTTTTTTGATTAGCTGGGCGCTACGGGCGGCCTACGCCTTCTAGCGTTTCTCATCCGCTAGGCGATCCTAAGCAATGGTACAGCCGATAGTCATAGCCATGCATCAAAGGGCGATCGGCTGTATCCAATAGGCAAGTCTTCAGCTCAGGCTGAACGGTGGGCAAAAAGTTGACTGTCCACACATCAAATGGGCGAGGCATTTGCTCGACTGTCTTTTGCAGCACTTCGACGGCACTATTGGAGTCGGGCGCTAGATGCGCCAGCAGAAACTGAGGGGCTAGTTCGCCTGTCCGAGCAGGAAACTGGCGGTGATACTCTAGCGCCAAACCCATTAACTCACGGGTTTGCTCATGGGTTTGGTGAGCCGTTGCAATCAACACAGGGACAGCGGAAACGGATCGAATGATGGGCACCAACTGATCAGGGCGATCGGGCTTCTGGTATCCGTAGTTGCTGATCACCGTAAGACTGCCCATCAAGCCCAAGAGCAACAATACTTTTGCAGGTTGCCCTGAAGACTGCCCTGAAGGTTGCCCAGGAACAACCGCCCCGGCCACCAGCACTATAAACGCTGGGAAATAGATGAACTGGTAGCGGGCGGCGATCGTCAAGTCTGCCTGAAAGCCATAGGTAAGACAAAGCATGAGGACGATCGCCCCCAGCCAAACCCTCAGCAGGGCTTGGGTTTCTTTATGCGTAGAGGCAGCGCTCAATCGGTAGGCCATGCCCCGGCTGAGAGGAGGCAACAGCCAAAACAGGCTGATTCCTAAAACTGCGCCAGCGGCGATCGCCACGCCCAGCGGCACCCCCTCTACAGGCAGCAGCATCACCATCGTTAGCATCCAGGCCACTAGACGACCCAAGGGCGCAATCCAGTTGCTCAAAAAATCTTTGTCATAGATCCACTGCGTTAGCTCATTGCCCGAAATGCTCCCCCACATCGGTAGCCAAGCCAGCAGGCTCATGCAGGTTGCGATCGCCACTCCTCCTATTCTGCGCCACGCCACCCCCCACTTTTCAGCGCTCAAGATCCAGAGTGGAGCCAAGGCGATCGCCTCAGCCGCCAGCACGAGCGTGAAAAAATAGTGGGTAGCTGTTCCCAAACTATTAACGCCGACCCACACAAGGCAGCGCCACAGCGGGAGGGGAGTCTGGACGATCGATCGAATGCCGCTAATCAGACAACTGAGAGACGCGATGATCCACAATACGGCTAGCGTGTAGTGCCGTGCCTCCTGCGCCAAGTAGATGCCATAGGGCGAAACCGCCATGAGTGCTGCTGCCATCTGCCCAGCTTGTTTAGAGCGCCAAGTTAGCCAGCCCAATCCCCACATGGCAGGAATGGCGGCCACCCCCAGCAAGGCCGAGAGCGATCGCGCTGCCCAAACCGAAACGAGGCCGTGATCGGTGGGAAACAGCTGAAGCCACAGATGCGTTAGGACAAAGTACACGGGAGGATGAGTGCTTTCGGTGAATAGGCGAGTCACCACATCTCTTAGGGTATTTGCCGGGTTGGGTCGTAGCGGAGCCAATAACGTATCTAGTGCGATCGGCTGATCGATCGGTACAGACCGCAGGCTGTTCCCTAAGCTAAAGACCAGAGTCGCCAGTTCGTCATTCCAGGGAGGTTTAGCATCCAGCAACGCCAACCGCAATCCCGTCCCTAAGCCGATGAGCAGAACGCAAAGCCAAGGGATGCGATCGAACTTAAACAATCTCGATGCCTCCTTCAGAAAACTTTGACCCGCTCTCAATCAATTCTCAATCGATATAGATAGCCGGGAAATAGGCTGTCCAGACTAGACATTGCTAACGGACAAACCCGCGAAATCCTTCACTCATTGTAAAGTCTCTCTCAGTAGAGACACTTTTCACTTGAAAGGAGAGGAGTATCATCATTTCAAGGATGCCCCGACTTTGCAAATTCCTTTGTCGATCGTTCTCCAGCCAATTGTTCTCCAGCCATAATCTATCCCAGAATTTACTGTGATTCCTCTACCTGCCTTGCCCCCCGTCACATCTCAACCTTTGCTGCTCGTCGAAGCCACCCCGATCTTGGGCGATATCTGGATCGATTTGAGTGTCCTTTGTTTGATGTTGGCGATGTCTGCCTTTTTCTCTGGCTCAGAAACCGCTATTACGGCTCTAGACAACCTCAAACTTAGAGCCTTGATTAAAGAGCAGGGCAACCCTGGCGGCATCTTTTCTCTGGTGTTAGAAAGACGTGCCAGATTCATCACGACTCTGCTGATTGGCAATAACTTGGTCAATAATTTCTCGGCAATCTTGACCAGCAACCTGTTTGCCATTTGGTTTGGCAGCAACGAATCTGTGCTGATTGCAACGCTGGTGGTCACGGTGCTAGTCCTGATTTTTGGTGAAATTACCCCCAAATCTCTAGCTATCAATAACGTCATGCCTATTTTTAAGGCGGTGGTGCGCCCCATCTACTGGCTGTCGCGAGTGCTGTCTTGGTTGGGCATTGCTTATTTGCTAGAGTCGATCGCCCAGGTCGCCATTCGGGCGTTTGGTAATCCAACTCAGCAGGGAGAGTCTGTAGATGATCTCCAGCTGATGATTGATATTTTGGGGGGCAAAGGACAGCTTGATCTAGACAAACGGCAGTTGCTCAATAAGGCGCTTATGCTCGATCGCCTGACGGCCTACGATGTGGTCAAGCCCAGAGTTGACATGCGCACGATTTCTCAAGAGGCAACGCTACAGAACCTGGTGGATTTGTGCTTAGAAACTGGCTATTCTCGCATTCCAGTGCAGGAAGACTCTAAAGACGAAATTATTGGCATTGTGCATCTCAAGCGGGCGCTCCAAGCCCTCAAAACTTTGAGAGAAGAAGGCCGTGAAAGCGATGCCTTGGTGACTGTAGCGATGGATGCGCCAGTCTTTGTTCCAGAAGTAAAACGAGTCACCGATTTGCTCAAGGAAATGCTGCAACAGCGGTTACATTTGGCGATCGTCGTTGATGAATATGGCGGTACCGTGGGTCTGCTGACGCTGGAGGATATTTTGGAAGAGCTAGTAGGGGAAATTTATGATGAGAGTGATTTCCCCTCGCGTGCCCATCAGCGCAACCTCAACGCGCCTAAAGGTCTGCGCCGCCCTACCTGGACTTGACGCACCGTTTCTTTTGCCCTCAGCAGGGCTAAAAAATTCTGGATTCTTTGCAGCCTAGATTTTTGTTTTTGCATCTTGGCTTCTGCCGTTTTTCTATGCTACGATTAGCAACTGTGGAACGAGTGGGTCGATGCCCGAGTGGTTAATGGGGGCGGACTGTAAATCCGCTGGCTACGCCTACGCTGGTTCAAATCCAGCTCGGCCCATCCACATACAGGCTGCGAGTTTTAAACTTTAGGTTTTGAGTAGGGTAAACTGATCTCTAAGACTGCGAGTTAAAAACTCAAAGCTGTTTTCTGCCCGTGTGGCTCAGTGGTAGAGCACACCCTTGGTAAGGGTGAGGTCATGAGTTCAATCCTCATCACGGGCTTTTGCTGTAAATTTAGACGATCGCCACTTGTTCTTCATTGAACTTCTAGTTTTTGAAGTATTGGCAGCAGGAAAATTATTCTTTGTCTAGGGGATAACGAAGACACATGATTTCTGTGGCGTAGCTAGTTCAATCACTATAATTACTTAGTAGCTATAGTTATTTTTGCATGACAACAGTAGGTAAGGTTGCTCGTATTTTTAGAGTAGACAGGACAACTATAAAAACTTGGGCTTATAAGTTTAGTAAGTATCTAAGCTCTTCCCCTTCAAAAGGAGAAACACGATACTTTACTCAGAAGGATTTAATGGTTCTTGCTTTAATTGCCGAAGAATACGTTCATAGTAATGAACCAGACTATGGGGAAATTTGTTCAAAACTAGAGCAAGGTAAGCAGTATGACGATTGTTATACAAGAATAGCCTATGCCTATACTCCTCTCTTTCAAGAATATCCTGATGAGGATATCAGCTATCATCCGGCTTACGCTGGATTTAGTCCAATGAAATTTTTGGATAAAGATAAAAATGAATTTAGGATGTCAGATCACCATAAGAGGGAATTAAATCTCAGGATAGCAAGCGGCTATAGGTATGCAGGTGATTCTTTGCTTGAAGAGGCTATTAAAACTGATTACACCTATGAATTAATACACCCAATCTGTTTTAACTACCGTCATGCTATTGAAGTCTACTTGAAAACTTTGCTATTACCTAAAAGCTACGATGGTCATGATTTTTTACGGCTAGTCAATGCTTGCAAAGCAAGGTATAAAGCAGAGTTTGCTGAGTGGGTAGTAGACAGACTAACTGAGTTTGATCAGATAGATCCAAAATCTGACGCTTTTCGTTATGCCGATAGTCAATCCTCTTTACACTCTGAAGAAGAAGTTGTTGATTTGAGGCAATTAAGATCAGTTGTAGATAGCCTTTGCACTGGGTTAGATAAGCTGATCAATAAGCACATACTTTATACTCCTAATACTCCTATCAATTCCATTATTGAGGCTATTGAGACTCCGGTTACAGCATAAAACGATTGAGTTTCTAGGGCGTGTCATCAATTAGTATAGACTGGTAGATAGCAAGACCAGAGAAGAAGCCAGTAGAGCAGGAATGATGACCCGACGTTATGCGCTGCGAGATGACCAGTGGGAGCGGATCAAAGACTTACTACCCGGACGTGAGGGCACAGTCGGTGTGACAGCCAAAGACAATCGGTTGTTTAAAGACCGGGGTGTGGGAGTGGGTGTTTCAGCACTTAGCAGACGATGCGGACAACGAATATGCCATGATTGACTCCACGATTGTGCGCGCCCACCAGCACAGCGCTGGGGCAAAGGGGGGGAGCCAGAATCAGAAGCTATT
>DATNPL010000159.1:0-143760 GCA_036703255.1 Coleofasciculaceae cyanobacterium
GGGAGTTTCGGACTAAATCCGATGAAATTGGGGCTTTCCCTCATGAAACCAGTTGCCTCACTGTCTTCTTCTTGGTGATGGAGCGAGATCACGCTAAACACGAGCGTAAATCTGTGGCGAAAACTTCATGACACTAACAAAAGCGCAAAACGATTCTGTTAACAAGAGCAATCCTCTTTTCAATATTCTTCGATCAATGGGCATTCTAAATGAAGGTGTAGTCTCCCTAGAACTTAGCTGGAATCAGAATGTATCGGAAATATCCCATCACCCAATGGATAATTGAGCCAGCCCAGCTGCTAGCTAGAAGAATGAGTTTTCGCAATCAGCCAGCCAACCCTTTGCTCAAGACGCTGCCTCCAGATTTACCCCCTCCCGCTGTCGCCACTGTGCCAGAAAATGAAGCGGATAGACTGGGCGCACTGCATCAATATGACATTCTTGATACTTTACCTGAGAAAGCATTCGATGATCTGACGGCACTAGCAGCCTACATTTGCGGTAGTCCTATCTCTTTGTTGAGCCTGATAGATGAACATCGGCAGTGGTTTAAGTCAAGAGTTGGGTTAGCCGCAACAGACACACCCAGAGATATTGCATTCTGCTCTCATGCCATTCTTCAGCCTAACCAGCTAATGATTGTGCCGGATACTTTACAGGACGATCGATTTGCCGCCAATCCCCTAGTCAAAGACGATCCCAATATCCGATTTTATGCAGGTGCGCCATTGGTCACCCCCGATGGCTATCCCTTGGGAACGCTCTGCGTGCTCGACCGCGCCCCCCGCCAGCTAACGCCCGAGCAACAGCAAGCTTTGCAAGCGCTCAGCCGCCAAGCGGTTGACCAAATGGAGCTACGGCTGAGCATTAGAAAGTTAGAGCGCCAAAAGCTGCGCTATCAACAAGCAGAAGCCAAGCTGCGAGCTTCAGACCAACAGGTCGTTGACTTGCTAGAAGGCATGAAAGATGGTTTTTTTGCACTCGATCGGCATGGGTGCTTTAGTTTTGTCAATCGCAAAGCGGGAGAAATTTTGCAGCAATTGCCTGAAGCGTTGTTGGGCAAAACACTTGAGGAAGCTTTAGATAAAATGCTCTATTCAACATTTGCACAACAGTACCGTAAGGCGATCGAGCAGCAAATCAGCATTAGCTTCGAGATGTTTTCTCAACCTCTGGCACGCTGGCTAGAGACTCGGGCTTTTCCTTCCTATGACGGGCTTTCCGTCTTTATGCATGACATCACCAATCGCAAAACGATTGAAGAAGCTCTCCGCTATCAGCAGGGGCAAACTGAACTGCTGTTGTTAAATGTTTTACCTCAACCGATCGTGTCTCGTCTGAAGCAACAGGACGGCATTATTGCCGATAGTTTTGCTGAAGCAACGGTTCTATTTGCCGATTTAGTTGGCTTCACCGATTTGGCATCCCAGGTATCGGCTGCTGAACTCGTGTCGCTCTTGAACACCATTTTCTCAGCCTTTGATCAACTCACGGAGAAGTACGGCTTAGAGAAAATCAAAACCATTGGAGATGCTTATTTAATTGTAGGTGGGGTACCCACTCCTCGGGCTGATCATGTAGAGGCGATCGCGAACATTGCGCTTGATATGCAACAAGCCATTAAGCAGTTCAGTACTCCTCAGGGAAAACCGCTAAGTTTATGTATCGGAATCAACACGGGTGCCGTCGTTGCAGGAGTGATTGGAACCAAGAAGTTTTCCTATGACCTATGGGGAGATACAGTCAATGTGGCAAGCCGGATGCAGTCTCATACTCCAGCAGATAGCATTCAAGTGACTGAAGCAACCTATCAGCAGCTACGAGAGCAGTATCTCTTTGAGGAACGTGGATTCATCTCAGTGAAAGGAAAAGGGATGATGAAAACCTACTTGCTGATCAGCCAAAAGCTAGAAAGTGCATTATCTGTTCTATCTTGAAACTCAAAGTTAACGGCTACCTTGAGTGCCAAGATGGAACCCTTGGAGGATGTTTAGAAAGTAGTAAAGAGCACCAGTATATAGAAAAGTTTTCTGGGGTTTTAGAAGTTGTTCTGCGACCTGAAGGTGCTCGAGGGTTCGTCCTGCTGCAAAAGCGGTGGATGGTTGAGCAGACATATGGTTGGCTTCACTGGTGCCGTCGTTTGAATATGGATTATGAGCGATTACCTGCTTCCTCTGAAGCTTTCATCTATGTCGCCATGATTCGACTGACGCTACGCAGACTAGCTTGAGTCTGCTTTTACCTTCTCCGTATTTCCAAACATCCTCTAGGGCAAGAAGGCGCTGGCAAACAGGGCGGCCTGGGTGCGATCGCGCAAATTTAAGCGGCTGAGGATGCTAGTCACATGATTTTTGACGGTGCGCTCAGAGATATACAGCGCTTCGGCAATTTCCCGGTTGCTGGCTCCCAAAACAATCTGCCGCAAGACTTCCCGCTCTCTCAGGGTCAGCGCTGCAATTTCGGGCGGCTGAACGGGTGCGATCGGCGGAGGCACGGCAATCACTTTTTCAAATAAACCTGGCCCCATGTGGGTGCAGCCCTTGTGGATCGATCGAATCGCCTGAGCCAACTCTTCAGAATGAGTATCTTTGAGCAGATAGCCTTTTGCCCCAAACCGCATGGCTTGCAGCACATATTCATCGTCGTCAAAGGTGGTCAGCACTAGCACTTTAATTTCGGGGAACTGTTGGCACACCAGACGGGTTGCGGTCACGCCATCCATGACGGGCATACGAATATCCATCAGCACGACATCCGGCTGCGGCAGAGAAGCAGGTGCGATCGCCAACCGTTCCAGCAGGGCGATCGCGGCCTGCCCGTTCTCAGCTTCGCCCACCACCTGAAGGTCGGGTTTGGCATCCAGCAAGCTTTGTAGCCCTTGCCGAATGATTTGCTGATCATCCACTAACAGCACTCGAATCATGACATCAGCTCCGATCGAGTAGGGGAACCTGTGCCGTAATCAAGCATCCCGATCCGGGCTGGCTGACGAGACGAAACTCGCCGTTCAGCGCCAAAATCCGCTCTTGCATACCCTGAATGCCAAACCCGGTCATATTTTGCTCAGGATGAAATCCACAGCCGTTGTCTTCAATCCATAACGTAATCTCTTTTTCGCTCTCTTGCAGGTGAATCGCAACCTGGGTCGCGCCACTATGTTTGTAGACGTTCATCAGCGCCTCTTGAATGAGGCGGTACAAGGTCGTGCTGACATCGGTGGGCAAGGGATCAGAGAGATGAAGGGTATGTGTCGGAGCAATGCCCGTGGTTTGGTGGAATTCCTTGAGCACAAGGGCGATCGCCTCCTCCAAAGACCGACTCAGCGCCGGATTCGATCGCAGCGTTGCTACCGATTGCCGCACGTCATGCAAGGCTTTAGAACAGAGCTGTTGGGCTTCTACCAAAAAAGCCTGGGTTTTTTCGGCATCCGGCGGGCAAAACATCAGCGCATTTTCGAGCTGAATGCTTTGGGCAGTGAGCGCATGTCCCAGCGTGTCGTGAATTTCGCGGGCAATGCGGTTGCGCTCTTGCAGCGTCGCCTGATTTTCGGCACGCTGAGCGTATTGCTTTAGTTTTTCATGGGCAATGGTCAACTGGGTGCGGCTGTGATGCTCCGCGAGCAGGCTATTGACCAACAGCAGCAGCGCAAACAGCATCAGCCCAAAAGAAAAAGCTGCACTGAGCTTGAGGGGTAAAGTTTCAGCGGCGCTGGGCACGGCCTTAAGAGCCTGCATTCGCTTAAATGCTTCGAGGATGGGATCTTTCGTCTGATTTTGCTGCACGATCGTCAACAAAAGCCCCACAAAGGATAAAACTGTAACCGCCAAGCGCCCTGAGAAGTTGAACATTTGGCAGCTGCGAATCATGACGATCGACAGCATCATAGGCGTGGAGTGAAAGGTTTCCCCAGAAGCATTGGTCAACCCAATCAGCACAAACTCTGCTCCCAGATACAGCACTTTATGCAGCAGTCGCTGAGTGGGCAGCTTTAGCCGCATCAACGCAAAGGCAAAAAGAAACAGCAGCGGCAGCACCGACAGCCGAAAATTAGACTCAAAGGGAACGGGCAAGATCAGCGATGCGGCTGCCAGTCCTAGCAGGAGCCATTCTACATAGAGCAGCAGCCGCAACGGATTGAGCGGTCGTGAAGCGAAGGTCTTTGTAGCGAAGGTCTTCAAGTCTGGCGAAAATGCTTTAAAGGGCATGAAAGGCAGCGGCATGAGGGCAGTGTAGCGAACAGAGGCGATCGGGCAGACTGCGGCAGGGGGAAGCTGCGGCAGATGTCGTTTATTAAGTTAGCCAGGTCTGCGATCGCAGACCTGGCTAACCCATGAACAGCTAACTTGAATCACAAACAACACACGACTTGCCTGACTGTCTCCAGTTTATGCGTTGCTGATTTTATCTATGAAATTTATTTTGAGGAGCGCGCCCCTCGAAATAAATTTCATAGCCGGATTGAAGCAATGCCCCAGTTTAGGGTAAGGACGCAAGTGGATTCTAGGGTTAAAATGCCTATCTTCTCAATTGCTGCTTAGGACTTTAGTCCTACTGCAATCTAGGACTAAAGTCCCATAAGGTTTGGGAGGTTTGATCGATGTGGCTTTGCCCTGTAGCCCCCTAGGATGTGAGTGTTGCAGCAATGTGACATCACAACCAAGAGATGCTTGCCCTGCTGGTACAGTAAAGCCATTCATGGGGCTGTGAATTGTCTGGTCTGTGCCAGTGGGCTTATCTGAACCTCAACAGAGTCACTATGACCCTTGATCAACCGCATTTGGGCACAACGCACTTAGAAAGAACGCACTTAGAAAGTCAGGCATTCGGAGAGGCTAAACTAGCGCAGGGCAAAAAGCCATTGATGAAACCTTGGCTGACTCGCTTGCTCGTTTCTGTTTTGCTCATAGCAGGCGGAGCCATCCTCTATCGACAGGTAGTGCTCGTACCCCAGGCGGTCAGTCAGCAGAATGAAACAGTGCCCGTTAAACGGCAAACCGTTCCCCTGACTATTACCGCCAATGGCAGCGTTGATCCGGAGCGATCGATCAACGTCAGCCCCAAGTCTTCTGGCACCCTAAAAACCCTGTTGGTCAGAGTGGGCGATACCGTCGAAGAAGGGCAAATCATCGCCTATATGGATGACTCTAGCCTGCAAGGGCAGCTCACTCAGGCGCAAGGACAGCTGGCCTCCGCAGAAGCCAACAGGCAGAAAATAGTGGCGGGCAACCGTCCAGAGGATATTGCCAGCGCCCAGGCTCAGCTAGAGGAGGCAGAGGCAAGGCTGCGGCAAACTGAATTGACCCTCAGCCAGGATCAGGCGCTCTATGACGATCGGGCGATCGCCCTGCGGGATTTAGAAAGCTCCCGTGCCGATCGCGATAGTGCCCAAGCGCAGGTGAAGCAAGCCCAGCAGTCCCTAGCCTTGCAGCAGGCCGGATCGCGCCAAGAAGATATTGCAGCGGCTCAAGCAGAGGTTATTTCGGCCCAAGGCTCCCTGCAAAATATTCAGATCCAGATCGATGAAACCGTGATTCGCGCTCCCTTTAGCGGCACCGTAATTCGCAAGTATGCCGATCCGGGAGCCTTTGTAGCACCGACAACGGCAGCCAGCTCTGAATTTTCTGCAACCTCATCTTCCATTCTTTCCTTGGCTTCCAAAAACCAGGTGGTAGCCAATGTAGCGGAGACAAACATTGCTCGAATGCGTATCGGGCAAAGTGCGGTGATTCGAGCCGATGCCTATCAGGACAAAACTTTTACAGGCAAAATTACAGAAATTTCTCCGCAGTCTACCGTCGAACAAAACGTCACCAGTTTTGAAGTCAAGGTTTCCCTGGATGATCCGCAAAGTCTCTTGCGATCGGGCATGAATGTGGATGTCTCCTTTGCCGTAGGGCAGTTGAATAACGTCCTGCTCATCCCCACTGTGGCGATCGTTCGCCAAGAAGGCAGTACAGGTGCCTATGTCGAAACTGCCGATCGGCAGGTGGTCTTTAAGCCGATCGAGACGGGCGCAACGGTGGGGACACAAACGGAGATCCGCTCTGGCATAGAGGTCGGAGAAAACGTGCTGATTAGTCCACCCCCCGATCGCGACAAACCCGCTTCAACCGGGCTAATCCCTCCGGCTCCCAACTAAATCTGTAGGAAAAATTCATGGCTATTCCTCCATCCCATCACACCCCTTCTCCTTCCCTGGTCGAAGTCGTGGGCATGGCGATCGATTCCTTACGAAACAATCGTCTGCGCACAGGGCTGACCATGCTGGGCATGATCATCGGCATTGGTGCCGTCATTACGGTGACTTCTGTGGGGCGAGGCGCGCAAAAATCAGTCGAACAGCAAATTCAGTCTTTGGGATCGAATGTCCTCACGGTGATGGCCGGAGCCAGCAGCCGAGGGGGCATTAGCCAGGGAACAGGTTCAGCTTCTACTTTGACCTGGGAAGATGCCAAAGTTGCGGCAGAGCAGGTGACTATGGCAGAAGCGGTATCCGCCTATTTGCAAAAGGCACAAACTCAGGTGGTCTATGGCTCGGAGAACACAACCACTACTATCATTGGCACCGATTTAAACTATTCCAAGGTTAAAAATATTTACCCGCAGCAAGGCCAGTTCTTTACGCAAGACGAACTGGATGCAGCTCTGTCTGTTGCCGTTTTGGGATCAAAGGTGCGCGATCAGCTCTTTAGCCAAGAGAATGCGATCGGACTCGATATTCGCATCCAGGGTAAACGCTATCGCGTGATTGGCGTTATGGAATCGAAGGGAGCGGGGGGCATCCAGGATCAGGATGACTCGGTTTACATTCCTTTGACCAATATGTCGTCAGAGCTGGTGGGCAATAACGCCCTCTCAGGTATCGCCATTACGGGATTCGTTTTGTCTACTCGGAATACCGATGAGCTTGACGCAGCTCAATTTCAGGTTAGCAATCTGCTGCGATTGCGGCATGATATTTATCCGCCTCAAGCAGATGATTTCAATATCATTAACCAGGTCAACCTGATCGACACCTTGGGAACCATCATTAGCCTGTTTACGGTTATGGTCACAGCGATCGCCGGAATCTCTCTGGTGGTTGGCGGCATTGGCATCGCGAATATCATGCTGGTTTCAGTCGTGGAACGCACCCGCGAAATTGGCATTCGCAAGGCGTTGGGGGCGACCCGTAGCGCCATCCTGAGTCAGTTTTTGGTAGAGTCTGTGGTGGTTTCGGCGATCGGGGGGGGAATTGGCGTGGTGTTCGGCATCGGGGTTTCGATAGCCGCCTCTCTGGCGTTGGGCATTCCCTTAGTCATTTCGCTGGATTCCATTGCCGCAGGGTTAACGCTATCGGTCGGAATTGGCGTGCTGGCGGGCGTCATTCCGGCACAGAGTGCTGCAAAACTTGATCCCATTGTGGCGCTTCGCAGCGAATAGAGTAGCGAACAGGAGAAACCGATGATTCAGATGCAGGGTGTTACCAAAACTTACTCTCTAGGAGAACTCAATGTTCCCATCCTTAAAGGGATTGATCTGGCGATCGCCGCAGGTGAATATGTTGCCATTATGGGCATGTCGGGTTCGGGCAAGTCTACGCTAATGAATATCATGGGCTGTCTCGATCGCGCCACCAGCGGCAATTACACGCTCAATGGCGTTGATCTAACCACCCTCGACGATGATCAGTTGGCCTACATTCGCAATCAGCAAATTGGCTTTGTCTTTCAGCAATTTAATCTGCTCACGCGATCGACCGCTCTCGAAAATGTCATGCTGCCGATGGTTTATGGCGGTTTACCCCTGTCTCAACGCCGCGATCGCGCCACTGAGGTGTTATTCAAAGTGGGCTTGGGCGATCGCTTACTCAACCGTCCTAGCCAGCTTTCGGGCGGACAACAGCAGCGGGTGGCGATCGCGCGGGCGCTTGTCAATCAACCTGCGCTGATCTTGGCCGATGAACCGACAGGAGCGCTTGATCAAAAAACCTCTCAGGAAGTCATGGATCTGTTGACTGAGTTAAATCAGCAGGGTATCACCATCGCCATTGTCACCCATGAACAGGATGTCGCCAGTCAAACCCAAAGAATGATCTATATCCAGGATGGCCTCGTGTTGAGCCAAGGTAAACCGCTCATTCCTCAAGGAGGTAGTGTATGATGACCCAATCGATAATCGCTGATTCCTTAATTCAGCGAGGAATCGTGAACTTACAGCAGAAATCTTTAGACGCTGCCGTTACCTCATTTACGCAAGCATTGCAGCATGACTCTAACTCAGTCTGTGCTTACGCTAATCGATCGATCGCCTACTCTATCAAAGGCAACTATTCCCAGGCACTGGATGATCTGAGCCGAGCCTTAGAACTCTCGCCTACCCATTTTGCCCTCTACTTCAACCGAGGCATGTTATACAACAGGCTGGGAGATGAAGATCGATCGATCGCTGATTTCGGCAAAGCCATTCGACTCAACCCTTCTGGTTTCTGGTCTTACTTTAATCAGACTATGATCTTATTTAGACCCGATGCACCCGAAGATGCGCAGCCGCAATCGCAATCGCAAGCCGAGTCAGCCGCCGAGTCGCAACCCCAAGCTGGAAAATCGCAGCCCTATCCAGACGGTGTCAAGGCAGAACCACTCCAACTGCCCCATGTGCCTGCCTTTATTCCCCGTGGCAAGCTGTACAAAAATTTGCTGAAGCTGCATGTCGCAGTTTGCGACTTTAGCCATGCCTTAGAGGTGCAAGCCCATGCTGCCAAAGTGCGTGAAACGCAGAGTGATGCGCTGTCACTGGGGCTGCTCTTCTATGCCCGAGCCATCGCTAGAAATCCGAAGAATATGTTTTTTTACTGGGATCGCAGCTTTCTCTTTTTGGAAACGCAGCAGTTCACCCCTGCGATCGCAGACTTGAGCCAAGCGATTAACCATGCGCCCAAACATGCCACGCTGTGGGCAAATCGTGGCGTGATCTATTATCGATGTGCCGATTTTCCTAATGCCTTATCAGACTTTTCTGAGTCGATCGCCTGTAACCCCCGCATGGCCGATGCCTACGCCAACCGAGCCGCCGCCAAGGTGCAGCTAGGGCAGATTGATACAGCCGTAACCGATCTAGAGAAAGCGATGCAGCTCTCGCCTGAGAACCCGCTTTGGTATCGCTTCCGAGAAAGCCTGTGGGTGTAGTCTGGGTTGAGGCTTGCTTTTTTCGATGCTTATCCTGCATTGCACCCCAAAAGGCAAAGTCTTTCAGGCAAAGTCTTAAGGCAAAGCAGTTTTAGGGTAAATTAGCTACTGTAGCTGCCTTACAGGATCATGCCGTACCTCGCCAAGATTCTCGTTTATCCAATTAAATCGCTTGATGGCGTAGAAGTTTCTCAGGCTAGCCTCTGGGAAGGGGGGGCGATCGCCCATGATCGCGAGTTTGCCCTGGTTGATGAAAGCGGTAAGGTTGTCAATGCCAAGCGCAAGGCCGAGATTCACAAAATTCGTACCGCCTTTGATCTCGATGCCCGCATGATTACTCTCTGGCTAGAAGGGAATTCTGCCATGCAGTCTTTTCACTTAGATGGCGATCGCCCTGCTCTGGAAGGCTGGTTTTCAGACTACTTTGGGTTCCCGGTAACGCTGAGGCAAAACTGCCACATGGGTTTCCCAGACGATGTAGAATCTTCTGGCCCTACGATCATCAGCGTTGCCAGCCTGGAAGCGATCGCCACCTGGTTTGGTATCGGTTTAGATGAGACTCGTCAGCGGTTTCGCGCCAATCTAGAAATTGCCAATGTGCCCGCCTTCTGGGAAGACACGGTTTATGATGCAGCTGGAGAGGGCGTCTCGTTTCAGATTGGAGATGTGGTATTCAAGAGCAGCCACCCTTGCCAGCGATGCATTGTGCCCACCCGCAACCCCTGGACAGGCGATCGCACCCCCGACTTTCAAACCAAGTTCAATATCCACCGAGAAGCCAGCCTGCCCGATGGCGTACCGCGCACTCAGTTCAACCACTTCTATAAGCTGACCCTCAACACTCAGGTGTCACCGCTGGAGGCTGGAAAAGTTTTGCGCTTGGGCGATCGGGTAAGGCTTTAAATGGTGAGGCTTCAAACAGGGTTTTGGCTAAGAGGTCAGCCCCATCACGGTACGATACTGCTTTTCTAGGGCGGGTAGCGTCCGGGAGTCGCGCCACATTTTTTCCTGGCTTTGGGCAAATAGCGCTTGGCGCAGTTGCTCTAGATCAACAGTCGTCAACTGGCCTGCCGACACTACCTGCTTGCCATTAACCCAGGCGCTATGAACCGCTTGGGCTGACCGACCCAACACCAATAGTCCGATCGGGTCAGTGCGCGGCAACAGAGAAAGGTGCGTCAGGTCATAGAGAACACAATCAGCTTTTTTGCCCAAGGTCAGCGTGCCGATCTCATCTGCCAGATTTAGACCTTTGGCACCCCCCAAAGAAGCCATCGCGATCGCCTGTCGGGGCGTAATCCAGCGGCGATAGTCTGGATCGGTAACATTGTGCAAAATTGAGCCAATTTTGATCGCTTCTAGCAGATCTTGAGCATCATTGCTGCTCGCGCCATCGCAGCCAAAGGCAACATTTACCCCAGACTCAAGGTAACGGAAAATGGGCGCAATGCCGCTGCCTAAGCGCAAATTGCTGAGGGGATTGTGAACCACCGTCGATTGAGTTTCGGCCAGGATGGTAATGTCAGATTCCTCTAGCCAAACGCAGTGCGCCAGAGAGGTACGCTCTCCCAAAAAGCCCAGCTTGTGAAGATGGGCTACTGCACTACAGCCATATTTTTCTTGTGCCAGAAGCTGCTGGGCACGGGTTTCGAGCAGGTGCGTATGCAAACAAAGCTGATGGCGATCGCTCAATTCTACGCAGCCTTTGAGCAATTCATCTGAGCAAAGATGCACGCCTGTTGGCGCGGGGATCACAGATATACCGATCTCAGGTTGGTGAAATTGGGCAACAGATTGCTCTATTAACGCCAACACCGTTGCGGCCGTATGCAAATGAGGGCGGATGTCTTGCTGGATGCCGCCTGAGGGCAAACTTGCAGCCAAAGACGCATCTTGAATCAGCGGTGCAATAAAGGCGCGAATGCCAATCTCTTTATAGGCTTGGGCGGCGGCGGCGATCGTTTCTATTTCTCGTCCCGGAATCAAAATCAGGTGATCGACCAGACAAGTTCCCCCTGAAAGCAGTGTCTCTGCTGCGGTGTGCAGGGCGCTCAGGTAGACTTGCTCTGGCTCCAACGGTGCAAAATCATACAGCTCGGCCAGCCATAGCTCTAGCGGCATCGGCGAGATTGAGCCGCGCTGCCACATCTCTGGAGAATGGGTATGAGCGTTGACAAATCCCGGCAGCAGCAGCTTATTTTTTCCTTCTACCAAAGTGCCTAGCGGCTCAAGCTGGGGGGCGATCGCAGTGATTCGCTCCCCAACGATTTGCACATCGACGGTTTCATATCCTGACTCAGATGCAATTAAAACTCCCTGAATCGTAAAACTCACGGCTTCCCCTCAAGTGATCAACATCACCCTATAATCTCTCTAAAATCCAAAATTCTCCACGGAGCCGCTCGTGTTCGAACGCATCAATTTGCCCAACGGCATTCTCACCTCTGTTTCTCCTTACTCCCATGCCGTGCGCGCTGGAGATTTTTTGTTTGTCACCGGACAGCTTTCGCAAGATCCCGACACAGGCAAAATTGTATTGGGATCGATTGAAGAACAAACCCATCGCGTCATGAGAAATCTGCAAATGGTGCTTGACCAGGCCGGATCAGGATTCGATCGCGTCACAATGGCACGTATTTTCCTCACGGACATTCGTTTCATTGAGACGGTAAACGAGATCTATGCCTCATATTTTAAACCTGATCAGCTTCCAGGACGTACCACGATCGGCGTAACCGGATTGGCGGGTTTAGGCGATATTGAAATTGATTTAATTGCCTACTGCGGTTAGTGATTGGTCATTTTTTGCGGCATAGCCCACAAAAAGCTTGATTTTAAGGAATTTTTGCGGGGGGTGCATCTCCCGCAAAAATTTCTGCTTAGATCGGTCTTAGATCAGTGCCTTGCAATACTGAAGCCAAATCTGTTTCAGATTACGGTCATGGGCGTTGCTGATTTTATTGATGAAATCAGCAACCCCTGGTCGTGTTTCAAATATAGTGATGTTTGGAGGGTGCCCCCTGCTCCAACGCATCAGTGGTCATGCTCTCTGTTGACTCAGCTCTAAATTTAATCCTATGGCTCGATCGCTGCGATCGCTCGGAGTTCCGCCTAACGCCTGGGCTGTTGATGCCCAAACGGCAGATATTACCCGTCCGCCTTTGCCACCCAATCCGATCGTTCTGACCACTGACACCAAGAGCCTGCGGCTAGATTTGGCCAAGGCGGCTCTGATTGTGGTAGATATGCAAAACGACTTTTGCCATTCAGAGGGCTGGCTGGCACATATCGGTGTGGATGTATCTCCGGCAAGAGCGGCGATCGCCCCCCTCAAATCTTTCTTGCCAGATCTGCGTGCGGCTCAAGTGCCGATCGTTTGGCTCAACTGGGGCAACCGACCCGATTTGCTCAACATTAGTGCTGGGTTGCGCCATGTCTATAACCCGACTGGCGAAGGCGTTGGCCTGGGTGATCCGCTGCCCAAGAGCTGCGCACCTGTGCTAATGAAAGATAGCTGGGCGGCGGCAGTCGTGGATGAGCTGGTTCAAGAATCTGACGATGTTTACGTCGATAAGTACCGCATGAGCGGTTTCTGGGATACGCCGTTAGACAGCATTCTCCGCAATCTAGGACGCACCACCCTATTTTTTGCGGGCGTTAATGCTGACCAATGCGTCATGGCGACCCTGCAAGACGCAAACTTCTTAGGCTACGACTGCATTTTGCTGCGAGATTGCACCGCAACAACCTCACCTGAATATTGCCTCAAGGCTACTTTCTATAATGTTAATCAGTGCTTTGGTTTCGTCACAGATTCCCGCGCTATTGTGAAGGCAATCAGCGATCGCTAGACCCTTAACGGAGACTCCGATGGACACGACCTGCGTCATTCCAGTGATTAAGACTCCCAAAGACTATCAAGCTTACCGGATTAGCCCACAAGATACGAATCGATTGGCGATCGTCTTTGATCCCGTTGTGGCTAATATGTCGCTGACCTATTGTGTCGAGATTTTTGATAAGGGCGGCAAAACGCCCCCCAACCGCCACCAGCTTGCTGTAGAAATGTTTTTTGTCCTGAAGGGTGAGGGAATTGCCAACTGCGATGGCAAATTTGTGCCGATTCAGGCAGGCGACAGCATTCTCGTACCGCCTACTGGCACCCACGGCATCGAAAACACGGGAGAAGGCCGCCTCTATGCCCTGTGCATTATGGTGCCCAATGAAGATTTTGCAGAACTGATCCGCAGCGGCGTACCTGTTGAATTGGATGAAGAAGATATGTCGGTTTTGAAGCGATCGGATGCACTGGTAAGGAGTTAAGCCTTTGTGACGCTAGAGGACGCTAGAGTAGGAGCAGTACTCTCAGAACGAGCGAACTCTCCGGATGCGCACATATTCCTCAGACGGCTCGCCGAAACTAGAGTTTCTCAAGTCGATCACGCCACAAAGCAGTGAGGCAGAAGTAGAGCATAAAATTATCGTTCCTCTACTGCAATGGCTGGGGTATGAAAGTGCTGACTGGCGATCGCAGGTAAGTTTCGGCAATTCCAAGCTTGATTTTCTGGTCTACCCTGAAGAATTTAAGCTACATTGTCCTCCTTTTTTAGTGATTGAGGTTAAAGCGCCAAGCAAATCAATCAACCAAAACGGGTGGCAAATTAATCGGTACATGCGCAAAGTCGGTGCCATGCTTGGGCTGCTCACTAACGGCTCTAGCTTTCAGTTGCTCTGTAGACATCAAGACCAGATTGTTACCATTGCAGACTATTCAGCCACTGAATTGGTCAAAGACTCTAGACTTTTTCGTAGCTTGCTCTGCAAATCAACTTGTCTGAAAGTATGCAATGCAATTCTCCATAATCAGCAGCGGATCAACCAGAAGTTTTTAACGTTGGTTGCGGAAGCTTTCGACAATCAAAGTATTCATTGTTTATTTAAAGAGCGGCATCTAGAGCAGCATGCCAGTATTTTGCAAGAAGAATCTAATGTGATTCAAAGGAGAAAAGAAGCAATGATTATAACGGTCTTTAATAATAAAGGTGGGGTTGGTAAAACAACACTAACAATTAACTTGGCGGCATCACTAGCAAAGCTCGGCAAGCGAGTTTTACTCATTGACATTGATGCCCAGGCAAACTTGACAACTGGATTAGGAATTGATCCACTTAATGATGTAGAGCTGGCTAGGAAGAAAGATATTACCCATCTACTCATTGATCCTAGAGTTAAGCTTGAGGATGTAATTTACACTAAGCGTTGGAGCCAAAACGATCTTCAGCTTGACATCATTCCTTCTCATATTCGTTTGAGCAGAATGGAGAATGATCTGACGCAAATGGTAGATAGCGATCGTGTCTTGACGAAAAAGTTAAAGAATCATAACTACGATTTTGTTTTTATTGATCCGCCTCCTTCTTTCGGCAAGGTTAACCGCATTTCCTTAATGGCTTCTAGTGGCATTTTAGTTCCCACACAGCTTTCATCCTACCCCATTCGAGCACTAGAATACGTATTAGCTCAGGCTCAAGAAATTGGGGAGTATAAAGATGATCCGCTGCCTATTTTAGGGGTAGCAATCAGTATGTATGACCAGCGATCGAATAGCTTTAACCTTTCTATGTTGGAAAAATTGAAAGATATTTTAGAGAAAACTGATGGCGGCAAACAGGTTAATATATTTCCTGAAAAAACTTGGATTCCTAGACTTAATATTGTGTCTCAATGCCCAGAGAAAGGTTATCCCATTCAGGAAGCCGAGTTTGACGATCATTTAAGTACCCAAGAGCGTGAAGCTGCTCAAAAAGCCTTGGAGAGGTATAACAGTCTTGCTGCTCATCTAATCGACAGTATTTAATAGGAGTCTTCTATATGAGTCAAGAAATTCGGCGCGAACTCATCAGCAGAAATTTAGGAATTATCCCCATCAATCATGGGAAAGTTTATGCTTTTCAGATTGCTCTTCCAGATTCTGAGAAACAAGAACTTTCTCTGGAGCGATCGCAGGCAATTGAGAGCAGTCTTTTGCAACACCAAAGCAATTTAGTCTCTCTGATCTTGCGCCGCACCGAGAGTTATGGTGATGACATTGAGTATGAGCTAGTTTATGGCGCTGAGTGGCTTCAAGTTGCACAACAGCTCGATATTGAGATGCTGTGGGCTTGGGTATTTGATATGACCGATGAACAAGCTTTAGCTGCTAAATCAGAATTTTCTCAACTGTTCGGTTCGTCAATTTATATGCCTCATGCGCCAACGGGCACTGAACAGCTTTCAGGTGACTCCGCTAATCTGGAGCAGATGATCGATCGAAAACTGCAAGCTACTGCTGATTCCATTAAGCAAGTTCTAGCTGCATCTCTAGATAAATTCAAAGAAGATTTTGATGAAAAGCTGAAAATTCTTCACTACGGCTTAGACCAGCTAAAAAGTAATTTTTCTGAAATACCAGAACTCTCTACACAAATTAATCAATTGAGAGAGCGAGTTGAGGTTGTTGGTTTGAGGCCAACAGGTTCACGATCGCAAAAACTACTCTCCTTTGAAGGCAATAAAATTAATCTGCTGACTGCTAGTGAACAAGAAATTACTGACCTTTTAAGCCAAGTAGGTACCCAGAATAAGCAGATTAAGGCTGCTCTAGAAGCGATCGCCCATTGGAAGCAGTCAGGGAAAACGCTGACCTGGGGAAATTTGGAGCAATCGGCAAGAGCAAAGATTGGCTCTGAACATAAAATTGCAGAATTTGCGAACGGAACACTCGATCGTCTCAAGCTAATTGGCGAGATTTAAGTTGACGTTTTACCGATAGAAAACACATTTAGATCAGAGAAATTAGCAATGAAATCTCGATCGCTCCTACTCATTCTCTTGGCTATCACCATTCTCATCAGTCTGGTTGGCTGGAATTGGTATCAAGACACCGCTCGATCGCCCGCTTTAGCAGAATATAGCCAGCCGCAGATCGCCCTACCCCAAGTGAATGCTCAGCGCCTGTGGGCAGATGTGGCAACGTTGGCTGTGAGACGATTTGAAGAGAGCGATCGCCAGCAAGCCCGCGACTATATTACCCAGGAGTTGCAAAAAGCAGGTTGGACACCCCGACTGCAACCGTTTACGGCTCAGGGCTTTAGCGGCATCAATATTTGGGCAGAGCGATCAGGAACCCAGCCGCAGTTGGGCGCAATTTTGCTGGGGGCACATTACGATACAGTTGCGGATTCCCCCGGAGCCGACGACAACGCCACCGCAGTAGCGATCGCTCTAGAAACAGCGAGGCTGTTGAGTCAATCTCCTGCAACACCGCGATCGCTCCAGCTTGCCTTTTTTGACTTAGAGGAAGCAGGGCTGATCGGCAGCACAGCCTATGTGGACAACCTTCAGCCCGAAGCGCTGCAAGGCGCTGTCATTATGGACATGATGGGCTACACCTGCTCTATTGCAGCCTGTCAATCTTATCCGCCTTTGCCGATCCAGCCGCCCGTAGACACCGGAGAATTCTTGGCTGCGATCGGTGACCAAGGGCATCCCCTTCTGACAGAGAGCGTGAGTCGAGCTAGCCAAGCAAATTTGCCTCAGGTCTTAACCCTGTCCATACCCACCTTGGGTGGACTCACGCCCGATCTGGTGCGTAGCGATCACACCCCCTTTTGGAAGAAAGGCATCGGTGCCGTTTTGCTCACCGATACTGCCAATTTTCGTAACCCGCATTACCACCAGCCCAGTGATACTTTGGAAACGATCGATCGGGGTTTTTTCGTCGGCTCAGCGCAGATTGTGATTAACAGCGTGATTGACTTACTTCAGCAATGAGAGCTTCAGCGATCCTAAAATTTAGGCAAAAAATCTAGGCAAATACCGTGCGGTTTAGCAGCAGGGCATGGTTGGGCAAAATGATGTGGCGATCGCCCCCTACAATCAGCCAGTTTTCTTCCTGAAGCTGGCTCAGTAAGCGGGTGACGGTAACGCGAGTTGTGCCGATCGCGTTTGCCAACTGTTGATGCGTTAGCCGGACGCTGAGTCGCATTCCCTGCGGGGCGGGTTGCCCGACCTCATGCACCAACAGCAGCAGGAGATGACGCAGCCGCTCTTCGACCCGCCGATAGCCTACCATTGCCAATATGGCTTCTGTTTGTTGCAGTCGTCGAGACAAGTGCCGAAACAGCCCTTGGGCTAGAACCTGCGACTGCTCTATCTCCACCATCTTTACCCGCATCAGATCCACATCTGTCAATGCCGTAGCTTGATAAGGCCGAATTAGCGCCAGCGGCAGGCCAAAGGGCATTGAAGGGCAGGCAAGCCCCAGCAGCGACTCATCGCCCGTGTCATAGAGCGTTCCTAGCTGAACAATTCCCCGACAGACGACAAATATCTCGTCCGGAAGCATCCGAATCGCTTGCCCGCTCCGGTGAGGCTGTAGACTTCGCCCCTGATAAAGTTCTTCCAGAAGCTGGCGTAGATCGGGCTGTTGCTTTGCCTCTAAGACTGAGGAGTTCAGCATACTTGTGTAACCTAGCTAACATTGAGATTTAGCATAGGTTTCTCAGCTAAAGGCAAGGTAATTAAAAGATTGTGAGCAGGTTAGCGAAAGGTTGTGATTGAGTTAAGGTTTTCAGGCATGTTACAAACTACTAGGTTTAACCCTGCCTACTCAGCGGTCGATCGCACCCTACTTTCCTTCAGGTATCCCTTTAGCCATCTAGGCACCGAATCGCTTCCAGCATGCCGCGCGCTTTGTTCAGCGTCTCTTCGTACTCGCGCTCAGGGTCAGAATCTGCGACCAATCCAGCCCCAGCCTGAATGCTGACTTGGCGTTTGCCATCGGGCTGGCTGCGCACTACCAAGGTGCGAATGGCGATCGCCGTGTTTAATTGTCCCTCAAAGTCGTAGTAGCCGTATGCGCCGGAGTATACACCGCGCCGACAAGATTCTAAATCATGGATGATTTCCATCGCTCTAATCTTGGGGGCACCGCTCACCGTTCCGGCCGGAAAACAGGCTTTGAGCAGTTCCCAGGCCGTTTTATCGGCAGACAGCCGTCCCACCACATTGCTGACAATGTGCATGACGTGGGAATAGCGCTCAACCACCATGAGTTGATCGACCACCACCGTACCGCTGGCGCAGACGCGTCCCAAGTCATTGCGTCCCAGATCAACCAGCATCACATGCTCAGCCACTTCTTTGGGATCTTGCAGCAAATCGGTTGCGAGTTCGGCATCTTGCTGCGGGGTTTTGCCGCGAGGCCGGGTGCCTGCGATCGGGCGTAAGGTCGCAATTTTGAGTCCCTGGTCTTCGGGCGAGAGATCGGCTTTGACCATCACCTCTGGACTAGAGCCAATGATCTGCCAATCCTGAAAGTGAAAATACGCCATGTAAGGCGAGGGATTGATTAGCCGCAGCGATCGGTATAGCGCAAAGGGATCGCCTTTTAGCTCGGTAGAGAGGCGTTGGGAAATCACCACTTGGAAGATGTCTCCCGCTCGAATGTGCGCCTTAGCCTTCTCGACGCTGGCGCAATATTGCGCCTTGGTCGTGTTGCTTACATAACCCGGCAAATCCCCTTCACTCGGTTTTGCGGCGCTGGGGGCAGCCTTAGAGGGCGGAGTCCATTGCAGCAGGGTATCTCGCCCAGAAAGCGGCAGTTGAAGCTTATCCACCAGCCGACTCACCCGTTCGCAGGCTTCTTCGTAGGCTTGCTCTAGATTGGTGTCTGGATGGCGGAGATCGGCATAGGCAATCGCCCAAATCTTGCGCTGCACCTGATCAAAAATCAAAAGCTGATCAATCTGCATCCACAAGCCATCAGGCAAGTCATCTTCGCTGAGGGGATAGATGGGCACGCGTGGCTCGATCCAGTTAATTAGCTCATACCCCCAAAAGCCAAATAGCCCGCCAATTCCGGGCGGCAGATGCGGCAGCTTGACCGGACGATAGGGTTCTAAACAGGTCGCCAAAGCCTGGAACGGATCACCCTCAAAGATTTGCGTCGTGCCATCTCGGTGGGTTTGCGTGGTGCGATCGCCCCTGGCCTCTAAAATCCACAGGGGGTCGCAGCCCAAAAAGCTGTAGCGACCAATGACCTCGCCCCCCTCAATGGATTCAAGCAAAAAGCTATAGGGCTGTCCGGCACAAACCTTGTACCAGGCAGAAACAGGCGTGTCTAGATCCGCAACCCACTCTTGAAAAACCGGGACAAAATTACCCTGCTGGGCTAACTCTCGAAACTGCGTCAAATCAGGGAAAACCATCTACCTACCCTATCGCCCGCTGGATTTGATAAGGCATTGCTTAATCGGGGGATGAATTTTGTGAGAGGGGCGCGGAGCGCCCCTCTCACAAAATTCATCCCTAAAATCAGCAACGCCGATTTGATAATGGGGTGAACCTCAGTGTACCATCCTGTTTCTGCTCAGCCGACTTGCTGAATGACTAACCAGACCTGTCCTGCTAGCTACCGTTGAGCTACCGTCCCGCGAGGGCGAACTCCTCAATTCAAAATTCAGCGTAAAAACGGCTGATTATCCACCTAAAACGAGTTTGTTGCAACCAACAGAGGGTAGACTATCAAGAGGGTAAAAATAGGAGCTGAAAGACTTAATCAACCTGCTGAGTCAGTGATTTCTCTCAGAATCTGCAAAAAGTATCAAGCTGAGTGAAGTGGAAACACTGTGGAGTCGAACCATCAAGCGAAATAAGCTAAAGATGGAGTCAGGAAATCTCAACAAATCGTGACCTGCCTTTTGCTAAAACGGATTGACGGCTGCGGTATTTATCCTTGGTGATCCGTAATGACTCAGAAATGATTCATGATCTCAGCGCCCTCTGACATCCCTTCAATCCACTTACCCTTCTACCTCCAGTGACAGGAGAAGCTGCACCCATGAGAGATTTTGTTTTAGATGCCCCAAGCAACAATCGCTACACCTATTTTGTGGCTTACTACGGTCACGAATTTCAAAAGCAAACCGCAGTGCTGCATGTTCGCCACGACTTTACCGACTCCATCCAGGATCTGCATGTTTGCATCCGCAGCCGCATTCATGAAGTGTTAGGCGAAGAAACCTCGTCTTGCTACCACATTCTGGCGTTGGCGGCTCCCGAAGCGATCGCAGTCTAGACCTTATCTCTAGGTCAAGATTTGAGGCAATTTTTTGTTCAACCCATCCCATAGGCTCGTAGAGCACCGATTATCCATTGGAGTCATCCGATGGATTTTTTGGTGTTGGCATTGCTGGCTTTAAGCTGGCTTTAAATAGTAGTTTTTAGAGAGCGCTCTCATCCTCACAAGCCCTGCCGATTTTTGCAGGTCTGCCTTTTCACCGAGATGGAATTTCACCGAGATGGATCTTAAAATCGTCAATGCCCAGATTCCCGATCGCCCTGGATTATGGGACATTGCCATTGCCCAAGCCCACATCACTAGCCTCACCCCCGTCTCTGAAGCGATCGTCTCGCCATCACTCACCACAGCCCTAGATGCCAAGGGCAATCTGGTCATTCCAGGACTGGTCGAACCCCACTTTCATCTCGACAAAGCGCTATTGCTCGATCGCCACCCCGCCCAAGAGGGCAACTTTGCCGAGGCCATGCGGGAAACCCTGCGGCTCAAGCAATCCTTTACCGTTGACGACATCCAATCTCGCGCCAGAACCGTGATTGAAAGCGCGATCGCCTTTGGCACAACCGCCATGCGTAGCCATGTCGAGGTTGATCCGACGGTAGGGCTAACGGGTATGGAAGCCCTGCTGCCTCTGCGGGCAGAATATGCTTGGGGCATGACGCTTCAGCTGGCAGTTTTTGCTCAAGAGGGATTGGCTGATGGCACCGAAAAGCTGCTGCGGACGGCGATAGAAATGGGGGGAGATGTAATTGGGTCGGCTCCCTACGTTGATCCTGAGCCGGAGCGCAACGTGCAAACCATTTTCGACATTGCCCAAGACTTTAACTGCGATGTCGATTTTCATCTCGATTTTTTGGAAGATCGCCAACCGATGCTCTTGCCCTTTGTCATTCAGGAAACGGTGAAGCGGGGCTGGCAGGGACGGGTTTGTTTGGGACATATGACCAAGCTGGCAGGATTAACGCCCGACGAGCTGGCCGCGATCGCTCCTGCGCTTCAGGCTGCCGGAATTTCTATTTTGGCGCTGCCTGCCTCTGACCTGTACATTATGTCTCGACGAGACACCCACAATGTGCGGCGCGGCGTTGCACCCATCCATCAGCTGGCTGAGTTTGGCGTGAATGTAGGGCTGTCAACCAACAATGTCATGAATCTGTTTACGCCCTTTGGGGATGGCGATGTACTCAAGATCTGCACGCTGCTCGCGCAGGTTCTCCAGATGGGAACGATCGCCAGCCATCAGCTTTGCTTGCGGATGGCAACGACTCAGGCGGCTCAGGCGATCGGCATAGAAACCTATGGCGTAGCCGTTGGCAAAACGGCTGATCTGGTTATCTTAGAGGCTCGGTCTGTCAGTGAGGCGATCGGATCTGCACCGATGGGGCGAACCGTGATTAAGCAGGGCAAGATTGTTGCCACCAGTCGATTAGAGCGTCAGCTATTTTCAGCCTAGATTTTCAGGTAGTGTTTCAAATGTGTTGTTGATTTTTTGAAAAAGGCGCGGAGCGCCTTTTTCAAAAAATCAACGATATGTCTAGGACATCACCGATTTTCAGCTTAGATTTTCAGCCCAGAGGAGCCAGCCATGAGCCAGTTTTTTCAATTTGAGTCAGATTTTGCCACGACCTTGCGCTGCATTCCCATGACGGTGCGCTATAAGCTCGATCGATGTGGGGTTAAGCTTAAGCTCCATCACTGGAATCATCTCACGGCTGAAGAGCGGCAAACCTTGCTGAATACTCACTGCGCCACAGAAGCCGAAGCCCGGTCTTATCGATCGCTCCTGCATCAGTTTGTTCAGGCACATATGGACGAACTGCCTACAGATCTGCCGATCGAGAGCGCACCCGCCTGGGCTGACCTTGCCACTATTCCTGAAAGCGTGCAGGAGCAGGGAAAGAGCGTAGGTTTTCCCCTCACTGCTGGCCAATGGGCAAGCCTAACGGCACTTCAGCGCTTTGTTTTGTTTAAGCTCAGCCGCTCAAGCCACGAAAATTCAAATTTTTTACCTGCCTTACGAGAGTTCCACCTCATTTAGGACATGGCTCTTTAGGACATGGCTCAATCCGACTATGAAATTGATTTTGGGAGGGGCGCGGCGCGTTCCTCTCAAATTGAAGCCAGAAGTCTCTCCACTTTCCTTGGCGCGTTTTTGAAACCAGGCTCTAAAATTCAAGATGCGACTTCAGTCGGCTGGAGCCAGTGAGCGAGGAGCAAGCGATCGAGAGCCATGAACGACACCGACCTAATTATTCTGGTGATTTTCCTCATCTGCGTGACCTACGTAGTGCGAGAGGCGATCAAAGATCTGGACGATCAAACTAAGATCGACTGGGACAAAAAAGATCTAGAAACCCAGCTAGATGAATTGACTCTAGCAGAAGTCAAGCTCAAGGATATTGTCGAAGTCAGCTTTAAGTTTGAGGATCGTTATAAGCATTCCGACCAACCCAAAATGTTAGGAATCACGATCAAAAACAAATCCAAAAACGTCCAGATCTACCCCGACTGGGATAAAAGTACCCTTACCGACTTCGGTACCCCCTCTCGCCGCGTCATTCGCCTCAACGCCGATAAGCAGATTGCCAGCACCTCTCGACCCATTGGCTCTCAGTTTGCTAGCCCTATCACGCCTGGAACCAGCTTTAGCGCTCAGATCACCGCCGAAGACGTCATGAAGCCCAATCTAGATAAGAATGTGCTTGAGCCTAGCAGTCCCGTTGTGGATCTAACAGAGTTAGAAAAAAAAGCGAAAGACAAGAAAGCCACTAAAGAAATTAAAGATCTCAATAGCAATTTCAAAGCCCGCAAAGTCCCTCTCGATTTTTCACTGCGTTTGATGCTGCGCATGAGCCTCCTAGAGGAACGGGGCGGCAAAGACTATCAATATCAGCTTTGGTGCAAATTCAAAGTGATCAATATGCCTTGGTGGGATCATATTCCTTGGAATCCCAAGAAATAGGGTGATGGTTAGGGGAGTTAAACCTTGCCCACAGGTTTCCGGAAGATCTAGAAGATACAGAAGAGTTTGAGATCTACTGAGTTTTATTCCGCAACCCACTAAACTAGAACAAAGGGAAGAGGAGGCGCAGGCGGTTGCGAATTGCCAAGGAACCCCCGTCAAAAGGAAACCTGAAGCAGTTTGAGGAAAGTCCGGGCTTCCGAAAGGCCAAACTTGCTGGGTAACGCCCAGTGCGAGCGATCGTGAGGATAGTGCCACAGAAACATACCGCCGATGGAGCTAGGCTGCTATTCAGGTAGCGGCTGTGGCTATCAGGTAAGGGTGCAAGGGTGCGGTAAGAGCGCACCAGCAGCGTCGAGAGGCGCTGGCTCGGTAAACCCCGGTTGGAAGCAAGGTTGAAGGAGCGATCGGTTGGTCTTTTTCCGGCTCCGGGTAGAGGAGGAGAAATCCTGCTTCTGCGAAATCCGCTAGAGGTGTCTGGTGACAGGCATCCCAGATAGATAACTGCCCTTTGGGTGGCTCTGCCATTCAGATAACAGAACCCGGCTTATGTCCGCCTCTTCCCGCCCTATTGCAGACCCTTTTGACTTTGTAGGCGTTACTGATTTTAGAGATAAATATTGTATGAGAGGGGCGCGGAGCGCCCCTCTCATACAATATTTATCCCCCGAGTAAGCAATGCCGATTTGTGATTTTGGATTGTAAAACCCTTCACTTAGTTTCAACTGCCCAGTGAACCTCTCTGATCCGCGTCGTGAAAAACAGTTGCGCCAGTTCGCCCAAAAACTAGGGCTATCTGAGCAAGTTCCGATCAAGTGGAACCTGATGGATCAGGCACTCACCCACCCTACGGCTGCGGCTGCGGCCAACTATGAGCGCCTAGAATTTGTGGGAGACGCAGTTGTCAAGTTAGCTGCTGCCGCCTTTTTGTTTGAAACCTATCCTGCTGCCGCCGAAGGCGAACTGGCCGCCATTCGCAGCATCTTGGTGAGTGACCGCCTTCTCGCCCAAATTGCCGATCAGTATGGGTGCGATCGCTATCTGCTGATGTCCAACAGCACCCTTGCCGATAAGGTAGGACAAGAATCGCGCTTGGCGGCGGCTTTTGAGGCTATTCTGGCGGCTCTTTATCTCAGCACCGCAGATCTCAGCCTGATTCGTCCCTGGCTCGATGGCCATTTTCAAAAGTTTTCGGATACGATCCGCCGTGATCCGACCCTGCAAAACTACAAAGGTGCGCTGCAAATCTGGACGCAAAACTACGGACAGGCGCTACCAGAGTATCGCGTTACTGGAGTGGGTCAAACCTATGGCGACAAAGAGCGTTTCCTGGCTGAAGTTTGGTTCCAGGGCAAGCTTTGGGGACAAGGTAAAGGTCAATCCAAAAAGGCCGCAGAGCAAGCTGCTGCTCAGGTTGCATTTCTAGCGCTTCAAAAAGAATTGCCAGCCGATCAGAGCGATCGCCCTGCAAATTTCAGCAATTCTTCGGAAATACACCCTCAAGCATCTAGGGAACTCTAAAGCTACACTCCTCTCACTGTCTTTGCAGGCGTTGCTGATTTTAGAGATAAATTTTTCTCACAAAACAATTTACCCTCTGATTAAGCTACGCCTCTTTGCCCCAGGGGAAACAGGCATAGAGAACAACATATGGTTTTCACTCCACCCTTGCCTCTGGCACTGACTTCGCCAGATCTGGCTTACTCAAGCGCTTTTAGCACCGCAACGTCTCCAGAAAGCGTCACCTCAAAACCTGTTAACATCGCTATCTTAGGCGTTGGGCGTTGGGGTAGCCATCTGCTGCGAAATTTTGCCCACCATCCTCAAGCTCATGTCGTCGCAGTGGTTGATCCCTGTGCCGAGCGATTGCGGGTAGCTGCGTCAGAGTATCCGGACGATCAGATCATGTTCACTCAGGACTGGGCTGAGGCTATGCAGCTACCGGGCCTAGGAGGGGTGGCGATCGCCACTCCAGCCGCCACCCACTATGACTTGATTCAGGCTGCACTGCGACAAGGGCTGCATGTGATGGCCGAAAAGCCTCTTACCCTGAATGTGTCCGAAGCTCTAGAACTGTGTCATCTGGCGACCCAGCAGCAAAGGCAGCTTGTGGTTGACCATACCTACCTTTTTCATCCAGCCGTCAGGCGCGGCAAAGCCGTCATCTCTAGGGCAGGCACTCTTCGCTATGGCTATGCCACCCGCACCCACTTAGGCCCTGTGCGGAGTGATGTAGATGCTCTATGGGATCTGGCGGTTCATGACATTGCTATTTTTAACCATTGGCTAGACGAAGTTCCCCTCCAGGTGCAGGCACAGGGCAAGGTTTGGTTGCAAACTCGGGCAGATGCCCTGCTAGCAAACAGATTGTCCGATCTAGTTTGGGTGAAACTGCTTTACCCTAGCGGCTTCCAGGCATCCATCCACCTGTGTTGGTCAAACCCCGACAAACAGCGACGGCTCTGTGTCGTAGGGAGTGAAGGCACTCTTGTATTTGATGAGCTGATCCCTCAAGCACCTCTGACTCTACTGCAAGGCAGGCTGGCACAAAGTCAGCAGCACTTTTCACCGATCGATCAGCAGCGGCATGTCTTCAGCCTGGATCAGGCAGAACCGCTCCGTCAACTGTGCGATCATTTCCTCAAGTGCGTCCAATTTAATCAGCCTTCAACGATTTCCTCAGGCTGGCTAGGCGCAGAATTGGTACAAATTTTATCAGCGCTGACCCACTCGCTTGATCAGGATGGGCAACCCGTCAATTTAGATCTTCAGGAAGCTCGGTATTAGCTCCCTTGTATACATGCTTTTTTGAGGGCGTTAATCGTTGCACGGCTCAGCCACGTAACGATTAACGGAAGAGGTTGTTTAAACATTGCGTCGGTAAGGATCGTGGATTAAATAACCTACAACGCTTCGCGCTCAAACCAAGGGCAGTTATTTTTTGAAAACCGCGCAGAGCGCGGTTTTCAAAAAATAACCTGTACCTTATGTGACTGGGAGCCGCTATATGTAGGCTGAGTCAAGCTTTGCGAAACCGTTAGTGTCTTTATTTTTTCGCCATTGGCAAGAGAAAACTCAACAAGCTAGACAGTAGGGAGAGTCACGCATTGAGAGCAGTCTCCCATGAATATCGCAGAGCGAGAGCAACAAATATTGCGGGTCAAAGCCAGCAGTTTTCAGCCCGAACTTGATGAAGCATTAGAACAAGCGCTGCGAACAGCTGTGCTTAGGGCAGTCAAAACCACTCTGGAATCGGCCCTAGATGAAGAGGTCAAGGCAGAACTGACGAAGCTAGCAGCAGAGCGACCTCGTCGTTCAGGTTACTTTCGACGAAGTCTCGATACCCAATATGGGCATCTGAGTGATTTGCGTGTGCCGAAACTGCGACGACGCAACCGGGAGCGAGAGTGGCAAATTTTGCAGCGCTACCAACGCGGGATGGGCAATCTGGTCAATTGGTTATGTTGCCTGTATGTGATGGGATTGTCGCTGCGGGACTTGCAAGAAGCGTTATATTTTCTGATAGGACATGTTCTCTCACGCAGTGCTGTGAATCACGTTACTCTTGCGGTTCAAAAGCAACTAGATACCCATCGTTTAGCGGTGATTGGCAAAACCCCTGCAATTTTAATCGTCGATGGGGTCTGGGTAGAGATTCAATACACCCGTGACGAATTTAAGGAAGACCGTTCTGGACATTTACGCCAGTGCCGTCAAGCCGAAGATCGGGTGGTGTTGGCAGCACTGGCCGTGTGGGAGGATGGTCGTTACGAAATGCTGCACTACGAAATTGCCACCGAGGAAGGAGAACAGGAGTGGAGCCAGTTCTTTGCCCATCTGATTGAGCGAGGAGTTAACCCGCAAACGGTGCAATTAGTCATCAGTGATGGCACATTAGGGCTGCCCAAAGCACTCCAAACCCATTTGCCCAACGCACAACAACAACGCTGTATCACCCACAAAGTCCGAGGGATTGAGCGCTACTTGAGCTATGCTCAATTGCCTCAGAGCGATGCCAATGACCCACCGCTCAAACCGGAGCAAGCAAAACGGCAACGCCGTTTTAAGATCACAACTGAGGCATACCAGATTTACGAAGCAGACAGCATTGAACAAGCCCAGCAGCGACTCCAACAGTTTGTTATTGACTGGCAACTGCTAGAACCCAAAGCTGTACAAGTCTTTCAACGGGATTTCGAGCTGACGTTGACGTTCTATCAATTTGACCGCTCGTTGCACCGTCATATTCGCACGACCAATCACCTAGAGCGTTTGTTTCGGGAGTTTCGGACTAAATCCGATGAAATTGGGGCTTTCCCTCATGAAACCAGTTGCCTCACTGTCTTCTTCTTGGTGATGGAGCGAGATCACGCTAAACACGAGCGTAAATCTGTGGCGAAAACTTCATGACACTAACGTCCCTGCAAACACGGTGCTTGCTCTAGCTGCATTTCCTGACATCAGGATTTCACTCAATCAACTCTTTCTGCAAACTGCTTTCTAATCAAGCGATCGCTTTTCTAAACTTGATGCTCAATTTCCTTCACGGGCTAATTTCAGCACAGCCGCGTGAGTAGACTGAGCAATCCGGAAGTTGAGTGCATGAAGTTGGTCAAGAATAGGAGCGATCGATTCTATAAGCCCTAACTGTTTTGCCTTCAGAAGCACACCTAATGTACCTGTCACCGTGAGGTTGAGTTGACGAGCATATTTTCTAGCGAGGGCATCGTCCAGAATAACCAAAGCGTTGGGCATCGTAAGGGCTAAACTCAATACTTCGCGTTCACCTCTGCCAAGATTAGGAAGATCGGGCACCAGCATTGATTCAGCGACCTGATGCAAAGTAATCCAGGAAAGAGAATCTGAATCCGGAAGAGAAGCACCTTGCGATCGACCTTGAGCCAATTCATCTGCAACGGCTTGGGGCATGATGATTTGCCCATATAAGGCTGGCAGCAGGTTGAGAAAATTGGTTTGGTAAAGGTATTGAATGGGAGAGGTGTCAGTAATGACTTCAGGCATTGGCAAGATCCTCTGCCAGTTCTGCCTCCGTCAGGTGAAAGGTATCAACACCATAGTCAGCCAACCTGGACAAGAAGATGGTGCGTGGGATGCCTGCTAGGTTTGCAGCCGCACCGGAAGATAACCGACCGAGTTCATAGAGTTTGACAGCCGCAATCAGGAGCATCTCGCGACTAAGGTTTTCGGGAGCAACTTGAAGGGCTTCAACAGTTTCTTCTGAAATCGATAGAGTGATCGTATACATGGATGGTGCCCTTACAAACTCCCTTTGAACCCTAGCATAGCGCTGTGGCTGCCTGGAGAATTCATATCGTTCGTCCAAGTTTGAACCGCAAGAGCAGTGGTGTGCGATCGCCCCATTGAACTGAAAAGCGATCGCCCGATTAAGGTCAGCAGTTTAGGTTTTGTTCACGAAGTGTTGCAGAGTAAAGTCAATGTTTCGTGTTCTGAGGTCGAAGGATGGCGATCGCTTCTCGAAGTTCCGAGCATTGAGGTCGGCATTCTAAGTTCTGAAGTTAACGTTTTGTGTTCTGAGGTTGGAGGATGGCGATCGCTTCTCGAAGTTTCGAGTTTTGAGGTTGGAGGGTGACGATCGCCCTTCTCTCCAAAAGCGATCGCCCCTTCTTCCTCAGTTGATCCAACTGCATATCAGCCTTCACAATTTCATCCAACAAGTCATGAAGCATTAACAAAGCACTTGATGGATAGATTTTTGGCATGGAGGGGCGATCGCAGTGGTCGAGCGCAATTGGTAAAAGTTCAGCCTAAACCAAATACTCAATTTGGCTACGACTTTGTGCCAATTCCTTAATGGGTAGGTCTATTAGGAAGCCTGAGAAGACATTTGCCTTGCTGGGGCGATCGCCCCCTTTCCACCAACATCCCCTCCAATTCACCAGCAGAATCCTCTAACAGCGGCACTGTTTCCTTACCCGTCCATAGGCTCGTTCAAAAATTTTCACTTAGTCCGCAAACAGCAATGCCGTCGCTCTATGAAAGCTGCCAGCGCTGCCGCTCGGCAACAAAGGCAGTCTCTACTCTTTGGTACTCTATTTCTATTTGCCTTACCTGCTCTACCTCATTGGTCAAAGTATCTGCTTCTCGCAGCGCCTCATCGAGCTGTCTACAAAGATGCGTCAGTCCGGGTGCGCCCAGCGTCGCGCTGCTTGCCTTGAGCGAATGAGCCGCCCGCCGCAACTGCTCAACATTGGCCTGAGCGATCGCCTCTCGCATAGCGTTGAGCAGTTTGGGAGTTTCTTCGAGATAGCAGTCAATCAAGTCAACCCAGTCATCTGGGCGATCGGCACCTGCCATTTCACGAGCTGCTTGCAAGGCATCTGGGGAAAGAATTGCCGGGGACAAAGAGGCGATCTGCGAATTGGGTAGAGCCGATAGTGCAGTCATAGGTTTTGTGTTGCCATTGGCGTAAGGTTCAACGTTTTTGACGATTTGATGAGGCAGGGAACAGTTCTTGCTTGAGGTCAGCGGCTGACACTTCTCAAGGGCTTGCATCAACTCACGTAGCCGAATAGGTTTGGCAATATAGTCATCCATGCCCGCTTCTAGACAGCGCTGGCGATCGCCCTGCATCGCATTGGCGGTCATCGCCACAATGCAGGGGCGGATTGGCCGCTGGCAAATCTGTCTGGTGGCGGTCAGTCCATCCATTTCGGGCATTTGTACATCCATCAGCACCACATCGTAAGATTGGCGCTGTAGAGCCGCCAAAACCTCTAGCCCATTGCCCACGACATCAGCCCGGTATCCTAAACGCTGCAAAATCAGCAGCGCCATTTTTTGATTCACCGGATGATCTTCGGCCAGCAAAATCTTGAGAGGGTGCCGTTCTCCTAGCCGCGATGCCTTGGCTGCTGGCTCGGGGCGTTGCACAGGAGTCGCCTGACCTCTTAAAGCTTGAACAAAAACCTGAGCAATCTGGGTGTGCTTGAGGGGCTTACTCAGGTAGGCGGCAATCTGAAGACCTTTCAAGCCAAGGCTGGCTTCAGATTTACCGATTGAGGTAAGAAGAATGATAGGCGTATTTTGGCAGTTGAGCTGCTTGCCCATCTCCAGTGCCAATGCCAGCCTGTCTGGCCGTTGCATATCGAGCACCACAAGATCGAACCTTTGCTGCCGCAGCATCTGTAGCGCTTCTTGCCCAGACTCAGCCACTTGAGGCAGCATTCCCAAAAACTGCGATTGCAGCAGCAAAATTTTGGCGTGAGTCGGATTGTTCTCTACAATTAGCAGCCGCTTATCTTGCAGTTGCGCTCTCCAGGCCAGCGGCGGCTCTGGGGCTGGGGCAGCCGTCACCACAATTGAAAAGTAAAATGTTGAACCCTTCCCCATTTCGCTATCGACCCAGATGCGTCCGCCCATAAGTTCGCTGAGACGCTGGCTAATCACCAAACCCAGCCCTGTGCCGCCATAGTTGCGGGTAATGGAAGAATCGATCTGCGTAAACGGGCGAAAAAGGCGATCGAGGCGGGCAGGCAAAATCCCAATCCCGGTATCTTTGACGGCAAAGCGCAGCGCATAGAGCGGCACATTTTGTGCTTGTCCTTCCCCTGGTTTACTGACCTTTCCCTCCTTCAGCGGGCGGACAGTTACAGAAACAATCACCTCGCCCTTGAGGGTAAATTTGACGGCATTGCTGAGAAGGTTAACCAGAATTTGACGGAGGCGGGTAATGTCTCCGCCATAGAGGTCAGGCGTTTTGGGATCGATGAGATAGGCCAGATCTAGCCCTTTTGCGGTGGCTTTAGAGACTACCAGATCCAGTGACTCTTCAATACAGGTGCGCAAGCTAAAAGGCTGTTGCTCTAGCTCTAGCTTGCCCGACTCAATTTTTGAGAAGTCAAGAATGTCGTTAATGATCGTCAGCAGCGCATCACCACTGGTGCGGATGGTTTCAACAAAGCTGGTTTGCTCGGGATCGAGGGGCGTATCTAGCAGTAAATCTGTCATGCCGATGACGGCATTCATGGGCGTGCGAATCTCATGGCTCATCATGGCCAAGAATTCACTTTTGGCTCGGTTGGCGGCTTCAGCCGTACGCCGCTCTTTTTCCAAAATAAAATTTTGGGTGGTGAGCTGCTCCCTCTGCTGAATTTCCTGATCGAGCAAGCGAGCTTGCGCCAAGGCAATGCCTACCTGATCGGCAACGGCTTCTAACAGCTCAATTTCGTCTTCTGTCCATTGCCGAAAGCGATCGCACTGGTGCAGACCCAAAACGCCGTTGGGCTGATGCTGGTAAGAGGTGCGAATCGCCAGTATTGACTTCAGGCCGATCTGATGACAGATCGACCGTACAGGAGCCAGCAGTGGCTCAGTGTACACATCAGCCGAGGCAATGGCGCGATCCTGCGCCAACACGGCGTTGCTGTGGGGGTTATTGGAGATCGGTATTTCCCAATTCAGCATTGAGCAATAGCCCGATTCCAAATACTCCGCCACACAGGGAATTTGAGGGAAAGCGGCATCCAGCCTACGGCCAGAAGTCAGAACCTCTGCTTCGCTCTCAATATAGGTGTGCAACAGACAGCGATTAACTCCAAACGCTCTACCCAACTGCGTTACGGTGGTCTGAAACACTTCCTGAGAATTTAAGCTCTGCCGAATTTCTTGGGTAATTTGCTTGATCAGCAAGCCCCGCTGAAGCTGCTGTTGCAAAATAGTCTGAGAGCGCTCTAAAGCTGCAGCTTGCTCTATCAAAGTGGCTTCTGCCTGCTGCCGCTTGATGAATTGCCCAATTTGGCTACCGATCGCCTTCATCATGGTGATCAGTTCAGGGTCAGGAGGCTGCATCTGCCGACCCAAAAAAGTCATCACGCCCAAGGCTTCTGTTCTCAAGATTGGAAAAGCGATCGCGCTAGTTAGCCCAATCTCAGCCTGAATTTCAGGCTCAATCTCTCCTGTCTTCCGAGCGCATAGCTGGAGATCTTGCAGCATGTCCGCTATCCACAGTGGTTCTCCTGTCTGCCAAACCAACTTTGACAGCTCTGCACTATAGGCAAGCGCCCATCTGGCAAAATCTGGACTGTTTGGCGGTTCGTACCAAGTCTCGATACAGCGCAGAGTGCAAGATGGCTCTGCTAGCCAGAGTGTACCGAGATACCAACCCACAGGCTCACAGAGCATCGGTAGAATTTGCTGAATTGCCGTTTCCAAATTTTCTGCTTCTGCCAAAATGCGGGCGATCGCATGTTCTACACGCAGCCGTTCTTCTGCAAGGCTGCCTGTTGCGACACTGGCTGCACTTGCGCCAGAAACAACGGCGGCTGAAACAGGCTTGTCGCTGTGGCGCGTCACCTCTTCGAGCAAAATGACCCGCGATACAGGATTAGAGCAGACTTGATTTTGCTCTAATGGATCAACTAAATTCTCTACAACAGGTTGATCTTTAAGGACAAAGAGCTTCAGGTGCAGTACAGTCCCATTCCTCAGGGTATGGATTGCCTGTAGTTCTAGGGGCAGGTCTTGAAGCTGCTGCACCTCTACAGAGGCCAATTCTGGAAACGCCAATCGACAATCGGTATCCAGAACCAAGGGTTCGAGCGCCAATCGGGTAGATCCAGCAGAGTACTCCACTAATGTCCAGTCTGGCCTCACAATCAGATACTCCGTTTGGCGTAGAGTCAGAAGGGTTCTAAGCAGCGAGTTCATGACGGGCAATTAACCTACAGGCAAGAGGAATAGGGAGTTAAGGTCTTGCAGAGTTCCAGAGACAGCTTGAGTGAAGCTTGGGTAGAGAGCTGACTATCTTTGTAGCGTTCCCCAAGAAGGGCTTTTAGTCTCAGCCCCATCGAGTGTTCTCATCTCTACTTGCTAAGTTTAAGCATTTGTTTTTGATATGACTTTGCACATTGAAAAGGAACTCTCTCCACTCCCTTAAAAACGTTCCCTTGTTGAGAGATTTACTAGAGATTTACTTTATCAGCTTTCCCAAAACCTAGATTTTGCATGAATGCTTTTTGAAAGTGTGCATCATTGTACGGCTCCACTGCACCATGATTTACGCAAGGGATCTAAGAATAAATCGAAGGCGGAAGAGGCTCATTAGTTTTCAAGTTGAAATATATTCGCTTTAGCCGGATGAGGTCTGAACTGAACCGTATTATGTTCAAAGAGATACAGTCAAACTAACTCCATAGCCTGAGCCAAATCGCCTCAGCCACCTAGCTTAAGCTAAAAGCGATCGCCCCTTTTAAATGTGATACTTATTTCTTCCCGTAAACTAAAACTCAGCTATTATGCAGAAAACAGCTCATTTATCTATTTGTCTACAGGTTTATATCTAAAACGTCATTCATAAATCAGCCCATCGTCAGATTAAATCTCAGCTTAACTATCAGGGAAACTCTACCGCTCTCAAGGAAAATTCGTCCTTCTAACAGCGATTTTGGAGCGGCCAGACATGCAACGATTTCGGATGAGAAATGTCATAATTCCCGCCGTCCTTGTATCGAGCGGCGTTTTTTCAATTCTCACGCTTCCTTTTATTCTCGACAAAACTGAAGTGCTTGGGTTTACACCTCCTCCGTTTCTGGAAGACACCCCTCAAACCTTTTTAGATCGTGAAAACAAGAGCACTGCTATCCGCTATGTGGGAGGCGCAATTGTGGTTAGCGTGAGCGCCGGAGTCGCCACAATTGAAATCCTCAGGCGGATGCATCCGGCCAATCAGCTCTCCAAGCCTCAGAAAGATGCCCTGAATTCTCAAATTCGTCAGCTAGAAGCCGAAGGGAAATCTGATCCCTTATTGCTCACCGAAAATGTAGAAACTGCCATCGCAGAATTTTTGAGCGAGCAAGAAGGTATGCCAGATGGCATACCTTCTCAGAAAGTAAAGCTCTCTCAGTCCTATGCTCCTGCATCAGAGTTTGCGGCATCGGAGTTTGCAGCATCAGAGTTTGCGGCGTCAGAGTTTGCAGCAAACAATCGGCGCAGAGATTTGAGCGAATTTCCCCTAGAGGAATCGGCAGCAACCCATGTCACGTTCGGTTCCATCATCGATTCCGATTGGGTTAGCCCAGAGCCTCAGTCTCCCCAAAATTCCAGCCCCACTCTCACAACATCAGACTTCTATCAACCCTTTGAGCCGATCAATCTCTCCACAGATTCTCTAAGCCAATCCAATCAGTCCTATGAAACCTATCGAATTCGAGTGCCCCATCGTCAAGATACGCTGTTGGCCATTCTTGTAGAAGGTGACTACTACAGCTTGGTGCGCTCTCACACCAATCAGGAGAAAGTTATGGAGCTTGCCACCCGCCTCTATCAGCTTGGCGATCGCGTCATCATTACCTTTGTCGATCAAAAATATGCGGTGTGGGTTTTGCAGCCAGAGGCTTACTTGGAGTGGATGTCCTAAATTTTGGTGCGATTCAGCAATATCGCAAAGGCAGTGGGTATGGATGCAAATGAACTGGTGCAGAGATATAAGGCAGGCGAAAAAGACTTTAGTGGCGCAACTTTGAGCCAGGTTGATCTCCATCAAGTCGATTTGCGGCAGGTTGACCTGTGGGGCGCTGATCTATTTGAGGCCAACTTGAGTCACGCTGATTTACGCAGTGTTGATTTGCGCGGGGCAACGCTGGAAGCGGCAAATCTTGACCATGCCGATTTACGAGGTGCCGACCTGCGAGGAACCAACTTATCGCAAGCCAGTCTGCACAATGCCAATCTCAAAGGTGCAATGATTGATGAAACGACTCAGTTTCCTATGGGCTTTGAGGTAGATAGCGCTGAGCTGTATCAGATCATGCCCAACGCAACCTTAATCGGAAGCGATCTGAGCAACCAAGACTTGAGCGGCGTTGACTTGAGCAATGCTGATTTGAGCGAGGCTAATTTGGCAGGCGCTAATTTGTTTGGAGCCGATCTCACTCAAGCCAACCTCAGCCGCACTAACTTGAGCTTTGCAGATCTGATAGATGCCAACCTCGATCGCGCCAATCTCAATGGTGCCAGACTGAACCAGACCAATTTAGGCCGCGCTCATTTGCGGGCAGCCAACTTATTTGATACAGATTTACGCTTTGCTCATTTCCAGGCTACCCACCTCCAGGGCGCGCTCTGCAATGCCAAGACTCAGTTTCCTGAAGACATAGACCCCGCAGAACTCCAAGTCTACTGGATCATGCCCGACAGCTCTCTGCAAGAGGCTGACCTCAGCCAAATGAACTTAATCGGAGCCGATCTGCGCCATGCCAATCTGGTCGGTGCCAGACTCGTCGGAGCCGATCTCTGGGGTGCGAACTTGAGTGAGGCCAACTTAACAGGGGCAGACCTAACAGAGGCTAATCTCTGGGGCGCTAGTCTAGTGGGTGCCATCCTGGATGGGGCTATTTTGACCGGGGCAAATTTGGATGCGGCTGATCTGAGTGACACAGGTTGGGTGGTGCAAGAATCAGGCGAAATAACGCCAGGAATCAGGGCACCAGAAGCTTACGACCAGAAGATGCAGATCAAGCGCATTCTTTGATGCGTTAATTCTCTGATGTGGCAATTTTAGGCTGTCCCCTGCCAAGCGCTACCGTAAAAACTCGCCGGGTAACGGCGGCGCATTGGTCTGCCGCTCGCGCGGAAATTCTAAATCGTAAGGATTTTGAGGCTCCTGCGGAATCAGATAGCGATCGCCCCAGCCATAGTTAACTTCATTGGCCTGCGGCCCCGGTGGAGTGGTTGAGCCAGTCGGCAAAGCCAGAGCCAAAGATTGGTTCACTTGGGCATAGCGCTGCCCTTCGGGGGTGCTGCGAACCGCTCCGCTAGCTAGCCGCTGCCCCAGTCCTGCCAACTGCCGCTCTAGCGCAGATAGATTATCTACCGGAGTCAGCGTTGCCAAAAAGACAATGTTTTCAGAGGGCTTTAGTGCCAGCCCCAGACGCGCCTGCTCTAGCTGCCAGCTTTCCTGATATCGGCCATCGGCAGCGACTTGCCAAAGATTAAGCTGTGTTTGCCATTTGCCCTTTGCCACTTTGACTGGCTGGTATGCCAGGATCGAGTAGGTGGGCGTGGGGTTAAATTGAGCAGCATCGGCATCCACCGAGGCATCTATTGTTAGATAGCGCACGGCAACTACGGTGAGCTGAGTCCCCTGAGGCAGACTAGTTTCGCCCGAGATCCCATAAAGACCCAATCCCAAGGGCGCTACGCGAATATTGAGGGGCACATCTGACAATTGGCTTGGTGACCATAGCCCCTTGCAGCCTGTAATGCAGAGTAGCAAGGGCAGCATAAGGCAGAGAAAAGCGCGGCGGAACGACATTAAGGGCAAGGGGCAAGTCCTCAGACAGTAGAACGCTATTGATGCTTTCAGGCTCTCTTGTCTCCGATCAGGAGCATTCCCCGGCAAATTTGCTGTTCTTCCTTTCTGAGAAACACCAAAACAATTCTCTAGGTGCCGTAGATTCAGGTGCCGTAAACCTGTGGCCAGGTCGTGAATAAGAAAACACAGACCGTGGCGATCGCTAACAGCATTTGAATCAAATTACCAATCAGCGAGCCGACCACAATACCAACACCCGCCCGCAAAGCCAACTTAAAATCCTTGCGATAGAGATATTCTCCAACGATCGCTCCCAGCAGAGGGCCAAGCAATAGCCCTAGCAATGGCCCCCCAAAGGGAAGCGCAGGCAGGAGGCCAAACACGCCCAGTAGTAAGCCCACAACTGCGCCAATTTGTCCCCATTGGCTTGCCCCTACCTTCTGTGCCCCCCAGTAGGTCGCCAGAAAATCAATGCCAATGCTGCATAGCAACACTGCGATCGCCACCCCTAGCGGAATGGTTAGTCCTGCAAAGCCGTGAACCACGCCCCAAATGACGATCGCCGCCACAATCAGACTGGTTCCAGGTATACCGGGAATCACAGCGCCAATGATTCCTACAACCATGAGGGCAACTAAAATCCAATACAGAGCAACCATGTTATTCCACTGGGGTTAAAGAATTGGAGGCGAGAGAAACTGGAGTGAGAGAGTTTGCCAAGCCAGAGTTTGCAGAGGCTTCAGCCGTTAGAATCCCTAGCGTATTGTCTAACTTGTCAGCAATGCCAGCCACCCAATTTTCATCCTGGCGGGTGTAGCTACGAGGAGCATTGGCTCCCAAGATCAGGACACCCCGATCGCCAATCGGCTGACAGATGAGACCCTGAGTATTTTCGGGCAAATAGTCAAACTCAATCCGACCCGGATATAGACTGAGCTTAACGAGATAAACAGGTTTCTGGGTGGTCATCACCCGTTGCACGATCGCCCCTGGCTTAACCATAGGGTTAGCGCCCAAAATGCCTCGACGCAGCAGCACCTGACCGTCATACCAAACTATCAGCGATCGCGTTACGGTATTGGTAAGCAGCAAATGCGACGCCCAGGCAAGTTCAGTCTTGAGGGCATCAGGCAAGGTGGGAGACAGTTCGAAGCCTTCTTCGCCTATGAGTTCCACGGCATCGGGAAGCTGGGGCTGGATGCGCTGCCACAGTAACCCTGTCAAAATCAACAGCGCACTCAAAATGATGCCCAAAGCGTCCGATCGCGCCTGAGAGGCGGTCAGGTCAGGCGTTAGCAACCGATTCAGCATCAGGAGCGAACCTGCAATCGCGCCTACGACGATCGGTAGCTGTCTGAGAACTTGATTTTGATCAGGTTTAGCCATTTATTGAGCCAGGTATGTACTATATCTACTGAGATCGTTTTAAAGGCGGTACTTGTGCAAGATTTATTGGGTGGGCTGCTCTCCCTATTTTTTAATGGTACACCTGACACTGAAGCCTTGCGGGCTGCAAATTGGTCGGGTTGGCTCGATCCCAGTCTGGTGCAAACGTTGACCACCCCCATTCCTGATCCGGCGGCTGAGGCGATCGTGCAACAGCACTTGGATGCGCTCAAAGCTCTAGGCTTTTTAGAGAGCAATCAGGCGGTCTTGCTTCAGGTCGGCAATCAGACTCTGGCAGCACACCAGGACACGACTCCCCTTTCGGCAGCGTCTCTGACCAAAATTGCCACTACGTTGGCCGCGCTGACAACCTGGGGAACCGACTACCAGTTTGAGACATTGGTCAGTACGAATGGCACTTTGCAAAACGGGATATTGAACGGCGATTTAATCGTTTCCGGGACAGGCGATCCATTTTTTGTATGGGAAGAGGCGATCGCTCTAGGCAATGCGTTGAATCAGGCAGGTATTCGGCAGGTCACTGGAGATTTGGTAATCACAGGCAGCTTTGCCATGAACTTTGAGCCAGATTTGGCAACTTCCGGGAGCCTGCTCAAACAGGGGTTAGACAGCAGCCTATGGCCTGGAGAAGCCGCTGCTCAATATGAAAAACTGCCTGCGGGCACACCTCGTCCGCAGATAGCCATTATGGGAGACGTGCGGGTGGCGGCAGCAACGCTGGCCAATCTACGGCCGCTGGTTAGGCATCAGTCGATGCCGTTAGCCACCCTTCTCAAGTCCATGAATATCTACAGCAATAACGCCATGTCGGAGATGCTGGCGACCTCTTTAGGCGGGGCACAGGCAGTGGCGCAAAAGGCGGCTGAGGCGACAAAAGTGCCGATCGCCGAAATTCAGATCGATCGCGGTTCGGGTTTGGGGATGGAAAATCGCATTTCACCCAGAGCCGTAGTAGCAATGCTGATTGCCATCCAGGGCTATTTGCAAGCGCAGCAAATGGGTATTGCCGATCTGTTTCCCATTGCCGGACGGGATGGAGGAACGCTAGAAGGCCGCCACACGCCAGCGTCTGCCGTTGTCAAAACAGGCACACTGAACGAAGTTAGCGCTTTGGCAGGGGTGTTGCCCACTCGCGATCGCGGCCTCGTCTGGTTTGCCATCATTAACTTGGGCGCAGGAGACATTGGCACTTTTCACGATCAGCAAGATCGCCTGTTAGAAAGTCTTCAAACCACTTGGGGCAAACCTTCACCGCTGCCCACAGCTGTAACACCGGGCGATCGCGGCCGTGACCCCATCAACTGGCTGGGCAATGCCAGCCGCAATCAGGTGCTCTAATCTGGGTTTAATGGAGCTTAATGGGCTTAATTGAGTCCTTCGGGCACAATTTCAGTGACGACTCTATTGTCGCCGCCTGGGCCACCTGTCACCACCATCGTTTTGTTATCCAGCCTGCCCAAGGCTCTCGCACCGCGCAGCGTAGCGGGTGGATCATTCTGGTTATAGGTAATGTTGCCTTCTGCATCCATTCGCTGCGTTGGCATATTCCAAACGAGGCGATCGGTAAATAGCTCAGACTGGTTTTGGGGATCAACAGCGTGAACGCTGCCATTCATGCGGCCAATCTTAGATTTCAAGTCCATTTGCCCCTGGTTAGCGGTAATGGTGATCTGCTGCTGCCGATGCACAACGGTAACGGGTTGATCAGCAACCAGCGTTTGCTGATTCATATCCCAATTCAAAGAGTTTCCGGCAATTTGCAGCGGTGGATCAAGCAAAATCAGGTTGGCATTCTGCTGAAGTTTGACGATTTTGCTGGCTAGGTTAACTTCGGCTTGCTTGCCCTCCGCCTGATCAATCGCGCGATCGCCCTGAATGCGTTGGACTTGAACTGGGCGATCGATCGTGACCAGATCCTTATCCATACTCCAAATCAAATGCTCAGACTGCATCCGCGCCTTAGGCTCTTGCTGCGTCAGGGCAATTACCTTGCCCGACAGCTCCATACGACGCTGTTTGTTCATCACTCTGGCCTGGTCAGCCGACATTTTGAGCTTGACATGGGTTCCGCGCAAATTGCCCCGAACAATCATCACATCGGGTTTGGGTCGCCACTCTAGCTCGTCGCCCCGCAAAATAGCTCCTGTCTTTAGATCGGTAGCAACCACCTGACCCCGCAGAAAAATTCGATCGCCGTCCCTCAACACCTCGCCCTTTTGCGCCTGCACATGATAGATAGGTTTGCCATCCTGGTAGATATCACCATCTGGACTCGTTACCGTGGCAACCTTTTGGTCAGGGCTATAAACGGCTTGCTTTGCCTTTACCTTCCAGAGCGTCTGCCCATCTTCGGCAGCTTGCTCCAGAGTGATATTGTCAAACGTCAGGTTGCTGCTGGCTTGCTGCGCTGCGCTGCTATCTTCTGCCAGCTTCTTAGCCGCCTGATTACTTTGTTTGCAGCCTGTGTTAACGACAAAGAGGGTTAGTAGCAGCAGCAAGATAGCGGGCTTTCCTGCGGACTTTTTCTCAGCCATATCTTTACTCAATTCAGATAAACATCTCAACTTCAGAATGGCCAATCTAATAAAACCAAAGCCCAATATAGCTAGAGTCACAAGTGTTACGGGGAAGTTTTTGTGGGCGCGCCCACAAAAACTTCCCAAGAAAAGTGGCTATGGCCATAAAACCAAAAATTGTTTTGAAAAAGTAGCCCCTCTTTTTCAAAACATCTTTCAGGTTCATTTCTCCCTAATCCTTAGCCAACGAATTAGCTAACCAAATGCGGCTCAGGCTAAATATCAGACGCAAAAACAGGTGAAATCTTTCCCTAACCCTAGCTTTTTAAAAGCAAGGGTTCTTTATGACCTTAGCTTTAGCACTAGCGAGGAGGCAACCAGATTGTTGATGCCTACCGATCAATTGGCTTGCCCCTAATCATCCACCACTTCTTCCACTAGCCCAATGCTCGACAGCGGCCTATAGGTATAGCCCTGGCGCGGTGTTTTCTGAATGTCTTCTTTAATGAAGTCCAAATCAATATAGCGATCGGCAACGTTAATCAAGCTATCGCTGGTCATCGATCGCAAACTCACGACCTCTACTCGCACACCCCTATAGCTGACGGCATCGACGGCATAGGCCAAGTCGCCATCACCACTCACCAATACAGCCGTGTCATAAGCGCCCACAAGCGCCATCATATCCACCGCAATCTCTACATCTAAATTGGCCTTCTTAGAGCCATCTGGAAGCTGCACCAAGTCTTTAGAAATGACCCGGTAGCCGTTGCGTCGCATCCACAACAGAAAGCCCTGCTGCTTTTCATTCGTGCGATCGACCCCTGTGTAAAAGAACGATCGCAGCAGCCGCGATCCCGCAGTCAAACGGCAAAGCAGTTTTGTGTAGTCGATCTCAATCCCCAACTGAAGCGCGGCGTAAAACAGGTTGGAGCCATCAATAAAGATAGCCACCCGACCCCGATTCTCTAAGACCTGCTCAGGCGTAAACAGAGAATCGCCTTCTATAGGATGATTGCTAAACATGATTTTCAAACCTCATTTTTATGATAGAAATATTAAACAAAAAATCAAAAGCTTACGCTATCCTAACGAAACTCAGAGAAGCTGCCAGGGTAGAAATACCCCTCACCCCTGATGGCGCAACAGTTGCGCCCCGTTTAGCTTGGCTAAATCGGCGGAGAAGGCAATTCAAGCCGCTGAAAGATCGGCATAGCCTCTCCTAGCGTCTGTCCGACAGGCAGCGCCCCCCACAGCGCATGGGTTTCAAACGGAGCAACTTCCGCAACATCAGGGTGATTAAAGTCAACGCCATAGCCTAGCTGTTGATAAATCGCGTTGCTGATATTGGGGATCAAGGGAGAGAGCAGGTAAGCCGCCAACCGAACAGACTCTAGAACTGCATATAGTACCAGCTCTAGCTCTGCGCGTTTGCCCTGCTTGTAGAGCGTCCAAGGAGCCTGCTCATCTACATATTTATTGCTGGCTCTGACCAAAGAGAGAACAGCTTCGCAGGCTTGACTAAAGGCCAAAGCTTCATAGGCTTGACTCACCTGTGCTCCCAGGGTTTTGCTCTTAGAACGCAAGATATCTTCGGTCGAGATATCAGCGATCGCTACGGTGGGGACTTGGCGATCGCAGTACTTATAAACCATCTTCAGGGTGCGATTGAGCAAGTTCCCGAGATCGTTAGCCAAATCGGCATTGAGGATATTGACGAAACGCACCTCGCTAAAGTCGCCATCGCGCCCAAACTCAATTTCCTTGAGAAAGTAGTAGCGAATGGCATCAGAGCCATAGCGCGTGACTAAATCCACGGGATCAATCACATTACCCAAGCTCTTACCCATTTTTTGCCCATCTTTGGTCAAAAATCCATGCCCATAAACCTGTTGAGGCAGAGGCAGATTTGCCGACATCAGCATGGCTGGCCAGTAGACGGCGTGAAACCGCAGAATATCTTTGCCAATCAGATGCAGATTGACAGGCCAGCCGCCGCTTAGGGCGTTTGCCAATGTTGGCTCTGCTTCGGGATCAACACAGGCGGTTACGTAGTAAACCAGAGCGTCAAACCAGACGTAGATTGTATGGTCAGGATTAACTGGTAGCGGCAGCCCCCACTCGACATTCACCCGAGAGATGGAAAAATCTTGCAGCCCCTGGCTGACAAAGCTCAGAACTTCATTCCGGCGGCTTTCGGGCTGGATAAAGTCAGGTCGATCGCTGTAGAGCTGCTCCAGAGCGGACTGGTACTTAGAGAGGCGGAAAAAATAGTTTTGCTCATCTCGCCATTCAGCAGCTTTGTTCGGATGCAAAGGGCAATGGTGTTCCTCCAGCAGCTCCCGCTCTTCTTTAAACTCCTCGCAGGAGACGCAGTACCAGCCCTGCTGCTGCCCCATGTAAATATCGCCATTGTCCCAAACGCGCTGAAAGAACTCATAGACGATCGCTTCGTGCCGCGCCGATGTCGTGCGAATGAAGCGATCGGGCTGGATGTTCATTTTTTCCCAGAGGGCAGCGAAGGCAGCAGAGTAGTAATCACAGTGCGCCTGGGGCGACTGACCTGCGGCTTCTGCCGTCCGCTGAATCTTTTGCCCATGCTCATCTGTGCCTGTGATCATTAGGACAGACTGGTTCTGCAACCTGTGAAATCGGGCTATGGCATCAGCAGCGATAGTCGTGTACGCACTGCCCATGTGGGGCAGGTCATTAACGTAGTAGATCGGTGTAGCAACTGAAAATCGATTTTGATCTGTAATTTTAAAACTCATGAATCGCTAAAAGTTTTCCTTAAGCACTGATGGCTTTAGACAATAGGGCTTTGGAAGCAGTGTAGGGGCAATCGTCTTTTGGAGATTTTTCCTTCAAAACTGACCCGAAGAAAACGGCTGAGAAACAGTAACCGCTGTCTAAATTGCTCCATAGCCCTGGGATATTTTTCAAAAATCCTCAAAAAACTCCTAAATGATTTAGATTACCCAAAGTGAGCTGATTTTTAATCGGTTTACCTTAAAAAGATGCAGACATTTGTTATTCAGTCAGTGCAACCAGTGCAACGCAACTTAATAAAACACTAGAACAACCTTTCGGAATAATTCTATAGTTAGCCTCAGTATAGATAAACCTGACGGCCTTTGACCAACTGAACCCGCCTGAATACAGCGATTCATTCATCTGCTCTACTTATCTATCCGTTAAGTTCTTGTTAAGTTTTGAGGCTCTGGTCTGAATAGCGACAGTCTAAGCAGAATAGATTCAAGTCATCTCTTTGAAAACCTTAGAGAAAACTTGAGGGTGCTACATGCAGCTTTGTGCTCAATAAAGCAGGGGATCAATTTCTAGCCCCCTAAAAATTGCTACAGATATTCCAAATTAGATTTAGGTTTAATAAATATTCGCGCTTAAGTATCTATAAAAGTCTATCCATCACCTAACATTTGACCGTCAAACACACCTCATTTTGTATGCTAGATTGCATTTTTTAGAACTCTATAAGTTTTTGAATTTAAGCCACCCTCAGTGAAGTGTTTCGTGACTAGCATCTAGTTGCTCTAATTCTCGATTCAACCAAAAATTTCTTAAGATTCTCTCTACTTACGCTTCAAGCATGAAGATAGAAGTCGCTTGGGCGCAAGCAAAAGCTCCAGGCTAATGCGCTTCGTCACCCATGAAAAGCCATAGGATTTTGCCAAATTCTGCAATAATTTCCTCCATAAGGCAGAGAAATCCGACAGCGATCGCCAGCAATGCCGCCTAAGATTAAGAAAGGTTACAGTTAAGGTATATGAGAGACAAGGGTTAATGCAGAGTCCGCTGTTCATTTCTCAGCAGTTGCTGCGCCTGCTGGGGACTCGTATGTTCTGTCATCACCAAGATAGAGTCCCGCGTGAAGGCGCAGTTTTAGTGGTGAGCAATCATCGCAGCTTTATGGATGCCCCCTTACTCATGGCAGCCATCGATCGCCCGATTCGCTTTGCCTGCCATCACTATATGGGGCAGGTGCCTGTGATGCGTGATCTTGTAACGCGTCTGGGCTGTTTTCCCCTAGACACCCCTGACCAACGCCAGCAAAGCTTTTTTCACCAGGCCATCAATCTCCTGCAAACTCATCAAATTGTTGGGCTATTCCCAGAAGGGGCAGAGCCAATGATCAAGCCCACTTGCCCCAGAGAAATGGGCGAATTTCAGCGTGGGTTTGCTCACTTAGCTCTGCGTGCTCCTGTACAAGATTTGGCAATTTTGCCCGTGGCCATCGCCTCTTCAACAGAGACGGCTAGTTCGGCTGTGCCCTTGCAGTTTTTGAGCCTCTTTGACCCCTCAGAGCCGCTCTTTCAGCAGTCAGGATGGCATCCGATGGTGGTTTACCAGCGGGTAAATGTGCTGATAGGCCACCCCATTTGGATAACTTCAGCTCAACGCAGCAGTTATCAAGGTAAGCAGGCCAGATCAGTTGTGGCTGATTTAAAGGCTCAGTGTCAGTCTGAAATCTCTGATTTACTTCGTTACGGGCAATAACTCGAATGCGCGATGCTCAGTCTTCACCCTATTTTCGTGTGCCTCGTCCTCTCAATCCCCATGCACCTCTATTCTTTTATTTACCTGGAATGGATGGTACAGGGCAGCTTCTGAGCAGGCAACTCGCAGGACTAGAGCAAGCCTTCGATATTCGTTGTTTAACCCTTCCGCCCGATGATTTGACGCCTTGGGAGACGCTTACCACTCAAGTTGTCAATTTGATTGAGGCCGAGCTAGCGCATGGCACCCAGCAGCCCACCTATCTTTGCGGGGAGTCCTTTGGAGGATGCTTGGCCTTAAAGGTGATGGAGCGATCGCCCCACCTGTTCGATCGGCTGATTTTGCTCAATCCCGCCACTTCTTTCAAGCAATCGTTTTGGATCTATTGGGGATCGTATCTTGTCCAGCCTTTACCCGATCCGATTTACCAAACTTCTTGCGTAGGCTTCTTACCTTTTCTAGCGGCTTTAGAACGGATCGAAGCCAGCGATCGTCGTGCCCTGCTAGATGCAATGCAGTCCGTTACGCAAAAGGCTTCGCTCTGGCGCATGTCTCTATTGCGAGAGTTTAACCTACCCGATGCAGTCATCCGCAGTCTGCAAAAACCAGCATTAGTTATCGCCAGCCAACGCGATCGCCTTTTGCCTTCTGTGAATGAAGCAAGCCGTTTAGCTAGTCTGCTGCCCAATGCTCAGATCCAGGTGTTACCGCAGAGTGGTCATGCCTGCCTGCTAGAAGCAGATGTCGATCTCTACGACATTCTAAAGGTCAACCAGTTTCTCCAACCTTCTGGCTCAGCAGACACAGCCCGCCAACAGGGCGCGCCCAAGCCAGCCCCAAGCGCCGAGCAAAAAGCTGAGCAAAAGAACGTTATGGCCTGAAGCCTTGTCCTCTAAATCTCCGCAAATCGATCGGTCGCTTGAATCAGGGCACTCCGAATTCCTGGCTCGGTCATAGAATGTCCGGCATCTGGCACTACGATGAATTCTGCTTCAGGCAATGCCTGATGGAGTTCCCAAGCCGAAACCATCGGGCAAACTACGTCATAGCGTCCCTGGACTATTACCGTCGGAATATGCCGAATGCGATCGCAGTTTTGCAAAAGCTGATCTTCGGTTTCCAGAAATCCTTTATTTACAAAATAATGACATTCAATCCGGGCGAAAGCATCGGCAAACTGGCTTTCGCCAAATCGCTGTCGCAATCCCGTATCCGGCAGGAGCTTGCTGGTGCTGCCTTCCCAAATAGACCAGGCGCGTGCTGCTTCTGATCGCACGGCGCGATCGGCGCTGGTCAATCGTTTATAATAGGCACCGATCAGGTCATGTCGTTCGGCCAGCGGAATCGGTTGAAGGTAGGATTCCCAAGCATCGGGAAAAATGTAGCTAGTTCCTTCTTGATAAAACCACTGCAATTCCTTCTGGCGCAGCAAAAAAATTCCCCGCAGAATTAGCCCTCGACAAGAGGTGGGGTGGGTCTGGCTGTAGGCAAGCGACAATGTGCTACCCCAGCTCCCACCAAACACCACCCAATGGTCAATATCCAGATGGGTACGGATCTGCTCTATGTCACTAACCAAGTTCCAGGTGTCGTTTTCACGCAGTTCGGCATGGGGGGTGCTGCGTCCACAGCCGCGTTGGTCAAACAAGATAATCCGCCATTTTTGGGGATCAAAGTATTGCCGATAGATGGGGTCAATGCCGCCACCGGGGCCACCATGCAGAAACACAACAGGCTTGCCTGCTGGATTACCCGCCTGCTCAAAATAGAGGGTATGGAGGTCAGAAACCTGAAGGGTGCCTGTGCTGTAGGGGGCGATCGCCGGGTATAGCTCTCTTAAAACGCTATTTTGAGGAGATATTTCTTGAGGGGGCATTATGGGAGGGTTTGGATAGCTCTCTCAAACGCTACCTCAAAATCGCCTTCAGACGACACTTCAAGCCTCAACATCAGCTCAGTAATATTTCAACATAGGCTGCTAACGGCAAAGCGTTGCTAGACAGTCGCCAGCCAGATTGACACAAAACCTACACTACAATTGAGGATAGAAGGGTTCTGTGCAAAATCTGTGCCTAATTCGTAAAAAAAGCTTTGTCAACCGCAGCTTCGTCAACCGCAAAGCATAGAGTTAAGCCATTTGCATCACCGTTCTGCTCCTAAAGCCGAACTTGTCCAACCTAAGCATGAGCCTTCAAGGGAACTTTCAACCCTCTCAAATCGTTTGCTTGGAGTGTCAAGCAGCTTATCTCTATGCAGAAATCATTCAAGTCGTGGAGCAACGGCAGCTTTGCTGGGTGCGCCCCATTGCTTTGGTAGAGGCACTCAAGCGCGAACCTGTCTCAACTCCACAGTCCTGGGATCAGGGAAATGCTCCATACGATCGCCCTGACGCCTCTGAGAGCATCCTTTACGACTTGCGCGAAGGGTCTGATTTGCTCTGCCCTGCGTCGCTTTTTCGCCCTGCCCTAGACACCGAAGTCATTCCGATCTTGACCGAGCTTGAAGGCCATCAAGCCAAAGGAGAAGAACCCGAAGCAGGTGCTCTGCCTATCTCAAGCTCCCGTCATCATCTCCAGGCATTCATTCGGCGCGTCTGGCAAGCCTACCCTGAAGCTTTCCAGTCCTAAATAATTGGCTGAATCCCGAGGATCTCTGAAGCAACCCAGATCTAGGGGTTGGGAACCAGCCGAATGCGGCCTGCATCCATTTCAGACATCAGCAGCTCTAAAGCCTCATAGTCTGTATCAGAAATGTGGCCGAGGCGAGTCAGTTCGTAGTTGATCTCGTTTTCAATATCGGGAGTGAGTTGCTTAATGTGTAAGGCTTTAGCGACGAGCTGCCGAATCACATAGGAAGGTTTCATATTAGATCGCGCTGCGATAAGCGAAGGAGACTTTCTTTAGTCCCAATCTTCTTGTAGTTGAAGCAAGATGCACATGATCCAGAACGCCAGTCAGGAGTGATCCTAATCACAATTAAGATCACTCTTTTGGCATTGGCTAGGTGAAATCGCTAAAGTGTCACGTCCAGAACATAAAGAAATGTGACCGGATGATAGTGTCTATACACTTGGCGATCGTAAGTCAATAAACAGACTGACCAAATAGTAGCCTTGAGTGCAGATTACTTACGTGAATCTACGAGTAAGCACCCTGATTTACACAAGCTGCTGAAAGATTCATCCCACAAAAAAGCAATTTATTCCTCTAGAGGGATAGACGATCGCGATCGTCTATCCCTTTTTTAGGTTTAAGGATCAATAGCCTATAATCTTCGCCTTGAAAAGGTTTTAGGCAAAACGCTTTGACTTTGAGAGAGGAAGTTATCAAACATACTTTAAGTAAAGTTAAGATAATGTAAAATTAAGCGTAGGTAAGTAATCAAACCTAAATTTGAAGATGGCATTCAAAGGATTTGTGTTCTTAGATACCCTATCGTGAAATTACTTACTGAAATCTTTAAATAAAAAGGCTCACTTAATAAAGATTTCGCAAAATTATCCGGACTAACTAGTCGCCAAGAGAAATTCAAGGCTATGTTCAGTTACATTCCGGACGCAGTTACCTCGCCACTCGCATTCTTTCGCTGATATACACAAGGATTCGGACAATGCAAAGCACACTCGCTCATTCCACAACAACGGTTGTTCAGCCTTCCGGTCACATCAATTCAGGCAACGCAGAAACATTGAAGCAGCACCTGACGGAAACAGTCTCGTCGCAAGAGTCTTCCTCTCTGCTTGTGGACATGAGCCAAGTAGAATCCTTGGATAGTCATGGTTTGATGGCTTTGGTTTCCACCCTGACCCTAGCTCAGCGTATGAATAAGCAGTTCGGTCTATTCGGAATTTCTCCATCCGTGCGGATTGTATTTGAGCTGACTCAGCTCGATCGCGTATTTGAAATCTTCGAGCGCCACCCCTCTGAGCTGGAAGCAGCAGCGGCGTAAAGATTAGATAAAAAAACTCATTCATTCAAGCCAGTTGATCGCTCAATTTGATCAACTTGAGTTGAGGCAGTGCTATGAATTGCTCACTTGAGAGCATGATGGTGCTGCCCTGTTTTTTGGAGACAGCCACTACGCTTTCGCAGCGCTCTTCTGCCTGAAGTCCTGCGATCGTGAGCAAAAGTCAGTTGCCGCTAGGCTTTATACTTCTAGACTGTGCGCAATTTGGATTGTGCGTGGTTTAGATTGTGTGTAATTGCTTAACCCCGAGGTCAGTCTATGGCATCCATCCGCGAGTTACATCAACAGCTCACTACCAAAGAACGATCTGCTGTTGAAATTGCTCAAGAAGCGTTCGATCGCATTCAGCTTTTAGAGCCAAAGATTCGCAGTTTTCTCCACATTACTGCCGATCGCGCCCTCGCTCAGGCGCAGCAAGTGGATGCCCAAATCGCCGCAGGGCAAGAAATTAGCCTGTTGGCTGGAATTCCCATTGGCATCAAAGACAATATGTGTACCAAAGGAATCCCAACGACCTGTGGCTCCCGGATTCTGCAAAATTTTGTGCCGCCCTATGAGTCCAGCGTGACTGAGAAACTTGCAGCCACTGGAGCCGTAATGGTGGGCAAAACCAACTTAGACGAGTTTGCGATGGGCAGCTCCACTGAGAATTCTGCCTATCAAGTGACTGCAAACCCTTGGGATTTGGAGCGGGTGCCAGGCGGATCTTCAGGCGGATCGGCGGCGGCCGTCGCAGCAGCAGAATGTACGGTTGCCCTCGGTTCTGATACGGGTGGCTCCATTCGGCAGCCTGCTGCTTTGTGCGGTGTTGTGGGAATGAAGCCTACCTATGGTCTTGTGTCTCGCTATGGGCTAGTCGCCTATGCCTCATCGCTCGATCAAATTGGCCCCTTTGGGCGATCGGTTGAAGATGCCGCCATTTTGCTAGAGGCGATCGCAGGCTACGATCCAAAAGATTCTACGAGCCTCAAAGTTGATATTCCTAACTACGCCAGCCTCTTGAAGCCTGACTTGAAAAAGTCTCAGGGAAAGTTTCGGGTTGGCGTGATTAAAGAAACCTTTGGAGAAGGGCTAGATGGAGTTGTGGCAGATGCCGTCTTGAAGGCCGTTGAACAATTCAAAGCTTTAGGGGCTGAAATTCAGGAAATCTCCTGTCCGCAGTTTCGCTACGGCTTACCGACCTACTACATCATTGCGCCTTCGGAAGCTTCGGCCAATTTAGCTCGTTACGACGGAGTCAAGTTTGGCTACCGTAGCGAGTCACCCGACAATTTGATGACGATGTACACCCAAACCCGCGCTCAAGGATTTGGGGCAGAGGTGAAGCGCCGCATTATGATTGGCACCTACACCCTATCAGCAGGGTATTACGATGCTTACTACCTCAAGGCGCAAAAGGTGAGGACGCTGATTAAGCAAGATTTTGAGCAGGCTTTTGCTCAAGTCGATGTCTTGGTTTGTCCCACATCACCCACAACTGCATTTAAGGCAGGCGAAAAAACAGATGATCCCTTAAGCATGTACTTATCTGATTTAATGACCATTCCGGTGAATCTGGCAGGTTTACCAGGTCTTAGCTTACCCTGCGGCTTTGATGCTCAAGGGCTACCGATTGGGCTGCAAATCATTGGCAATGTGCTGAGAGAAGATCTCGTTTTGCAAGCAGCTTACGCCTACGAACAGGCAACCGACTGGCACAAGCAGGCTCCCAAGCTGTAGAGATTCTGGCGTTGCTGGTTTCATAGCGTTACGCGCTTAGATTCAAATGAGTTGTTTTCTGAAAGCCGCCACTCGCGCGGCTTTCAGAGGTAGAAAGCTTGTGTGAGACTGTACACCAGATTATGCACCGGAATTGTGATTACCAAAATTGTGAACCCATGTCGCCATCGTAGCCTGTAAGGTTTCTACAGGAGTTTCATAGAAATATCGTTTATTAAACCGCTCTTCCTGTAACGCTGTTAAAAATGGAGTCCTGTTCGTTTCTAAAGATCCATCAGGGCAGGCTGTATCGGCTGTGTTATCCCCCCAAATCTGCTGTTTAATCCACAGGTTCTCACCTACAGAGTGAACTGCAAAACCACAGTCCGAGAGACTTTGCAAGCCGATCTCTAAGGTGCGATCGCTCACGTCCAATTTTTTACAGAGGTCTGCTTGCGTAGCGGGTTGCTCTGTCCGGCTGAGGTATTTAGCAATCCCCATGAGGCGCAGCCAAATCGCAGTCGGGGTTTCTTCTGAAGGTGGGCCATAGGCGATCGCCAATTTTTTCTGCGCCTGCATCGCCTGACAGACCCAATGTTGCAACTCAGCCCAACTGCTTGGGCATTGGTTAAGCCGTAAGACATCCTCGGCCTGACCTGGATTCTGAACTGCACTCTTGCCATGCCGCCAATCCAGGAGCCAATCTTCTGAAGATTCTGCCTGAGGAATGTCCTCAAGATTTCGAGGACGCACTGCTATCAGCCGAACTTCATAATGCATCTGGCGCTTGGCGTCTTGGTAGCTATTGAAGTCAAGCTCAACGATCGCATCACAACGCCCTTCAGGAATCTCGTCTTTGTAGTGTCCCCACCAAATACCCGGAAAGCCGCGATCGCTTGATTCATCCCAAATCTCAAATTCGGTCTTGATATAACCCTCCTGATCCGTAGAGGAAGCCTTCATCTTGCGATGCCAAAGGCGAGTGAACCAACAGTTCTGAATCAACAGCTTGGGAGTGGAATTGCCCATACCGCAAGGCTCTAAAAGGCTTAGCTCTGCGAATAAATCTTTGCCCTCTGTCTGCACCAGATCAGCCACAGTAATGCCTAAGTCTGCTTGGATTGCGCCTGAAGCCACCAACTGCTGGCGTAACTGCCGATTTAGAGCTTCAGCCAATAATGGGATATTTTCTACAGGCAAACTCATACCCAAAGCAAAGGGATGCCCCCCCATGCGGTGCAAAAGATGCGCTTGCTGGTTCATTAATTGATACAGATCGATTTGACCAACCGAACGAGCAGAACCCCTAGCCAGATTGTTTTGCCTATCTCCCGCTTCGTCGCTCTCTTCAAAGCTCAGTAGAACTGTGGGGCGATCGTAGGTTTGGGCAATCTGCCCTGCAACCAAGCCTAAGACCCCCACTGCCCACTGAGAGTCTGCCAAAACGATAACGCGAGTCGTTGACAGATCCAGCTTTGCTAGCTTTGCTTGCGCCTGTCGCATGAGATCCCGCTGCAACATTTTACGACGAGCATTCGCCAACTCTGTCTCAGTGGCAAGCTGATGGCAGCGGCGTTTGTCTTGGCTAGTCAATAGCTCTACGCAAAATCGAGCGTCTCCCTGAATGCGGCTAATGGCATTGATGCGAGGGCCTAATCCAAAGGAAACATCTGTAGGGCGATCGCCACTCTTGCGACAGAGTTCTAGCAGTTTGGCTACTCCAGGACGAGGTGGTGTTTCACCCCGATTCTTTTGCAGTTGAGCAATCCCCACTTGAGCCAAATAGCGGCAGTCTCCTTTCAGCTCTACCAAGTCAGAAATCAGACCGATAGCCACCAAATCCAGTAGGGTTTCTAGCGGCTGTTGAGGAGTATCTGGCAAGGTCTGATACAGCGCCTCGATGAGTTTATAGGCAACCGCCACCCCTGATAAGTGAGCCAAGGGATGCTCGATAGGCAGATTGCGCGGATTGATCAAAGCAATCACTTCAGGACGTTGACTAGACAGCGTATGGTGATCGGTGACAATCACGTCTAGCCCCAAATGCTGCGCATAGAGAATCTCGTCTAGGTTTGTGCTGCCCGTATCGCAGGTAACTACCAGATGGCAACCCTGCTCTGCCAATGCGTTCAGACCTGCGATCGATAAGCCATGAGACTCCGTTAGGCGGTTGGGCAGGTGGTAGGTCAACTGCTCTGGAGGGAAAAATTGCCCCAAGCCTTCCCAAAGTAAAGCAGTTGCCGTAATGCCATCGGCGTCGAAATCTCCCCAAATTGCCACTTTCTGCTGCCGCTGACGAGCTAGCAAGATCCGATCGATCGCTAGCTTCATTTCTTGCCCAAAGGCAAAAGGGCTAGTCGGCTGATAGCAGTGGGGCGACAAAAACCCCAAGAGCTGTTGGCGATCGCAGATGCCCCGCTGCCAGAGTAACTGAGCTGCATGCTGACCCGATGCTCCACCCAAGTGTTGGCTAACGATGTCAATAAACCACTCTGGTAATTCAAAGCTAGGCTGAATCTGCCATTGAAGCTGCTCAGGCATAGATACAAAACAGACTACATTCTGATTCTAGAAACTCTAAAGCTAGACAAAGATTTCACCGATTTGGGAAACCCGATCGCTTCGTCTGAAGTCAATCACTAGAGTAAATCCCTAGTGGAATTCAAACCCATAGCCTTCAAACTTAAGCTCTAAAACTCTAACGTCTCTAGCTTTAGACGATCACTATTATGCAAATTAAAAATTATGCAAATTAAAACCTTGGGGAGACAGGCAAGCCTCTTGGCGATCGCAGCTCTCACCATCGGCGGACTGCCTCTAGCCTATGCTCCTGCTGCGTTCAGTCAATCTCTAATGGAGCAACGAGGAACATTGCAACCCATGCGGCAAGAGTACACCTTTGCAGGAGAAAAGGGTCAGGCTATCCTGATTTCGATGTCTAGCGACGAGTTTGATGCCGCCCTCTCGCTGCTTGATCCTGAAGGGAAAGAAATTGCAACAAATGACGACTATGGCCGCACAGTCAACGCTGCGATCGTCATCACGCTACCCAGTGCAGGAACCTATAAAATTTTGGCGCGCTCCTTTTCGGGTGAAGGGGGCAACTATACCGTTACAGTCAGGCCAGCTACGGCCTACGATCAAGCTTACGCTCAAGCCGCAGCCCTCTATACCGAAGGCAAGCTTGAGGCAGCAGCCATTGCCTATAGCGCAGTGATTCAAATAGATGTTAACCAGCCGATCGCTTATCTCGATCGGGGTGATGTCGCCTATGCTCAAGGCAACGTGCATGGGCTGATAGCCGATTATCAAAAGGCGATCGAGCTGTATCAAAAGGCTGGAGACACTGAAACCGCTCAAATGCTGCAAGAACAGCTGCAATATATTCAGGATATGCCTGAACAGCAGTCCATCAACCTGTCCTATCCTGAACACACTGCATCGATGACGCCTTAGCCCAACGACTGGAAGAACTTTAACGTGAACCCGTTACCCGTGGAGTTGTGCCTTCAAAGCATTATTTTGAGAAGTGCGCTCCGCAAACTTCTCAAAATAATTTTGGCATTGCTCTAATCAGGCGTATCTTTAGGCTTGAGAATTTTAGCCGGAATACCAACAGCCGTCTGCCCTGCTGGAATATCATTCAGCACAACTGCATTTGCGCCAACGCTGGCACCATCTCCCAACGTCACTTTACCTAAAATTTTGGCTCCAGCTCCCACATTTACCCGAGCGCCCAGCTTGGGTGCATCAAAGGGGCAATCGAGGTAGCGATTGCCCAACGTGACACCCTGCCGAATGATGCTATCATCGCCAATCTCACTGTAGCCGTGGATAATGATGCCGTTTTGGTGCTCAATCACAACCCGTCGCCCAAGTTTGACGGTATAGGGTAGATCGATGCCATAACCATTTCGCATCTTGCGATAAAGCGATTTGTACAAAAGGCTGAGCGGAGCGCGGAGAAGCTTAGGTTTCTGCATCCGCCAAACTCCAAAACGGTAGACGGCGATCGCCCGAAACCCAGGTTTAGTCCAATCGCGCCCATGAGCCTGCCAATCTTCTTTAATCTGTTGCCAGAGCGTTAAAGCAGTCTCTCCTGTCACGCTAGAGGCGCTGTCTGTCTCAGGAAGCGGGGGCTGGTCAGTCGTTATAGCCTTAAGAATGCTCAAATTTCTGCCCCCTTTAACAGCACACTGTTCAGCAAAAAGTCAGTCAACATTTGAGGCGGATCAGTATCGGGCTTACGCTGTATGGCGCGTCGCAGCCGCCATACAGCAAAGCTTGACGCCCACGAAAGCTCTGTCAAAATGGCATAGGGCCAGCCATAGTTTTTAACAAAAAACCGTCGCCGTGAGTCAAACCAGTAGGTGGGTCGCCGCTTAGCCTGCCGCTTGGTGTCGGTCACGCCAGAACTCTGCCCTACAAAATGGACGACTCGGCTTTCAGGCACATACCAGCAGGGCCAACCCGCTCGATTTGCCGCCAAACAAAAATCAACCTCTTCAAAATAGAGAAAATATTTCTCATCCATTAAGCCCGCTGTGTCAAACACCTCGCGTCGGACAATCATGCTGGCTCCTGCGACCCAATCTGTTTGGCAGTTCACCTCAGATACTGGCGGCGCGATTACCCAAGGAGAGAGCAGACGAGAGACAAAGCCCAAGCGCAGCCCCTCATTTAATTCGCTCAACACCGATGGAAACCGAAAGGCCGATCGCTGGGGTGTCCCGTCCAGATCTTCTAGGCGGCTGCCAGCAATCCCTACAGTAGGGTTGGCATCCATAAAATCGACCAATGCCTTAATCGCCTGAGGGCGCACCACCGTATCAGGATTGAGTAATAAAACGTAGGGAGGAGGATTTGGGGAGGCCAGAATGGGGCGAATGGCAGCATTGTTGCCAGAGGCATACCCAGCGTTCTGCTCTAATGGCATGAACGTCACCCAGCTATCCCAGGCTTCAGAGGCGATCGCGCTTTGAATTTTTTCAACTGAGCCATCGCCTGAAGCATTATCCACGACAGTGACATGGGTTCCTGCTAATTCCTTAACCTGGTCAACTAAGGAATGGAGGCAATCGATCGTCAACTCAGGGGTGCGGTAGTTAAGCACAACAATCCCCAGGCGGGGCGAGTCCCCCAGATGAGATGAAGGCTCTCGAGTTTCGTCAGACATATATTTTCCCTGGCTGTTCAGAAGCTCAAGTGTAAGTAAAGCAGCAAAGACGGATTTCTACGGCTCTCCTACCAGACTAGTCAGAATCGCGGGAGAAATCCATAAAAGCTTGTTTAACAGACGCACAACTTCAAGAAGATTTGAAAAAGATGGATGCGAAGTTTTCGAGAAGAAATAGTTTGGACTTAATGAAAACCCTGTGTTACGGGTTGTTTTTACCGTAAGTTCAAAAAATATGTGATAGCGTGAACGCATAATTTGAAAGCTGAGTCTTGCAGCTGCAAATGACCTCCCAAGAATCTGTCCCGAAAGTTTCCGGATTTTTTGGTTTGGGGCAAGGAACAGGAGATTAACAGGAGTTTGCAAGGTTCGCGTAACTGGCTCAGATTGACTCCAGAAGCTATATCGGTGCCAGAAACTATTGTCGCAACTATACGTTTGGATTTCTAGCAACATATGAGAGCTATGGTGAACAGGGTTCAAACCACTTTAAAGAGAAAGCGTATGGGTCATACCAAACTGCAAGAGCTTTCCTCTGCTTGCAACCCCACCCTAACAATGTCATTCGAGAAAGCGCTTCAACCTGTCTTGGGGTTAACGATCGCTGCCTTGGCCACAGTTACCTGCATCGCTCCTAGCTCTGCACAAGATTCGGTCAGCCAAACATCAACGACTCCGGGCGCAACTCAGATACCCGTCACCCCCCCTACTCCAGTTTCACCCGCAGCGCAATCAGAAGAAACGAGACCGACTCTGGAAGAAGGGGGCGCTTCTGCAACCCCGGTGCCCGCCCCTGGACTTGCGCCTAGTACTGTACCCAATCGGACATTAATAGCTCCTTCCCCAACTTCCACGGCTTCTGGTGAAGATACTTACTTGTTAGGAGCAGGCGACCAAATTGGTCTTGACATTTTTGATGTGCCTGAGCTGAGTGGCGCAAACGGCAGATATACCATTCTGGTAGATGGCTCCATTAACCTTCCTTGGGTTGGCCGAATTTCGCTTCAAGGACTCAGCCTTGAGCAAGCGTCGAGCAAAGTGACTACGGCCTATGCGCCCTACATTCGGAATCCCCTGATTACCGTCAATTTGCTGACGGCTCGGACGCTCAGAATCAGTGTGGTCGGTGAGGTGAAGCGCCCAGGTTCGTACATCATTAGTCCAGCAGGCACCACTAATCAAATTTTAGTAGGCGATGCTGCCGTTGCCGGAGCCGGAGCGGCGAGTCAATGGCCAACCGTGACGCAGGCCATTCAGTCAGCAGGTGGAATTACGCAGCTTGCAAACCTGCGGCAAATTCAAATTCGTCGCCCTATCCCCAATGGCTCAGAGCAGCTCATTGACCTCAACCTATGGGAGCTACTGCGGACAGGCCGGATTAGCCAAGACATTACGCTGCGAGATAGAGATACGCTGATCATCCCCAAGGCAGAAACCATTAGTTCCGACGAGGCGTTGCTGATCGGTTCGGCAAGCTTTGCCCCTGCCACCATTCGAGTCAGCGTGGTTGGAGAAGTTGCAGAGCCTGGAATTGTTGAGGTATCTCCCAATACTTCTCTCAATCAAGCTTTACTATCAGCCGGAGGGTTTGACAAGCGTAGAGCTAGAACTAGCAGAGTCGATTTAATCCGGCTCAACACAGACGGTACAGCCGTCAGGCGGACTGTTCCCATTGATCTGGCATCTGGCATCAACGAAGAAAATAATCCTTCGCTACGAGATGGTGACACCATTATTGTGGGGCGCTCTGGAATTACCGGAGTTAGGGACTTCCTGGATGATGTGTTTGGCCCTCTAGATGGGGTTGTAGGCAGAATATTCGATATCTTTAATGTTGGAGACTAAAAAAACATTGACGCTCTGATCTGTGCTAACTCAATACTAAATTTAATGAATGAGAGTCAACTGAATGAAGTAACTGTTGTCTTGAGAGTTGCATTTTACACGTTAAAGTTTAGGGACAGGGGCGCACTATCGGCAAATTTCCTCAATGCAGCTAGCCAAAAAGAGGACGGCTTCAGTGGAAATAGATGCTGAGAGGATATAAAGTCACCACCAAAGATTTGGCAATATTGGGCTACACAGCTTTTTCCCCCAAAGAGCTACTCGCTCTTCTGAATGATTAGACCTGGGTTTACGGCGGCAACTCATCTTTATCTTGGCGTGAGTTGTCCAAGCGATATACAGAGCGATACAGAGGTCAACATGGAGACAGAACAGACATCTCAAGCCTTGTCACCTAAGCGGAGTCGGGTGCCGATTCAGTTGCCGCAGGCTGAAACGGAGGACATAGACAATCCGCCCAATAAGGGGCTGAATCTGCGATCGCTAGGCAGAACGATACAACGTCAGTCCCTGCTGATTGCTGGGGTTGCGACCGTGGTAGCTGGCGCGGCAGCTCTCAACGCCATTAATATTCCGCCCGCTTATGAAGGTGACTTCCAGCTGCTTGTTGAACCTGTAACCAATGCGGCGAGAAGTGTCGATCCGGTAACGGTGACGCGGGCAGATGGTGCTGTGCCCGGTCGAGATACCTTTACCCTAGACTATTCGACTCAGCTCCAGATTTTACAAAGCCCACAACAGCTAGATGCCATTACCCAGGAGGTTCAGAAGAAATATCCTGACTTCTCTTATGAGGAATTGCGCGCTGGCTTATCGGTAGAGCGTTTGGTCAGTGAGGATTCCCCTGATCCAACTAAAATTATCCAAATTACCTATCAGGGAGATGATCCCGTTCGGGTACAAACGGTTTTGCAAGTCACTGCTGACCGATACTTGCAGTACAGCTTGGAAGATCGCAAAACAAGCTATGGCCAGGGGATCAAATTTATTGACGATCAGCTACCTGAAATTCAGCAGCGGGTTAGCAAAATTCAGGATGGATTGCAGCAGCTGCAACAGCAGTACGACATTATCGATCCAGATACGCAAGGTGGGCAGATCTCTGGGCAGATTGAGGATATTTCGGCTCAACAGCTAGACAGTCAGCGAGAGCTGAGAGAACAGCGGACTCTCTACGATAGCCTTCAGCGTCAGCTTCAGCTGTCTCCGTCAGAAGCGCTAGCCGCCTCGGTTGTCAGCCAAGATCCAAACTACCAGGCCACATTGGCAACGATGCAAGAGCTGGAAGGTCAGTTGGCGATCGAAAGAGCTAGGTTTAACGACAGTAGCCCTGTTGTGGCCTCTTTGCTAGAGCGCAAAAAGAATTTAGAAACGCTGCGAGATCAGCAGATTGGCGTCATCCTGAGGCAAAACTTGCCAGGGGGTTCGCAAGATAGAGTGACGCCTTATCAAAATGCAATTCGCTTAGGGCTGATTGAGCAGCTTGTAACCGCCGCTAACCAGATTCAGATTCTGGAAGTTCGTAATCAAGAAATCAATCGGTTTAGAGGCGACGCAGAGCGTAAGCTTCAGCAATTCCCCGCGGTGGCTCGCCGCTATGCAGACCTGACCCGAGAGCTAGAAATTGCGACTCAAACTTTGAATCGTCTGCAAACGCAGCGGGAAACGTTGCGGGTTGAGGCGGCTCAAACTGAGACACCCTGGGAAATCATCTCTAGACCCTCGATTCCTCGGAACGCTGACGGCACTCCTCAACCCGTGCCTAGCAAAGCCTCTAACCTAATTATTGCTGGAGCAGGACTGGGGCTAATTTTGGGAACGCTGCTAGCGCTATTCCGGGAAAAATCACGCAACGTTTTCTATACCGTTGAAGATGTGCAAGAGGGGATGCAAATGCCGCTGATCGGCATCATTCCTTTCTCACGCGGGGCGAAACAGTCGCTTGATTTTCCCGTGGGTTTCGATACGGTCAGGGAGGAAGAAAGCCGATTGGAGACAGCTTCTTTCAGGGAAGCTTTTAGCGACTTGTATTCCAATATTCGTCTGGCCGAGCCGCCCATTCGATCGCTCATGGTGTGCTCAGCTCAGGAGGGAGATGGCAAAACGACGATTGCCCTCTACCTTGCTCAAACCGCAGCCGGAGCCAATCAGAAGGTACTGCTGGTCGATACCAACATGCGATCGCCCCAGATTCATAGTCGGCTGAATCTCCAAAATAAAGAGGGTTTGAGCGATCTGTTAACCAGCAATCGCAACCCCGATGATCTAAAGCTGGTGACGCTATCTGAAAACCTCTTTGTTCTCCCGGCTGGGCCTTCTGTCTCTGGCGCAGCTCGCCTGCTGGGAAGCGATCGCATGCAGTTCATCATGGAGCAGTTTCAATCTAAATACGATCTCGTCATTTATGACACCTCTCACCTATTTGGGTTAACAGATGCTAGTTTCTTGACAACCCATGTCGATGAAATCCTGATGGTGATTGCAGCAGGCAAGACAAACCGCACGGCTGTTGAGCGCGTGATCAACAAACTGATTGCGCTGCGCGCCCCTGGCGTCAACCTCGTCACGAACTATCTAAGGGAGTACAATAGTCCTACCAATACGTATGGTAGCTACACGCCTGCCATTAGCCAAAGTCGAGGAGAGGGTTAAGCGCGTTGATGAGGTTTTACAGAACCTCATCAGCTCTAGTCTTGCGAGATTGCGATCTGCTGCGCTGTATAGTCTTCAGCTCAGTAGATACCGTGGCTCTTATTTAGGAGTGGCTGTGGGCGTGCGTCCACAGCCACTCCTCAGCTAGCTCTGGATCACTAGTTCTGAAGAGGGGCAAGCTGAGGCAGTCGCCAGAGAACTGGGCTTTGCCACCAGCGTAATCAGGGTTACTTCAGGCGGGCAAAATAGCCTGCCGGGCGGATAGGTGCCCAATCCTCGATTGATATACAAGCCGTTGGCTCCAACATAGTGAAATCCTTGTGCCCATTCCCAATGCCGCACGACCTTACATTGTCCTTCGCGCATATAAGGAATCCAACCTCGAAGCGGCTTAGGAACAGCGCCACGAAGGGTTTGATACCAGGTTGGGACAGGGCCTAAGCCAGGGATAACAATCTGCCCGCCGTGGGTATGTCCTGAAAGCTGCAAATCGACTCGCCAGTTCTGAAGTTTCGCCGCACTGTCAGGATTGTGTGACAAGACAATTCGAGGGACAGAGGCATCGATTTGAGACATGACGATCGCAGGATTAAATTCCCGAGACCAGAAATCGGCTAGACCCACGATCGGCAGATCTTTCCCCAACGGATAGGCAATTTGGTTCCATAACACTTGAATACCCGCCTGAACCAAAGCCGAACTCACTCTGTCTTTAGCGCCATTGGGGTAGATATCGTGATTGCCCAGCACCGCGTAGACGCCCAAACGGCTTTGCAATTGCTGTAATCGCCTTGCTAGCTCCTCGATCGGGCTAGGATCATCCGTAACATAGTCTCCCGTGAGAGCAACGAGATCGGGTTGAATTTGATTAGAGACAGAGATCGCAGCTTCCAGCATTTGATCGGACAATCGCAGCCCGTCAAAGTGCAGATCTGAGAGTTGAACGATCGTCGTTCCGCTTAAACGAGCAGGTAGGTCTGCAATTTCAATAGAGAGGCGATCGACCTTCAAAGCTCCTGAGAATAATTTATGCATGATGCAGAGTCTTCTCCTAGGCGGCTCCTTCAGCCTAGCAAAGGAAGTAGCCTTGCCCAGTGTTATCCAGGCGACACCTGCCGACTTGAAATACTGATGAAAGCCTCAATAGAAGGTCGATGGATGTGAAGTTTATTTGCTTTGTAGGGCGATCATTTCTGGATTCTTTTTCAAGAGCGCTGGGCTTATGCATAATTGATGGATGAAGCCCTGAACATTAGAATAGGTCTGGCAAAATTTTGACACTATATTTGACAACATAGACCCATTCATAAGTTAGCTCTGAAGCGCAGTGGCTCGATCAAATGAGGGATCAAGGTGCTTCTCCCGAAACACCTCATTAAGCCAATACTGCATAGATTAAGCAAAGTCACGCTACATAAGCAAAGGATAAGCAAAAAGCAAAGGCACTCTATTGAGCAAATAATTAGCTAGACAAATTACAGAGGTTGTTGAGTTGCCAACAAATCAGGGCAGAGTAGTAACGTAGCTCATATCTGAACTGCTGGGGAACATGTTTCAAGAGGAATGCACTTTAAAATGTCTGTCGTTTTACAAATAGCGGGGCGCTCCATCACGGCTGAAGAAATGTTGCCTTTAATGGCAGGCTATCAAATGCTGCCACAGTTTGTACAAGAGATACTGATTGACCAAGCTATCGCCAACGTTGAGTGTACTCCAGAAGAAGGCGCGAGTGCCGCCCAGCAGTTCTATACTCAAAACCAAATTACGAATGAGGAAGAACTTAAAAGCTGGCTCGGACGATATGGCATGGTTCAGCCTCAGTTAGAGGCTCTAGCAACCCGTGAATTGAGAGTTGAAAAGTTTAAACAAGCCACCTGGGGATCTAAGTTAGAGTCCTATTTTCTCAGCCGCAAGAATCAGCTCGATCGCGTCATTTATTCCCTCATTCGCACCCAAGATGTAGGCATTGCCCAAGAGCTGTATTTCCGCATTCTAGAAAGCGAGCAGTCTTTTGCCGAACTGGCTCGAACCTATTCTCAAGGGCCAGAAGCGCAAACCGACGGACTCATTGGCCCTGTCGAGCTGAGCGTGCCTCATCCTGTCTTAGCGCAGCTCTTATCTTTAAGCCAGCCTGGGCAGATTAATCCTCCGACTCGGGTGGGGGAGTGGTTAGTTTTGGTGCGTCTCGAAAAATTTATCCCAGCCCAAATGGACGATGCGATGCGTCGCCGTCTGTTAAATGAATGCTTTAATACCTGGCTGCAAGAGCAGCTCGGTCAAATTGGTTCTCTTGCCCCTGGTGGTTCTGCTGCAATTCCTACTGCCCCATGACTTATACCAAATCTACGGTTCAAGATTTTCTCGCAACGATCGCCCCCTTTGATCAGCTCGCTCCTGCCGCACTCAATCAGCTCACTGAGCAGCTCCAGCTCTTGCGCTACCGTATGGGGCAAGCGGTTGTGGTTCGAGACAAAATGCCCGCACAGGTTTCGATTCTCTATGAAGGGCAAGTGCGGCTGCTGGCTTATGATCCACGCACCCAAAAACCTGTGACTCTCGCTTTGCAGCAGCCAGGAACGGTTCTGGGCTGGGTGGGACTGATGCGAGGTGTGCCTTGCGAAACGGCGATCGCTTCTCAAGAGACCATTTGCCTCACGCTAGAGGCCGCAGATTTTTTGGCGCTGCTAGAGCGTGAACCCAAGTTAGCTGCGGCTTTTGGCAATCAAGCTCCCTTGATTGAGCTATTTGACCTGCTGGGCACCGAGCTACATCGGCAGGCGATCGGAGATGTTGATCTCAAGGAGATTTCGCTTCAGGCAGAAACTCAGGCCGTCGTTTGTAACCTGCCGCCCGGTCAAACGCCTATTAGCCAACTAGAGCGCGATCGCGTCTGGCTGGTGAGCGGCGGTGGAGACGTCAATGGCTACCCCGTCGGCAGTCGAATTGACCCAGGCATGACTGGGTTTGAGGTTTTGGAAGTCTTAGGCAATAAACCCGCTCGCGTCATCGGCTTTCCTGGCTTTGTAGAGGAAGAAGTCGCAACAGACTCAGAAAGTTCTGCGGTGGCAGCGGCAACCCATACCGATACAGATATTCCCTTTGCGCCCGATCGCCCGCCAGCCCTCGATCCCGCCATCCTGGCTCAGCCCACTGGCTCTAGTAAAAATTATCCCTTTGTCCGAGGCAAGGGGCAGCTAGAAGAGTCAATGGCCTGCCTCCAAATGCTCTGCCAGCACTTGAATATGCCCTTCCGCCGAGACGTGATCAAGCGCGTACTCGTCAACCAGGTAGAGCGAAATGGCAGTATTTCTTTGGAGCTATGTGGTGCAGTCGCAGAAATGATGGGGCTACATGCCCAGCTGGTGACGGTTCCTGCCAGCGCAGTGGGACGGCTAGAGGCTCCGGCGATCGTGCAGTGGCAGAACTCTTTTGCCTTGCTCTACGAAATTAGCGAACGAGAGATGGTGATTGCGGTTCCAGATCTGGGGCTAGTCCGCCGCAAGCCTGCCGACTTTATAGAAACCTGGGGAGAGCAAGGCGAGGTTTTGCTGCTGAAAGCCACCCGCCAAACGCCTCAAAAACGGTTCGGGCTAGACTGGTTCCTGCCTTCTATCAAACGTCATCGCCGCGTGCTGATCGAAGTCTTCGTTGCTTCATTCTTCGTACAGCTGTTTAATTTGGCGAATCCGCTGATGATTCAGGTGATTATCGACAAGGTAATCATTCAGAAGAGCGCTGACACGCTGCATGTCTTGGGCATTCTCCTGCTGGTGCTGGCGGTCTTTGAGGCGATCCTCAGCAGTTTGCGAACGTACCTGTTCGTAGATACGACTAACCGCATTGACATGACGCTGGGTTCTGAGATCATCGATCATCTGCTGCGGTTGCCCCTGCGCTACTACGAACGGCGACCCGTGGGTGAACTGGCAACCCGAATTAATGAGCTGGAGAATATTCGCTCCTTCTTGACCGGGACGGCGCTAACCGTGGTGCTAGATGCCATCTTCTCGGTGATCTACATTGTGGTCATGTTTATCTACAGCTGGCTGCTGTCGCTGGTTTCGCTAGTGACGATTCCCTTTTTCGTGCTGCTGGCGATGGTGGCTTCGCCGATCATTCGCGATCAGCTCCGAGTCAAGGCAGAGCGAAATGCTGAAACGCAGTCTTATCTAGTGGAAGTCGTGGGCGGTATCCAAACCGTTAAAGCCCAAAACATGGAGCTGCGCGCCCGGTGGCAGTGGCAACAGCGCTATGCCAGATACGTCAGTGCAGGTTTTAAGACTGTTCTAACGTCCACCACGGCTGGCTCGGCCAGTAATTTCTTGAACCAGCTTTCGGGTCTGCTAGTGCTGTGGGTCGGAGCCTATCTGGTGCTAGAGAACAAGCTGACCCTAGGTCAACTGATTGCCTTCCGAATTATTGCGGGCTACGTCACCAGTCCTTTGCTTCGTCTGGCGCAGCTTTGGCAGAATTTCCAGGAAGTGGGGCTATCGATCGAACGTTTGAGCGACATCGTAGACTCGGCTCCAGAGGCGGATGAACTCGATCGCCAGAATATTCCCATGCCGACCATTCAAGGCTTGGTCAAATACGATGATGTCTCTTTCCGCTTTGGCACCAGTGGGCCGCTTCAGCTCAGTAGCGTCAGTTTAGAGTTTCCCTCCGGCGCGTTTGTTGGCATCGTCGGGCAGAGCGGTTCTGGTAAGAGTACGATGATGAAACTCTTGCCGCGCCTCTATGATTTAGAGTCTGGGCGCATCTTGATCGATGGCTATGACATTGGCAAAGTTGAGCTATACTCTCTGCGCCGCCAAATTGGCATTGTGCCTCAAGATCCGCTGCTGTTTGAAGGCACCGTTCAGGAGAATATCTCCATTACCTGCCCGGATGCTTCACCGGAGGAAATTATTCGGGCTGCCCAGGTGGCGGTTGCCCATGAGTTCATCATGAGTTTGCCCAATGGCTACAATACACGAGTAGGGGAGCGGGGCGCTTCGCTTTCTGGGGGGCAGCGGCAACGGGTGGCGATCGCTCGGACAGTGCTCCAAAACCCCCGGATGCTGATTTTGGATGAAGCCACGAGTGCTCTAGATTACGATACGGAGCGGCGCGTTTGCCTGAATCTGGCAGAAGCCTTTGACGATCGCACCGTCTTCTTTATTACTCACCGCCTTACCACGATCCGCAATGCCGACATCATCCTCTTGATGGATAAAGGCTCCCCCGTAGAGCAGGGCACCCATGAAGAACTCATGGCGCTCCGAGGACGATACTATTGTCTCTATCATCAACAGGAAGCCGAGCTGTAACCGCTACGGCAATCTGCAAGGCTAACGCTCAATCCCAACGCATACCTCCCACTGATGAAGGAATTCCGCTATGAATGGACACAATGGCGCTAACGGTGCCCAGAATGGCTCCAATGGCAAGTCTAATGGTAAATCTAACGGCAAAGCGAGAGGGGGTTTGGTCAAGCTAGCGCTGGGCAACAAGCCCGTCTCGGCTCCCGCTGAAGAACTTCCTGACAAAATTAACCGAGCTGAGACGTTTGATCAGCCTGTGATTTTGCAGCAGACAAATCAGTGGTCACAGGGCATTGTCTGGGCGATTGTGGGCGTTACCTCTTTTGTGATTATTTGGGCTTCCATCTTCCAAATTGAGGAAGCGATTCCAGCCCAGGGAGAGTTGAAACCTCAAGGGCAAGTTCAGCCTGTGCAGGCTCCCGTGGGCGGCGTTATCCAAGAAATTTATGTTAAAGATGGTCAGACCGTAAAGCAGGGAGACTTGCTAGCGCGGCTTGACCCAACGGCTGCCGCAGCTCAGCAGGAGTCACTTCAGCAGGTTAAAGATTCGCTGCAAAGGCAGAACCAGTTTTATCGATCGCAGCTCTCGGGGGCAACTATGCCTTCACTGACCGAAGCCCAACAGCTCAGGCTACCGCCAGAGATTCTATCTTTGACGGCCAATCGCGCTTCTTTAATCTCTGAGAATCAACTGTATATAGCACAGCTCAATGGCTCAACGGCAGGTCTGACGGCTGATCAAACCGCTCGGGTTGAGTCTGGTCTGCAAGAATCAAACTCTAGAGCTGCTGCTGCTCGTCTAGAAACATCTCAGCTTCAAGAACAGCTTAATCAAACGATTTCTCAGCTAGAGTCGGCAAGAAAGACTTTAGAGATTGATCAACGCGTCTACGCTGATTTGGCAACGCTGTTAGAAGAAGGCGGCATTCAACGCCTGCAAGTCACCCGGCAGCAGCAGCAAGTGATTGCGTCTCAGGCCGAGGTTGATAAACAGATTCTAGAGAAACAAAGATTAGAGTTTGCCATTGCTCAGGCTCAACAACAGATGACCAATACAGTTGCCCTATCGGACAATGATCTGCGCAACAAAATGGCTGAGAACGACAAGCAAATTGCCTCTTTGGATACCCAGTTAAATAAGGCGATCATCGATAACGAAAACCAAATTTCTGATATCAATAGTAGGCTTAGCGAGACTAGCGTTACCTTAAAGTATCAAGAGCTACGTTCTCCAGTAGACGGCATCATCTTTGACCTGCAAGCCAAAGGGCCAGGATTTGTGGCAACGACGACTGAGCCGATCTTGAAAGTCGTTCCGACTAGCGCCCTCGTTGCAGAGGTTTACATCACAAATCAGGATATTGGTTTTGTCAGAACAGGGATGCCCGTTGATGTGCGGGTCGATTCTTTCCCATTCAGCGAGTTCGGTGATGTCCAGGGCAAGTTAGTCAATATCGGCTCTGATGCCTTACCGCCTGATCAAATCCATCCTTACTCCCGTTTTCCAGCTAAGGTAGAGCTTGAAAAACAGAATGTGGCCGTAGGTGGGAAAGAAGTGCCGCTTCAGTCTGGCATGTCTGTAACCACTAACATCATCACCCGCAAGCGAACCATCATGAGCATCTTTACGGATATGTTTACCCGCAAGATTGACAGTGTTCGCACGGTTCGATAACCGATTTTGCTGAGTCCTAGCCGCTGTAATCTGGCCGCTATGAATACTTGGCCGCTATGAACACAGTTACAAAAAACAGCGCTGTCGCAAGACAGCGCTGTTTTTTGTAAACCCCAAGAATGTCTAGCCTAGCGCTTCAGCACCGCCAACGACCTCAAGGATTTCTTGAGTAATCGCCGCTTGGCGAGCCTTGTTGTAAGACAGCGTTAGAGACTTGATCAGCTCTTTCGCATTTTCACTCGCATTATTCATAGCGGTCATTCGGGCAGCCAATTCGCTGGCAGACGCTTCTTGCAGCGCGCGCAGCAACTGGTTATTCAAATACAGCGGCAAAAGCGCATCTAGAATCTGCACAGGATCTTGTTCAAAAATCATGTCTTTGGGCAGCGGATCGCCCGTCGGAGCAGTGACCTTCTGCCGCTCAACTTGAAAAGTCCCATCTCTAGAAGTCAGGCGGAAGATTTCGTCTTCTGCATTTTCAATACCCTGTGGATCAAGCGGTAGCAGGGTTTGAATCACGGGACGAGAGCTGATCAGCGACACAAACTTGGTGTAGATTAGCTCTACATCGTCTACTGTTTCAGAAAGGAACAGAGACAACAGCTCATCTGCAATCTGCCCAGCCTCATCAGCAGAAGGAATCTGGTTGAGATTGGCAAAGGTAGCCGCGATCGGCTGATTGCGGCGCTGAAAGTACTGAATGGCCTTGCGTCCAATCAGTACCAGCTGGTAATCTAGTCCAGCATCCTTCAGTTCTTTAATCCGAATTTCTACCCGCTTAATGACGCTGGCATTGTAACCCCCGCACAAGCCCCGATCGCCCGATACGACCAGCAGCCCTACCGTTTTGATTTGGCGCTGCTTCAACAAAGGCAAGTCTGCTTCTTCAAATTTTAGGCGAGACTGCAAGCCATACAGCACTTGAGCGAGGCGATCGGCAAAAGGACGAGTTGCCGTGACTTGCTCTTGAGCACGCCGCACCTTTGCCGCAGCCACTAGCCGCATCGCTTCTGTAATCTTCCGCGTATTTTTGACCGACTGAATGCGATCGCGGATTTCCTTTAAGTTAGCCATAAATAGAAGGAATAGAGGGACAGGAAATCGAGGGAGGTAGGCTTAGCTCACCGCTAAGCCTACCTCCCAGACTCTTCTAGGCAGACGCCATCATTGTCTTTTTCACTTCAGCGATCGCTTCCTTCAGCAGACCTTCAGCTTCCTCGCTCAGAACCTTCTGAGTAGCCATGATTTCTACGTAGCGAGGCTTGCTGTTCTTCAGATAGCTGCGTAGCTCTTGTGTATAAGCCGTGACCTTTTCTACAGGTAGATCATCCAGGTAGCCATTAATACCCGAATAGATGATAGCCACCTGCTCACCCACTGAAAGCGGCGAGTATTGGGGCTGCTTGAGAATTTCCCGCAGACGCTGACCCCGAGAGAGCTGGTTGCGAGTTGCCTGATCCAAGTCAGAAGCAAACTGGGCAAAAGCCTGAAGTTCATCAAACTGTGCCAGCTCCAGCTTCACCTTACCCGCAACTTTTTTCATGGCCTTGGTTTGCGCCGCAGAACCCACACGAGACACCGAGATACCCGGGTTAACCGCCGGACGCTGACCTGAGTTAAACAGACTAGAGGTCAAGAAGATTTGACCGTCGGTAATAGAAATTACGTTCGTCGGAATATAGGCCGACACGTCACCTGCCTGGGTTTCTACGATCGGCAGAGCTGTCATACTGCCTTCACCCAGCTCAGGGCTAAGCTTTGCTGCCCGCTCTAGCAAACGCGAGTGGAGATAGAACACGTCGCCAGGATAGGCTTCGCGACCGGGCGGACGACGCAGCAGCAGCGACATTTGGCGATAAGCCTGAGCCTGCTTCGACAAATCATCATAGATCACCAAGGTGTGGCGACCCTTATACATAAAGTATTCTGCCAGGGTCGCGCCTGTGTAGGGCGCAAGATACTGAAGCGCTGCCGGATCGTTGGCGTTGGCCGCAACGACGATCGTATAGTCCAAAGCGCCCTTTTCCCGCAGGGTTTCAACGACCTGAGCCACCGTAGAAGCTTTTTGACCGATCGCCACATAGACGCAGATGACGTTCTCACTCTTTTGGTTGAGGATCGTGTCTACTGCGATCGTGGTCTTGCCAGTTTGACGATCGCCAATGATCAGCTCTCGCTGACCCCGACCGATGGGAATCATGGCATCGATCGCCGTAATTCCGGTCTGCATCGGCTCATAAACCGACTTACGCTCAATAATTCCAGGTGCCGGAGACTCAATCAAGCGAGTTTCAGAAGAGGAAACATCGCCCTTGCCGTCGAGCGGACGCGCCAAGGCATCCACCACACGCCCAATCATGGCATCCCCTACTGGAATTGAGGCAATTTTACCTGTGGAAGTCACAGAGCTGCCTTCTTGAATTCCTAAGCCAGTGCCCATCAGCACCACGCCGACGTTGTCTTCTTCAAGGTTAAGGGCAATACCAACGGTGCCATCTTCAAATTCCAGCAGCTCACCCGACATGGCTTGCTCCAAGCCGTAGACACGGGCGATCCCATCTCCGACTTGCAAAACCGTTCCCACATTTGTGGTCTTTACGTCTTGATCATATTGCTCGATCTGCTGGCGAATAATGCTACTAATTTCGTCAGGTCTGATACTGATTGACATTTGTAGTTCTCTCTAGTTAAACAATGGAGGACAAAGAATATTTGCGCCTAAGCTCAGCACTCAAAACCTTCGCTAGGCACCCAATTTCATGCCAATCCGGCGAAGCTGAGTGCGAAGGCTAGCATCAACCACCTGAGAGCCAACCTTGATAATGACCCCACCCATCAGGTCAGGATCAACACTTAGCGCTAGCTCAACCTGCTCTGCCTGGGTCATGCTCAGCACCTTTTGGCGAATCCCATTTTGCTGCTCTTCATTCAGCGCCACTGCCGAAGTCACCTCTGCCAGAACAGCCTTGCGGATCTGGCGAAGCAGCACCTGAAACTGCCGGAAGATATCTTCGACAAAGAGAATGCGGCCGCGATCGACCAGCAACAAAATAAAATTCAGCGTGTAGGAGTGCAGCTGATCGCCAAAAACCTGCCGAATCACCCGCTTCTTGACCTCTGCCTCAAACAAGGGGCTAGCCAGACAAGTCCTCAAATCTTGCGATTCAGAAAGAACCGATAAAACCGAACCCACATCTTCGCCGATGCGATCGACCTGATCGCTCGACTGCGCCACCGACATCAGCGCTTGGGCATAAGGTTCAGCGATCTCGGCCGCAACCAAACTAGACTTCATCAGCTTCCTCCCATTGTGGCTATGCTGCGATCAATCAACTGCTGCTGCGTGTCTGCATTCAAGCCCGATCGCAGTTGAGATTCAGCCCGTTGAACCGCCAGTGCTGCGATCCGCTGTCTGACTTCGCTAATGATTTTCTCTTGCTGCGTGTTCAAATCTTGAGCCGCAGAAGCCCTCATCCGCTCAATGTCTTCCTGTGCCTGAGCGAGAACCTCACCTCTGACTGCTTCAGCCCGTCCCTCAGCTTCAGTACGAATTCGAGCCGCCTCAGTCTGAGCTTGAGCCAGCTTTTGCTGCTGGTCTGCCAGAGCGGCCGCCGCCTGCTGCTTCCGCTGCTCAGCATCCTTAATGGCTGTCTCAATCTTCGATCGCCGCTCTGAAAGGGTTTTGCCCAAGACGCCCCGACCAAAGTAGATCAGCACACCAATAATGATGGCCAAGTTAATAATGTTAGATTCGAGAAGATCGAGGTTCAACCCGAACCCGCCTCTCTCTGCCGTTTCAGCAGCCAGTAATATGAAGCTCTCCATAATTCTCATCTCACCATAACTCTTGTCTCAAAAGCTCTTGTCTCAAAAGTAATCGCCTTGCTCAGCCAGCCAACGGCGCGCCCAAGAGCTTCTCTAAGATCTGCCGACTCAGAGTTTCCACCTGCTGCTCTAAGGACTGCATCGCCTCTTGCTTTTGTTGGTCTAGCTGCTGCTGTACCTGCTCGCGCTGTACTTGAGCCTCCTGCTGCACTGCTGCCATCTGCTGAGCAGCAGTTTGCTGCGCTTCAGCTTGAGCATCAGCAATCACCTTCTGAGCCTGACGGCGAGTATCCGCTAGATCCTGCTCATATTGCTTTGCCATAGCTTCAGCCTTCGCAAGACGCTCTTTCGCCTCAGCCTGATTGGAACGGATGAGGGCATCCCGATCATCGATCGCCTTGCCAATGGGCTTGTAGAACAAAGCGTTGAGAACAGCGACCAGCACCAAAAACTGAATTGCCATAATAGGCAGGGTAGCGTCAATATCGAACAGCCCACCTTTGCCCTCGGCAGCCGCTTCAGCAGCTAGCAAGATCGTTGAATGAATCATATCTAGTTACCCCCTTGACACTGGAGGGGTTAAACAACAAGTGAAAAGATCAAAAATAAGGGACGATACTTGTGGCTGTAGAGGTACCGCAATAGCACCTCTACAGCCGGAACCGAAATTATGAGAATGGGTTGGCGAATAGCAAGACCAAAGCCACAACCAGACCGTAAATGGTCAGCGCTTCCATGAACGCCAAGCTCAACAGCAACGTACCCCGAATTTTGCCTTCTGCTTCAGGCTGACGGGCAATTCCTTCCACAGCTCGACCTGCCGCGTTACCTTGACCAATACCAGGACCAATCGCGCCCAGACCCACAGCCAGAGCGGCAGCAAGAACAGAAGCAGCAGCAACCGTTGGATTCATGATAATCTTCCTTACCTTAGATGTAGAACGAGATCAAACGAACGTTATCAGCATCAGCAAGCGCTTTCGCGCCGCATACAGTTTCAGGGTGCAGACGCTCGGATGAGCACATCTAGCAGCCGAAACACTTAACGGACTAGGGATACTGCTATCCCGTGAGAGCTAACCTCCAAATGGATTAGTGCTCTTCGTGTCCCTCACCGTGATCCTCCATGGCTTCCCCGATATAAGAGGCTGCCAGCGTCGCAAAAATCAACGCTTGGATCGCGCTCGTAAACAAACCCAACGCCATAACGGGCAGCGGAATAAACAAGGGAACCAGGAGAACCAACACCGCTACCACTAGTTCATCTGCCAGGATGTTGCCGAACAGACGGAAGCTCAGGGAAAGCGGCTTAGTGAAATCTTCAATAATTTTGAACGGCAACATAAACGCAACAGGTTGCACGTAGTTGCCAAAGTAGCCCAAACCCTTCTTCTTGAAGCCAGCGTAAAAATACGCCAGGGAGGTGAGCAGCGCCAGAGCGATCGTCGTATTGATATCGCCTGTTGGAGCAGCCAACTCGCCCTCTGGAATGCGAATGAGCTTCCAGGGAATCAGCGCACCTGACCAGTTGCTGATGAAAATGAACAAAAACAGCGTACCAATGAAAGGAACCCAAGGACGATATTCCTTTTCACCAATCTGCGTCTTGGTCAAATCCCGGATGAATTCCAGCGCATATTCCATCAAGTTCTGGGTGCCCGCCGGAACCATTTGAATTTTGCGCGTAGCCAGAATGGAGGCAATCACCAGCACCCCAATGACAAACCAGGAGGTCAGCAAAATCTGACCATGAATTTCTAGATTGCCTAAGTGCCAGTAAAACTGCTTGCCCACCTCTAGCTCAGCCAGCGGGAAGGCATTGAGGGTAGTGAGAGCGTTCAACGTTTCCATGCGAAGAAAATTTCCCAGAATCTTAGAGGAGTGCTAGGATATCCTGAACCTATTGGGAATCAGGCAAGATAGTCGTTTGCAGCATGTAAAAAATGATGGCAGCCTTATAGGTAAGGAATCCGAGGAAGGTTGGCATGATTTTTAGGTCGTGCAATTGAGATGCAACGATAATCACTCCAATCAATATGGCAAGCCGAGAGCTTCCCAACTGTTTCCTTTGCCTACCTAGCTGTGCAACATTTCTTGCCAACATCCTCAAGTAAACCACACCTGTGCACGCTCCAAGCAGGTAATTGAGCGCAATGTTAAGAGAATAAAAAATCCAGACAGGAATAAAGATTGCTCCTGTTAGGATCAAGGTCAGCTTTAACAGTTGCTCCTGTAGCTGGTAGTACTCTTGCATAGATGCGTCTGGCTCTGGAGACAGAGCAATCGGCGCACCCTCTACAGGCGCTGCGTCGGGAGTACCGACGACTGGAGATTCCTGCGACTGAGAACTTGATTCGGCTGCGGTTTCGAGAGAGGGTTCTGGCGAGTTCACAATGTCTTGCAACCTAAATAATCCTGGCGACCTAATAGGGTTTGGAGCCTAATAGCGCTTAGAACCTATGCTCAGTGTGTATCAGGGTTAGTTTCAACCCTTAAGAATCATATCACTGACGAGTAACAATACTTATTGGTTGGAGCGTGGATTTTCAACAAAGTTTTATTGTGGATGGCGAGAGGGTTTGTTTGCCGCTGAAGATTTCTTGTTGAACTCAACTCTTGTGAACACCTTGTATCGCTAGATGTAGAGGGGCAGCTACTCATAAGCTAACGCCTTTGCCTACGGTAGCCGATATTACGTTGATATGAAATTACGTTGATATGAAATAAAGTGTCGTGACCCTGGAAGTGGGATAGACGATCGCTGCTGCGTTCAAGCCGCTTTGTGAATAGCGCTCTTCAGGCAGTTCTGATGGCTCCAGAGGTGTTGCCATGTCGGTCTGGAGCCGCTTTGTCAAACCTTATTATTCAGCCTAAAATTTCTAGAAAGTAACAAAGCTTAAAGCTACTCTCATCTGAGTATCCATAATCCTCTATGATTTGCCCTAGGGGTTAAGTCGGGCGACTACACACTTCTTAATAAAAGCGTATGGGAACCCGAAACGTTTTAATTTAGAAACTAAACCAATCCATTTGGACAGGCGTTCTGGTCATGCCGATGATGTTTTCATCAGGTGCCGTCTCTAGATGCCTTTAACTGCGAATTGTATAACGCTAAGAATCGCTTAATCTGCGAACGGTTGGCGATGCTGACTGGGCGGCACCTTAGGCAGGTCTGACGCAATCATTAATCAAGGGAGCTTTTGGAATCCAATGAGTGTTAAGGCAAGTGGTGGAAGCTCTGTTGCACGTCCGCAACTCTATCAAACCGTACCTGTCGCAACCATTTCCCAGGCAGAACAGCAAGATCGCTTTCTGGGTCGAGGAGAACTCAGTGAGCTGTCGAGCTATTTTGGCTCTGGGCTGAAAAGAACCGAAATTTCACAAATTCTTACTCAAAATTCAGACCTCATTGTTTCTCGGGCGGCCAACCGCATTTTCGTCGGTGGTTCTCCTATGGCGTTCCTAGAGAAACCCAGGGATGATGCTCCTGTTCTAGTCACGATGGGCGGTGCGACCCTCGATGCTCAAGAATCTAGGAGGCTGGGAACGGCAACCTACGTTTCTAGCGGCAGTGGTGGCATCTTGGAGGGGTTCAAAGCATTGTTCCTCACCCCTTCTACAGGAAGTGACAGCACGCCCGTAGGCTTCCGACCGATCAACGTTTCTCGCTATGGGCCACGCAACATGCAGAAGTCGCTGCGCGACCTCAGCTGGTTTTTGCGCTATCTCACCTATGCGATCGTTGCAGGTGATCCTAATATCATCTCGGTCAACGTGCGAGGATTGCGGGAAATTATTGAGAATGCTTGCTCGGCAGATGCGACGATCGCTGCCATTCAAGCCATGCGGGGTGCGGCTTTGGGCTACTTCCGTCAGGATGCTGACGCAGCCGCGATCGTGGCTCAATATTTTGAGGTGCTGCTGACCGAGTTCAAAGGCGCTACGCCTTCTGCCAAGGTGCGTCAACGTCCTACGGGTGACCAGCAGGGCTTACAACTGCCTCAAATTTACTTCAATGCGTCAGAGCGTCGGCCGAAGTATGCCATGAAGCCCGGTCTATCCTCGACTGAGAAGATCGATGTCGTGAAGGCTGCCTATCGCCAACTGTTTGAGCGAGACATCACCCGCGCCTATTCCCTAAGCATTTCCGATTTGGAGTCGAAGGTGAAGAATGGCGACATCTCCATGAAGGAGTTTGTTCGTCGCTTGGCTAAATCACCACTGTACCGCAAGAATTTCTTCGAGCCTTACATTAACAGTCGGGCTTTGGAGCTAGCTTTCCGCCATATCCTGGGTCGAGGCCCTTCGTCTCGAGAGGAAGTGCAGAAGTATTTTGCGATCGTCTCTCAGGGGGGGTTATCCGCTCTCGTCGATGCGCTGGTCGATTCTTCAGAATATTCTGATTACTTTGGCGAAGAAACGGTGCCTTACCTGCGGGGATTGGGTCAAGAGGCTCAAGAATGTCGCAACTGGGGGCCTCAGCAAGACCTGTTTAAGTACAGTGCGCCCTTCCGCAAGATTCCGCAGTTCATCACCACCTTTGCCCGATACAATCAGCCGCTGCCCGATCAGCATGTTTACGGCTCTGGTAACGATCCGCTAGAGATCCAGTTCGGTGCCATCTTCCCCAAAGAAACGCGCAATCCCAGCACCAGCCCAGCGCCATTTGGTAAAGACACCCGCCGGATTTTGATCAACCGTGGGGCGGGTATCAATAACCAGTTGAGCAATCCGGGCGCTAGGGGCGTGGCTCCGGGTTCTTTGGGGCCCAAGGTGTTTAAGCTAGAGCAGCTTCCCAATTACACAGGCACTTTCGCTAAGCGAGGCAGCTCTACCAAGGGCATCAGCATCAAGTTTACCGAAAGCTCAACTCAGGCCGTCATTCGCGCGGCTTACTTGCAGGTATTTGGTCGTGAGGTTTACTCGGGTCAGCGGCTAACGGCTGCCGAAACCTTCTTGGAAAACGGTCAGATTCCGGTACGGGAATTTATTCGGCAGTTGGCAAAGTCTGATACCTTCCTCAAGACCTACTGGACTCCTTTCTATGTGGTGAAAGCGATCGAATATATTCATCGCCGCCTCTTGGGTCGCCCTACCTATGGCCGTCAAGAGATCAATGCCTACTTCGACATTGCGGCCAAAAAAGGCTTCTATGCCGTGGTGGATGCCATGCTTGACAGCCTGGAGTATAACGAGACCTTTGGTGAAGATACCGTTCCCTACGAGCGCTATCTAACCCCTGCGGGTCAAGCGATGCGCACGAGCCGCGTTGGCAGCATTGTAGACAAAGGCGCTAGACCCACCGTGGAAGAAACGCCGATGTTTGTGCAAATGGGTGCGGTCGAAGATAACCGCAGCATTGCCGATGTTGAGTTCCGTACTAATCAAGGGGTGAGCAAGCAGCGTGAGCAAACCAAGGTGTTTAAGCTCACAGGGCAAGGGGCAACTGAGGTGCAAACTGCAATTCGGGCTGCCTATCGCCAGATCTTTGAGCGTGATATTGAGCCTTATATCATTCAGAACGAGTTTGTCGCACTAGAGAGCAAGCTACGGAACAATGAGCTGAATTTGAAGGAATTCATTGAAGCTTTGGGTACCTCTCGCCTCTACATCAAGGAGTTCTACACGCCCTACCCCAATACCAAGGTGATTGAGCTGGGTACGAAGCACTTCTTGGGTCGTGCGCCGATCGATCAGGCTGAGATCCGCAAGTACAACAAGCTGCTGGCAACCGAGGGCTTAGGCGCGTTCATTCAATCGATGGTCAACACGGTTGAATATGCCGAAAACTTTGGCGAAGATACGGTGCCCTATCGCCGCTTCCCCACGCTACCTGCCGCCAACTTCCCCAATACCAATCGCCTGTATGACCAGCTGACGAAGCAAAATAAGGATGTAGTCGTCCCCAGCTTTGAGCCAGTCAAGTCTCGCATAGACATCACCAAGATGCCGCTGATGAGCAAGGCGATCGCGGATAACGAGAAGGAAACGCGTCAGAGCAGCCAAGCCCAGCTTGTAGAATCAGGCCGCTCTTTTGCCAGCCCTGTGATGGAAGCTAGATGGGCAGAGCCTCAGATGGCCGAAGCAGATGCTGAAGCCCGTCACAAACCCGCTCGAATTTATCGCCTGCAACCCAATGCCAGCGATTCTGAGCAGAAGTTAGTGATCGAGGCGCTCTATGGGCAAATCATGGATGTGCAGATTGCCGAGGGGCAGGGTGAGCAAGTTCCTAATGAACTGCGTTGCCCTGACCTAGAAAGCAAGCTGAAGAGCGGCGAAATCTCAGTGCGAGAATTCGTGAAGTCTTTAGCGAGTTCGGAAGCTTATGCTCGCCGCTTCTACATGCCTTACCCCAACACCAAGGTGATCGAGATGTTATTCCGTCACATCTTGGGTCGGACTCCAGTGACTGCCGAAATGCAGCAGTACAATTTGCTGCTGTCGGGTGACAGCCTCAAGGCAGCTGTAGAGGCGATGGTCAACACCCCTGAATACGCTCGCTACTATGGCGAAGACATGGTGCCGTATAAGCGCAGCTAAGGCTCTAGCGTTTGTATGGGTAAAGGACTCTACCCATACAAAGCCGCATAAAGCGGGTCAGACAGGTCACTTATGATCTGTTGGTTTAAAACTAGCCAGCCAAAATGTTAAGTCTGTCCCTCTGGTCTGTCAGCAAATCAGAGGGATTTTTTATGGAATTTTTGTGAGAGGGCAATCGCCTCAGCGCAACCTGCGCCAAAATCTGAAATTGCTTATATGATCCCGGAGTAGGCAATCCCAAGAACCTTGCTCTAAAAATCTTGAGCTATCTTGAGGGGTGAAGCTCGATTGATCCAGTTTTGCTCTAAATTAAACTTGGCAAACCCTAGAATATTCAGTACTTTTGTACTAAATTGTAGGTTGTAGTGAATTATGTTTTTGCCCATTCGCCAGTTTTAGCCGAGTGTACATCAAACGCGTTGAACTCACCCACTTCAAATCCTTTGGCGGCACAACGCAGGTTCCCCTGCTGCCGGGGTTTACTGTGGTTTCTGGCCCCAATGGTTCTGGCAAGTCTAATATTCTAGATGCTTTGCTGTTTGCCCTCGGACTTTCAAGCTCTAAAGGAATGCGCGCCGAGCGCCTCCCTGACCTAGTGAATCAGAATCAAACGAGCCGAGGGCGATCGACCGTTGAAGCCAGCGTCACCGTAACGTTTGATTTGGGCGAGGCGATCGACAGTCAGGATCAAGATAGTCCTGACCCAGAGGGTCAAGATAGCGCTGAGGCGGAAGCCGTTGCCCACTCAAGCGATGAGGGCAGTAGCGTCTTGCCAATCTCTGAAGCACAAGACGATGAGCCGTCACCCCGGATTGAATCTCCTGGCAATGGCACAGGCAGCCGACAAGCGCCGCATGAATGGACAGTCACCCGTAAGCTGCGCGTGACTCAGCAAGGAACCTACACCTCTAACTATTTCATTAACGATCAGTCTTGCACCCTAACTGAGCTGCATGAACAGCTCCATAAGCTGCGGATCTATCCTGAAGGCTACAACGTCGTACTGCAAGGGGATGTCACCAGCATTATTTCGATGAATCCGCGAGAGCGGCGGGAAATCATTGATGAGCTGGCTGGTGTGGGAGCATTCGATCGCAAAATTCATCAGGCAAAAGACAAGCTAGATGCCGTCAAAGAGCGAGAAGAGAAGTTTCGCATTGTCGAAAAGGAGCTGATTACCCAGCGCGATCGCTTGGCTCAAGATCGCCTCAAGGCCGAAAAATATCAGCGCCTCAAGCTGGAACTTCAGACAAAGACCCAGTGGGAGGCTGTTCTGCTCTGGCGCGCTCAAGCTCAGCAGGTGCAGCAGATGCAGGTGCAAATTGAGACAGGTGAACGCACCCATGCTGAACTCAATAGCCAGCTAATTGCGCTCAATCAGGTGATCCATACGGCGATCGCTGAGCTAGAGCAGCTCAATGCCAAAGTTAAAGCGCTGGGCGAAGATGAGCTGCTGGCCTTTCAGTCTACGCTGGCCACCCGTGAAGCCGAACTGCGTCAGGTGCAGCGGCAAGAGCAGGAGCTAGCCACCGCTCAGAGAGAAATTGCCTCTGCCATCGAGCGAACTCAGCGAGAGATTCAAGAACAGATGCAGGCGTTGCAACGTGTGTCTGAGGAGAGTCAATCGGTTGAGATGCGAGATCTGGCTCAGTTGCGCAGCGCCCGAGATCAGGCCAAGCAGTCCCTTGATCAACAGCGAGAAGCCGCAACCGCAACTGCTGCCGCATCCGATGCCTGGGTGCAAGAACAGGCAGTTGTCAGACAGCGAATGGAGGCGTTGCTTCAGTCTCTAGAACCTCAAAGAACTGAACAGGCAAAGCTGCAAGAGCGCGTTGAGCAGCTTCGGCAAAAAATCCAGGAGCAGAATGGAGCCGTGCAGGCGATCGCCGAAGAAGTTGCGTTAAAGCAGGGGCAATATACCCAGATTGTCGGCACCTTGAGTGGGTCGCTGCAACAGGTAGACTCTTGTCAAAAAGCTTTGACTGCGGCCGAGCAAGAGCTGCAAATTCAGCAGGAAACCCAAACCCGGCTGATTCAAGAGCAGCGAGACAAGCAGCGGCAGCTTGACAAATTAGAGGCTCAGGCGCAGGCCATTCAAGAGACTCAGGGCACTGGGGTCATTGAAGTCCTACAGCGTGCCAAGCTGTCTGGCATCTGTGGCTTGGTGGCGCAGCTCGGCAAAGTTGAACCTCAGTACCAGCTTGCCCTAGAAATTGCGGCGGGGGCACGCCTCAGCTATCTAGTTGTAGAGGACGATCGGGTTGCTGCTGCGGGTATCCAAACGCTCAAGCAACAGCGAGGCGGACGGGCTACGTTTCTACCGCTCAACAAAATTCGGGCGGCGAACTTTAATCCCATTGCCGTGTGGAACCGTCCCGATGGCTTTGTAGACTATGCCGTTAACCTGATTGAGTGCGACGATCGCTACCAGGCAGTTTTTTCCTACGTCTTTGCCAACACGGTCGTCTTTAGCTCACTGCAAGCCGCCCGCAAGGAAATGGGGCAATACCGCATTGTCACCCTAGAGGGCGAGCTGCTGGAAACTAGCGGCGCAATGACTGGCGGCAGCATCAGCACCCGGCAGGGAACTCTACATTTTGGCACCGTCGAGCCAGGAGAATCTTCAGAAGCCCTGACCTTGCGCGATCGCCTTCATGAACTCGATCGCATCCTCAATCGCTGTCAGCAGGCCATAGCCGATGCGGTCATTGCCGTCAAAACGCGATCGCAAGCCTTGGTCGAAGCGCGACAGCAGCATCGCGAAGTGCAGATGCAAGCCGAGCAAATTCAAACCCAGATTGTCAGCTTTACGGCTCAGGAAGGTCAGCTCCGCACCCAGCTTTCTCAAAACATGCAGGAGTTTTCTACGGCTCAGCAGCGGTTGCAAACCCTTGAGCAAGAGCTGCCCCTGCGAGAATCTGAGCTACAGCAGCAGCGACAAGCCCTGACCGATTTAGAGCAATCTCAAACCCATAGTGAGTGGCAACAGATCCAGGCGGCAATTCGAGCGCAAGAGTCTCAGTTGAGCGATCGCCAGCTCGCTCTCCAGACGGCAGAGCAGCGCCTGCAAGACTTAAAAAATCAGCAGCAAAGATTTCAAGAAAAGGTCGAACAGTCTCAGCAGCGGCTGCAAGACCAGCGCACTCAGCAAACGACGCAGCTTAACCAAACCTCAACGCTAAGCGCTCAGCAGGCTGAACTCACGGGTCAAATTGCGCAGATTCAGTCCAGCCTTGCTTTCCTAGAACAAACCCTAGCCTCCGAAAAACAGGAGCGCGATCGCGCTGAGCGGCAGTTGCGAGAGCAGCAAACCCAACAGCAGCAGCTAGAGTGGCAGCGGCAAAAGCTGCTAGAAACGCAGCAGACTCGACGACAAGAGCTGATCGCACTCCAGGAGCAGCTTGCGGCGCAGCAGGCCGAACTGCCTGAGCCTCTACCCGAAATTCCTGAAGAAACCAAAGATTTAGCCACCTTGCAGCATGAATTGCGATCGCTGCAAAAGCGTCTCCAGGCTATGGAGCCAGTCAATATGCTGGCTTTAGAGGAATACGATCGGACTCAAGCGCGTCTAGAGGAGCTGAGTCAAAAGCTGGGCACATTGGATGAAGAACGGACTGAGCTACTGCTGCGAATCGAGAACTTTACGACCCTGCGACAGCGTGCCTTTAAGGAAGCCTTTGATGCCGTTAATGAAAATTTCCAGACCATCTTTGCAGAACTCTCGGATGGCGATGGCTACCTGCAACTTGATCTACCGCATGATCCCTTTGGCAGCGGACTCAACCTCGTCGCCCATCCTAAAGGCAAGCCCGTTCGACGCTTGGCTTCAATGTCGGGTGGCGAAAAATCTCTCACGGCGCTCAGCTTTATCTTTGCCCTCCAGCGCTATCGCCCTTCGCCGTTTTACGCCTTTGATGAAGTGGATATGTTCCTGGATGGGGCAAACGTGGAGCGATTAGCTAGAATGATTAAACATCAAACGCAGCAAGCTCAATTTATCGTGGTTAGCCTTCGCCGACCCATGATTGAAGCTGCCGAGCGAACGATCGGGGTGACGCAGGCACGCGGTGCCTACACGCAGGTTCTGGGGCTAAACTTGCAGCCTCAGAGCGCTTCTGTATGATCCCCTCTGTATAATCTAGGTAATTACGATCTAGGTAATTTGGTAATCTTGATCAAGCCGGATATTGCAGGTGCTCGTATTTCAAATTCATATTTCAAATATGGTGATTTTAAATATGGTGTATCTCGAATATTGTGGTTATCTGAACGATTGCTAGTGCATTAAGTTCCTTCGAGATTGGGACTCGAAAATGACAACTGAACAATATTGCCAACGTGCTGATCTGATTGGAACACAGGTGATTACCCGCAATACGGGCAAGCGCCTCGGCGTAGTAAGCCAGCTTTGGGCGGATGTCGATCGCCGAGAAGTCGTGGTGATTGGCGTTCGACAAAATATGCTTTCTGGCGTGCTGTCGCAAGAGCAGCAGACGCTCTTGCTCAAGAGCGTGCGTCAGATTGGCGACGTGGTTTTGGTAGATGACGATTCCGTTTTGGATGAAGACATTACTTTAGATAGCTACAGCAACTTGATTAACAGCGAAGTCATTACCGAGACAGGTGAGCTTCTGGGTAAAGTGCGTGGCTTTAAGTTTGAAGCCAACTCTGGCCGCGTTGAGTCGATCGTGCTGGCCTCGATCGGGCTGCCTCAAATCCCTGATCAGGTGCTGAGCACCTATGAGCTGTCGATGGACGAAGTGGTCAGCAGTGGCCCCGATCGCCTGATTGTGTTTGAGGGTTCAGAAGAGAAAATGAACCAACTTACCGTAGGGCTGCTAGAGCGGTTAGGCATTGGCAAGCCGCCCTGGGATCGGGATGAAGACACAGCCTACATGACTCCAACGGCTACCACCAATCAGCTCCCTTCCGGCATTAAAACTCCCGTCGAGCCAATGCGAGCCAAAATTCCGGTGGCGCAGGAAACCTGGGATGATGATCACTGGCAAGAGGTTCAGCCTCGGCAGCAGCCTAAAGCCATGCGCCAAGAGCTTCCCTATGAGGAACCCGAAGACAATTGGGGCGGTCAGGCTGATGTCTATGACGATGTGGAGTATGAGGAAATACCCAACGTGACCTACCCAGCGGCTACGCGTGATGAAGATGTTACGAATGACGCTTGGGCAGATGATGACAATCCCACCCCTTACCGAGCGCCTGAGGTCAATATTCCTGAGCGCAAGCGGGTTGTGGAATATGAAGAAGAAACTGATTACTAAAAAATTCAGTGCTTAGGGTGGAAACCTTCCACCCTTTTCAGCAAAATAGGCTTGAGCCTAGATTCGCTTCACCCTCTATAGCTGACAAAATCTCCTCGTACCCAGCCCTCTGCTCCTGAGCTAAACCTGACATAACACCAAATATACCCGTCTTCGTCACTCCGCATTTCGCTGAGCACTTCTACAGAGTCTCCGACTAGCCCATAGTGCGGGGAAGCTGATGCGGTGGTTGGAGCTGAACGCACATTAACCCGCGATCCAGCCTGTGAACCGACTAAAACGGCAGGGCGTGCCCAAGAGGGCAAGGCTAGAGCGATCGTCATTGTAGTAGCGGCGATCGCTGCCACCACAAGATTTCTCATTTTCATCTGGTATTCTCCCAATAGCGACAGGTTTCAGACCTATGGGATCAGGGAGCAATTGACCTGAAAGATTTTTCAACAATAATCTTTGGGTTTGCTATAGCCACAGATCTCGGTCATGTCAGTCATAGCCGCTAGCGTCAGAATTGCGCACCCCCAAACTTACGGAAAGAGGCGGCAAGACTCTGAGAGAACTACTGAGGTTATGGCCGATCGCGATCGCTTAAGCCGTAATTTTATGTGAGGGCAGAGCGATCGCGCGCTAGGCATCCCCTTCAGACTTTTCCTGAAAACCTCTAACAATCCGGGATAGTTCATTCTTTTCATCTACCGCAATTCGAGACGGCGAACCGCTAATAATCCCTTCAAAATTGCGGAAAGACTCTTTGATTTCTGGCCCATTATCGCTAATGGTGTATTCGCGAATGCCTTTGTCATGCCAGGAGCCGCGCATTTTAAACACGTTGATAGCCCGCGCCATCTCACCGCGAATCTCAACATATTGCAGCATTAAAATCGTGTCGGTGATCGTAGAAATATGGGAGTCTGTAATAGAATTTGACCCCATAAACTGATCGGTGGTGTTGGTAAAAAAGCCCGTGATTTCTTCCTGCTTGGCAAATCCCGTTACCCCAATGACAAACTGACGGAAGGCATTGTTGCTCACGCCCCGTGCCAGAGCTGAAAGCGAGTCGATCGCAATGCGAGACGGCTTAAATTCTGAAATTTCAGACTTAATAATTTGCAGATGATCTTCTAGCCCAGCCGATTCAGGATAGGCGCAGAGGATTTTGAGCAGACCTTTTTGCTCCAAGTCTTCAAAATCGATGCCCCAAGAATAGGCGTTCCGCGAAAGCTGAGCGCGCGACTCTTCATAGGCAAACAAAATAGCTCGCTCACCAACGTTACAGGCATCTTGAAGGAATTTGCTGACCAGCAGCGTTTTGCCTGTTCCCGTTGCGCCCGTGGCTAAGATGATAGAGTCCTTGAAAAAACCGCCACCGCACATGCCGTCTAGCGTTTTGACCCCAGAAGAAACCCGAATATTGGACGATCGCTGGGTTAGCTGCATCGCCCCCAACGGGAAGATATTCACGCCTTGATTGGTAATCGTAAACGGATACTCGCCCTTCATATGGGTCGTGCCGCGCAGCTTCAGAATTTCGATCGTGCGCCGTCGTCGTTCGCCCTCAAGCACGTTACGCACAATCACCACATTGTCTGAAACAAATTCTTCAACACCAAATCGCGCAACTGGCCCATATTCCTCAACCCGCTCAGTAGTCATGATCGTCGTCACACCCACCTGCTTTAGACGGGCTACCAGACGAAAGATTTCTCGTCGCACCACTCCAGCCGCGTCATATTGTTGGAAAACAGCCGTGATCGAGTCTATGGAAACCCGTCTAGCTTTATATTTACGAATGGCGTACTGAATCCGCTCAATCAGCGCTGACAGGTCAAAATTGCCAATGACATCTTGCCCTTCTGGATCAGGAGAAGCATCTAGGATAAACAGCATTCCTTCGTCAATCAACCTTTGCAGATCCCAGCCAAAGCTTTGGGCGTTCTTGATCACATCTGTAGGCGATTCCTCAAAGGTAACAAAAATACCTGGCTCGTCAAACTGGGTAATGCCATGATAGAGAAACTGGACGGCAAACAGGGTTTTGCCCGTTCCCGAAGTACCGCTAACGAGAGTGCTTCTGCCTATGGGTATCCCTCCATGACTGATGTCATCGAAGCCTTCAATCATGGTGCGAATTTTTTGAACCCCAGTCGGCGATCGATGTAGCGGTTCGTCCTGATTTGCCTGGGTCATACTTCGTCACCTTAAATTTAAGAAAATCGCGCTCTTCCAGAAGGGCTACCCAGCGGCGTTTGGCACAAGGTCTTTGTGCGTCTGGACACAAAGAATTCTGAACCTAGAGCTATATTGCGTTGCAGGTTAAAATCTTATCGCATCAAGACATCCAGAAATCCACAAATCTCTGCTACCTGCGGCGTGGGGCTTGGGCAAAAAATCTCTAATTCTCTGAATTTGATGCTGTTCTAATGCTCAAAGATTCAAAGATTCATCTTCCTGTAATTCGTCATAAAGAAGATCAAGCCCAATTAAAACCCGTTCGCGATCGCTCAAATCACCAATGATTTTTCGTACAGGCGGCGGCAGAATCTTAGCTAGCGTTGGCGTCGCCAAGATTTTGTCTTCTTCGGCAAGCTGAGGATTCTTTAATACATCGATGACTTTGAGCGCATATACACCCTGGAACTCTTTTTCTAAAATATTGTTCAGCGTCTTAAGCGCACGCACGGAATTGGGTGTGTTTCCCGCAACGTAGAGCTTAAGAATGTAGGTTTTTTTAAGCGGACTCATAAACTCAATTCACCATACTTCAGGTTCTACAGGGAAAGCGAGGATTTCAAAGATGTCCTCAATCTATTGAGCCGATTGTGCGGCGCTGCTACATTGCTCTACTACATTGTCATAGTCTCGCAGGGTACCAAACTAGAAGCATTATCATACTGTTCCTCTACGGCTATTGTTACTTATTTATTAATATTCAGTGGATCTACAGATGGATTTTTATATTGTGCTTCTCGCCATACAAAACTTACTGTGCCGCGATCGCAATGAAACGTTAGCCTGCGGTCTACGACTCTCTTGGAATCGAGCGTCGATACATTTCGCAGAGGTGAGCCAGCGTATCAATTAGCGTCAAGCGGTAGTCCTGCAAAATTTCATCACTGCGCCCTTCTAGCTTGAGCTGTTTTGAAAATTCATCCATCAATCCCATGTGAATTTCAACAATTTGAGAAACGGGTACATCAGCGAAGAAAACAATATTGACAAAATTATCTATTTTTTGGTTGAGACCTGACTCGTCAGAGAAATAAGACAGGATGATTTCACGGTAGTCAGCCTTAAGCTCTTGGAGCAACTCTTCTCGCTGAGGCAGAGACATATGGCGAAGAAAGTTTCGGGGGCTACGCTTGTAGTAAACACCAAGATAGCCAAGCCGCTCCTTTAACCTTTCGGCTAGGCGCATCTGCTGGGATATCAGGGACTTATGGGTGAGCTGTGTTTTGTCAGAGCCTAGCGGGAGAGACGCAGCGCTTTCAACTTGGCTAATCGGTAAAAGTTGAATAAATTTATTAATTGCTGCCTCGATCGCCCGCTCAATTTGGTCAAGCCGCTCCCAGGGAAGCTCTAGCATGGCTGTATGGTAGACCCATCGAGAGGGAGAGAAATCTACTGCCAGCTCGACTATAGGTGTATTTGCCGTAATGTTTTCAGAGGCAGAGCCTTTGGGCGTAAGAACAAGAGCAGGAAAGAAAATAGCCTGCTGCTGCAACTGATCCAGAAGCTTTTGCGAGATAGAAGCCTCGTGAAAAATAAAGCAGTCTACATGAATAGTTTCCTGACTCATAACCTGAAGAAATTGCGTTTCCGAGCTAAGGTGGGTTAGCCTATAGCGACCCATTTTGGTCTGGCTTGAGCCATTTTCCAGATACTGCTCAAGAAGCTGAGCTAAGGCATCCGAAAAATCAGCGATGTAAATTGCCAGTGGAGAACGCAAGATCTTGAGGGGTGACTAAATTTAAAATGATGATTAAGACTAATGACTCAGAGGTATTAAAGCATTGCCGGGGAAGAGGCTCAGCGCTAGCGAAAGCGACATTACAGCCTTTTAAGGACACAGCTTTTTACAGTCTCGTCAAGTTTCATAAAAATACTTAACGATTATTGTAATTGAAAATGGCTTGGCTTCTACAGCGATGTCGTCATAATTAAGATAATGTCCGGCGATCGCTTTCCTTAGCCCTTACTGTTCCCTTTTTCCAGAACAACCTGCAACGGCATTGCTTAATCTGGCTATGAAATTTATTTATAAATTTTCATAGATAAATCAGCAACGCCCATTAGCGGATTTTTTTGGAGCAGTTTATCCCAAGCAATTTTGCAATAGACCTCTGCGCCCCCTCTCTGGATCTTCAAGCTCGGTCGTGCTTAGATCTCTGTTTTTTGGAACCAGTTTTTGGAACAGGCCATCTGAGCCTTTCCCGAAAAGCAGCAGATGTTGGAACACAACCGCAGCACCCTTGTCCACTGCTCTCTAATTTGTGGGAACTTACCCTCTTAACTGCGAATGGATACTGTTTCCCTCAGAGATTTTTTAATCGATGTTCCGGCTTGTCCCGTAACAGAGTCTCTGTCACAGGTCTGGCAGATATTTCAGCAGACAAATTGCTCTCGAATTGTTGTTGTGGATGGACAGCAGATTGCTCTAGGAACTTTGAGTTTGCATCACTTCATGCCTTACGGGCTGAAGCAGCAAGCCTCTGATCATAGCCAGCAATCTATCCAAACCCTACTAAACTCAAAGGCTACTAAAAGCCTGCTAGAGCCGATCGCCTCTTTTCCAACTCAAGCGACCTTACGGCAGCTTCAGCCCTATTTAGATCGCGCATCTCAGCAAAACTGGGGGCTTGTAGATGACCAGGGACGCTATGTTGGATTGCTCGATCGCCTAGCTCTACTGCAACGGCTGGCTACCGATCCGCACCTGGCCTCAGGACAGCCAGATGCACAGCCAGAACCAGAGTGCTTTTCCTCTGTGCCCTTGCTTGATCCATTGGTTGACCTACTAGAGCGGCTGCCGATTCCGCTGATGTTGCAAACCAGCACAGGGCAAATTATCACTCAAAATTGGGTGTGGCGGCGGCAGGTGGGAGAGCTAGCCGATCCGGGGCAAATTCGCCAGGAAGCCGCTTTGATCTTAGAAACGATCGCCTCAACAGAGGAATATACTGCTGTCAGCAGCAGATATCCTTCGGCTGATGCAGCTTTAGCCCAACGACATGCCGATAGTTCAGAACTCCCCGGATTTTATACGGGTAGCTGGGATCATGCCAGCAGCCTATTAGAAGGATCTCGCTACAGCGGAGCCTGCCGCCTCAGCGCTGAGGCGGGTGCTTGCGTTTGCACTTGCCCCATGAAAAGTGGACAAGAGCGGGTTTGGCAGTTTGTCAAAATTTCTATGGGGACTGTTCCATCCCAGTTCAACACTTTGGCGCAGGATGCATCAGCAGGGTTTTCAGATCTCTTAACAGCGTCTGATGTCGCGACATCAGATGCGTCGTCAGAGACATCCTCGCTCTTTAAGCTGGCGACTTTAAACTTTCATCCTGACCCTGAGTGGCGATCGCTGATGCAGACTGAGTCTCTCTGGCTCGTGCTGGCTCAAGATATGACCGAACAGCACCAAGTTGCCAAAGAACTCTCTGCAAAAAATGCCGATCTGGTGCAGCTTAACCGCCTCAAAGATGAATTTTTAGCCTGCATTAGCCATGAGCTGAAGACTCCCCTGACGGCAGTTTTGGGGCTGTCAAGCTTGCTCAAAGATAAGATGCTGGGCGAACTGAACGATCGCCAGTCTCGCTACGCGCAGTTGATTCACCAAAGCAGCCGACATCTGGTTTTGATCATCAACAACATCCTGGATCTCACTCAGATTGAAACCGGACAGCTAGATTTGAGCCTGCACCCTGTCGAAATCGAGACCTTGTGCGCTCGAGCCTATGAGCAAGCCTGTCAGATTCAAGTCGTTGAGGCCAGCGGCAAGACCCAGGATGAAAAAGCAAAGACGGCAGCTGAATTTAGTCTAGACATTAAGCCCGGAATAGACCTGCTGATTGCCGATGAATTGCGGCTGCGGCAAATGCTCACCAATCTGCTTTCTAACGCAATTAAGTTTACAGAAGTCGGGGGCAAGATTGGGCTAAAAGTTGAAGCTTGGGAAGGATGGATTGCCTTTACCGTCTGGGATACAGGGATTGGTATTCCTGCGGACAAGCAGCATTTAATTTTTCAAAAGTTTCAGCAGCTAGAAAATCCTCTGACGCGGCGATTTGACGGCACGGGTCTGGGACTTGTGCTCACACAGCGGCTGGCCAGAATGCATGGGGGAGATGTGACATTTATCTCTCAGGAAGGGCGGGGCAGTGAATTTACGCTGCTTCTGCCTCCCTGTCCACCTCAAGCCGTGCGATCGAGCCAGACCAGCCGCATCATAGAGAGTTCGCTTGAGGGTTCACTTGAGGGTTCTGCGGGGGCAGACAGCGCGATCGCCCATCGTTCATCCCACGACCCTACGACTCCCAAAGCTGCTGGAATCCAGCCTGCCCAAATTACGACGACTTCTGATAATCATCTGGTGTTGGTTGTAGAGGCGGCTCCTAAGGCAATCGAAAATTTGACCCACCATTTAACAGGGCTGGGCTATCGGGTGGCAATCGCCCGCTCGGGTACAGAGGCTTTGGAAAAGGCTCGAAGGCTCCAGCCCTGCGCCATTTTCTTGAACCCGTCCCTGCCTTTGCTGTCCGGGTGGGATGTGTTGACCTTGCTCAAGGTCGATGACACCACGCGGCAGATTCCGACGGTGGTGACGGCAATGCGTATGGAGAAAAAGCTGGCGTATCAAAATGGCGCAGATGGCTTTTTGAGCCAGCCCGTAGAGGCGATCGATCTAGAGCGATGCCTAGAGCGGGCAATTCGTCCGAAGACAAGTACGGCAGAAACCACGAATTTAACGGTGCTGCACCTACGAGAGCATTCTCTGGAGCAAGAGAAATCAGGTCGCGATGTCAATCAGCTTTTGCATCCTTACCAATATCGGGTGCTGGAGGTCGATGACTTAGAACAGGCTGAGCTATTGGCTAGAGTTTGGCATCCTGATGTAGTGATCATTGACGGGACATTTACCAATCCCCTTGCTTTGATGAAGCAGTTTAGCCAGTCTCTGTTTTTGGCTGCTTTGCCGCTGGTGACGCTAACCGCAGAGATGACGCAAGCCGCCAATCAAGTTTCAGGGCTTTCAGTCTTTCCCTGCTTTGCAGAAGTAGGGGCATCTGACGCCGCGATCGCAAATGCAGCATCCTGGGGCGATAGTCACCTACAGGCTCCAGCCGTCACTTCTCAAGAGTCCACTTTGCTGCAAGTGATTCAGATTGCGGCAGGGATTCAATGGAAGCCCAATATTTTAATTGCCGACTTTACGACCCTAGAGGCAGATTGGCTAGAGGTGGCTCATGCCGCAGAGTCCAACTTAGGGGCGATCGCCCCTTCATCTGAAGCGATCGCGCGGGTCAAGGCTCCAAGCGGTCTTCAAGCGCTCGTGCAGTATATTCACACCGCAGGATTTCGCAGCTCTGTGGGCAGCTCTTGGCGATCGGTTCTGCGGCAGCTTCAGTACCAAAGCGTTGACTTGCTGCTGTTTTACGTACACAGTGCCGAGCCGCATCCCCTGTTTGACCGGATAGCGCGAGATTTGCAGAAGCTTGAGGTCAAACCCCCCATTCTGGTCTGGCACTGTCATGCCTATTCCGCTACGGCAACTGAGGCCGAGATCAAGGCATTTAATACGCACTGGGGGTCAATAGCCACACAGGTTTTGCCCCCTTGCGTAGAAATGTCTAGCTTACTGGCAGAAATTAACCACACCTTGGCACAGGTGAAGCGAGAAAAAAGAGGTTAGGCAGCGCTATTTGCCTTATCCAGAGCATTTCCGGAGCATTGCCCAGAGGGTAGAAATAAGGAAAAGATCGATTGCGTTAGAGTAAGGTTGCAATGCTCGAAATGAGAGGGGAAATTTTGCATAATTTGCCCTATAGCGGCACAGTTCAGCTTGTAGGACGGGAAGCCGAACTGACCTTGCTGCACAACAGTCTTCAAGCATCCGATCGCCCTGCTCTTGCCATTCAAGGCGTGGATGGAGTTGGCAAAACAGCCTTGGCATTGCGCTACGCCTATGCGTCCTGGAGCCAGAACCTCTATCCAGGCGGCGTCTGTTGGCTGCGATCGCAAGAAGATATCGGCACCCAGATTGTCTGCTTTGCCAGAGCGCACCTCAACTTGCAGATCCCAGTAAGTCTCAACTTACTAGAGCAAGTCGCCTACTGCTGGGCGCGTTGGCCAGAGGGCACCTTGCTGACGATTTGGGATGACGTCCTAGATTATGCCCAGATTCAGCCCTATCTGCCGCCCCAGAGCGATCGCTATAAGGTGCTGCTAACCACACCGCACAATTTGGGGGCAGCGGTGCAGTCGCTGCCGCTAGAAGGATTGCGGGAAGATGCAGCCCTAGAGCTGCTAAAGACAATCCTGTCAGAGAGCCGCATTGCTCAACAATGGGTAGAGGCGAAGACGCTGTGTAAACGACTAGATTACTTACCGTTAGGCTTGGAGCTGGTCGCACGGTATTTACGGCGCAAGCCAAATTTGGCGATCGCAACTCTGCTGCAACGCTGGTCTACGCAAAGCCTAGTAACCCAAGCCCTGAAGCAAAGCGAATTCAATACAGCTTTGAGTGTGACAGCAGCACTTGAGCTGAGTTGGCAAGACCTCTCGGAAACAGCGCAGCGGATAGCCGGGTTAATGAGCTTGTTTGCCCTTGCACCCATTCCTTGGAAGCTGGTAGAAGCCTGTTTTTCTGAGGCGTATGCCCAAGACTTAGCCAAACCGCGAGATGAGGAGTTGATAGCGCTACACCTGCTTCAGCGATCGGATCAGGCTCAGGAAAGTTATCACCTGCATCGGCTTTCGCGGGATTTTTTTGCTGCAAAGCGTCAGCCTGTTAGCAAAGGTCAACCCGTGGGGGACTGGCTAAAGCGTTTGCAGCCCTTCTCCACGGCTCAACAGCAGCAAAATATCATCGCAGCGGCAATGAAGCAGACGGTTACCTGTGTTGTGGTTTATGCCGCGCAGAAAATTTCCCCGACGCAGATTATCCAATTTGCACCCTTGATGCCTCACCTAAGCGAAGTAGCAACTGCCTTTACCGCCTGTTTGGCCGACGATATTTTGACGATTCCCGCCACTCGGATCGCCGGGTTCTACCAGGCACAGTCTGCTTACGTCGAAGCGGAGTCTTGGCTGCACAAGGCTCGGGCAGCAGCAGAAAGCCGTTTAGGGAAAAACCACCCTAGCGTGGCTCAAAGCCTGAACCATCTGGCAGAACTCTATCGATCGCTGGGGCGCTATGGCGACGCAGAACCATTGCTGGTGCGATCGCTCTCGATTTTGGAGAGCCAATGCGGCACAGACCATCCTGAGGTCGCGACCATCCTCAACAGTCTGGCCGTTTTGTATCAATTGCAAGGGCGATATAGCGAAGCAGAGCCGTTATTAGCGCGATCGCTCTCAATTTTAGAGAGCCAGTTGGGCACGCAGCACCGTAGCGTCGCCCAAAGCCTGAACAATTTGGCAGAACTTTACCGATCGCTGGGGCGCTATAGCGACGCAGAGCCATTGCTGGTGCGATCGCTCTCGATTCTAGAAAGTCAACTGAGTGCAGATCACCTCGACATAGCCACCAGCCTCAATAGTCTGGCTGTCCTCTATTTTGCCCAAGGGCGCTATGGCGAAGCAGAACCGCTACTGGCGCGATCGCTCTCTATCCGAGAGAGCCAGTTGGGGGCAGATCATGCCCAAGTAGCCACCAGCCTGAACAATTTGGCAGAACTCTACCGATCGATCGGGCGCTATGGCGAAGCAGAGCCGCTACTGGCGCGATCGCTCTCCATCCGGGAAAGCCAGTTGGGGGCAGATCATCCTGAGGTCGCTCAAAGCCTCAACAGCATGGCTTTACTCTATGCTGCACAAGGCAACTTCAGCGAAGCCGAGCCGTTTTATCTCCGGGCAGTCGCCATTTTGGGTTATCAGTTGGGCAAAACCCATCCCAATACCCAAGCGGTTTGGAAAAACCTCATGAGCTTCTTGCAGCAAGTTATTCAAGCAGGGCAAACCGCACAGCTCTCGCAGCATCCCGTCACGCAAAAATTGCTGGGGCATCTAGCCCATACCCCCGGCAATCTTGCCTAAATCAGGCCATTGCTGGAATCGTTATGCTTGTGCCAAACAGCAGTCTTCAGCCTATGAGCCTCTAGTCTGCTCCGGTTCTGTTGTAGGCTGTAAATAGAATCGAAAATTAAATTTGACATATTTGGCTCTGTAAAAAAGGTTATGGACGATCGCTTATTACCCGCCATCTATCTCAGTATTTTGGTGGCTTTGCTAGGAGGAGCCTGCTGGTTTCTGTTTCGGCAAGTGCTCAAAACGCGGCGCACTGAGATGAGGCTTGCCAAACTGCAAAACAAGCTCAGCCAAGGCAAAGGCACGTCGCAGGAATACTACGAGCTAGGCGGGATTTTGTTGGACAAACGGTTATACAGTCAGGCGATCGCTCAATTTCAAAAAGCGCTCAAGGCCAAAGATTTGGAAGCAGGAGAAAATGCTGCTTTCATCTACAATGCGCTGGGGTTTGCCTATGCAGCGCAAGAGCAGTTTGATCTGGCGATTAAACAATACAAAGAGGCTTTAGAGCGGATTCCCGACTATCCCACAGCGCTCAATAACATTGGCTTTGCCTACGAGAAAAAACAGCTCACGGCTCAAGCGCTAGAGTCTTACGAAGCCTCCCTTCAGTTGGAACCCAACAATGCGACTGCTCGGCGGCGAGTGGAATCGCTGCGTAAGCGCCTGGTTCCTTCTTCATAAAAGCTTCATATTGTCAAGCCGATTGAGGTAAGCACTGACCGCTATGCTGTCTTCAGTGTCTTCGGAAAAACACAATGTTCGCCTATATCCTGGCACTCGCAGTCTGCCTTGGCAGTCTTAGCTTATATCTGTCTGCCTTTGCGCTTCCAGAAATTTATCGCAAACATGATTTGCTCTGGAGTGGTCTGGGGTTATTTTATGCGCTGGTGCTTTGGACTTGTGCAGGCAGAATTACAGGCAGCCTGCTGCTAGGGCAAATGGCAAGCGTAGCGCTTTTAGGCTGGTTGGGCTGGCAAACGCTAACGCTGCGTTTTGCCCAGATGCCTCTAGAGCAGCGCACACAGGGCGAATCGCTGCAAGAAGCTGTTCAAGCCAAGCTTGCTCAACTTCAAACGATTGTTGAGAATGGATCTTGGCGGGTTTACGTTGCCAAGGTTGTAGATCGGCTTCCCGATCGCGCTGCTAGCTTTGCCAAAACGCTTCTGGGGTGGCTTGAGGCACTAGTGAGCACCACCTTGAGCAGCCTGATCGGAGTTGCTAATGCTGTCCCTGATGCGACTTCCGAAGCTCCACCGGATATTGCGGCTGAGATTGCGGCTCATCCTGCCTCTGAAGAAACTGCCGCGATCGATCGCCCCGTTCCCCCATCGCGACCTTCTGCTGGGGATTTGGCCTCACGACCAGCCGAAGCGAATCCTCTAACAACAGATGTGGCAGCAGAGACAGCAGAGGTAGCCTTAGAGTGGGACGACTTAGAGCCTGAAATACACCCTGAATTAGAGACGATCGATGGAGTCGGCTGGGATTTTCATGCAGAGTCTGCTCAGGGGCAAGCGCCCGATGCTTCGCTTTCATCCCCTAAATCGGCTAGAGAACCCTCAGAGTAGACCAGGAGTAGACCAAGCGCCCTCCAGCGAATCGCAGTAGCTGTAGCGAAGTTAGGGCAGGGTGCGCCCAGAAAGAGGCACTACGCAATTAGGTTAGGGCAGGTTATTTTTTGAAAGCCTCGCTACGCGAGGCTTTCAAAAAATAACCCATTTGGATCTAAGCGCGTAGGGCTATATCACCACCCTTGGCTGATGGAGATTAGTGCCTAGCCTGATGCTAGCACCCCCACCTGTGGGAATTCTAAGGGAATTCAGGGTTATCTAAGGGCGGCATGACGAAGCCATATGACTGAGCCATCTTTTGGGAAAGACACAGCGCCGATCGCCAGCCCAGCCTTTTCTGAGGCGCATTCGCACTCTGAGGCGCACAAGGGCACTCTCCTCAACTCAGGCGATCGCTTGCTGACGTTTGCCAAAGCTGGCAATCCTCAGGCCATAGCAGCACTGCTGTCCAAAAAGCTCTACCCTTATGGCATCTCGATCAAGTCAAAGTTTCAGTCTGCCTGTCTCGAACTGCTCTTAGAGTCTTCTTCCATACCCAATCAGCGACTCTGCATTATGTTGATCCTAGGGGAACTGGTGCGCTTGCAAATTCCTGGACTGGTTTCTGTGCATTTGTTTGCTCGTCAGGCCGGGAGTACTTCAGTAGCTTGGACACAGATCCTAGATTTGCAGCCAACCCCCCTCACCCCATCAAATGCTCCCTGCGAAATCTCAGCATGGCGCGATCGCGTTTCTCAAGCCGATCTGTCTGCCATGAAAGCCCTGCTCGATCGCACCTTGGCTCACAAGCAAACTACAGCGACTCTCACACTTCACTCAAATTCTCTAGACATCTTGCTAGAGGCAAAGGCTTCTCCAGATGAGCAGGTCTGTCTCACGCTGATCTGCCGCGAGATTAGCCATTGGAATTTGACCCCGTTGGCGATCGATCACCTTTGGGTCAGAGGGCTTCCTCGCCATAGCAGTGATCCCGTTTGGGAGAGACAAGTTTTGTTGCAAGCAGCCGAAGGAATTTCAGAACTGCGCCAGATCGCCTTAGGCAACTGCAAGCATACCGTACCTGCTCCGGCACCCCGGCGCGATCGCCTTGCGACTCCGATTGATGCGGCAGGCTGGAAAACTCTTGCAGCAAGCTTTGTGCTAGCTAGCCTGCTCATGGCTTCCCAACAGCTCACATTTCTGGTTAGCCCTCTGCTCATCATCGTGCATGAGTTAGGTCATGCCAGCTTGGCTTGGCTGTTTGGCTACGCCGCTCTGCCCGCTTTTGACTTCATGTATGGCGGGGGGATAACGATGCAAACCACCGATCGCATTCCGCTGTTGCTGTTTGGCATTTGCAGTGGCTTTGCCTATCTTTGCTACCGCTATCGCCACAATGATCTCACCTCTCGCTTCCTGTTGGGTGGAGCGATCGCCTATAGCATTTGTGCCTTAACCCCAATTCACACGCTGCTGATGGTGGCTATGGGGCATGGATTTGAGCTGCTGTTTGCCGGAGTTTTTTTGTATCGTGCCCTGAGTGGCTGGGGCTGTCGCCAGAGCATCGAACGACCGCTTTACGGCATGTTAGGGTTGTTCACGGTGTTTTACAACGTTCGCTTTGCCTATCGCCTGCTGGCTGACGCTGAAGAGCGGGGAATCTACCAGATGGGCAAAGGAAATCTTTTGGATCATGATTTTGTCAGATTGGCGATCGATTATTTCAATGTCGATCTATCGAGAATTGTGGCTATTTTTCTGATCTGCACGCTTGTAACCCCGATCGTGACTTTTCTGCTGTTTCGCTACAGAGTCGTCACGCTGTATCTGTTTAGTCGGCTTTTTTGGGTGACGCAAGACTGAAGCAGCCGTTTGACGCTTACAGGAACATTGCTGCATTTAGAAAAGAATTTTGAGAAAGCGAGTCAACACATAAATTTTTGTAAACTTATATTAGATTAGATAGCTGAACTTTCACTTTACTCTTCGTCATAATGATTTCTCGGCGCACTTTTTTCGGCTTGCTGTGGATGCTTTGTCTGGTTTTAGTCACTGCGTTTGGTGGCGGATCGGCTGCGATCGCGATGGGAGGCGAACAGCCACCTCTAAACCAACCCGCCCCTGCGTTCACGCTGCCTACCAATTCTGGAGATGGCGAGGTTTCTTTGTCAGATTACCGAGGCCAATGGGTTGTCGCCTACTTCTATCCCAAAGACTTTACGCCTGGATGCACGCTCGAAGCCCGTCGCTTTCAACAAGACTTACCGAAATATCAAGCCAAAAATGTGCAAATCCTTGGTATTAGCGTCGATGATGTAGACTCTCATGCTGAGTTTTGTGATTCGGAAGGGCTGAAGTTTCCCCTCCTGGCTGATGTGGATGGCAAAGTCAGCAAAGCCTATGGCTCTTGGCTAGGATATTCTGCCCTGCGGCACACCTACATCATTGACCCAGAAGGCATGATGCGAGAGCGGTTTTTGGGCGTGCGACCAGCCATTCATAGCGCCGAAGTGCTGTCCAAGCTAGATGAGCTGCAAGCCACCTAATCTTTTGCTGTGTTATGGTCATTCTTCGTAGAACATTTTTGTGAGCGCGCAGAGCGCGCTCACAAAAATGCCACTGTCTTAAAAACAAGAGCAGTTCAAAGAAAAGGGCAAAAAAAGGGGAGCGATCGCCCCTTTTTTAATACAGATGAAACAAATATACGTGAAAGAAAGTTTCTTATCTAAAACCAACAGAGGCTTGCCACACAAAAGCAAGCAGCAAGAAGAAGACAGGAATCACAGGCAGAACATCCACTAGGGGATCAAAAATGGCATAAGCTTCGGGTAGTTTTGCTAACAGCGCCGCTTCCATGAATGGGTTAACCTCTCCAACACGAGTTCATAATTGACACAGATTTTAACACGGTTGGGGGCTGCAAAATGGCTAGAGCCTACCGCTTTTTCTGAGCTTTCCAGGTGCCGCCATAGACATAGTGAGGATTATTTTGGCTGATGCTAGGAAAGCAAGCAGGGCAGGCAAAAATCCATTGCTGAGAGGCATCAATCTGCGATCGATACAGTACGGCTGCCCGTTGACTGCATTGTGAGCAGAGCTTGCTGCGAACCACGCGCATTTTGTGACTCGATCTCATACTCTTGCAATCCTACGCCATCACAGAAGCTTCTGGGCGAGCAAAAATCATGCGTCCGGCTGAAGTCTGCAATGCCCCAGTGACAACGACGCAAACCTCATCCCCCATGTAGCTCCCCCCTTCTTCTACAACAACCATCGTGCCGTCATTCAGATAGCCGACGCCTTGAGCAGGTTCCTTGCCTTGCTTGACGATCTTGAGGTCGATGGTGTCTCCCGGCAGGTAGGCAGGTCGCATGGCCTGCGCTAGGTCGTTCACGTTTAGCACGAACACTTTTTGCAAGCTGGCAACCTTGTTGAGGTTATAGTCATTGGTCAGCAGTGAACCATTGATATCTTGCGCCAGTCGCACTAATTTGGCATCCACAGTGGGCACATCCTCATAGTCCGCCGGATGGATCATGATGCGTTCTGGAAACGCTTCTTGAATGCGATTGAGAATATCCAGGCCGCGCCGCCCGCGAACGCGCTTCTGGTCATTGGAAGAATCGGCGATGCGCTGAAGCTCTTGCAAAACAAATTGCGGCACCAGGATCTGACCTTCTAAAAAACCCGTACTGAGCAAGTCTTCAATTCGCCCGTCAATGATGCAGCTTGTGTCTAAGATCTTTGCCGTGGCAGATTTTAGCGTTCCTTCCGCGACCAACATCGTTTCCACGCTGTTGGGGTTGAGGAGTCGCAGCAGCGTCCGCCCATGAATATCTGCTAAGTTGACGCCAGAGAAGGCAAACATCAGACTGCCCAAGACTGCCGCCAGCGGCTTGATAAACGCAAACTCGCGCGGAATCGGCAGTAAGAAAATAGGAGCCAGCATTAAATTTGCCACCAGCAGCCCCAAAACTAGACCCACCGATCGACTTAAGAGCATGTCTACAGGCATTTCGCGTACCTGACGCTCGACTCGTCGATAGCTGGCCTGAGCCACTAACCCTAACAGCAAGCCAAACAGCGCCCCGAAGCCGCCTGTGGCAAAGCTCAACCCTTCCAGGCTGTTGACCTGTTCGAGGGTATCGGTGGGAAGCAAGTCAACGCCGTAATAGCCAATTCCTGCCCCTGCTATGATGAATGAAAGAATTATGATTGCGTCGATCATGTTTCCAATCCCTGTGGGTCTGGGTGTGCTTCAGAACTGGGAGCGGACAAATCCTGGACAGGTCTGAATCTTTTCAGAAGATCCCATCTTAACTGCTGCAAGACAGGCGGTTGCGAGAGACTCACTTGCCAACCCTCTCATGTAAGACAGATTGTGTAAGGCAGGTGAATGCCCCAGAGTAGGCTTGATTCCTAGATTTGTACAGGTTCATTATATCGCTCTGCCTTAATATCCGTTGTTTAGCAGTTAGTGTTGCTGATCTCTGAATGAACTTTTGTTATGGAGGGGTGCGGAGCGTCTCTCCATAGCAAAAGTTCATTCAGCAATGCCTAGCAGTATTTCTAAACGTTGGATCAATTTCTACGAGTGGAGCTTATGCCGGATTACGGTTCAACGGCAACCCTAGCTAATATGCCCACTGCGGCCTATGTGCATATTCCTTTTTGTCGGCGCAGGTGCTACTACTGCGATTTTCCCATTTCCGTCGTGGGCGATCGCCCTCCCCAATGGCAACAGGGTCAGTTGCAGTTTGGCACGATCGCTGATTACGTCGAAATTCTTTGCCGAGAAATCCGGGCAACGCCTCGCTACTCTGCTGCCTCGCTCGACACGGTTTTTCTGGGCGGCGGCACGCCCTCGTTGCTGACTTCTGAGCAGCTTGATCAGATTTTAAAGGCGATCGATCGCCGCTTTGGCCTTGCGTCTGATGCCGAAATCTCTATGGAGATCGATCCCAATACCTTTGACCTCGATCGGCTCAGAGGCTACCGCGCTGCCGGAATTAACCGCGTCAGCTTGGGCGTACAGGCTTTTCAGACAGAGCTATTGCAAGCCTGTGGCCGTACCCACACAGCCGCAGATGTCTACGCTGCGATCGAAATGATCCATCAGGTTAATTTGACGAACTTTAGCCTGGACTTAATTTCAGGGTTGCCGCATTTGACCGCCACAGATTGGCAAGATTCTCTCGAAAAAGCGATCGCTCTAGCATCCTCCCATCTCTCGGTCTATGATCTAACGATTGAGCCAGGTACGGCCTTCGCTCGTCGTTACCAGCCAGGAGAGTCACCCCTCCCCACAGATGACATGACGGCAGAGATGTATCGGGCTGCTCGTCAGACCCTGACCCAAGCCGGCTATGAGCATTACGAAATTTCTAACTATGCCAAACCGGGCTATCAGTGCCGCCACAACCGAGTGTACTGGGAGAACCGATCCTACTATGGCTTTGGCATGGCAGCCGCTAGCTATGTCCAGCAGCAGCGCTTTACCCGCCCGCGCCAACGCCAAGCCTATGCAGCCTGGGTGCAAGACTACGAAAACGCAGGGGGGACGATCGCTTGTCCCGTGACAGACAAGGCTGAGAGGCTGCTAGATATGCTGATGCTGGGCTTAAGATTGTCTGAAGGGCTGAGCCTTAGCAAACTAGAGACAGACTTTGGAGCGCGATCGCTTCAACAAGTTCTCACCTGTCTAGAGCCGTTTCAGCGGCAGGGTTGGGTTGCACTCACCGGAGCGCCAGACTCGCGGCTGCGGCTGACTGATCCCCAAGGCTTTCTGTTCTCCAATGTGGTTCTCAGCCAGTTATTTAAGGAGCTGGGAGAAGGCTAGGGCTGGGTTTGTCGAAAAATTTCTCTCGTGATCGCAATCCTAAGCCAGCGATCGCGCTAGGTTTTTGCTGAGGCAGGGCAAGAGCGTGTTCTTCAATACAGAAGTTTTCTCACTCCATAATTTCTTGATGTCATCTAAACCCGATGAATCTCCAGATTTGGTAGTCTAGCTTTAATATCTCTAAAGGAAGGGTGGAAAGCGTGGACATTCAAATTGGCAGAGGCAAAGCAGCCCGCAGAGCATACGGCATTGATGAAATTGCCCTTGTCCCCGGACAGCGCACGTTAGACCCCTCATTGGCAGATACAAGCTGGACGATCGGCGGCATTGAGCGCCAGATTCCCATCATCGCCAGCGCTATGGATGGTGTTGTAGATGTAAAGATGGCGGTAGCGCTCTCCCAACTAGGCGCATTAGGTGTCCTCAACTTGGAAGGCATTCAGACTCGTTATGCCGATCCTGAACCGATTCTCGATCGCATTGCAGCCGTTGATAAAACTGAATTTGTGCCGCTCATGCAGGAGCTTTATGCCGAACCTGTCAAGCCAGAGCTGATTGAGCTGCGTATTCAAGAAATCAAGCAGCAGGGTGGCATTGCCGCCGTCAGCGCTACGCCGATCGGAGCCTCCAAGTATGGGGCAGCCGTTGCCAAAGCCGGAGCCGATTTATTCTTTATTCAAGCAACGGTCGTTTCAACGGCGCATCTATCGCCTGAGTCTGTGACCCCGCTCGACCTTGCCGAATTTTGCCGGGAAATGCCGATGCCTGTGGTGCTGGGCAACTGCGTCACCTACGAAGTCACCCTCAACCTGATGAAAGCAGGAGCAGCGGCTGTGCTAGTCGGCATTGGGCCTGGAGCCGCCTGTACTTCGCGTGGGGTACTGGGAGTGGGGCTACCTCAAGCCACTGCGGTGGCCGATTGTGCTGCCGCCCGCGAAGATTTTTATCGAGAAACAGGTAAGTATGTGCCTGTGATTGCGGACGGCGGATTGATTACAGGCGGCGATATTTGCAAGTGCATTGCTTGTGGTGCCGATGGCGTCATGATCGGTTCACCCTTTGCCAGAGCGCAAGAAGCGCCCGGTCGCGGATTTCACTGGGGCATGGCAACACCTAGTCCTGTGCTGCCTCGGGGTACCCGGATTCGGGTAGGCACAACAGGCACCCTACAGCAAATTTTACGCGGCCCTGCTCAGCTCGATGATGGAACCCACAATCTCATGGGCGCACTTCAAACCAGTATGGGTACACTAGGGGCAAAAGATATTCGTGAAATGCAGCAGGTGGAGGTGGTCATTGCGCCCTCACTGCTCACCGAAGGCAAAGTCTACCAGAAGGCACAGCAGTTGGGCATGGGCAAGTAATTGGGTGTTCTCAACCTGAGAGCAGGTTTAGCCTGAGAGTCAGATGGTAGAGCCAAAGATTTTTCGAACAGGGAGGCTACGTTTCCTTGTTCGAAAGATTATTTCAGTTTCTGGAAGAGAAATTTGAGATAATTGGCAAACAAAGTAGCTCCTGTCAAGGGGCTTTACATAAGTTTGCATTGGCGGGTCTATGAACCGCCCGAAATTCTTTGACTGTCGCTTAGAATAAAGAGAGCGGAGACGCATGTTTCCGTTCACTCCTCACACCACACTCCGCCTGGACTATTGTTCGGGCGGTTCCTACTTTCTGGAGAGCCTTGGGGAACTGCCAGAATAAGTTTTAGCCTGGTGGCTTATCTTTCTACAGACTTTGCGAAAGATAAATAACTAGGTTCAGAACTCTACTTTGGGCATGCGGTCATGAGCATGCAGCCAATAGCGAGTGGCGAATTATGTCTGTTTGTATAGACCTAGTATCGTCAGTCTCTTCTTTTCGCTATGGTAAGATTTCAACAGATTAAACGTAGGCAAGGACTTTCTAGGCATGTCAGCAGCCGCACAGGTTACAGATTCCAGTTTTAAGCAAGAAGTACTTGACAGCGAAGTTCCGGTCTTGGTTGATTTTTGGGCACCTTGGTGCGGTCCCTGCCGGATGGTCGCGCCCGTGGTCGATGAAATCGCGGAACAGTTCGTTGGCCAAATTAAAGTCGTTAAGGTCAACACAGACGAGAATCCTAGCGTTGCCAGCCAGTACGGCATTCGCAGCATTCCGACTCTGATGATATTTAAGGATGGGCAGCGCGTTGACATGGTTGTGGGTGCAGTGCCCAAAGCCACGTTAGCTACCACGCTCGAAAAATATCTTTGAGTTCTTACACCCTCTGCATAAACCTCTTGCAAAAAAGTTTCTGAGGGGGCTTTTGCCCTCTTAAGCGTTTGGCAAGAGGCTTTTTGTCTCAAAGGTTTCTTCGATCGCTCTCCTTTCAAAAACCGCCAGGGCATTCTTCAAAAAATCCCGATAGAATAGAATGCTGCCAATTCTGAAGAATTCATGACCTTTTCGTCCTCTTCCCATGCCCTGGAGCCGCTTCAGGCAGAAATTAGTGAATTGCTAGAACAACTGCCTCAAATGAAGCATGGGGCGTTGATTCAGCAAGCATTGACGACACTGGTTCGGATGGCAGAAGTAGAAGCCGATCGCCTCGATTGGAAGATTCTCAATGCCTCGCTGGAAGACATGGAACGTGCCTTCCGGGTGTTTTACCCCTATCGCCATGTGCGAAAAATTGCCATTTTTGGCTCTGCCCGCACCAAACCCGATCGCCCTGCCTATCAAATGGCTTCGGATTTTTCGCGGGCTGTGGCTGAGCAAGGATTTATGGTAATGACGGGCGGCGGCCCAGGCATTATGCAGGCGGCCAATGAGGGCGCAAGCGTCGAGAAGTCGTTTGGGTTAAATATTCAGCTTCCGTTTGAGCAGGGTTCCAATGCTGTGATTGAGGGCGACCCGAAGCTGATTAATTTCAAGTATTTCTTTACGCGCAAGCTGTTCTTCTTGCGTGAGAGCGATGCCGTTGCGGCATTCCCAGGCGGATTTGGCACCCAGGATGAAGCGTTTGAATGCCTGACGCTGATGCAGACAGGGAAGTCTGGATTTTTGCCTGTTGTGCTGATTGACTCCCCTGGTGGAGACTATTGGAAGAGCTGGGATACTTACCTGCGAGATCATTTCCTCTCAGCAGGGTTAATCAGCGAACCTGATTTGCATCTGTATACGATTACCGATCGCATTGATGTAGCCTGTGAGGCGATCGCCAGTTTCTATCGCGTTTTTCACTCTAGCCGCTATGTGGGTGAGCAGCTCGTGCTGCGGCTCAACTTAGAGCTTTCTGATGAAGATATCGAGCATCTCAATCAAAACTTTAGTGATTTACTGGTCAAAGGCAAAATTAGCAAGAGTCAAGCTTTGCCTCAAGAGAGCAGTGACGGTACGGCCAACCTGCCTCGCATCACCCTACATTTCAACCAGCGCGATCTAGGTCGCCTTTACCAAATGATTGGTGTGATTAACCAGCTGCGCAAAAATGAGCCAGAAGCCACACACCCTGAGCAAAAGTGAGATGGATTCTATTCCCATCATTACGGTCGAAAACCTAAGCAAGGTTTATCCAGTTGCCGTCAAGCAGCCCGGACTTAAGGGCACCTTGACCCACTTTTTTCGCCGTACCTATCGCTTAGTTCCGGCAGTTCAGTCTATCACCTGCCAGATCGAGGCGGGCGAGGTGGTGGGGTTTTTGGGAGCCAACGGAGCCGGAAAAACCACGACCCTGAAAATGCTGACGGGCTTGATCCATCCTTCGAGTGGACGGGTGCGAGTGGCAGGGCATGACCCCTTTCGACGAGAGCCTGCTTTTCTAGAAAAGATTACGCTGGTGATGGGGCAAAAACAGCAGCTGATTTGGGATTTGCCCACCTTAGATTCACTCCGGATCAATGCGGCAGTATATGGTTTAGACGATCGCGAGTTTCGGCAGCGCGTGGGCGAACTGAGCGAGATGCTATTGCTGGGCGATAAGCTGAATCAGCCTGTGCGCAAGCTGTCTCTGGGTGAGCGGATGAAAGCCGAATTTCTGGCTGCTCTGCTTCACCGCCCAAAGGTGCTGTTTCTAGACGAGCCAACCTTGGGGCTAGATGTGAATGCTCAAGTCAGCGTGCGGGAGTTTCTGCGGGAGTATAACCAGCGCTATCAGGCCACTATTTTGTTAACTAGCCATTACATGGCGGATATTACAGCGCTCTGCAAACGGGTGCTCGTGATTCGGGAAGGGCAGATGATCTACGATGGCAGCCTAGACAGCCTGCTAGAGCGGTTTTCTCCTAGCCGTGAGGTCACGGTGGACCTGTCCCAAGGGCGATCGCGGCAAGAACTCCAGCCCTATGGCGAGCTAATCTCTGTTGAGGGCTGCGTGGCTCGGTTTCTGGTGCCGCAAGAAAAGCTGACCCAAACTCTTTCGCGCATCTTGGCTGATCTAGATATTGCTGATCTCAAAGTGACTGAGCCACCGATCGAAGAAGTGATTGGTCAAGTCTTCCGCGCTGGAGCAGCCTAGAAGAGACTTGACCCGTTTCAGCATCAATTAAGCCCTGTTGAATATAGGCTCTTGCCCTTTTATGAACCGCATTCTGACTACTGCCAAAGCGCTGCTTTCGGTTTACTACGCCTATATGCTGGAGTATCGGGCTGAGCTGTTTTTCTGGGTGCTATCGGGCAGTCTGCCGATTATCTTGATGGGGGTTTGGACTGAAGCAGCTCAAAGTGGGGGCTTTGGGCTATCGCCGCTCGATTTTATCCGCTACTTTATTGCGGTGTTTTTTGTGCGTCAGTTCAGTATTGTCTGGGTCATTTGGGAGTTTGAGCGGGAGATTGTGGAAGGCAAACTTTCCTTTAGGCTATTGCAGCCGCTCGATCCGGGTTGGCATCACTTTGCTTCGCATGTAGCTGAGCGGTTTGCTCGGTTGCCCTTTGCCGCTCTGCTGATGGTGCTGTTCTTTTGGCTCTATCCGCAGGCGGTTTGGATTCCGAGCTTGTCTAGTTCTTTGCTTTGCATCGTCGCCGTGGTGCTGGCGTTTATTCTGCGGTTCGTGTCGCAATACACCTTTGCCATGATGGCCTTTTGGATTGAACGTGCCAATGCGATCGAGTCTTTCTGGTTTTTGTTTTACCTATTTTTGTCAGGGCTGATCGCTCCCCTAGAGGTGTTTCCGCCGATCGTCCGTCAGGTTGTGCTCTGGACTCCTTTCCCTTATTTGATTAACTTTCCGGCTAGCCTCTTGGTCGGCCTGCCTGTCAACGTTACCCAGGGCTTTCTGGCCATGCTGAGCTGGATTGGGCTATTTTTTGTGCTAAATCGGTGGCTGTGGCGAAAAGGATTAAAGCAGTACTCAGGCATGGGTGCCTAGTCAAAGCCCAGCCAAAACTCAGGCAAAGCCTAGTCGAACTATGAGCCGGGATAATAAACCATCCAAGATAGGGGATATTTCCGATCGCTCAATCCCTGCGTCCTGATGTGAACATGATCGGTTTCAACCTTTACCACCTCCCAGATGGCTTGCATCTCGGCTGCCGTGAGCTGCGCCTTGGCAACTAAAACCACGCGATCGCCTTGCTTGAGAGAGACAGCCTCTGGTGCAGCCTGCTGGAGTGCGGGTTTGGGTTCTGGGCTTTCTGCTTCAGGATGTTTGACTTGAGGAGGCTGAGATAGGGCTTCAGGAGGACGAGCCGATCGAATTTGTTTCAGGCGCATCCTGACTGCTTCTGGCGTGGCATCCCAAACTTGCCGCTTTTGAGCTAGGGTCAATCGTTCTAGCAGCGCTAGATCTTCAGCAGAATCTATCACAGTCAGCATGTCCAGCACCGTGTTGAGGCTGGAATCGTCTAATAACTGAGACTCGGAATCCGACTGATCTTCTGAATTACTCGGCTCCGGAGGATCAGGCGGCTTGGGCTGGACATCCTGAGGAGGTGGCATAGTCCGGGTAGAGAGAGGCATAAGCGATCGGCGTTGGCAGCCCGCGAGACAAACAATTGCTGCCTTCTTTCTCTATTGTCGATCGCCCCTCTCAGATTGCCCACTCTTAGCCGTTAGGATTGCAAATTAATTAACGTGTACTAGTTTTTTGAACGGCGTGAATCCATGTCAGCAATCTATGGCTGGGGTAGATAGTAAACAGGGCGACTTGGCAACACAGGCATCCGGAGCGTTCCAGCCAAGACCTGATTTGTGAGCGAATTATGGGTGCGATCGGCGGTAGATGACCAGAGTGAATTCAGAACTCGAACGATCTCTTGTTCGTCCAAATCGCCTTCGTAGCTAAATTCGATAAAAGTGTCGCCGCCAAAGGTTTCAAATCGATATTCAACGATTCCATATTCCTCGTCTAAGTCGTTCTCCTCATATTCGTCTTCATATTCATCTCCATATTCATCATCTATGCCTTGCCACTGAGAGAGTGAGGAGTAATGGCTAGGTTGAGGATATGGAGAGTAGGCAGGTTGCCCCCAGTAGGGCTGAACGATAGTATAAGGACTGAGGCTTGCCTCTATTGAAGTATTCCAGCCCTCTTGGCTATCCCAGTCATCTTGGCTATTCCAATCATTGCTGTCCTGCACCACAGACCTATAGGTATGGGTTTGCGACAATTCGTAACGCTCACGCCTAAGATCGCTTTGGGAGCCGTTTTTGAAATAGCTTTTAGAAGCCATTGGTGGAGGCGCAGATCTCGTGCGTGAAATTGCCCGCGTTGCCTGCCTGCCGGAAGGGTGCGATCGCCCTGGAGCTGGTCTTGAACGAGTTGGGACACCAAACAGCAGACGATAGAGGGCGATCGCGAGTTTACGAAGAAGGGTCATTGGTTTTGAACTTTGGAGCGCCTGCGGGCTAATGGGCAGTCGGCTAATTTTATGCGAGTTTTAGGCCGATGAACTGCGCTGTTCGGGCTGTTGTAGAGATTTTGGCATGCGATCGATCTCTTTCTCCGTCAGTTTGTATAGCTCGCATACATGATGATCAATGGCTGCTTCTAAACGCGCTATCTCTGCTCGAATAGCTTCTGGGTTAGGCGGGAGGAGATCGAGCTGATCTTGCAGCAAGAGGCGATCGCTCACCCAGTCTATGATCTGCTCATAGCTCTGGCGATCGGCTGGATTAGCGAAGTTAGGCATCCACAGAGGCAACTGTCGTAGCTGAGGTGTGCCAACTCTCAGATAGCCCCCCTGGAGGCAGTTTCCGGCAAAACAGCGCTGAAAATACAGGCTCAGCAGACGGCTGTTGAGCAAGCCTAAGAGATAGCGCAAATCTAGGAGCGGACTTGCCCGAATCACCGAAGTTGATTTGCCCGCCAAGACTGAACCGATCGCATCTAGCCCACATTCCAGCACTTGAGATAAACCCGCCACAATAATTTTGGGTTGCTGAGCCTGCTGTTTGCGCTGAGGAGACAAATGGACGCTGTGGGAGGCAGCCAGAATCGGATGCTGATAGACTTGCCCCAAGTAGCGCAGCGGCTTTTTGCCCCACAAAAAGCAGTAGCGATCGATCGTGCCGCTGTTGACGAGCTTCAAATCTTCGGGAGCGATCGTGGCGCTGTCTTGTATCCAAGGCTGAAGGGCGTATGCCTCAGCAACGGTGGCAGCTCCGGTCACTTGAACCCTGTCTCCAATGTCGCCAAGGGCTGGCAAGCTTTGCTGGATGCGATCGATCCAGGCCAGCGGCTCTCCGGTCACGCCCATTTGCCAGGGCTGCGAGGTGTGCTTGAGCAAGAGCCGACCTGTTGCGCCTACTTGGTCTAAGCTCTGCATCCGCTCATAGGCGATCGATTTTGGTGGTGTCACGGCACTCGGCTCATCTCGTTTTTGAGCCACATACACCAAGGGATAGACCGCCGCCCGAAAGGCAGCCACGCCAGAATAGTCGCGAATGGACAGCAGATCCGCTTGCTGCATCAGGAGCGATCGCGCCCCGGCGGCATAATTGGCCGAAGCCAGCTTGTTCGGCACAACTAAGCTCGTTAATCCGCCCGGTTTGCAAAGTGCCAAGGCTTTTTCGATAAATACACAGAAGAGATCCCAGTTGCCAGCAGCCGTCTGGTATCGGGCTGTACAATAGCGTCGCCAGTCAGGCAGATGGGTGGTCATGCCTTCTGAGTCCAGATAAGGCGGATTGCCAATCACCAAATCAAACCCACCCGATCGCAAAATTTCTGGAAAAGCCTGATGCCAGTCAAGCGGGCGATCGCGTTCTGCATTCAAGCGCTTGCCACAGGATTTTGAAGCAGCAGGATCTAGCGCATCCAGATCGGGCGCAATTAAGGCATTGCCGCACTGAATGTTTTGGCTGAGATCAGGGACAGGAGAGCGATCGGGCGAGTTTTGCCGCAGCAGCAGATATAGCCCTAGCTTTGTCATCTCGACGGCTTGTGGATCGAGATCAACGCCATAGATATGGGTGAGCAAGAGCCGCTCTCGCTCTGGGCGCGTCAGATGCCACTGCCCGTCTTCGCCTCGCTCGATCGGAGAAGGGCGATCGGCACTTGAGCGATCGCGTTCCCAGAAATCGGCCTCCAGGCTGTACATTCGCAAATGCCAATCCAGCAGAAATTGGTAGGCAGAAATCAAAAACGCGCCACATCCGCAGCTCGGATCGAGCAGGGTCACGGGTGAGGGCACAGATAGCCGTTTACCCAGCGTCATCTGCAACATATAGCTGACGATCGCCTCAGGCGTATAGTAAGCGCCTGCCGATTTGCGGCTGTGCAGCGGCTTCGGCTTGGGAGAATTGGGGAGGGCTACAGCACGGCATCCCAGCACCTCTTCGGCTAACAGCATTTCGTGAACCTGTCCCAAAACTGCGATCGAAAGACTCTGGCTCGTTGCACAAGCCGCTAGACTGTCGATCATCTGGCTCAGCAGAGGATCGGGCAGGTGAATCAGATCCAGCTCAGAGAGTTGACTCCAAGGCATTTGCGTCGTTTGCCAAAGCTGCTTGAGCAAGCCCAGCACAGCGTCTTGCGGTAGCCGCCTGAGTGAACCCACCTCCAAGAGTCCGCGCTGCTCCCAGAGGCAAAGTGCCAAAACGCGCAGAATTAGCGATCGCGCCAGACTGCCGTTTTGTACTGCGCCAGATTGCGCTTCAGAGGCGACACTGGATGCAGTATTGAGCTGAGAAACGATCGCCCGGTGCCAAGACAACGCCAGTTTTGGTAGGTCAGCTTTCATCGAGAGTTTTGAGCGAGAGCCGGATCGTCATGCGCCGCGTCAGAAGGGTTGACCTCCAGAGGCGCAATACAATCTGGCGTCTCATGTCGGGGATTGTTGACTTGGGTACTTACCGGATAAGCGGTCATTTCAGCCGCTGCATAGGGGCGCAGCAAGCTCTGGAGGCGATCGCCACTGTTTTGCGGATCAAGCCAGGCGTCGTAATCTTGGGGTGCGAGGATCACGGGCATGCGATCGTGAACGGGACGCATCAGATCATTAGCTGCCGTGGTGATTACCGTGCAAGATTCAATTTCGCTGCCCTCGGCGCTTTGCCAATGTTCCCACAATCCAGCAAAGCCAAAGGGTTGGTGATCCTGTAGAGAGAAGTGCATTGGCTGCTTGCCCTTTGCCAGCTTTTGCCACTCATAAAATCCGTCTGCAAGCACCAGACAACGCCGCCGCTTAAACGCAGCCCGAAACGAAGGCTTTTCACTCAAGGTTTCGGCTCTAGCGTTGATCATCTTTGCCCCTATCTTAGGATCTTTGGCCCAGGATGGAATTAGACCCCAAGTGAAATGGGTGAGCTGCCGTTCCGCTTTTTCTTCAGACGAACGAACGGCCATCACGGGCTGAGTTGGGGCAATGTTGTAGCGAGGCGCAAACATTGAAGGGATCGGCAGGTTGAGGGAATGGGCGATCGCATCAGGTGATTGAGTCAGGGTAAATCTGCCGCACATGACTAAAGCCCTCTCTAAGAATCGATGCTTTAAATACTCAGCACCAATTGTAGACCCGCTTCGGGCTTGGCATCCTCTGGCAAAGGATCAGGCTCGGCGCGCATCGCAGGGCAATATCTGGCATAGGCACAGCGATCGCACTGTCCACCGGGGAAAGGCAGCCAGCGCTGATCTTGACGCAGCTCAACTGCCAGATCGCTAATTACAGCCTCTACCCGTTGCCGATGCTCGACGCTGGCTGGGAAGCAAATCTTTTCACCTGTGCGTAAATACAGCAAGCTCAACTGCTTGAGGTTTTTCTGATAGCGCTGCTCTAGCGCCAGATAGTATAGCCCAATCTGTAAATCGACTTCATCCGATTCCATTGCATCGACTTCTTTGGCAGATTTGTAGTCGATTAGCTCTAGCCCGTCACCCAAATAATCGAGGCGATCGTATCGTCCTGACAACACAAACTCCAGATTTTCGGTACGCAACGTTCCCTGGATTTTGCCCTCGACCGCTACAGGCTTTCGCATGGCGGACTGGTTGGCAATGTAGGCGTAGTAATAGCGCCGCAAAATTCCCCGACCCTCGTTGATTTGGGTACTGGTGAGGTCTTTAGTCTGCTGACCCCAGCAATATTCAATCCAATCCATCCGGGGAATAGGATCTTGATAGTGCCAATCTTGATAAATTTGCGCCAAAGCCTGGTGTAGAGATGTTCCCAGGACGGCTGAGCCGTAAAATGCAGCGCCTTCCACCTTTCGCTCATATCGAAAGTAATACGCACGGGGGCAGCGATAGTAGCTTTGAAGCTTAGCAGCAGACAGGAAGTAAGGCATAGTCTCTAAACCCGGCGATTGACTTCTGGAGCCATCCCCTGTTTAGAGATGCACCCACAGATACAAGATCTGCGGGTGCGGTCTGTCGGGCATGACGCTACTATCATGCCACTAGATATAGGATTCGGCTAGGTTCTTTTGTATTAATTTTCCCTATATGTAGCGTAGGAGTCAAAGCTAGTCTTTTGAAGGCAAACAAAGCTAGGCGCAGAGAGCAGTCGCGCCTCCCATCACTGGACGCCATGATAGCTTGATTTGCTCAACTTGCTCTTAACCGTTGGTAATTTGATGCCCTGCCGCAACGATCAGTTGTTTGAAGGTCGTTTCAGAAGCTTGAGATTCGACGGTTACTGTTTTTGCTTCTAAATCAATGTCTACTTTTGCTTCAGGCTCAGAGGTAAGAATGGTTTCTCTAAGCGATTTTGCTGCTTCAGGGGTGCTGAGGGTTGGGACTTGTAGTTTAAGAGCCATATTTTGTTTAACGATGAAATTCCAAGCTCATCATCGGACTTTGCCCTGAGCGGCGCATTTAGCTACAGATAGAGTTTTAAGGCATCTTTTGAGGGAGAAGGTTTAAGAAAGAGAAGAAGGCGACTTATTAGATAACAGTTAAATGAGGTATGCGGTGCTGGAAGGCGATCGCAGACACCCAGTTTATGAATATGACTAGGGCTGTTTCCATATCGCTCAAGCTGGAGCTTAATCGATCGCCCCTTCTATTCCTCTTCTTCTAAATAAAGCCGAACAAAATCTCTTGCCGCTTCAGCGTTTAGCTTCTGGAGGGCATTTTTTATAGTAAATACAGCTTCTGCTGAAGGATCTCTTTCTTCGCTAACCCAACGACTCACATTAGAGCGATCGATTTCCATCGTGGCTGCAAGTTGATACTGACTGATACTGTATTGCTCTAATACTTGCCTAAGGGCTTTGCCTGCTCTTCCCATGCCCTCGATTGTGTCAGAGAGTCTTGACGGCGTAAACGATGTAGATCAGCACCTAAGTGACAATCAGCATCTATTGGTGTATGGTGATTAGATGACGATTAGCAACTATCGCGATCGTCGTTACCCTAATTAACGAGTCAACTCCTATGCTCAAAGGCTTTATTCCCAATCCTGATCAATGTCCTGACCGTGCAACCTTGCCGATCGCGAATTGGAGGCGCGATCGTGAACCCGTCCAAATCATTGTCATGGGTTCCGAGCAAGGGATTGAAACCATGATTCATAGGCTTTACCTCTGCCGTTTTGCTGAAGTTCACGAATGGACTATTCTGCTTCCAGCTCCCGTTCCTGGAAAGCTGATGCGTAGCCTGACGCGGTATGTAGATTTGAGTTAACGCAGTTTTCTGATCTTCCTGCGCTAGTTGCCGTTCCAAGTTGCAGAACTTTTGCCAAAATCAGTAGAGTTGGGGTGATTATTGTGGTGCAAATGTTCTACCCTGAAAACAACGCTCTGAAAACAACGGTTCCTGAGGTAAAGGCAGATCAGCATGGAAATTCTTTCGGTGACGCTGAAGAACTTTAAATCTCATAGCGATCGCCATTTTGCCTTTCAGCCTGGAACTAACGCCATTTGCGGTGAGAACGGAGCCGGAAAGACAAGTATTTTAGAAGCGATCGCCTGGGCCATGTTCAATCACCGGGGCGGTTACAACAAAGAGGATTTGATTCGCAATGGCTCGAATAGCGCCCAGGTGACGGTCGCGTTCATTTCCAACCGTGATGGGCGTACCTATGAGGTGCAGCGCTGCACGACCAAAGGCTACACGCTGTATGATCCGCAATTGGATACGAAGCTAGATTATAAGCATATTGAAGATGAGGTTTTGCCCTGGCTGCGGCAACAGTTGGGTGTCGCCCCTGGAACCGATCTAGCGCGGCTGTTTGCCAATACGATCGGCGTTCCCCAAGGCATGTTTACAGCAGATTTTTTACTGTCTTCAGAAAAGCGTAAGCCGATCTTCGATGCTGTCCTCAAGGTTGAGGAGTATCGGATGGCCAATCAGCAGATGCTGTCTCTAGAAAAGTACAGCAAAGCTGAATCTGAAAGCCTGGAACGCTCGATCGTCCAATATGACGAAACCCTGCAAGACTGGGAATCATTGCGCGATCGTCGCCTGTTCATGAGCCGTGAAATTGCCGCCAGCGAGGCCGCTCTTTTGGCCTTTCAGACTGAGTTGGCAGCGCTGCAAGCTGAAAAAGAACGGCTGACGGCACAGGCGCAGCAGGTTCAGCAAACTGCGGCAAAACTGCAAACGTTGACGGCACAAATTGAAGGCAAGCAGCCTGCGATCGTCTTGCTGGATCAGTCGGTGCAGCGTGCACAAGCAGCCGTGCAAATCTGTCAGGACAATCGAGAGAGCTATCAAGCCTATCTTCAGGCTGAAGCAGAGCTGAAGGCGCTAGATCAGCAGGCGAAGCAGCGGCAGGGAATTCTGCGTCAGCGAGAAATACAGCAAAAGACGCTAACTGATTTAATCACCCAAATGGCTAAGCTTGATGTCAGGCGAGAAGCGCTAGACAAAGCCGCCACAGATTTGGAGCAGCTCCGGCCTCTGATTGCCCAGCAAGTAGAGCTAGAGCAGCAGCAGTTGAGCCTGATGGAGCAGCTTAACCAGCTGCAAGCTTTGAAGCCCGAACAGCAAAATCTGGTGCGGCAGATGGCCAAGATTCAGGCAGAGCAAACCCAACTCAGCCGCGAAATCGAACGCATCCGATCGCTAGAGTCTGCCATTAGCCGAATTCCTGACCTAGAGCAGAAGCGCGATCGCCTTCAGGAACAGCTCAGCCGCGTAGAAGCCGCCAAGCAGTTTGAGGCAGAGCTGCGGCAGTTGGTCAGCCAAGGGGAAGACCAGCGCGATCGGCATCAATCTCAGGCTGAGCAAGCGTTAGCCACCATTCAGGCCGTACAACAAACGGTGCCGCTATTAGCAACGGCTGCTATAGAGGCAGCGCTGACGGCCATTCGTTCAGGGGTCAAACTCAACACCGATTTGCTCAATGCCCTCTGGCGAATTCTGGCAGATTTGTCAGAGCAGATTTCAGTGCCCAAGCTACAAGAGCAGTTGCGCTATACCAAAACTCAGCTAGATGCCTTGTATCAGCAACGGGCAGAATTTGCCACGCTGAAGGCAAAGCTTGCCCAGCAAAGCCACTGGCAAACTGAAGCCGCCCAAATTCAGGAACGCATCGACCAAATTACCTTGGCGCTTAGCGCCGAACCCAACTGGCTGCAACAGCGATCGCAGCTCATCACCGATCTGAATCAGCTCGCCAACCCTAAAGGGCAAGCCCATCTGCTAGAGCGAGATTTGAAACAAGCTGCCGCCCTTAGCGCCCAGCACTCTGCGCTGAAAGCCCAATGCACCACGCTGGAGGGGGCGATCGCTGCATTAGAGTCGCACTTGGCGCAGTTTGCCGAACTCGAAGACCAGATGGATCAGCAAAAGCAGTTCCGCCAAACGCATCAGCCCACCTACATGGTTTACATGCAGCACCGGAATGATGCTAATCAGCTTGTCAGGCTGCAAGCCGACTTGCAGTTGGCGACTGAGCAGCTCAGCCAGCTCAGTGCAGCGCAAAAGACGCTACAAATCGAGTATGAGCAGCTTAGCCAAACCTATGATCCGCAGCAGTGGCAGCAAATCCAGGCCCGCTATGAAGAAACCCGCAGCGAGGCCGATCGCTTGGCCGGAGGCTTGCCTCAGCAGAAAAAGCTGATGGCACAGCTCGATAGCCAAATTGCCACGCTAGAAGCGGTTGCCGAAAAGCGCGATCGGGCACAGACCGATCTGAAGCAAAAAGAGAAAGTTCGTAAGTTTATCAGCTTTGCTCGCAAGGTCTACAAAGAAGCAGGGCCGCGCATTACCGAACGGTATGTGCAAAGCATCTCCCGCGAGGCCGATCGCCTATTTCGAGAATTGCTCAACCGACCCAATGTGGCATTGGAATGGACGCGAGACTACGAAATTATGGTGCAGGAAGGGGCGCATAGTCGGCGCTTTATCAACCTGTCGGGGGGTGAGCAAATGTGTGCGGCACTGGCAGTAAGGCTAGCCTTGCTGCGGGTTTTGGCCGATATTGATATTGCTTTTTTTGACGAACCTACCACGAATATGGATCGCCCCCGCCGAGAAAGCTTGGCAGAGGCGATCGCCAATATCAAAAGCTTTCGACAGCTGTTTGTCATTAGCCACGATGACACCTTTGAGAAAATCACGGAAAACGTGATCTTAGTTGAGCGCGACGCCCTAGAGTGATCCTAGAGTGCGCTTTGGGCTTACGGCTGCTCTCTTAAATCGCCTGTTTCAGCCAAATCGCCTGGTTTAGCCAAATTTCCCCTCTCAAGCAGCTGTTGCAGCAGGGCTGGGCTAATGTGCTTCTCGATCGCCTCGAAAAAGGGGAAATCTGCCCAGTTTTTTCCCTCAGGGGCAAAGGGTATAAAACTCTCGACGATGACATCAGCAAAGTTGTAGGCCGGATCGCTGCCATAGTTGAGCGTTAAATACTCCAACAGCTCAAAGGCGTAATCCGCAAACTCCAGCACATCGGCAAGGCAAGCCAGCTTCAATATCTGCTCAGGGGTTTTAAGATGCTGAAACTCTCCCTCTTGCAGCAAATCACAAAAATAGTAGGCATCGCCCCACAAATACTGTCCCTGATGTTTGCGGGTCTGCAAGGGCGATCGCGATCGCACACGGGTGCTATGGCTGATGTCAAACAAGGTAAAGTCTTTGGCTCGCAGGAAGGTATCCACATCTGCAAACAGCGGCTGACCTTTATAGAGGTGAGAAAACTCAACTTCGACCTGCGTTGCCAGCACTGACTGCAAAATTTGGTTGGCTCCCTGCAAGACGTTGAGATCAGCGCCCTGCACATCAATTTGCAAGAAATCGATCGATTCAATTCCTTCCTGCTGACAAAAAGTGTCTAGCGTGGTGGTTTCTATCTCAATCGTAAAGTCGGTTGCCACCAATTCCAGTAATCCGGCGAAGCGGCCCAAATACGCTTCATTCGGCGGATAGAGAGAGCTACACATCGGCGCTTGCGTGACATACAGCGTCGATTCTCCGATCGCATCACTCAGCGCCAGCGGAATATGCCGCTCTGTCCAGGGCACCTGCTGCTCGGCTAAGCGATCGTTTGCGGCTTCGCAAGCATCCGCATCCGCATCAAAGCCATAGATAGTGAGATGGGGCGCAAATATCCCCCAATCCCAACTCCCATAATCATCGTCAACGTTGATTTTGCGCGAGCCAACATTGCAGACCGTGAAATGCAGGCGATCGAGATGCCCGCGCTTTTTGAGGCTGGGTAAAAAAGTAGACATGGCAACAAAGAATATAAAAATGAACGAAAAAGGGGTTAAGCTGGCAACGCTTCAAAACATCCGGCAGCCGTCCGGCAGATCCTACTCTGACAAGAGGGGATGGTGGGGAGGTAGAGCAATGATATTGAGATTGCCCTGAAGCTGTTCGAGTGTCTCGATCGGAATTAGGGTTTGCAGGTAGGGCTGATAGCGGAAGAGGCTATAGCCTTTGGCCTGAAGGAATTCGGCTACAGGCGTGTTGCTGCCGCTTGACCCAGCAATATTTTCATAGAGAATGGCTGGCGCAAAGTTAGCAAGCAGGCGATCGCTGCCCGCCAAAACCTGCATCTCATGGCCTTCAGCATCCATCTTGAGCCAATCAACCTGCTGAAGATTTTCCTGTTGAATCAGGTCATCTAGCCTGAAGCAGGCCACATCTTCAAATCTGCCCGCAGGGATAGAGTCCGGATTAGACTCCTCATCGACTCGAACAATCTCATTCAGTTCGCTAGAGCTGTGGAGCGAGAGACGCGCTGTGCCAGGGCGATCGCTGGCCGCACCCGCGCAGACCGTCACCCAATCGAGCTGATGACGGCGGCAAGTTTCCTCTAGGCAGCGAACGCAGCTTGAGAAAGGCTCGATCGCCAGTACTCGACCCGTTGCACCCACCTGCTGCGCCGCGCTGAAGGTATAGACGCCCACATTTGCACCCACATCAATCACCGTCATACCCGGCTGAATCTGAGCGCGCCAAAATTCCATTTCCGCTTCAAACCAGTCCCCCTCTGCCAGCAAAACGCTAGTAACAATGCTGTGGAAGCTTGGAGCAACCGTCATCACAATGCCGTCGGGGGTGGGCACATAGGTAAAAGGGCTGTCGATCGCCAGCGTCGTCCATTGCCATTCGGGCGCATCGGGGATGGCATAGTGTTTGGCCGTGCGCAGCCATAGATCCGCCACATCCCAGCTTTGCAGCTCCCGGTAAGCCAGATAAAGCGCTTGCAGGGTGGCGGCATCGGTGGGCGCAATGCGGCTAGCCTGCTGCAAATCGGCTAGACCCTCCCAAAGATTGCTCATCAGCTTAGATAAACCCAGCTTGAGACGCAAAGCAGCCGATTGGGGCATCAGCGTAGTGGCAAGCTGCAAAAACCTTAGCCCATTGGCGTTATAAAAGACTTGCTGCGATCGCCACAACACCTCAGCCAGCAAAAAGAGCGCCTGAGCCATACCATCTTCGACCTGCAACAGCAGTGACAAATGGGCAGAAACTCTAGGGCGATCGCTCGGTAGATAAACCAGCCCCAAAGGCAGAGATTCGGAGGGGTGAAAGGCCAGCTGAAGCCATTGCAGCAGAGTCGGAAAACTCATTTGAGCTGCCGCCGCATTCTCGCCAATTAAATGACGGACGATCGCCAGATGCGCCACACAGAGCGGATGACCGGGCTGAAGATCTATGCCCTGCTGAAGCGCATCTAGGGCAAGTTCAAGATTCATCGATCGCAGCGTTAGGTCGTCACATTGCTCAGCTTCAATCAGCGCCATCACGGCAAAATTATTCAAATCTAGCGCTGACTCTGGCTGTTCCCAGGCCGTATCGGCCAAGCCACGGGACAAACCCGAAAGGGATTGGGGGTCTAGCGTCGGGCAAAGCCGTTGCAGATATTGCCAATACAAATCAACTGGGGATGCAGTTAGAGAAGAAGTCATAGCGGCGAAGGGGGGTTTCGGTTACTTTCTATCTTGCCCACAGCGATCGTTTTTTTCACATCGCACTTCAATCGATCGCGCCGATCAATTCTTAACAATCTATGAGATTTGTTAGCCTCTGTAAATAAATCATCTGTTGGCTTCATTCTCAATGATTAGAATGGGAACATTGATAAGCAAGCAATGCATAACAGTTGGAATCAGATTTCTGAGTCAAGCTATTGCGGCTTCATTATAAGTTCTGGGCAATTTTCCTGGAATTTCGCTCTACAAAATGCTTTTGGCACAGATTTAGACGCAGATACTAACAGTTCCTACCCTACAAGGGAGCTATTTCAAGTTTTACATCGACGGTTTTGAAGCACTGAAGAAGCACTAAAGAAGTATTGAATTAGACGCGATCGCCTCCCTATTTCAAAGGGAGTCAATCCGCCTTGATTCGATCTAATTTAGCCTGGGAAAGCTGAAGATTTCCCCCGCAGATCTCAGGATCGAGCCGTTCCAATTCTAGAATTTACCATTGCTTATCTCATGGGAGAGCAAAGCATGGGAGAGCAAAGCACAGGAGGACAGAACGATGGGTATTGCAACCCTGAACCCCGCAACGGGGGAATTGATTCAGGCGTTTGAGCCATTGACCGATGAGGCGATTGCCCACAAGATCGACCTGGCTCAGCAGACTTTTGAGCAGTATCGACACACCCACTTTGCCCAGCGCGCCGAGTGGCTGCGTGCCGCCGCCCACATCTTGGAGGAGGAGAAAGAAACCATCGGCCAAATGATGACGCTAGAGATGGGCAAACCGATCAAAGCTGGCATTAGCGAAGCTGAGAAATGCGCTGCCGTTTGCCGCTTTTATGCCGATCAGGGAACAGCCTTTCTCAAAGATGTGGAGGTCGCTTCCGATGCCAGCCACAGCTTTGTCCGCTATCAACCCTTGGGCATTATCTTAGCCGTCATGCCCTGGAATTTTCCCTTTTGGCAGGTGTTTCGGTTCGCCGCTCCTGCCCTGATGGCAGGCAACGTTGGCCTGCTCAAGCATGCCTCTAACGTACCGCAGTGCGCTTTAGCGATCGAATCCATTCTGCGCCGAGCCGGATTTCCCGAAGGGGCGTTTCAGTCGTTACTCGTGGGTTCCGATAAAGTAGCGCAAATTATTGCAGACGATCGCGTCAAGGCCGCCACGCTAACCGGGAGCGAAGGCGCAGGAGCCAGCCTCGCCAGCGCCGCCGGAAAGCATCTGAAAAAAGTGGTTTTGGAGCTGGGCGGCAGCGATCCCTTTATTGTGATGGAGAGCGCCGATCTAGACACCGCTATTGCCACAGCCGTGACGGCTCGCATGTTGAACAACGGCCAAACCTGCATCGCCGCCAAACGGTTCATTGTGCAGGAATCGATCGCCGATACCTTTACAGAGCAGCTAGTCGCCCAGTTTGCAGCGCTCAAAGTGGGCGACCCTATGAACCCCGACACCCAAATCGGGCCTCTGGCCACCGCCACCATTCTCGAAGAGCTAGATGCTCAGGTGCAATCTTGCCTGCAACAGGGCGGGAAACTGCTGATCGGCGGTGCGCCCCTGCCCGACACCCAGGGAAACTACTACCCCCCCACCATCTTGACAGACATTCCCCCTGCCGCCTCCACCCACCAAGAAGAGTTTTTTGGCCCAGTCGCCTTGCTCTATCGCGTCCCCGATTTAGATGCCGCCATTCAACTCGCCAACAGCACCTCCTTTGGACTAGGTTCCAGCGCCTGGACAGAGGTAGAAGCCGAACGCGATCGCCTCATTAACGAAATTGAAGCCGGATGCGTCTTCATCAACGGCATGGTCAAGTCTGATCCACGTCTCCCTTTTGGTGGCGTCAAGCGATCGGGCTTTGGGCGAGAACTCAGCGCTGAAGGCATCCGCGAGTTTGTCAACATCAAAACCGTCTGGGTGAAATAGAAGCGCGTAAAATGACGACCCCCGCACCACTCACCAATGCGAAGCGCCCTCTCACCCCCCACAGTTAACCCCTTCTGGAGGGGGTACTCCTTCGGAGAAGCAAGCTACGGGGGACGCAGCCGTCCCCTGATTCGGGGGTTTGGGGGAACCCCCCAAGGATCAGATTGCTTCTCGAATTGTTTCAGCAACTGAAATCACTCGCTACCTCACTCAAAGTTAACTTTTTCTCATTAATCTACGGAGAATAAAATGTCTGAATTAAACACAGCTCAGCTCTTAGTAAAATGCCTAGAGAATGAAGGCGTCGAATATATTTTTGGCCTACCTGGAGAAGAAAACCTCCATGTCTTAGAAGCACTCAAAGACTCATCCATTCAATTTATTACCACCCGTCACGAGCAGGGCGCAGCCTTTATGGCCGACGTGTATGGAAGGCTAACCGGCAAAGCAGGCGTCTGCCTTTCAACCCTAGGCCCCGGTGCCACCAACCTGATGACAGGCGTTGCCGACGCCAACCTCGATCGCGCCCCCCTAGTCGCCATTACAGGGCAGGTGGGTACCGATCGCATGCATATTGAATCCCATCAATACCTAGATTTAGTCGCACTGTTTGCCCCCATCACCAAGTGGAACGCCCAGATCGTTCGCCCCAGCATCACGCCAGAAATTGTCCGCAAAGCCTTTAAAGTTTCCCAAACCGAGAAGCCAGGTGCTGTGCATATTGATTTGCCTGAAAACATTGCCGCAATGGCGGCAGAAGGCACACCTTTGCAACTTGACCAGCGGGAAAAAGTTTACGCCTCCTTCAGCAGTATTGAGCGAGCCGCCGCCGCAATTTCTAAAGCCGAAAACCCAATTATTTTGGTAGGCAATGGAGCCATCCGAGGCAACGCCAGCGACGTGCTGACCGTCTTTGCAACAGAGCTAAATATTCCGGTGGCAAACACCTTCATGGGCAAAGGCGTGATTCCCTACAAGCACCCCCTAGCCCTGTGGTCAGTGGGCTTACAGCAGCGCGATCACATTAGCTGTGGATTCGATCGCACCGATCTGGTGATCGCCGTCGGCTATGACTTGATCGAATACTCCCCCAAACGCTGGAATCCGGGCGGCAAAACCCCCGTGATTCACGTCAACCAAACCCCTGCCGAAGTAGATAGCAGCTATATCCCCACGGCCGAAGTGGTCGGCGATATTTCAGATTCTCTCTACGAAATCCTCAAGCGAGTCGATCGCCAGGGTAAGCCCGAACCCTATGCTCTGCAACTGAAGCCAGACATTCAGGCCGACTACGAAGAGCATGCCTATGACGAAGACTTCCCGATCAAGCCACAAAAGCTGATCTATGATCTGCGGCAGGTCATGGGGCCAGAAGACATCGTGATTTCTGATGTGGGCGCACACAAAATGTGGATGGCGCGGCACTATCACTGCGATCGTCCTAACACCTGCATCATCTCCAATGGCTTTGCCGCCATGGGAATCGCTATACCGGGGGCAGTCGCCGCTAAGCTGGTAGCGCCCGATCGAAAGGTTGTAGCCGTAACGGGAGATGGCGGCTTTATGATGAATTCGCAAGAGCTAGAAACAGCGCTGAGAATTGGCACACCCTTTGTCACTATTATTTTCAATGACGGCGGCTATGGACTGATCGAATGGAAACAGCACAACCAGTTCGGCGAATCGTCTTTCGTGAAGTTCTCTAATCCTGATTTTGTCAAGCTGGCGGAGAGCATGGGGCTAAAGGGCTATCGCGTCACCTCTGGCATGGATTTCTTGCCGATCTTGAAGGAGGCACTCAATCAAGATGTGCCTGCCGTGATTGACTGCCCGGTTGACTATTCTGAAAACCTCCGCTTTAGCAAGAGAGCGGGCGATTTGAGCTGCGCGATTTAAAGTGGAGCGGCCTTGGGGGTTTTCTGCAAATTCCCAAGGCTTAATGCAGGGCGATCGGCGCTATTTGCTATCAAAAGGCTGGGTCAGAAATTGCCTGATGACGTGAACAAATAGCCCTGGATTTTCGAAGTGGATATTGTGCCCGCAGCGATCGACTTTCCTCAAGATGGCGCAGGGCGATCGCTCAGCCATTTCGGTATTGATGCCGATGAATTTTGTATCCAGTTCGCCAGCCAACAGCAGCAGCGGTACGGTATTGCGATGCAAATCTTCCCAGAGAGAGGGCTGACAACCTGTACTCAAGTGACGCAGCGATCGGGCTAAGTTTAGGGGATTATTTTGCAGACGCTGGTTGAGCATCAGCTCAAAGTTAGGGTGCTTTGGCAACGTGGCAAATAGCGGCTGCCGATACCATTGGGCTAGAAATGCCGAGAAGTCTTCAGATTCTAGCCTATGGGCTAAGTGGTGATCTTTCTGGATGCGCTGGTTGCGTTCTGCTTCAGTTTTGAGTCCGGGTGAAGCAGATTCCAGGACAGTCTTCAAGAAGTATTTTGGGAAACGCAGCGTTAAGTAAAGGGCAAGTCTGCCGCCCATAGAATAACCAATCACGCAACATTGCTGAATGCCGATCGCCTTGAGAACCTGAATCAATCCCTCAGCCGTATCTGCCATGGTGTAATAGCGATCGTCTGCTGATACCTGAGTTTTGCCATGCCCTGGCAGATCGACAGCCATACAATAGAACTGTTCGCAGAGAAGATCCATCACCGGATCGAATTCATGCCGATCGCCCATAAAGCCATGCAAAAACAGCAGTGGTGGATGGTGCGATCGCCCCCTAATGTGACAACGAAATTGGTATTTCTCAACTTCAACGTATTCCACATTAATGAGGTTGTTTATGGTTTACCTTTCTCAGTTGCGTCGTACATGACGGTATATTTTACGGCTGGACTGAGCTGTCGTAAAATCTGGGCATAGGCTTCGGCATCGGCAAGTTTGTAGAACCGGGCGATATCAACATGCCGAAAGTTGGGCAGCAGACGCACAACAACCCAAGGCGTAATTTGTTCTCGATACGCCATAATTATTCTATTCTCCATGCAAATTGGGGATTGAGCCAGTGCTGAGAAGTTGGTAGCTGCTACGCACTGGCTTTTAAACATTCTGTTTTGATGTCTTTAGTCACCATTCTACAGGAATGGTGTCAGTCGTCAACAGTTAATTCCTATAAATTTTTGACGGCATATCGCGCATGGGTAGAGCAGGAAAAGCACTCAAACAGGTGCTGGAAACCTATCACATCACTCAAAATCGGCTGGCGGTAACGATGGGGATCGATCGCTCTAACGTTAGCCGTTGGGTGAGTGAAGAGAGAGATCCAACCGGGGAGGCGATCGCGGAAATTAAAATTGCTCTTGAGAAACTTGAGCCTGAGGCGGCTGACGAATTTATCCGGCTATTTCTTTACAGAAATTTGGGTGAGATGGAGGAGTAAAAAGGAAATCTTCTAAATCCTCGATCGCTGCTTGAATTCGATCGCTGGGCGCGCCTAACGATCGCATCTTACAATTCGATAACTGGAACAATCTCTGCGATGCTGCAAATCTTTTTGGAATTCAGCCACATCATAATGGTCAGGGGTATTGGGGTTAAGATTGCTATGATTTGGGTATAGCGGTGAGGATAACGAAATGACAAATGCGGAGGTTTGTGAGCTAGTTCAGTATGTTACCAACGCTCAAGGTAAAACTACGGGTGTATTAGTTCCTTTGAACGTTTGGGAAGATCTCCTGCGATCGTTACAGACTTTTGCAGATGAGTCTGAACAAGTGGATGAAGCTGAACCTAAGACGCAAATTCTAGCTGATTTGAAAGATTCCCTGCGTCAGGCGAAAGCAGGACAAACATTCCCTATCTCTGAATTATGGAATGGAATTGATGTCTGACAAGTCTGCAATTGAGGTGCGATTTACGCTGCCGTTTAAGCGTCGGCTGAAATCCCTCTCGAAGCGCTATCGTCAGATTCAAAAAGACATTCAGCCTATTATCGATCAGCTTCAGTGTGAAAATTTTATTGGCGATCGCATTACCGGGACAAACTATATTGTTTTCAAAGTACGGGCAAAAAATAGCGATATTCCGAGTGGGAAAAGTGGCGGGTACCGCTTAATTTATCAATGGGTGTCACCGCAATGTGTCTCGCTCCTACTCATTTATTCCAAGTCTGATCAAGCCGATGTAACTCTGGAAGAAATTAAATCTGCCATTGAAGAGGTTATGCAAGAACCTTAAATTTGTGATTTAGAAATGAGTATGCGATCGCTTCTGTCTCACCTCGATCTCAGGAGATTTCGATCGCCAATTACGTCATCGTAATCATGGGTTTAATCTTTTCTTTAACGCATCTCTTGCCGCTTTTGCCATCGTATGATCGGGGAAAACTGTGAGGAAATCTTCAAGATCCTCGATCGCTACTTGAATTCGATCGCTAGGCGCACCCCGATCGATCGCATCTCGGTAGAAAAATCGGGCTTGCTCGATATTGCCGATCGCCAGATAGTAGAGGGCAAGATTAAAGGTATTTGCCGGATGCTCAAGACCTTGAACATATCTTTGTTGAGCCGAAGAAATTGCTAAATCGAGATCAACCCTTGCTGGCTCTATTTGATTAAGAGATTTATAGGCTAAGGCTCTCATGTAGACAATTTTTTCCTGAATAAGTTTGATAGTAAGAAGGCTATTCAAATCAACGAGGTACTCATTCTGAAGATTAAGTTTACTGAAGATTTCCAATCGATGTTGAATCGCTATCCCTTTAGAAGAAGCAAGAGCATGTGCTTGATCAAAAGCTCTTATAGCATCTTCATAACTCTTTGAAGTCAAACATGATTGACCTTTTTTATAAAACCTTGAGATCTCTTCATCACGAACATATTTAATAACTCTAGTAAAGTCATTGATAGCGTTTTCATATTGCTTTAAGAATAAATATGATTCGCCCCTTTGAGTAATTACATTAATATTTTTTTCATCAACCTTAATCACTTTATCAAAATCTTCAATTGCTTCTCTGTATTGAGATAAAGCAAGATAAACCTCTCCTCGTTCACTAATAATCTCAATATTCTCTTGATCTAAGGAAATTGCCTTATTTAAATTTTCTAGAGCTTTCTGATGCTGACCAGTCCAATGATAAATGACTCCCAAACTTGAAGCCAAATCAACACTTTCAGGATAAATTAGTTTATTTTCACTAAAATCCTCTATTATTTCTTCATAGCTCTTTAAGGATAAATGTTCAATCGATTGACAAGCAGTTGTTAGATCAAAAGAGGCGTTTACATTGCTCATATAACAATTAATTAAGATATCTCTATAGACATTTAGGAAGTAATGAAAATTACCTCGAACAAGCAGAGCATTAATATCATGAGGAGAGACATCAACTACTCTATTAAATTCTTGAAGAGCTTTTTCGTAATTCTTCGTTATTGAATAGAGCAAACCTCGGCTTAAAATTGAACCACTGTCTTTAGGATTAAGTTCGATCACTCTATCAAAGTCTTGAAGCGCTTCTACATGGCGACCTATTGATAAATACGCCGATCCTCTTTGATGAAGAGCGAACGTATTATTAGCATCAACTTCAATTGCTTGGCTCAAATCTTGAACTGCTTCTTCGTAGCGATTCACAGAGAAATAAACCGAGCCTCGAAATTCAATTATCCAATTGGCTACTTCAGGATTAAGTTTGATTGCTTCATCGAAGTCTTCAAGAGCTTTTTGATAATCGCCCAGGTTTTTATATGTAATTCCCCGCCAACCTAAAGCGATAGAACGAGGCTTGAAATTAATATGAGGATGACTAAGTAACTCAGATAGAATTCCAATTCCATCTTTTTCGTTTATGGTAGATGTATAAAAGAAACTAATTAGCTGCCTCCCCCATTTCTCCATATTAGCGCTGTCTATATCTTTACCTGCTTGCCAGATCGACACTCCAACAAGTGCTGCAATTTCCCATTGAGATTCTAATTTTTTCAAAAACTCATTGAGTGCATCTGAGAGATTTTTTTGAGGTAAATAACATAAACGATGATATAAAACAATTGCTGCATGAATGTGATACATCTCATCACAATTCTGTTCATCGCCTTCTAATTTCAGTTGATTTTTCAGGTCATTATGATAATCTTCAAGTCTTCTATGCAAATCTACCCAATGTTTAGGTGACTCCCGCCGTACATGGCGCAGCATCTGCGATCGCACAGTATCGTGATACACCCATCCTTCCGATTGCGCCTCCACAAACGGCATTTGTTTCAGCCAGTCGAACAGGGCGATCGCCTGCTCCTCTCCGGCCAGTACCGCCACCACATCCCGATTCAGGAGCAGAGGCAACGCTCCATCTAACGCCAACTGCCGCCGCTGCGGGTCAGTTTCCCACTGCAAAAACCGCTGCACTGCCGAGCCGCTACAGTCGCCCACCTCAGCCGGATCGGTCGGGCAATTGCTTGCCAATAGCGCCAGCAGCACAGGCAGGCGATCGGACAGTGAAAAAATCACCTCAATCACCTGCTCATCCGTGATGCCCTTCTGCCTCAAAAACTGCCGCGCCTCTGCCTCCGTAAACTGACCCAACGGCATCTGAGCCGGATCATAGTCACTCCAATGCTGTAGGTCGAGCGGATTGCGTCCGGCGATCGTCACAATCAAATTTTCTGGCGCAGCCCCATAGCGTCCCTCACACAGATCGCGCAGCCAGTCATCCAGCACATCCGCCGTGCGCTCATAGGTATCAAAAAACAGCGCGATTCCCTGCGGCTCTGCCACTTTGGCGATCGCCTCCAAAAACAACGGCGTCAGCACCTCTACAGGTTCCTGTACCAGCCGCACCTCATCCTTGTTGGTCAGCTTCTTCGCCACATAGGCTGACCACTCACTCACCTGCGTCGTCAGCCCATCCTCATCCACAAACGGCATCACCGCCCCACTGCCCGGAATCTGCTTCGCCAGCCCTAAGCCCGCCTTGGTGAGCGATCGCCCCAAAAACGCCGAAAATCCCTGCGGAGCCTCCGGGTCGGCCTCTAGCTCCTGCTTTTTTTGGCGATAGGTTTTGTAGCGATCGCTAAACGCCAGCTTCACTCCCAGCTGTTCCAACTGTGCTACCAACCGCCCCATGATTTCCGGCAGAGTGCGATCGTCCTCATTTACGTAGGCCGTCACCCAATTTGCCGCCGCCGCAATCTTGATCAGCTCCTTACTCAGCGTCGTTTTACCCACGCCGCCCTGACCCCAAATATTAAAAATAAAGCGACGCTTCTCCAGCGGCAGCCCCAAATTTTGCTGAAACCAGCTCATCTGAGCCTCACGCCCCACAAAACTCGATCGCTGACGCTGCTTCAACCGATCCTGAAAACTCGGCTTAGGTGCATTCATAATCAACCGGGCAGAAACCGCCAAACACAGCAGAAACCGCTACGTCTAATTTAATGCCATTTTAAATTTCAGAAGCCAGAACTCAAAGTCCCAAACGTCCGCACTTCCAACCCATGCGTTCGCGCAGCGTTCCTGAAGGGAATAGCGCCCTCTCCCGCCCACCCCCTCCGCATGAGATGGGCGGGACGTGCCCGTCCCCTGCTGGGGATTTTTGGGAAACCCCCAAGGCTGTTTCTAGATTTAGCAAAAACCCTAAACTACTCCAACCCCAAAACACTCGCCAACAAAGCCTTCTGCGCATGCATCCGATTCTCCGCCTCATCCCAAACCCGAGACTGAGAACCCTCCATCACCGCCTCCGTAATCTCCTCTCCCCGATGCGCCGGAAGACAATGCAGCACGATCGCCTTCGGATCAGCCGCCGCCAGAGTCCGATCATTCACCTGATAAGACCGGAACGCCTGCATTCGTCCTTCCGCTTCACTCTCCTGCCCCATGCTTGCCCATACATCCGTATACAGCACCTGCGCCCCATCAGCCGCCGCCTCTGGATCGGTCAAAATCTCAACCTGAGCGCGATCGCCCCCAATTTCCCTCGCCCTTGCCACCACCGCCGCATCTGGCTCATAGCCCGGAGGCGTAGCAACCCGCACATTCATACCCGTCAAAACACAGCCCAGAATCAGGGAATTTGCCATGTTATTGCCATCGCCAATGTAGGTCAGCGTCAGCCCCTCCAGCCCCCCAAATTCTTCCAAAACCGTCTGCAAATCCGCCAACACCTGACAAGGATGCTCCAGATCCGTCAGGGCATTAATCACCGGAATTTTGGCATAGCTGGCAAACGTTTCTAGCTCCTGCTGCTCAAAGGTGCGAATTGCCAAGACATCCACATAGCGATCGAGCACCCTCGCCGTATCGATCGCAGGTTCTCCTCGCCCCACCTGAGTCACGCTGGAATTGAGATCAAGCACCTGACCGCCAAGCTGATACATCGCCACCGAAAAGCTAACGCGCGTGCGAGTCGAAGCCTTACTAAACAGCAGTCCCAGCACCTTGACACGATCGCATCGCAAATCCACCTTTCCCGCCTTCATGGCGATCGCCAATTCCAGCAGTTGCCGGACTTCTTCAGCACTCAGATCCGCCATGCTCAGCAGATCTCGACCCTTCAACGACGCTACGCTCATTCGGATAGAAGCCACTCGACGAACAATGTTTTAGCACATTACCAGATTGCAGCCAGCTTCGTCAGTTCCGTAAGAACGATCGTCAGGACAATTTTGCAGTAAAGAGCAGCCATAAAGAGCAATAGTTGACTCACCCCAGGAACTCCCCCTGCGGGTACCAGCAAGAAGGCGATCGCCTAGCCAGAATTGGGGATAACCAACCTGTTGATTCGTCACTTCAAAAAGAGGTTTAAAGTTATGCCCATTCTCAACAATATAGACATCACCCGATTCGACGATCTCGTTATTAATTGGTTTAGAGAATGTACGCCCAAGATCCTCGTCGTTACCGACAATCTCAACTACTCAGCCGCAGATTCATTTGGCTTGACTGAGTTTGTCGATACGCTGCGGGCAACCTCGATTCATAGCATGACCCCGATCGTCATCACCGCCAGCTTTAACCCCAACCCAGCCGCGCTGCTGAGCTACGACGCTGCCACCCGCCACATCTCCAACTATAAGTTCACAGATGCCACGCATGGGTTGCTCAAATCGCGCTATGACGTAGTTTTCATCCTATCGATCAACACCGCCTTCAGTACCAAACTGACCGATGAAGCAGGCGCACTCAATGCCGTCACCACCTTTATGCAAGCAGGCGGCGGTGTCTTCGCCACAGGCGATCACGAAGATCTGGGCGCAGGCATGTGTATGGAAATTCCGCGCGTCCGCAACATGCGCTACTGGACAAGCGGCACCCCCAGCGCAGGCGGCACCAATCGCCTCACCACCAATCTACCCGGCACAGATGACATCTACACGTTTAGCGATCAGTCCGATCAATTCCCTCAACGGCTTTTCGTCAACTATCAGACGCAGGCAGGCGGCAGCATTCCCATGATGTCTCCCCTCAACTACGCCCATCCTGTCTTACAAATTTCTGGCTCAAATCGGGCGATCGAGGTTTTTCCCGATCATCCCCATGAGGGAGAATGTATCGTTCCCAGCAACTTAAGCACCAAGCTAGCCGATGGCGCTACCGACGAATGGCCGAGAGACGGCGGCGGCTCCCGCGTTTCGCCCGAAATGGTGGCTATCACCGTCTCCCACGGCAACGGCTTTCCAGGCAAGCAGCCCGTTATCCCCCGCTCATTCATTGCGATTTGTGCCTACGACGGTCAGCGCGCTAACGTGGGTCGCGTCGTCACAGACGCCACCTGGCACCACTTTGTCAACATCAACATTAAGCCCGGAATGGCAGCCTTGGCGGGTCGCAATTTGACCGATATCAAGCAGTACTATTCCAATCTTGCCACCTGGCTGATGCCCAAAAACGTGCGCTTCTGCCGCCGCTATCCCTGGATCATCCGAGAGTTGGTGCGCTACCCCCTCTTTGAAGAAATTCCATCGATTCCGCGATCGAAACTAGACGGTTTGGGGCTACGCGAGATCGGAGCCATGTTAGAAAGAGCGCTGCTCAATCACCACCCTAGAGCCGAAGTTGCAGCCTTAATTGACGATGCCCTAGAGGAAGCGATCGGGGCGGATGCCAAACAAAAACTCAATGAGCTAGGGCGCGAGTTTGGCAATATTTCAGCGTATGATGCTGGCCTTGCCGCCATTGGTTCGCTGACGCTGGCGATCGCCGAACGGTTCAACGAAGTCAGCGAAATCAAGGATGAAAAGATCAACGGTGAAAAGATCTTCAGCGAAATTGGCAAAGAGGCGACGACAGCGGGCGTCAAGCTCTACCTAGCGAGCGCTCGCAGCAAGCTCAACAAAATGGAAGAGCTAATTGACCTGATCACTCGTTAGAACGATCGCGTCAAATCTCAAGATCGCTCACAAAACCATCCCGCTTTATTGTTTGGAGGTGCCGCACGAAGCGCGGCACCTCCAAACAATAGGCTTTATTGAATCCATGATCTGGAATGACTGACGCTTTACCGTCTGAGCTGAGACAGTAAATCTTCAGGAATCAACACCCGATCGATCGCATGAATCACCCCATTACTCGCCTCAATGTCTGCGTCAATCACCCTATTGTTATTGACATACAGGCGGCCTCTCCGCTTAGTAATCTTGACCTCACTCCGTTCCAGCGTTCTGACAGACACAGAGCCGCTGATTTGATCAGAGGTAAGGGGGCTAGCTCCAGAAATAACGTGGTACGCCAACACCTTGGACATCAACTCACGATCCTCAGACAGCTTCTCCATAATTTCGGACGGAATAGCCGCAAACGCTGCATCGGTGGGTGCAAAAACCGTGAACCGCCCATAGCCTTTTAGATCCTCCGTCATGCCCAATTCATCTAGAAGCTGGAGCAGCGTAGTGAAAGATCCTGCTTCCGTCGCTGTGCTAATAATGTCCTGTTCAGACTGCGCCACAACGCTTTCCACGGGCATTAGGGCTTGAGGCATTGAGGTCGCAGCGGTCTGGAAAGTGGGGCGATCGCTCTCTCCAGACGCTAAGTCCGAATTTGCGCCTGAATGTGCGAACCCTGGAGATGCAATTAGCCCCATTCCAAGCAGCCCTGTGAGGCTGAGGCATTTAAATAGTCTGGCAGAGAAGAACAGTCTGGCAGAGGAGAATAGTGTTGTCATCGTTTTGCATCTAAAAGAGGAATATCTTCATTCCATAAGTACCCTGACCCTGAAAAAAAGACAACTATCCAGGTCACAACTATCTGGGGATCTACACAGAGATAGCTTGAAGAACTTTTTGAGAGCGTGCGGCTTCGCCGCACGCTCTCAAAAAGTTCTTGGCTTTAATTTTGTCAGGAGCATAGGTCACATCTTGCCAAGGCGCAACCTAAAGCTCTAGCCAAATCGCTGGAGCGGCTGAAGGACAAGGCTTATGGAATTAACAAACAGTTAAGAATTCTTGCAATTCATGGAAGCCACAGAACCTAGAAATGCAGGTCAACCCTTTGACTAGATTGAGCTGTAGCGATCGCCCTGCATCCTTTTCGCCCTATCTTCCCTTACTAGCCGTTGCTCATAGCGCTTCTATCTTTGAGACAATCAATAGCAGCTTCAAGCTTAGAAATCGCTCTCAGCTTCAATCGGTCTGCCCCTAGCAAAGCAATACAGCAAACGGAGATTTTATCTATGAAATTGGCTTATTGGATGTATGCCGGCCCCGCACACATCGGCACACTTCGCATTGCCAGTTCTTTTAAAAACGTCCATGCCATCATGCATGCGCCTTTGGGCGATGACTATTTTAATGTCATGCGATCGATGCTGGAGCGCGAACGCAACTTTACACCCGTGACAACCAGCGTGGTCGATCGCAACGTGCTGGCGCGAGGCTCTCAAGAAAAGGTCGTAGACAACATTACCCGCAAAGATGCCGAAGAGCATCCCGATCTGATTGTCCTGACTCCTACCTGTACCTCTAGCATTTTGCAAGAGGACTTACAGAATTTTGTTGAGCGGGCACAGCTAGAGTCCAAAGGCGACGTCATGCTTGCCGATGTCAACCACTATCGATACAACGAGCTGCAAGCTGCCGATCGCACCCTCAATCAAATCGCCCAGTTTTACATCGAGAAAGCCCGTAAGCGCGGTGAGCTGCCTACTGCCAAAACCGAGAAACCTTCGGTCAACATTATCGGCACCTCAACAATGGGGTTCCATAACCAGCATGACTGCACCGAGCTAAAGCGGCTGATGGCCGATCTGGGGATAGAAGTGAATGTAGTCATCCCCGAAGGCTCGACGGTGTATGACATCCAAAAGATGCCGCGTGCCTGGTTTAACTTGGTGCCCTATCGAGAGCTGGGTCTACCGCTGGCCGAATATCTCCAAGAGCAGTTCGGCACACCCTTTGTCGATATCACCCCGATGGGCGTAGTCGAGACGGCGCGTTGCATTCGCAAGATTCAGCAGATCTTAAACGAACAGGGCGCAGCGGTAAACTACGAAGAATTCATCAATGAGCAAACCCTGCATGTCTCCCAAGCAGCCTGGTTTTCTCGATCGATCGACTGCCAAAACCTGACGGGCAAAAAAGCGGTCGTGTTTGGCGACAATACCCACGCAGCCGCCATGACCAAAATTCTGGCGCGAGAAATGGGTATCCATGTCGTGCTGGCGGGCACCTACTGCAAGTATGATGCCGACTGGTTTAGAGAGCAGGTAAGCGAATACTGCGACGAGGTGCTAATCAGCGAAGATAATGGCGAAATTGGCGATGCGATCGCCCGTCTAGAACCCTCCGCCATCTTCGGCACTCAAATGGAGCGACATGTCGGCAAGCGACTCGATATCCCTTGTGGTGTGATTGCAGCTCCCATCCATATTCAAAACTTCCCGATCGGCTACAAGCCGTTCATGGGCTACGAAGGCACCAATCAAATTACAGATTTGATCTACAACTCCTTTACCTTAGGGATGGAAGATCACCTGCTAGAAATCTTTGGCGGTCATGACACCAAAGAAGGCATTACCAAGGGCATCTCTGCCGACTCTGATCTGGCCTGGAGCAAAGATGGTTTGGCCGAGCTAAACAAGATCCCCGGCTTTGTGCGCGGTAAGGTCAAGCGCAACACTGAGAAGTTTGCGCGTGAGCGGCAGATCGAGCAGATTACGGCTGAGGTGCTATACGCTGCCAAGGAAGCGGTAGGCGCGTAGTCCGTCAGCTTTGCTGCAAACAGGCTGCTGCAAATAGGCCGTTGATTGTTTTGAAAGAATCGCCTTCAAAACATCAATGGCCAGCCCAAAACCCTACCGATCGTTTACACCCAGATCCTCTAGCTCATTTTCCAGGCTCCGCAAAATTTGGCTCAGTGCGGGTAAGACTTCAAACTTTGCGCCGGCTAGCCCAGGCTCCGAGTGGGCGCGATCGCGAATTTCCTTCAGCTTGTTTTGAAGCTGTCTGGCAATGCCCACGGCATCCCGCTCCAGCTTAGTCACCTGCTGCTGCTGATAGAACTTGAGCGCCGCCCCCCGCAGAACCTGTAGGGTGGCTTCCTCACCATGCATATTGGGCATAAACCGAAATCGCAGCAGCACCCGAGCGCGATCGTATAAATATTCAATTTCTACCTGTTTGGCTTGCGCTACGGGCTGCAAAGGCAGCTTCGCCATTAGCTTCAGCTCATCTAGCACGCCTTGAAAAACCGTTAGGGGCAGTTTCTCCAAAACAGACTGGAGTACGCCATTTTGGCTCCATAGCACCCGCCCATGATGCACATGAGACTCAAAATAGAGCCGCCCAATTCCCCCAACTAACACCCGACCTAACAACTCTTGCAACAAGGTCTTAGGGGGTAAGGTTGCCAATGTCTCCACCGGAGCGGTTAAGTAGTTTGCCTGAATCTCTAGCATCGGCAGTGACTTTAGCAAAGGCGAAGCCTCTAGAGTGGTAGCCAGCTTTTGTTGGAAAGTCCCTGATGAAGCCATGCCCAATGAGGCAGGACGTGATGAGGTATCGGATGATGCAGTACCGGATGAGACAGTACTGGATGAGACAGTACCGGGTGTGGCAGGAGAAACGTCTGGTAGGGGACTTTCCAACTCAAGGCTTTGAAGTGCGTCAGCTTGAGACAGCACAGCTTGAGGTGAGGCTTGAAGTGAGGCAACTTGAGGCCGGGGTAAAGGTTCACCAGGCAGATTTACGTCTGAGTCAGGGAGGTTTAAATCTTCTGGACTATCAACGATCAGGGTTTGGCGATCGTTTTGCGTCAGTTCCTGCGCCTCTTTGCCATAGCGAGGATTTGAGTAGCGATGGTGCCCATAGCTAAAAACCTGGCGTTTGCCTTCAAGCGACTGCTTCTCTCCAATATGGTTTAAGTAGGCTGTAAGCACGACCTGCACTGCTTCTGATGAAATTTGGCGGGGCACTAACGAATAGTTGAGATAGGAAATGATGCGGCGAACATATTCGCAAGCCGGAATGTCTTCGGGGCTAACCATGCCCAAATTCAAGCGATTTCCTTCTAGAAACAGAGGCAAGACTTGGTAGTAGAGACAGGCTTCAAAGGGTAAGATGCCGTCAATTAACATGAACATTTGCTCACCATTCAGGCGATCGACCCAGTCTCCCTGAAACTGGGATAAGATGCGGCGCTGGACTGCGCTGGAGAGGCGAAAATAGGAGCGGTCGTCTAGGGGAGACGCCATAGGGAACTAAACCCCTCAATAGAAGTATCAACGTATCTGCTTTTGCCTGGTGATCTGATTTTTGGGGCGATCGCCCCAAAAATCAGAAAACTTGAGCGGTAAGAGGGCTTCTGCGTTTCAGCAAAATAATGCTGTCGGCAGAGCTTTCACTGTGCTACCGAGTCGCAGTTCTACAAACGAACAAAGCCAACATAGCCTTAGAGTTCCCGACTTTTCTCCATTGATCAACGCACATCTGCATAAATTTCAGAGACTCAAAGATAATAGACCTCTTGCAGATTAGAGTTTTAGATTAGGGTGGATGGGGGCTGCGCCCCCATCCACCCTAATTTGCCAGAGATTTTAATTTGCCAGAGGTTTAATGTTCAAGGTAGGCCGTCTGTTTTTGGAGAAGCGCGCCTCTTACAAAAAATAGATGCTAGATGTGAACCCCAGCTCAATTCATCTTTGAGGTAATGCTGAGTAAACCTATAGCCTGATGGCAACATTCCCAATTCATAAGATCATTTCAGCCTTCAGAAACTGCTTCTTAGCTCCTGTGCCGCTAAGTAAAGCTTACCCCATTCTCCAGTCACCTGATTGAGCTTTAGATTCAGGTCTTTAGCGATCGACTCTAGGCGCTGTCCAGATTTAAGGCGATCGATAATCTGTTGCTGAAAGGGCGTCAGGCTACTACAAAACTTTTGCCACTGCTCAGGCGTTAGCCCCATGCTGTGTTCGGTCAAAGAGGTGCCCAACCAAGACCCCACCAAATCGGGCTGATGCTTAAACCCAAAGACCCGAATCGCATGATAGTTAATCTTTTCGCGCAGCCGATAAACCTGCTTAATAGGTAAATCTAACGCTTGGGCGATCGCCTCTTGAGACTGCCCCTGCAAATGCAGCCTCAGCCATTCTGCTGCCACTGGCTCAACCTGCTCTTGGAGATACTCTGCAAATTCTTGGATTACCTTGTCGCGGAGCATCTGTTGCTCTTCGGTAGCCTGAGTATCCTGATACTGGGCAACCGCCTGACCATCTAGCAGACTGACAGGATTGTCGGCTTCATCGGGTGTAATCTCTTCAGATACCAGGCGAATCAAGTCACCTGAAGGGACTTGGGTCATGCCACCCCGCTGAGAGCGCCGCAAATAGTTGACAAACCGATACACTAGCAGCGGCTGGTTTCGGATGGGTCGCAGACAATATTCTTCAATGCTGGCTAGCATCAGAGCATTGCGTAAGCGAGGGTCAGCCGTACATTGCCCAATCCAGGCAATCTGCTGGCGCATATAGTTATCGCTCTGCATCAGCTCCTGAATCACCTCTTGCAGCACATCCACCACTGTGCGGCGGCGATCGCGCGACAGCGCCACCCAGGTTTTAATTTTGCTGCGAATCAGGAACAGGCTGCTCAGGCGTTGAAGTAACTGGCGGTAGGCGCGCTCAGGGGGCACACCCAGATAGCGCTGCTGCAAAATCCGGTAGCGGTAATCCATTGCCTGCTTCGCCACTGCCATATGCACCGACGGCAGATCTTCCAATCGGTCAGGATTTTCGCCTAGCAGCCAATCTACAACGCTGTCTCGTTCGGCAGACGACAAATTTGGACAGCCAATCTCTAGCTGCGATCGCCAACTTTGCCTGAGTGCTTCAACCACTGCCATTAAATTGCCAATCCTCGGGTACAGACTCTCTAAGCGATATTCTTTTACAACCTGCGATTCACATTCAAAGTGTGACTCAAATTTTAACTTAGGGGCAAAGTGTCAGAAATTAGGCATTAGAAATTCAGAAACAGAAATACTGAAAAGTCATAAGACTCTCACGGTTAATTTCTCATGCATCTGTGGTTTCGATCGCCACTACCAAATCTTGCAGCGTTTCGGTAAGCTGTCTCAGACGTTCTAGAGTGATGTCCTGGTTTTCTGCCAATGTTTGCACGGCATTACTCAGGGCAAATATCTGATAGCCCTGCTGCTGCACTTGGGAAGACAATGTATTCACCTGTCCAGCCAGTTGATCAACAGTTTCGGCTGTAGCCAATACGGCTTCTCCAATCTGCAAAACAACATCCTCTAGATGATTCGCTTTAACTTCCACTCCCCAACGACCCTTGATTCAATCTGAGCAATTTCAAAAAAGCATACGTTTAAGCCTACTATCTACAGGGCATAACCTGCTAATTCTTTTGATGAAAATCGGAGAATTGGGGTTTTGTTGCACTTTTCGCACATCGTAAAACCCTAATTTGAGATCTGCTGGCTCTGACCATAGCCCAACAGCCAGTTAACGATCGTGGCACGGCGAGTTTTTCGGGGCGTGAGTTGATCAATCTTATACCCAGCAAAACCCAGCTTCTCTTTAAGCAGCTGCTTGTTTTGAGGCGGAATAGAGCGTGTGAGCTTGACAATGGCGGGACGACTCGCGATAAAGTCAGGTGGGTCTGGATAGTCCGATCGCCACTCAGGCTCAACAGCGCTACTGTCCCACTGACCCGTACCATCATCGTAGCGATACCCCAAACACTGCCATAAGAGCCGATTGACGTCATCATCCGCCATTTCATCTTTGAGGATCATCCAAAAAGTATCATCGATGAGGAGAGGTAAGTCGGCCATAGAAGTATCTCAAATTGAAGACCAAGGACACTGCGAAAATCGTCACATTTCTAGAGGAGAGACGCAATGGTTTTCTGCACACTTGAGAAGAAGTAGCGTTTAACTGTTCCTGCCCTCCAACATTGTTGTGGGGCTTTTTATTTGGGCGCTGCTGTTAGCAAGCTGGCGGGTAAACTTCCTTAAAACTGTTCTAGAAAAACCTTAATTGAGCGAAAAGTTAGGCTAGAGTTCAGCAAAAGTTGAGCGGTGACTTTTAGGTAATCTTATGAAGATTGTTTGGGAACACAGCATTTATGCAGGCAATGCCCCCGTTTTTTGCAGTCTCTGCGATCGCCGTTCCTATCCTGTCAGAGACAGACACAATCAGCTTTTGTTAGCTGTCATCTATGATGGGCGCGGGGTGGCGTGGGGCGAAGCCTGTCAAGACTGTGTCGCGGCAGGAGCAGAAGGAATTCGCCTGAGGCTGCAAGAGCGGATTAAAACCCTTCAAGCCAAAGTTGAGGATTTGCAAACGTTAACCGCCGAAGGGATCGAAACACCCAGCTTAGAGCAAGAGTTTCAGATTCATCGGCAAGGAACCCCGTAAGCCAAGGCCGACTGAGCGCAGTCGCTGTCAGACAAATTTGCGATCGCCTCATCCTCGCTTTCGTCGAGCCAACGTGACCAAAATCATCACGAAGCTGGCCAGCAGCAGAGAAATAGCCAGTCCACTGGCAAGTCCATCAAACTGATCTGAGACGAGCCAATCTACCCATTCCATCCGCTTGTCCGCGCGATCGGGCGGTGTCTTCTCGCTGCGATGATGACACAGCAGAGATTCGTAGCAATGCAGAAACTACCCAAGAAGCTGAGAATGTAAGTGGGAGCCATGACCACACCAATTTCTAGCCAAGTGACCACATGCAAAATCAAAATTGTGGCAAAGCAGCTGGCGATCGCCGCCATTGCCTGAATCTGTGGCGTAGGGCGACGAAACCAAACCCACAACATAGTTTGCAGCGTTGTCAGCAAGTTTACGGGCACCAAAAATGCACAAATGGCAATGCAGTGTGCCCGAGAGAATTCCGATAAAGCAGAGATATCAAGCATTCAAAAATTGAAATATGACAATAGTGCTTCTCTCAGCATAGCCGTTGAGGTCAGAGAGCGGTGTTTTGCAACGGATCTTGAAGGTGTTGGGAACTTAAAGCTGGCAATTTCGTCAGACAAGAGGGCACTTGGCTTGTCCCGAGCAGTTTGAAGATTCCCATAAGAGTTGTATGGAGAATGAGTCTAAAGGGTTAGAGTTATGGTCTTGGATCTTCAAAGTTTTCTGAGCAACTGAAGATCCTATTGAATTCTCTGTTTGAAGCTCTGCCCAATAACACCGGGCGCATTATGTCGTCGATCTTCGCCTATCGATCGCAGTCATTCATCCCTGTTGTTCATCTCCGTCATCTCGTTGAGGTACTTCCATGACGACTATTTCGCCGTCGGACAGTCAGAAAGCACGGAAAAAACCTGGGCAAAATCAATTTTCCCGTCCTCAAATCGGCACATTAATTATGGTGGCAGTGGTAGCACTGTCAGGGGCGATCGTCCTAGCCTGGTTTGCCGGACAAGGAACCATTAGCAAAATCTTTTCCCAGGTTAATCAGATTCAAGAACAGCCCCCCCTTTGGCTAGAAGTGCCAATGGTGGCAGGTGGGTATCTCATATTTCCCACGGTAGCGCTGTTTTTAATTGTGCTGATTGTGATGCGCGTATCGCCGCAGCCCCGCCCTTGGTCGCGATTTATGGTCGTGGGAATTCTGCTGGCACTGACCGTTCGCTATCTGCTGTGGCGATCGCTCTCGACCCTCAACGTCAGCACGCCGCTGAATGGCGTGTTTAGTATGGGGCTGTTTGCCCTAGAGTTGCTCATGTTGACTAGCAGTACCATTCAGCTTTTCCTGATGCTGCGGGTGCGCGATCGGCGACGTGAAGCTGACTGGCTGGCTATGGATGTTACAGAAGGTCGGTTTACGCCCACCGTAGACATCTTCATCCCAACCTATAACGAGCCGTCATTTATCCTACGCCGCACTGTGATTGGCTGTCAGGCGATCGACTATCCGGCCAAAACGGTTTATCTGCTAGACGATACCCGCCGCCCTGAGGTTGAGGCTATGGCTCGAGAAATGGGCTGTATCTACCTGACTCGGCCGGATAACCAACATGCTAAAGCGGGCAATTTGAATCACGCGATCGCTCAAACACAGGGCGAACTGTTGGTGGTGTTTGATGCAGATTTTGTGCCAACAACCAATTTCTTGACGCGTACCGTTGGCTTTTTCCAAGATCTGCAAGTGGCTTTAGTCCAGACGCCCCAAAGCTTTTACAACTCCGATCCCATTGCTCGCAACTTGGGGTTAGAGAACGTTTTGACGCCCGAAGAAGAAGTCTTTTATCGGCAAATTCAGCCAATCCGGGATGGAGCAGGCAGCGTCATCTGTTCAGGAACTTCCTTTGTAGTCCGGCGATCGGCTCTAGAGCAAGCAGGTGGGTTTGTCACCGATTCTCTCAGCGAAGATTACTTCACAGGGATTCGGATATCGGCGCAGGGCTATCGCCTGATTTATCTAGACGAAAAGCTCAGTGCCGGACTAGCTGCCGAAAATATTTCTGCGCATGCCGTACAGCGGTTACGCTGGGCACGCGGCACCCTGCAAGCCTTCTTTATCAAGGCCAATCCCCTTACGATTCAAGGGTTAAATCCACTTCAGCGTCTTGCCCACTTAGAGGGGTTGCTCCATTGGTTCACTAGCATTTCTCGCGTTGGCTTTGTGTTTATGCCGCTCGCCTATTCATTTTTGGGTGTGATTCCGCTGCGGGCAACGGCAGCCGAGCTGCTGTATTTCTTTCTCCCTTACTATCTGGTGCAGGTCGCCGTATTCTCCTGGCTCAACTATCGATCGCGCTCTGCCTTGCTCTCCGATATTTACTCATTGGTGCTGTGCTTTCCTCTAGCAGTCACGGTCGTTCAGGCCATGCTCAACCCCTTTGCACGCGGCTTTAAAGTCACCCCCAAAGGAACTCAAAGCGATCGCTTCTCCTTTAATTGGAACCTGGCATGGCCTCTGCTGCTCCTGTTTGTGGCAACGGCAATTAGCCTCTGGGTCAACTTTGGCATTTGCATGATTAAGGGAGCTTGGGTGAGCACGGTGCCCCCCGAAGTTGCCCAGCAGGTTAAGGGGGTCGGGTTGGGCTGGATCTGGAGCGGCTATAACCTGATGATGATTGGCATTGCCCTGCTAATTTTGTTAGATGTGCCGCGTCCTAGCCCTTACGAGTGGTTTAATTTGCGGCGCACCGTCAAGGTCAGAGTCACTCAAGAGGGCATAGAGCAAATTTTTTGCGGCGTGACGACCATGATTTCCGAAATTGGCGCAGAGGTGGCGCTGACTCAAGCAGGTTTTCCAGCGCTCGTTCCACTTCCTGGCCTGGAAGCCCACGCCTCGGATCTCCCCGCCTCTTCTTTCCAAGAGAGGACACCCGTGATTCTAGAAATATTGGAGAACGGACTCCTCCTGCCCGCTGAAGCGACCCAAACCGGGTTTGATGGCGACTTTCCAACGGTGCGGCTGATGTTTGAGTCTGTAGGGTTATCACAGCAGCGTCAGCTCGTAGAAATGCTGTTTTGCCGCCCTGGACAGTGGAAAAACCGCTATACTCCGGGCGAAATACAGTCTCTCTGGATTCTATTTCGCATATTGCTGCGTCCCAAAGTCTTGTTCGATCGCAATGCGGGAGTCAGCCCTATGTCGGTTGCTCAGGTTTAGCTTTGAGGCAAGGGACGAAAGCCGTGCGGAGCATGGCTTTTAGAAAAAATATTGTCCTGCCCTGATTGCACAGAGCTAATTGCGTGGAGCTATATGTTTTTGAGAGGGGCGCTGCATCCTTCTCAAAACTAAACATGCCTTCTGAGACACAACCTCAGCAAATGGGAAACCTGAGTCCAGAACTCTCTGCTGGACTCCCTATTTACAGCGCATTGCGCAGGTTGCCTGATATGTCACATCGCTCCAAACTTCATTCATTCTCTAATCTGCGCCTACTCAGCACAACATTGCTTGCGTTCGCTCTAGTCAACAGTTTAGGCATCAATGGGCAGGAGATATTCTCACGGCAGCTAGGTAGCGATCGCGTTGAGGCAAAAAGCTCAGGTGGGCGCAGTCGAGGCGGATCATTTCAGCGATCGTCTCCTTCAAGAAGTTCTTCCACTACACCTCGTTCTACTACGCCTCGAGCAACCACGCCTTCTAGAACCAACACGCATATTTACGTTGACCCCTATCCCTACCGTGCTTATCCTGCGGGGCAATCCTACGGTTCTAGCAGCACTCTAGATTTTTTGACGTTCATTCTGATAGCGGGTGGCATCGTCGCTTTTGGGATTTTCCTGTGGTATTTTATAGTGCGCCGTGTCCATCCAGCCACGAGCCAAACCGAGGAACTCTCTGGAGTAGCTAAAGATCTGCAAAACGACACAGTAACTGTGACTCAGCTGCAAGTAGCGCTCTTGGCGCAGGCGCGGCAAGTACAGACTGACCTGACAGAGTTAACGCTTAATTTAGACGCCGAAACGCCCGAAGGCAGAACGGAGCTGCTCCGAGAGTCTGTGCTGGCCTTGCTGCGATCGCCCGAAAACTGGACTCATGTCTTTGCCAACTCCCAAACCTTTAAGAGCCGTGAGGCAGCCGGATCTCACTTTGAGCAAATCTCGATCGAGGAGCGCAGTAAGTTTAACGCCGAAACCTTAGCCAAGGTCGGCGGACAAACTCGCAGACAGACTTTGAGGGCTGGCGATGAACCCGCAGCCTACATTGTGGTGACTTTGCTGATCGGCACAGAAAATGACAACCCTCTGGTTCGTCCCATGCATACGATCGAAGAGCTGCAAACCACACTGCGACAAATCTCTGGCCTATCGCCAGAGTACCTATCCATCTTTGAGCTGCTCTGGAGTCCCCAAGATGCAGCCGATAGCCTGACTCGCGATGAGCTTCTGGAAGAATATCCGAGCTTGATTCAAATCGCTTAGGCGATTGAGGGAGTTGAGCCGTTTATCCAGGCGAGGTTACTGACTCGACTTGGCCTTTTTTGCCGCTCGCTTCGCTTCTATTTCTGCTTTGGCGGCCTTGGCGAGTTCGGCATTCGATCGCCAGTTTGCCCGCATCCGTCCCCAGTTGGTCGTAAATTCATCCCAGCCTAGACGACTGCCCTCCACCTCTTCATCCCAAGAGGCCGAGAGTACGCCATAGCTAAGTCCCAATACACCCAAGCCAAACCAGCCCAAGCTGACCAGCAAAACGGCGTAAGTTGGCAGATTGACGTCATTGATCACCAATAAGTAGCTGCCTACAAACGTCAGCATGCCCAAAGCAGAGGGGATGCCACAGAGAAGCGCCATCCGCCAAACCATGCGGCGACTCACGACGTCAGGAATGCCTGAAGTGGCGATCGCATCTTTGCGTCTCACCCCTTCGACTCCTCCTAATTTCGTAGAAACAGACTTTGGCGCAACAGCCTTAGCGTTTCCGCTTTTTGCCTTATCGGCACCTTTCGCTTTGCTTGGGCTTTTTGCCTTATCTGGGCTTTTTACCTTGTCTGCACCCTTCGTTTTATCTAAGTCTTTTGCCTTGTCCACAGGCTTACGACTCTTCTTAGGCTCAAAAGGCAAAAGTCGGCGTTGATTCACGCCCGTATCCGAACCGCTAGGGGCTTCAGAGCTGTTGCCTTTTGAAGAGTCTAATTCTGACTGAGAGGACATAGACCACCTGCGAATATGACCTTAACTTGGAAGAGAATCAGCAGGCTGAGATTAGCCGCGAATGCCCAAACGAGTGATCAAGGCCCGGTAGCGATCTTTATCTTGACGCAAAATGTAGGCGAGCAACCGCTTGCGCTGACCAATCATCTTCAGCAAACCTCTACGGGAAGCATGATCCTTCTTGTTTCCCTTGAGGTGGGCGCTAAGTTTATTAATACGTTCGGTTAACATAGCAACCTGAACATCTGACGATCCAGTGTCGGTTTCATGAACCTGGTAATCAGATATGATTTCCTGCTTACGCTGTTGCAACAGAGCCATAACAGTAGCTTGTCCCTATAAAAATAACAATGCAGTCATGCATTCTATCACATCTGCTCTTCGGATCGGGAGGTCTACCAACTTTCAAAAAGAGGTTGACAAAGGCGTAGAGTGCCCTTGTCAACCCCTGAGCTTAGGCTCACACACAAGATAAAATCGAATAGTTTTTTGGAAGTGCCGCGCTCCGCGCGGCACTT
>DATNPL010000165.1:0-2282 GCA_036703255.1 Coleofasciculaceae cyanobacterium
AATCCAACAGTTTTTTGGATGTGCCGCGCGGCACTTCCAAAAAACTATTACAGGTCAATCTATCTGCGATGCTGAACTCACACCGAGCGATCGTTATAAATCTCAGCAATAACAACCGTTATCTCCAGCCGTTTTGCGGGAATCCTCTGGGTAAGTGCATCTGTCTTGAATTTTTGAATCGAGATTCCCGTAAATTGAGGGATGCCGAAATGGATTGTGTTGTTGATGTAGCTCCCCCATAGGCAGCTACGTAGCCTCCAATTCAAGGGTTCTCAGGATTTTAGAGTGGGATTGCTCCCATCTCTAGGGTCTAAAATCCGCAGTTGTGATGTGAAGTTGTTCTATGGCGCTTTGTGCTGGAACAACGCATGCCGCTGATCGCTTGCAGGTTCACTTTTAGCTCATTTGAGCCAAAAAAACGATGCAAAAGTGAAATAGGGACGGAAGTAGGATGCCTAAAATACTGCTCGTAGAAGATAACGAAATGAATCGAGATATGCTGTCTCGTCGGTTGGAACGCAAAGGATTTCAGGTAGTCATCGCCATCGACGGACAGCAGGGTGTTGAGATGGCTCAAGCCGAATTTCCAGATTTGATTTTGATGGATATGAGCCTCCCCATACTGGATGGCTGGTCAGCCACACGCCAGCTTAAACAAACATCCATGACTCAAAACATCCCGATTATTGCCTTGACGGCTCATGCGATGTCGGGCGATCGCCAGAAATGCGTGGAGGCGGGCTGTGACGACTACGACACCAAACCTGTAGAGTTTCCTCGGCTCTTGGGCAAAATTCAGCTGCTGCTCTGTAGAGCCGTTACAGCCTAAGGGTCTATTCTTTTTTACAGGAGATGTCCCATCCCATAAAGAACTTCAGACCAGTAATTTTCTAGCGGTCGAAAAATCTCTGGAAGACGACTTGACAGAACCTTCAGGCAGCTACAGTATAGCTAGACCAAAGCAAACTTTGGCTTGTCCACCTTACTTCCCTTCCCATTCCATCTCACAGAAGAGCTGTCAACATGGCTGATCAGGGTCTAGTGCTGATCGTAGACGACAACGAAATGAACCGAGATTTGCTCTCGCGCCGTCTGACCAAGCAAGGGCACAGGATTGTGTTGGCAGAAGATGGACTGCAAGCCTTAGAAACCCTGCGCCAACAGCCCTTTGATCTAGTACTGTTGGATGTCATGATGCCCGGCATGAATGGCTATCAGGTTTTGGAGCATGTCAAATCTGATGCTGCCCTACGCCATATTCCGGTGATCATGATTTCGGCTTTAGACGATATTGACAGCGTGGTGCGCTGCATTGAGCTAGGTGCCGAAGACTATTTATTTAAGCCTTTTAACCCAACGCTGCTAAAAGCCAGAATTGGAGCCAGTCTGGAGAAAAAGCGGCTTCGCGATCAAGAGCAGGCGTTTTTAAAGCAAATTCAGACTGAGCAAGAAAAATCTGAGCGGCTGCTGTTAAATATTTTGCCAAAGCTGATTGCCGATCGCCTCAAAAAAGGAGAAAAGACGATCGCCGATAGTTTTGCCGAAGTGACCGTTTTGTTTGCCGATATTGTCAACTTTACAAGGCTTTCGGCAGCGCTCTCTTCGACAGAACTCGTAGAGCTTCTCAACCAGATTTTTTCCACCTTCGATCGCCTAGTAGAGCAATATGGCCTAGAGAAGATCAAAACCATTGGCGATGCCTATCTGGTCGTAGGCGGCTTGCCCACGGCGCGATCGGATCATGCCGAAGCTGTGGCGGAGCTAGCGCTAGACATGCAAAAAGAAATTGCCCAATTCACCATTCCACATCTGCCGGGGCAACCTGAGCAATCGCTCATGATGCGCATGGGCATCAATACTGGATCGGTGCGGGCGGGCGTCATTGGCACCACCAAGTTTACCTACGATCTCTGGGGTGACACGGTGAATACAGCTAGCCGCATGGAGTCTCACGGTCTGCCAGGACGGATTCAGGTGACTGCCCAAACCTACGAGTTGCTCAAGCATAAGTATGCATTTGAACAGCGAGGTGCGATCGAAGTCAAAGGTAAAGGCGAAATGATCACTTACTTTTTGACAGGCAGAATTTTGAATTAGAAGCCTTCAGTTTAGGGCTAGGGCGTGTCATCAATTAGTAATAAACTAGAGATAGCAAGACCAGAGAAGAAGCCAGTAGAGCAGGAATGATGACCCGACGTTATGCGCTGCGAGATGACCAGTGGGAGCGGATCAAAGACTTACTACCCGGACGTGAGGGCACAGTCGGTGTGACAGCCAAAGAC
>DATNPL010000179.1:0-30219 GCA_036703255.1 Coleofasciculaceae cyanobacterium
AATTTTTGCACCTTATCCCACAGCATCTGGATCAGCGCGTCCTTATCGGAGTCTGTGAGTTGCTTGAGGTCTGGAAGCTCTTTCATGCCTTTCACTCTAGCGATTTCCCTAGTCTTGTCAACCCCCCAGTTGAGCAATTACAACCAAAACTGGTCATAAAAATCTCGTTCAGCCTGGTTCGAGGCAAAACAAGGTTCTGGGTCTTTGGGGAGCAATGGGATCGAAGGCAAAAGTTGACGTCCTTTATGGATAACGCCGTGAAGCCACCGCAACCCCATCTTGAGGTAGCTAATGCCGCGACGCCAGTGAGGGTCAACTTGTTGACGCAAACCCGCGATTTGCACCGACATTCCCTGTGCCGTCGCATAGAGCAGAGCCAGTGCCGCAACCAGATAAAGCCGTTCCAATGCTGCTTCACAGCGTAAGCGAGAATCTTCTAACTCAAATGCCCCTGACTTGCTATCCAAAAACAATTCTTCGACTCGAAACCGGAGCGCATATTGCCATAAGGTTTGCAGTGAAGGAGACTCATCGGTGACGACTGCCCAGGATTCCTTGGCTCCTTGAACGGTTGCCAAGACTAGATTACACCGATAGACTCCATCTGCCCACAACCGCACCTGGTGGTACAAGCGAGCTTCTCCTAGGGGTGGATATAAGCTGCCAACTATCCTGGGATACTTGCTGGCACCGTGGAGCAGGACATCACAGGGTAAGCGTAAACAGTAGTGCCATCGACTCGCTTGTAACCACTCCATCAACTCATGATTGGCAAACCCTCGGTCTGCCAACAGCATCACATCACGATGCTGGCGCAGCAACCACCGCGCTTTTCGCAACAACGGTTGGTACTCTTCAAAGGCAACGGTCGCACTGCCATGCTCCAAGACCCGCCACAGTAACGGCACCGCACGACCACAACAAACAATCGACAGATGAATCATGCAATAGCGGTTCCACAATACGGTCGTGTCCATGGCAAGATAGAGACGATGATGACTCCATCCACTTAATGCTGCCATCACTAATGGCACATACAGATGGCTGACCCGCACTCGGGCATTGCCCAAAAACCGTCGCCACCGTCGCTCCACACTTTGGGCTTGTGTTGCTCGACTCGGTACATAGGGTTCCCAGGCAGGCAAACTCAACTGTCCGCTACAGATTAAGGCATTCACCATCCATGCCAACGCTTTTAGGTGCCGTAAATCTTTAGCACGGCAGTATTGACGCAAGAAGCCGAATAATTGACCATACAGTTGGGTAGAGTGTGTCATGGTGAATTACTGAGGTGTGGTAGCTCCAGCTTCTCATGTCTCTCTACCCTTCTCCATCAACCCACTACGATTGGCTTTCACCCACTTCTGTCAGGCAGTCAGGAGATCCGGTCTTTCGTTTTCCCTGGTAAGTCTTGTAGCATCAGAAACGTTCACATATGTAGCAATGATTCGCTTAATGCTCAGACGACTAGCGTGGCCTCACACCTTCTCAGACATCCTCTGATCTACTTACGTTTGTTGAAAAAATCATTAATCACATCAAAATTCAGAAATTTAAGTAGAGAACTAATCACTTCTAAATCCAGCACGTCTTGTCCAAACTCTCCGTCCAAATTAACACTTGAATTGACACTCTTAATATTCACAGCATCATTACCGTCTCCAGTATTAATGCTAGTTTCATCCGTCTGTAATGCTTCGATCGCTACAGCATCATCGCCAGAACCAAGATTTAGATTAACGATTTCAAAAGAGCCGTAATCAATTACATTGTTAATCCCTAATCCGTTGATTTGGGTATCGGTCAAAGAGATAAGTTGATTTGTTGTATCAGTAGAATTATTGACGCTTAGCGTGTCAAAACCACCGCCGCCAGAGACAGTCAGAGGCTGTGTGATACGAGCAACTCCACTTTGCGTACTTCCAATGTGAACTGTATCTTGCCCTAAGCTTGTTTTAATCACGGTTTGACCTGAAACATCGCTGATAGCAACAGTATCATTTCCAGTCCCTGTTTGAATTCGGGTTGCATTAATGTGGGTGTCTTGGATTATCAGAGAGTTATCTCCGGCACCTGTTTCAAGGTTGAAAAATTCAACGGCATCGTACGTAATTACACCTCTCATGCCTAATCCAGCGATCGAGCTGTCAGTTAAAAGCACAGAGGAATTTGTATTATCTCCAGCATTATTAACATCTAGAATGTCATGGCCTGTGCCACCTGCAATGATCAATGAAGCGCCTAGCGTATTTACGGTTTGAGCCTTACTGCTAACCACAATGACATCATCTCCAGCTTCTGCTTTAACTGTGGTTTCACCTGAGATTGCTTCAATGTTGATGACATCTTGACCCTCTCCTGTACTCAATTTTGTCTGCTGGCTGGAGGTTCCCACAATAGTGAAGCGATCGCTGCCTGCTCCTAGCTTGATATCGATAGCTTCGATCGAGCCGTAGCTGATTGTGCTAGATAGCCCTAACCCAACAATGCTTTGATCGCTGAGGCTACCTACACTGTCTGCCTTGTCGCCTGAATCGTCCACTATCAGCGAATCTTGTCCCGCCTCTCCTTTAACGATAAGTGAGTTGGCAATTGTGCTTAGCGTGCGTGACGAATTACCTATGATAGTACTGTCATCACCGCTACCCGTCTTTAAGGTTGTTGCACCTGTGATTGACGCAATAGAAATATTGTCATTGCCTGAGCCTGTGTCTATCTGCGTTTGACCCGCGTGAGTGTTTAGCACTTGGAGACTATCGTTACTCGCACCAAGTTGAATATCTAACAACTCAACTGCGCCATAGTGTATCGTTCCAGCCATGCCTAATCCGGCAATTATGCTGTCAGTGATTACACTTGATGGGTCAGTGGTTGCGCCTGTATTGGTAATCTGTAAAACATCGCTACCCAAGCTACCACGAATCACTAAATCACTTTGAATTCCTCTGAGAGACTGGCTTTGATTTCCCACATGCACCGTGTCATCTCCAAACCCAGTTTTAACAGTGGTTTCCCCTGCAATCGCCCATACATCGATCGTATCGTTACCCACGGCGGTGTTAATCTGAGTTTCCCCACGGTGAGTGCTGATAACCGTAAAGGTATCCTGCCCCGATCCCAAGGTGATATTGAGGCTTTCGATCGCGTCATAGTCCACCTGTCCAGCCATTCCTAGCCTAATGACAGAATAATCAGTAAGCGTTCCTGTTGTGTTAGCAGTATTGCTCGCATCGCTCAGCACTGCAATGTCGTTACCCTGTTCTCCCTTAATCGAAAGGTAGGCTTTGATTGTGTCAAGACGTTGATCGGCTCCAATTTCAATCAAATCATCGCCCAGCCCAGCTTTAATTGTCGTTGCTGATCGGATTGACTCAACTTTAATCACATCATTTCCGGCCGCTGTATCGAGTTGAACCTCTGTGCTTTGAGTGCTGTTAATCTGGAAGCGATCGTTTCCTGTCCCTAGTTGTACATTTAGGACTTCAACACTGTCATACTCGATGGCAACTGCCATCCCTAATCCAGCAATTAGACCGTTGGCAATCAAGCCTTCGCTGTCTGCCACTTCACCTGAATTATCCAGTTGGACAATATCTGAGCCAGATCCACCATTGATGACCAGTGAGGCATCAATTCCCTCTAGGCGACGGTCAAAATTATGAACGATTACAGTATCATCTCCAATGCCTCCCTTGATGGTGGTTTCACCGCGAATCGTCTCAACCTTAACCAAATCGTTACCGCTACCCGTATCCAAGAATGCTGCATCAGCATTGTTTGCACGAATGGTAAAAATGTCGTTTCCGGTGCCTAGTATTACAGCAACGGCTTCAATGCCTGAATATTCAATAGGCTGACTCATGCCCAGTCCAGCCACCTGATTGTCGTAAAGCTCTCCACTATTGCTGCTGCCGTCTCCTGAATCATCAACGTTGAGAAGATCGGTACCCTCTCCACCGTTAATGACTAGGTGATCCTTGATCAGGTCAACCTTACCGTCAGCACCGCTGATATTAATAAAGTCATCGCCTTCTCCTGTCTTGAGAACGGTTTCACCAGCGATCGCCTCAATCTGGATCACATCATCCCCGGCAGATCCACTAATTAGGGTAGTGGCATTGTGAGTATTGGCGATCGTCAAGGCATCATTGCCCAGGCTTAACTGAAGATTGAGCGTTTCAAACGTTCCGTAATCAATCCAGCCTTTCATGTCGAATCCTGAGATGCGGCTGTCAGACAACTGGCCTTGGTTGCCATTACTATCGCCTGAATCGTCAACATTGAGCTGATCGTGGCCCGTTCCGCCTTTAACGACCAGAGCAGCGTTGATGAAATCCAGTAGTTTGGCTGGAGTGCCTACATTAACGACATCATCTCCATCGCTTACTTTCAGAATGGTTTCTCCAGCTACAGTCTCGACAGTCGATACGTCATCTCCAAGACCCGTATCAATTTGAGTAATAGCTGTGTGAGTGCTAAGTATTTTGAGAGTATCTTGACCCGATCCCAATTGCAGATCAAGGAGTTCAAAGCTGCCGTAGTCAATTTGACCTGCCATTCCCAAGCCCGCAATCTGGCTACCTGTTAAAGTTCCGGTGTTATTGCTAGTATCACCAGAATTAATTACGTTGAGGATGTCATTACCAGTGCCACCTTGTAAGGTAAGTTGAGCAGCAATATGATCTACCAGCTTATCAATGCTCCGAACATTGATAATGTCATTATTTTCGCCGCCCTTCACCGTTGTTTTACCTGAGATTGCCTCAATGAAAACGGTATCGCCGCCCTTACCTGTGTTGAGTTGGGTTTGGGTGCTATGGGTGTCTAGAATGGTGAAGGTGTCACTGCCAGAACCTAGGTTGATTGACACTACATCTAACGTGCCGTAGTCAATGAAGCCAACCATTCCCAATCCAGTAATTTGAGAATCGGTCAGAGTGCCCACAGAATCAGCCGTTTCTCCAGTATCAAAAACGGTGAGTGTGTCCAATCCTAAGCCACCCTTGATGGTCAGGCGATCGCGAATTCCTTCGGCCTGGGTATTTGAATTACTTACATTAATCGCGTCGTCATCGTCACCTAAGTTAATCTTGGTTTCACCATCAATCGTTTTAACTGAAACAAGATCATTTCCCTTGCCAGTATCTACATAAGTTCGAGTTTTTATCCCTGTGTTCTTGATGGTAACAATATCTTCATCATCTTCTGTGTTGATATACGTTTCGCCAGCCGTTGTGTCAACGGTGACAGTGTCCGCCCCCTCGCCTGTGTTTAGGGTAGTAACACCGCCATGGGTCGTTGCGACTGTAAAGATGTCGCTATTGGAACCAAGCTGAATTTTCAGATCTTCTAGGTTGAGGTACTCAATTGTACCGCCCATGCCTAATCCATTAATGAAGGAACTATTGAGTCCACCTGTTTGAGTTCCTACATCTTCAACAATCAGTTGGTCATTACCGTCCCCAAAGTCAATTTTCAAGAACTGGCTGACGCTACGTCGGGTAATGGTAATTTTGTCATTGCCTTTGCCCAGCTTCAGATTTGCCAAAGCATTTACAGAGCTAGTTCCAGTTACTTTGAGTTCGTTGTCAGTGCCTTGTCTTCTGACGGTGATACTGAGTTGACTAATGTAGACTTCGAGGTCTTCATTGATTTGAGAGAAATCGTAGACGCTTCCGCCTTTATCATCAGTCCAGCGATCGCGTCCAAACTCTTTATCCATCACAGAGAAGTCGTTCCCATCTCCTCCATCGATTGTATCTCCACCGCTGCCTCCATCTAAGTAGTCATCTCCAGCACCACCGCTTAGCTTATCTTCTCCATCGCCGCCGATGAGTCGATCAATGCCCTTGCCACCCTTTAAGTTGTCGTCTCCTTTGCCCCCAATCAGCCAACTGCTGCCGCTTATCACTGCCCCAATAATCTGTCTTGCTTCGCTACTGAGCTGATTGATGTTAATCACACCTGAACTGGCGGAGGCATCTAAAGTATCGTTGCCATCGCCGCCGTCCAAGAACCCACCTGCATTCCCTGTAATTAGCTTGTCATTTCCGGTGCCGCCGTAAAATTCGACGAGGATATTATCTAGGCGAGAAGCATCGAACGTATCATCCCCTGCGCCACCATGCGCTATGACTTTGGTAACACCCGAAAAGAGCTGGTAGTAACCGTCATATTCCACACCAACACTGCCTGTTTTCTTATCGGTGTAAAGGAAGAAGGCTTCACCGCCATCGGTTAAATCACCATATTTGCGACTGCCAGCGCGATCGCCGCTATTCAGATACAGAACTCCATTAATCACTTCTGCAAGCTTAGGTTGAACTTTAGGTGCGTCATATCTGAACTTGTAGAGTTCTACATCTAACAAGTTTTCATGGAATCCAATCCCAAATGCCTGTCCCACCAAATTCAATTCAAAATTAATGCTGCCATCAATGTTGAGGAGGTTTTCAACGTGGATAGGCAGACCATCGTCATAAGTGAGCATCGTGTAGATCTCTGAACCCCGGATCTTGCCATCTCCTTTCCAAGTTTGATCGGTAACATATCCAGCAGCATCTTTTGTCAACGTAGACTTCTCAATATCCTGCAAATCCGCATTCAGGTTCAGGCTGATTAGCCCTTCTGCGGCAATGCTGGCAACAAACACATCGAGTTCACCCTGAATGCCAATAGAGCCTTTGAACTTGAATTCAGGTTTTTCCTGCCCTTTCATATCCCAATCCATGACGTAGAAGCCATCTAGGGCATATAGGGGGTTCCCTGTATCGATCGCCTTACGAATGCCATAGGTATCGTAACCAAAGCCTAGATCTGCTGTAGCGGAAAGTCGGGCGATCGCGTTGATATCGATGGAAGCGATATCGGGGATACCATAGCTGAATAGCAATACCTTCAATTCAGCTTGGAATTGAATCAGTGGCATTTCATAGGTGAATAGCGTGGCATCCCCGCCGCTGAGGACTTTCATCCAGTTGGAAACATCCTTTAGGTAAGGCAATACCTGGAAGCCCGAACGAGGCGTTTTAGTTGTTCCACTAGGTTTAGCATCTTGGCGAGTGTTCTCCTTTAAAGAGGATTCCAGCTGGGCAAACCCTGCCGAAGAGGCTTTGGTCGTTGCAATGCTGGTGGGCGCGGCTGTTCCCAACCCCATAATGTCGCCCAAAGATAGCCAGTCGCCTGGATTGAGGTTGGCTAGTGCGCCAGAAAGCGCATAAATTTGTTCTGCCTCATCAATGAATGACCAGTCGATCGGGCTATAGCCCTTGAGCTGCATGAGGAGATTGATCATCCCCTTAACTGTGTCATCTGAGGTGACAATACTCAGCCCAGGCACTTTTTGGTTCAAAACTCTGACGATGGGCATCAATGGATCAAGAGTGTCATGCAGCTTGTCGGCGATCGGCTTCAGAAAACCGCTCACGTAGCTACCCAGATCCACCTCCAGGTTCTTAATGTTGACACCGGGAGATTTAAAGGCTTTGCCCACCTGCCAATCCCAATGCACATCTAGATCGCCTCTGAGATTAGGTAGACCTCCAACTCCGACTAATCCGAGGGTTGTCTTCAGGCTTAAATCCGCTGTGACTCCAAAATCAACTTTGAAGAGTTCTCCCAACTTACCAGACAGAAGACGGTTGAAAGTGAGACGACCTCGCGCATCGCCGATGACATCAAGAGACAAACCACCATAAAGACCGCTCGCTTTACTGTTGGGTCGATTGTCTACTAAATCTGCGCCAAAGAAGAGAAGCTGTCCTTTCGCTTTGAAAATCTCTGCATTCTGGGGTGTACTTACCGTGCTAGCGTCACCATCTAGGAACGCACTGACGCTAAGCTGCAATTCCTTCTGGCTGGGGTCTTTGTTGGTGCTGATGTAAAAGGTATCGCTAACGCTGATGCCAAAGCCAAAGTCAAAGCTCCAGCCTAAATCTAGACCAAGACCCCCATCCACTTCTAGACTGAAACCAGGTAGGTCGAAGTCTAGCGGCAAATCTAACCCGGCCCCAAAGATCTTGCCGCCTAGCTTCACGTCAAACTGAATTGCATCGGTTTTAGCAGGGAGATTACTGCCAACCTGCCAGGCTTGCAGCAAATTGCCCTTAACGTCATACCATCCGACCATCACATCATCGATCGTGATTTGTTTATCCCCATTACGATCGAGCAGCAGATTTAATTGAGATGGCCCTAAAACATCCCAGAGAGTTTGTCGGATAACCTCGATCGCTTTGCCCTTGCCACTGAGTTTCTGCCGCAGATCCGCAAGTACACCCTGACGAATATCCCGTAGGAAATGTGCGCCTCGCGCTAAGCTATCCCCAATTAAGGGAATGTCCTGAGCTAGGTTCGAGTCCATGATGTGTTCAAGCATCCCGACTGCCGTATCCACACCATCAATGATGACGGTTGGATCGTTGAGGATTGCCAGAACAGAGAAGTTACCACCCAAGAGACTAAAGGCTCCCCGAATGTCCGGGAAAGTCATGATAATAGGTGCGCTCGCTCCTTTATCTGGACTGTTGGTAATATGTTTGAACAGTTGAGTCAAGCCCTGATCGCCATATACAGGATTTGTCTTGACGCTAATGGGTTGATCTAACTGAGTTTTGTACCCAAAGACATCTAGGTAAATGGGCAGGTTGACGTTAAAACCGCCGACTACTTTCGCAGTGAAGTTATCGCCGAAGTTTTCCTTGCCGATATAAAACTTTCCGTCATCTGGCAGGGTTCCCGCCTTCTGATCAAGACCCGCCAATAATCCGGCATAGTCTTTTGTAGCAATGTTTCCGTCGCCATCCAGAACAACCGTCGCGTTGGTTGTTCCCAAATTCATGGGCCCCACCTTGAAGTTCAGGTTTAAGTCGTTGCTTGCTAAACGAACGCCTACCTGAGCGTGAGTCCCTTTGCCCGTCGCCGCATCGTAGTCGTAAAGGAAGATTTCGGGACTGCCACTCTTAAGGCTGGCAAGGCTGATGCCAATATCAAAGTTGAGTTTAGCGATCGCCTCCAGCGAGATCGTCGCTTTACTGTTGATATCCACCAGTGAGTTAATTGCATCCAATGCAGTCGCCCCTGCATCCCCAGAGAGTTCTTTTAGCGTGGCTAAATCGAGCGTAAAGCCGAACTGCTCAGAGAAAATCTTTTCCCAACCCAGATGCAAATTCAGGATATTATCTTTCAGATACAGCGAGAACTTCTGATCTTGCGGTGCCAGCGAGTTGTTATCGGTCAGACCTAGAATCCGCTCGATCGTCGATTCTACCTCTTGCAGTGCGCTTGCCGGATTATCGGCGATGATCTGGAGTCTGGCAGCGATATCGTCCATGAAGGTGAAGGTCTCTTTCAGGGAGCGATCGATAACTGGAATTGCCGCCGTATAGAAAGGCTGATCTCCCAGCGAACTATTCAGGAAATCGATCCCTGCCCGTAAACCCCGAACGATATCTGAGAAGCTCAAGTTCTTAAAGCTGAGTAGTTCTGCAACATCAGGGAGTACAACAACGACCCCTTCATTTTTCAGCGTGCCTGCAATAATTTGAGCTTTGAGATCAAAGGTCTGTCCAAGAGGTTGAGTGACAACTTGCGTTCCTTTAGGGCTGAGTAAATTCGGCAGATATACGCCCAGTTCTACATCAGGGGAAATAGTGAAACCAACACCCGATCCAGCATCAACCTCTAATCCCTTCAATCGGGCGTAGGCATCTCCACTCAAGTTAAGATAGAAGGCTTTGGAAAGATTGCCTCCCAGTAAGTCGTTTAGGCTCTGACGACCTGTTAACCCAGTGGCGATCGACGCGCCCACGTGAATTTCCGATCCAGTTCCTGCACCGCCTGCGGTTAACCCCAGGAAGCCCAGCTTGGCGGCAACCGTTAAATCTGTGACATCAAAGCTGACATCACCCTTTAACTGCACATTATCAACAAACAGTTGAACACTGGTGAGAGCATTCCCGGCTCCATCTTTGAGTATGTTTCCAGCCGCGTCGGTCAGCGTTCGACCATTAAAGTCAACTAAGAAATCAATTCGACCAGCAACCCCTGCTTTGAGTGAGGCTTTCGAGCTGCTAGATAGGGATAGATTGCCCAGATCCATGCCGAAGTTGAGGGGCAGATCGTTTAGAACAGGCAGATCTTGCTTAAAGGCAAAAGGAACTCTGAAGGTATTAGCAACTGGATCGTACTCTAGCGGAACATTAACGGGCAAAACGCCAGATTTATTCACCGCAACAATGAATTCTTGGAGACTGCGAATCATCTCCTGCTTTTCATGAATGACGTAGTTTAGACTGCCCAAATTGGGATTAGCTGCTACCTCAAACAACACCGTTTGAGTATCATCTACTTGAGTCAAGTCTAAGCTAGAGCCATTTGCTGCAACGGCTGTGACTTTAAAGATCCCAACACCCTCAAGCGTGATGTACTTGCCGAGATAAGAAGCGTTAAAGGTCGTGTCGCTATCAGTAAATCGTTGAATCGCTTGATTGTTGACCGTGACGTTCGTTAATTTCCCGCCATCACCCTTGAGAATATCCTTTCTTGGCTTGTAGAAATCAATCTTAGAAATAACACTGTCATTGATAGCCGAGGCAAAATCAAGGGCATTTCCTAGGGAGAGATCAACGAACGGAATGGAGGTTTTCATCACCTCGTAGTCTCGATACTGCTCTGCCCAAGTCACCATATCCTTGAACATCAGTACAATATCGACGATGCTGAAGTTTCGGAAGTTGAGCAGTTTATCAAAATTCTGAGTGGTGAAGGCGAAATTTCCAGGAGCAAGCTGGCCCTGAGCGTCCGTCGTGAAGACTGAGCCATTCAAAAGAACTCTGGGGGTTCCATTGGCAGCTAGATCCTTTCCTGCCAAAGACGCATAGAAGGGCAGGTCTGCGCTGATTGTGCCGCCATTGTTAACGGTAAAGTTAAACTTCTTGGGAGTCGTGGAGTTGCTGTCATGATCGGTGTAAGTTAAACCACCGCCGATCGCCATAGAGACTTTTCCTTTCTCTTTGCCTGCATCGTAGGAGCCTAAGCTAGCTTCCAGAGGCCCTAAGTATGCGCCGAAGACTAAATCATTGACGCTAGCAGACGCATCGAAGTTGAGTTTATTAAGCGTAAAGTCGGTGCTAACACCACTTCCCCAGCCAAAGTTGAGAGCAAAGTCAATTCCAGCATTGACTGCCAACTCTACGGTTGCGTCACCTGTCACCTCCAGACCAAATTTCTTCGCTTCTGCACCGAGATTAAATGCAAGATTGGTCTTGTAGGTTGCATCTGATTTATAGGTCAATGCTAAGGTCTTTGCATTTTTGTCGTAAACAAAGTCCAAGCCTTGATAAATCGGCAGCGTTGGCAACCAATCTTCTTTGAGATACGCCATTAGCCCCAATAGCGTTTGTTGAGTATTGGGAGCAACAGGTTTATCCAGGTATTCAGTAATAGAAGAGCCAAGTGACAGGTAGTTGCTAATGCCTAAGATTTTGTCTAATGACGTATCAGCAAGTGGAATCGAATAAGAAAGCAAGCTTTCACTACCGGAAATTAATTTTCCATTTTGGTATTGGGGCGTGAGATTCTGTTTGACTCCATCTAGCGTTCCCGCAGCGCTACGAAGTGCAGTTTTAATTGTGTCAGTGAGAATTAGATCAATGTATAGATTGCTGGTTGTGAAATTGAATAGATCCTTTGTGATGCCTGTATAGTTGACGGCGATCGATTGATTGTCAACAGCGATCGTTTCGTTGATGCTAAAGGGATTGCTAACCCCGAACGTTGCCTCATTGATATTGACAACTTCAATTCCCAGGTCTCCTCCAACTTCAACCGTTCCACCTAAAACCAGGCTCGCTGAAGCTGAACCTTTGAGGGCGTACTGTCCATCTTTGAGCAGAATCAATCCTAGCGTGCCGTTAATCAAATTTCCGGTTAAATCTCCGGTTTGACCTGAAGTTCCATCAACTGAACCGCCAACATTGACCCCCGACAAACTGATCTGGGCGTTGACATTTTGAACCGCAGCCAGAATTGCGCCATCTGATTCGCGAATCTTAAAGAGAACATCTCCGCTGATCGCACTGTCGAGTCCAGCTAGCCCTGAAATACCCAGACTGATTCCCTTGCCCGTCACCTGATTGATTCCGGCTGCGATCGTCTTGCCGCCCAGAATAACGTCAGTCGGTGACTGGTTCAATTGGGCACTGACTTTGCCACCTAAAGACAACTGATTGATACCAACCAGATTAATATCTCCATCAATGGAGTAGGCGATCGATCGCGCCCCATTCTGGGGTTTACGGATTTGTAGATTGCCCGCTACACCACTTAAGCCCAAGCCAATATCATCTGCTGTGGCAATTGTCCTTGCACCTGTACCAAACAGCGCCGATGCACCTGTTGTGCTTAAATCAATGATTTGCGTACCGTTTTGGGTGGCGATCGAGAAGTCAAAATCGCCGCTCAATCTCACATAATCAGAAACATTGAGATTGAGCTGATTCAGCTTAACTTTGACTAAATTGTTATCGCCGATCGCCTGAGCATTGCCCGTAAAGTCAATCAGATCCAGTCCAACGGTCGTTACACTCCCGTTGACATCGTACTTGTAGGTCTTGTCTGGATTCAGCGTAAAGTTAAAGTCGGAATTGCTAAGGCGTAGCCCAACATCATCTGTGGTGTCTGAAGTAGTTGCTCCGATCCCGACAAAGGCAGTTGCGCCTGTAGCACCGAGCTTAACGGTTTGTGCGCCGTTTTGAGTTGCAATGGAGAAGTCAAAATCACCGCTCAACTGAGCGTAGTCTGCTAGGGTAAAGTTGAGATTGTTGAGAGCAGCGCTGACATTACCAGTGCTGTCCCCTGTAGCGATCGCGGTTCCCGATAATTTCAGGAAATCCATACCGACTGCCGCAACTGTGCCATTGGCATTGTAGCTATAGCTGCGATCGGCTTTAAGAGTGAAGTCAAAGCCTGCGTTGGTTAGACTTAACCCAGTATCATCTGTAGTTTCTGGAGTAGCTGCCCCCAGTCCGACGAAAGCAGATGCTTGGGTTGCGCCCAATTTGATCGTGCGTGCGTTGTTAACATTGGCAACCGAGTAGGTGAAATCCCCTGACAATTTGGCATAGTTGTCGAGGGTGAAGTCTAACCCTTTAAGCGCAACGTCGAGGTTGCCTGTGCTGTCCCCTGTGGCGATCGCGGTTCCCGATAATTTCAGGAAGTCTATACCAACGGTTGAGACAGTTCCCGTTGCGCTGTAGTTATAGGTTTTATCGTTATTGAGAGTGAAATCAAAGCTACCCTGACTGAGGCTTAATCCAGTATCGTCAGTTGTAAGAGGCGTATTCAGTCCAACGCCTGCGAAAGCGGTAATATTGGTTCCACCAATCTTTAACTGGTTGTTTGCCTTCTCAATGTTGAAGGCTCCTGACAGGCTGACATGGTCACTGACTTGGAGTTTGGCCGTGCCGTTAATGCGGGTCACGTCATCAGGCTGAGCAAAAGCAACCTGGATACTGCCGCCAGGTGTGGTGATAGTTTCATTAACTGCCTGTCCGCTGCGGTTAAGTTGAATATCTAGGGTTCCTTCTAGTGTTAAATCTGGAACGCCAACGATCGCTCCAGCGCCTCCACCTACTAAGGCGTAGGTCATTTTCTCTTGAGCCGCGATCGGCTTTGAGTAGTCGATCGTTTTATAGAGGGCTAAACCTAGTTCAACATCAGTAATCTTGATTCCGGTTTCATCGGGCGTATTGTACCCTGTACCCATAAAGGCGTAGCCATTAGTAATACCTGCTAGAAGTTTGCTATTATCTTTCTGCTCTTCATCGTAGGTAACGCTAATATTGTGAAATTGTACGCCGCGATCGTTTGCATTAGCTGCTTCCGTGGCGGTTCCAGAGTCCAACGTCACCTGAATGCCCAGGTCACGGCTTAGTCGTTCTTGCAGAGAGACTGCTGCATCGCGGCGCTGACGCGCAATGTCGTTATTGGTCAGAAAATCAATGCCAGTTCGCACGAAACTATGATTGCCGCTGCCGCCTGCGGTAGTCAGGTCGATCGGCGCACCGCCTATTGTTGCAGACAGTTTTACACTGCCGTTGAGGTTACTCACGACGTAGTAAGACGAACCATCTTGTAACCCGCCAATGGGCGTTGTTCCACCGCTGCGGTACTGCACTTTTTCGCCCGGTTTTAGATCAATCGCAGTTGGCAGAATCAGCGTATTGGAGTCAACGTCAACCTCAATGTGGTTGCTGGCCGTAAAGGCAATCGGAGCGCCCAACTGCTCTGTCATGTTTGGTTGAGAGGCTGAACCAAAGCTCCAGGTAGGCATTAGACGGAAGCCAGAGCCTGCTTTACCGCTAGGGGCTTGAATGGCAATAAAGTTGCCAGCAGCTAGATCTTGAGCCGATGCTGCGAATTGCAGGCTGCCGTTGCCTCCGACTTTGACATGATAGATATTGTTACTGGCAGCATCGTAAACTTTGGGTTGTGTGGAGTAAGCAACTGCATTTAGCCCAGCGATCGGAGTCTTGGGATAAGCTGCACCAGGATCAAGTTGAAGAGTAACGGTTTGTCCCGTCGTTAGTCCATGAGCATAACCAAGCTTGATGGTGGTGCTGTTAACAAATTGGATGGGTTGAGTAGTCGGCGAGTGGAACGTTAAGTGGCTGCGATCGCCATTTGATTCTTCAATCAAGGAGATAACATGCAAGCCTTGACCCACGCTGGTTAGGTCAACAACATTGCCATTCTTCAGTAACTTAATTTCAGTCGGGCTAACAACTTGAACCTTGTAAGGATAGACATCTTGCCGAGTCAATAGCGTGTTTAGGGTGCCGCCGACTGCCTGCCCTTGATAGGGTCTGTAGTATTGAATCTCGTCTCCGGTTTGCAAATTGTGGGGAGTTGCAAAGACAATAGTATCTGCATCAACGTTGACTCCACCATTGCTGCCGTTACCGCCAGCAGCCAGAATCACGGGTCGGAAGAGATGATTTCCCTGACTGTCAGAAGTCAAGTCTACGATCGCTCCAGTCGTCAGATCCTTGAGCTTCACAGCCGTGGGGCTAACCACTTCGACTAGATAATCTTGACTATTCTTCAGTCCGCCAATCGGTGGATTATTTGCCGCATCGTAGCGCACCCGATTGCCGTTTACTAAGCCATGCGCCGCGTTGAATAGAATCGTTTCCTGCTGCAAATCTACATGGATCTGATTGGTAGCAGTGAAGTCAAGGACTTGACTGAGTTGCTGCGTCCCTAGGCCAGCGCTGGTCAAGTCGATCGCCGTTCCGTTGAGAGTCGATGCTAGCTGTAAACTCTGTCCATTGGCAGAAACAACGTAATACTCTTGCCCGTCCTGCAAACCACCAATGGCAGCATTCCCTGCCCCTGTCTGATAGATCACCTTCTGACCGTTCACAAACCCGTGATTAGTCTGGAAATTGAGGCGATCGCCCAAAATATCCACGTAGTTCTCGTTAAAGGCAAGCCCATCGACTGTCGCCTGAATAGCTTTAACAGTAGAATTATTGCCTTCTAACCGAGCTTTCTCAGCCGCCAGCGTAGTCAAAAGCTGTTGATAGAAAGATTCCCCAACAGGAACCTGCTGTTCTGCCAGATTAAAACTCGTATTGCTGAGCGTTGAAGTCTGGTTTAGATTACCAAGAATACGATCGGTAAATAACTCTAACGAGAACTCACCTCCAAAAGCGAGAGAATCTGCCACATTGGCATGAACGCTGCCTTCTACTCGAAGCTGATTTTCTTGCCCTTGCCCAAAAATCACATCAAAAGTGCTGCCGTTTCCTAATGCAACACTTTCGTTAACGGTCTGTCCAGTGCGATTAATCCGAACGGCAAGATTACCCTCTAAGCTCAGATCATCAACGCCAACTAAGCCTCCCTGCCCATCTGCAATTAGCGCGTAAGCCGCACCGTGATAAAGCACCAGTCCCAAATTGCCGTTGCTGAGCTTAATGCCCGACTCATCTACCGTCTTGCCGCCCGATCCAACAAACGCATGAATTCCCGTTGCTGCAATCCGCAAGGGATCAGTAGGGGTATCTGCCGGATCGATCGCTAGGGCAGCACCACCAATATAACCAACGCCGTCTAGACCTAATTCAAAGGCTCCAGTTGCAACATTAACTGTGGTTTGATCACCCGTAACATTAACTTGCTGTGCCGATAAGGTCAGCCCTTCCATGCCAACTAACTCTGCATTCGCGTGATTGATGCTGAACGAGTAAGTCTGGTCACTGTTGAGTTGGACGTTAATATCAGCGCCGCTGATTGATAGCCCCAAATCATCGCTAGCTGTCAGGGTTGCGGTTCCATATCCTATTAAAGCAGAGGCATTACTCGCACTGATCGTAAGGGGCTGCCCATTCTGAAGGCTAATGGCGAGTGCATCACCGCTTACACCCACCGCATTCCCAACAGATAGAGTGAAACTGGCGGTGCTGAAATCAACACTGCCGCTCTGATCCCCTACTACATGCACATCTGCCGCTGATGCAGTTAAACCAGGCACACCTCGCGCTGCAATATCAGCATTGTTTAAGGTATAGCTGTAAGTTTTATCTGCATTCAGCAGCAGGTTAAAATCAGCATTGCTGACCGCCAAGCCTATGTCATCACCCATGTCAGGAGTGGAAATTCCATAGCCCGCAAAGGCAGATAAGCCTTTGCCATTGAAGGTAATAGCCTGTCCAGCACCTGCCTGGACAATTTGAAACTCAACCAGCTCACCACCTACTTCAAAGACATTGCCAATCCCCAAAGTTGCACGACTCAAGCTAATCGAGGTGCTAGTAGGCGTGCCGATCGCGCTCATATTCCCCGCTTCCAGCGTTAACCCCGGAATTCCCCGCGCCTGAACTGCCGCGTTTGCCAAACCATAGCTGTAGGTGCGATCGCCTTTTAGTTGCAGATTAAAGTCTGCATTGCTGAGGGCAAGCCCAATGTCATCACTAATATCAGTGGTATTTGCTCCATATCCAGCAAAAGCAGAGAGTCCAGTACCGCTTAAGCTGACGGTGTGGTTAGCCCCTGTCCCTTCAGTTGTGAATTGAACCGATGCACCACTCAATTGCATCACGTTATCGATCTCGACAACGGCATTAGCAAGACTGACATTCAGATCAGTTCCAGTCTGATCACCCCTAACGCTGACTGCCCCAGCACTGAGCTTTAGTCCAGGAACGCCGCGCACATCAACGGCTGCATTATCTAGAGCGTAGCTATATGTCTGATCGGCATTAAGTTGCAGATTGAAGTTAGCATTATTAATAGCTAAACCAATATCATCTGCCGTTGTTGCTGTTTCTGCACCATAACCCGCAAATGCAGAAGCGCCTGTTCCACTCAGCGTAACATTTTGACTAATTCCGGTATCTTCAACCTGAAAATTTAGAGAATTTGCTTTAAGGTTGATAACATCTTTGATTTCCACATCAGCATTGGTGATGCTGAGAGCAAGGCTAGCTTGATCTCCAGTTGCACTGACAGTCCCCGCTGCCAGCGTCACTCCATTAATTCCTTTTAGCGCTGCGGTAGCGTTGTTAATGCTGTAATCATAGCTGCTGTCAGCATTCAAGTTGACACTAACATCAGCGTCAGTAATGGCAAGACCAATATCATCGCTAATGTCCGCAGTCTCAACGCCATATCCAGCGAAAAGATTGGCATTGTTCAAGCTAAAACCAACTGTCTTCCCGGTCTGAGTTTGTTGAGAACTAAACGTCAGCGCATTTCCACTTGTCGAGGCTACATTACCAATTCCTAAAGAAAATACTCCAGTTGTAACCGATGTGTTGTCCTGATCACCTGTTACGCTGACATTGCTTGCCTCAACAACTAATCCATCAATACCACGAATGGCAAGGTTACCATTGCTCACTGTGTAATTGTAATTATCGTTTGAGAACTGAAGGTCAAAGTTTGTGTTGTTAACTTCCACCCCGACATCATCACTCTTATCGGTTGTTTCTGCACCATAGCCAATAAAAGTGAATAAATCGGTGCCATTAAAAGAAAGCTGATTATTTTGCGCCTTGTAGGTGAGTGTTTCACCACCGAGAGCCGCATTGCTCCCTAATCCTAATTTGAAGTTTGTCAGATTGACTGTTGCACCTGCCTGTGTGCCGATGGCAGTCACATCCTCGGCAGACAGCGTCAACCCTGCAAGGTTATTAAGAGCCGCTTGTCCTGAAAATGTATAGGTATAAGTTGAATCAGCGTTAAGTAATAAGTCTACGTTAAGATTAGACAGGGTTAAGCCGCGATCGTCGCTTGCATCGCCTGTACCCAGCCCACTTCCAACAAATGAACCTAAGCTAGTTCCTGTCAATCTTAAAGAACTAGCATCATTAGATGCAATTGTCAGTGAGCCATTCAGAACTGAGCTACTGTCTAAACTAAGAGTGAGGGAGTTTAGACTACCCAGGGTGTTAGATTGCCATGCAGTGTAGAGATCCTGCATGGTCATCGAAAACAGCACACCCTGATAATTACCCTTCAAGGTGGTGGCTTCGATTGAGCCTCTTGTATATTCTAGAGTCCAGTCTCCACCTAACGTAGAGAGTCCAGTTAGATCATCTGAAGCAGCTACATCTGCACTGCTTAACTGACTCAATTGCTGAATAAATTCTTTGCCAGTTTCACCGAGGGCAACATCGCATCCGTATATCAAAAGGTCTGCGGTGTCAGTCAGTGCAGCGTTCCATCCTTGAATCTGCTCTGCATACTGAGCTAAATTGCTAGCAGTTAAAGCAGTAGTGCCCAAAAATAATTTCGCTTCATTTCCGTGAGAAATGATGTGAACCGCAGCAATATTTTGCCGTTGCTTCAAGGCATCGCTAATTTGCTGGATACCATCACAATCGCCATCTAAAATAACAATATCCGCCGCAGGATCGATACCTGCAATAACTTGCTGATAATTATCTACACTCTTGTCAATAAAGACAATTTCTTGGATCGAAGGGGTGGGTGAGGCGATCGCTAGATTGCCAAGGTTTGTTAATACATCGTTAGATTGTGGCTGTCCAACAATAAATTCGTCCGCCTTCTGGCTGAGGAGAAAACGATTAGAGCGATCGCTGAGGGAAAATTGAAACGGTGTCGTTACAGATTGATCACCGATATCAAAACTAAATGCTTTTGCAGCAGGGAATGATAATTCAGAAAAGGTGGAAATATCGAGAGATGCTAATGTTGGCGGAACAGGTTTTGTAGAGGATAACCCAGGAACTAGAGATGGAGCCTGCAACAAGTCCACTTGGGATTGTAACCCCTGAGAATTAAGGGGAAGGTACTCGTTTGCTGTATTCATTGTAGCTTTGGCTCCACTGCTTAATATTTAAATTTGACGAGGCAAGAGACAGGGTGGTATTAATTCAACCCACAATTACGTAATGAATAACTTATAGACTTCAGCGAAGAATTTCTAAAATTGCTGAATTTTGGATAAAAGCTGCTATTCCATCACAAATAGACTAAGCCACTACATTTATAAGTAACTCAAGCTATTTTTTGGTACTTTTTTTTACTGAATTTTTCCTAGGCTCCGTATTTGCGCTAGTAGCTTTACTGATTTTATCGGAGAAAAATTGTGCTAATTGTTGCGATCGCTCAATTTTGCAACGGTAGGCCAGGAGAAATCAGTATTTAAATTACGCCGATAGCATTTAGGGGCGAATAACTATTCGCCCCTAAGGAGTTGAAATCAGCAATGATTTAGAACTTACAGCGAGTGAAGAATTGCTTAACTCTAAAGTTTGTGCTTCCCGCTGTGAAGATAGCGTAGAGGCAAGGCTAATGTCGGCTGTTGTTGAGCAACTTAAGCACTGGCGACTAGCTGAACTGAAGACTCTTGCATTTTTTCCACCAACCACTTCTTGAAAAACTCAGCTTCAATTTGCTGTTTTAGCTCCCCTTCCAGTTGTGCTGATTGAACATCCTCGACTTTGACTAACCACCAATGGTCAGCAATTTCGATTGGACCAATGAGCTGCTCAACCGAATTGTCCTTGAGAATAACTTGAAGCTCTTCTGGAATCTGCTTACGACGAAGCGTGCCTTGCTTAATACCAAGCTGGTCAGAATGCTTGAGGAAAGACTCACTCAAGCATTCTGAAGCAATCTCATCAAAGCTTGACTGCCCTTGATCTATTCGTTGACGAAATCTAGTGGTTACCTCTTTGTCTTTCGCAATAATAAAAGTTAGCTTGAACTGATCCAGCGCATCATGATTTTGCTCAAAATACTCTGATGCGGGTTTCTGAGCAATTTGAGTCTTGAGTTTTTCTAACTTGATCGCATCCACAATGAGATTGTGGAATCCTGTATAGGTCAAACTCTGTTCTGACAGCCACTTCTGGAAGTTTTCAGGATCAGTTAAATTCTGCTTCTCTCGAAAACTTTGGGCTTGAGATTCTAGTTCTGCAACACTGGCTTCTAAATCAGTGCGGGATGCTAATTCTTCACGCAGCATGTGTTGGCCCACAATCTCAGTAACGAAAGGGCCAAGCTTGCTGGATTGCTGTAGGTACTGGAGCGCTTGACCCAGTGAGATCATCTGTTCACCAACAGATATAAATGGAAGGGAGTTGAAGTCTGTCATAGAAATGATCCTTTAAAGTATCTACACTTTCCAAAAAGCTTGTTCTCGATTCTCTACATTTAGATTTCCCAAAAACTCTAGCTGAGAAGCAAATTTCATATCTTTTACTAAGATTTCAGAGATTCTACATAAGTACTCTAAATTCTGATTGTCCCCCCATAACAAACTAAGTATATATACGGTAGAAAGTATGTTTCTAGACTGCGTTGAGTGGGTGGTTTGAGCCAAAGCTTACGTAATTCAATGGCTTGGCGATCGCCTACGGTACTCCTCAGGCAAGAGCTAGAGTCTCAATTGTCAAGATTAGAACAAGTCTCCTTACCTTGGTAATAAATACTTTTCTTGGGGAATACTCATATATGAAGAGCTAGGCCATTTGAAGTGTTTATAGAGAGAAATCGTTCTTGTTGAGAGAACACGCAAAAATGATTGCTTCAATAGCGCTTTCAAGCTTTGAAACTTATTCTTCAAATCTATATATAGTCAACTGTTTTCAGCCATAAGGGAGCTAATATGACCTCAGCACATGATCGGCATCACGTAACTTGTAACCATACAATTATTTTTGTTGATAGTCAGGTTGAATCCTATCAACACTTGATCTCTTGCGTGAAACCTGATGCTGAAGTCTTTCTCTTATCTCCTGAGACAGACGGCATTCTACAAATCACTCAGGTATTGACCCAATATAAGCACATTGAAAGTGTTCACATTGTGGCTCATGGTGCTCCTGGCTTTCTCTCTCTAGTCGGCATTGAATTTAGCCTCAAAACGCTAGCGCTTTACGCTGAACAGTTGAAACAGTGGTTTCCTGGTTCTTTAAAAGCGATCGCTCCATCCTTAGTGCTTTATGGTTGTAACGTTGCAGCCGGAGACGCAGGATTTGAGTTTGTTGAAAAACTTCATCAGCTAACAGGTGCTACTGTTCGTGCTTCTAATACTCCAGTTGGGCATTCAAGCTTGGGTGGTAATTGGGATTTAGCAGTTCGTATTGGTTCAGCAGATGCAGAGTTAGCATTTCAACCTCGTGTGGAAGAAGCTTATGCAGGAGTTTTACCCTCTTATGCAGATGGGGATGGCTTCTATCGGTATGTGGTTAATAACCCTAACGTCACCTTTCAAAGTATTGCGACTACAGGAACAAGAATTTATCGTGCTACCGAACAGAATGCTCCTGCCGGACAACCCAAGTTTAATGAAAATGATGATGGTGAAGTTGGACTTACCATTCCTTTCAGCTTTAACTTCTATGGAACAGTTGTCACCGACATTACGGTTGGCATTAACGGTGGAATTATTCTTGGCACTAACAGCGGCAGTGTTTCACCAAACAATGCTTTTTTACCCGTTGTTAATCCACAAACACAGCAGAAGGTTCCTGCAATCTTTCCATATTGGACTGATCTAATTCTGGGGTCGAATGGGAATGTTTACTTTCAATCCTTTGGTGCTGGCGGCAGTGGAAACCGAACCTTCGTGCTTGAGTGGAATAACGTTGCAGATGGAGATGTCGGCGACGGTATTACCTTTCAAGTCATTTTGCATGAAGGTAGTAACGAAATTGATTTTGTTTACTCTGATGTCTCACTTGGGAATGTTGCTTACGACAACGGGGCAACTGCTAGCGTTGGGTTAAGTGGTCCTGATGGAATTCAATATTCTGTCAATGCACCCAGTTTGGGCAGTGTGCAATCCATTCGGTTTTTGACTGACCCTCGTTTGACTACGAATACACTAACCATTCAAGAAGGGCAAGAGTTAGTTCTTACGCCGCAAAATCTTAATGCACCAGACTTTGATAGCAGCGCAGCGAATATCACCTATAGCATTAGCAATATTCAGTACAGCTCTTTCAAGATCAATGGAACGGTTGTTTTATCTCCAACCGTCACCTTTACCCAGGATGACATTAACAACCAGCGGGTTCGTTTTCTTCACGATGGGAGCGAGAATGCTCCGTCCTTTAGTATCACAGTTAACGATCAATATCTTGATCCGCCTACTCAGGCTGCTGCGGCAACAATTGCTTTCACACGGATTAACGATGCTCCAACCTTATCTGGAGTTACCAGCTCACTCAATCTGTTAGAAAACAGTACTAATACTGTCCCTATCCTGTTGGATGGCGATATTACTTTAACTGATCCAGACTCTCCAGACTTTAATGGTGGACAACTGATCATTAGCTACAGCAGTGGGGGTGGCATTGAGAACCAACTCTCAATTCGCAGCACTGGCTTGGTGAGTTACGATGGCTCGATCGTTCAATATAATAATGTGACCATTGGTAGCGTTAACCAAACTTCTAATGGAGCAGATGGGAAGAATCTAATCGTTAGCTTTAACGGTAGTTCTACTCCAGCAGCGATCGAAGCAGTTATTGAAAATGTGACCTATCAAGACACTTCCAATACTCCAGCCGCTAGTCGTACATTGTCTATCGTAGTGACCGATGGAGATGGGGGAACCAGCGCAATGGTGGCTTTGCCGATCGCCATTACCGCAGAAAATGATGCACCCGTCATTACGGTTCCTGGAGCACAGACAATTAGTGAGGACAATCCGCTCACTTTCACTAGCAATCAGTTGATTGCGATCGCAGATGTGGATGCGAGCGGAAGTTGGGTTGAAGTGAATTTAACCGCCACAAACGGTACTTTAACATTGGGCAGTACCGCTGGATTGAGCTTTGTTAGCGGTAGCGGCTCTAATTCAGCCGCAATGACAATTCGGGGAATGGTTGCTAGCCTAAATACTGCCCTGAGTAATATGGTGTTTACGCCAACCCTCAATTTTAACGGTGTCGCTTCCGTTAAAGTTGATGTGGATGATTTAGGCAACAGTGGAGCAAACGGTAAGTTGACGGATAGTAAGACCGTTAGCATTACGGTCGAAAAGGTCAATGATGCACCAATCAATACAATACCGGGAGCGCAGACCATTGATGAAGACACCAACTTAGTCTTTGGTGGAGTCAATGCCATTGCCATCAGTGATGTAGATGTGAATGAAGGTACAGGCAATGCTCAAGTTACTCTATCAGTCGATCGCGGTACGCTGACCCTTAGCGACAGAACCGGATTGCAATTCCCTATAGGAACAGGAACAAGCGATCGCACAGTTCGTATGGTCGGAGCGATCGCAAACATTAATGCTGCCCTAAATGGCTTAATTTATCGAGGAGATTCAAACTTTAACGGTTCAGATACTCTGACAGTTACGACCAGCGATCTGGGTAACACAGGCAACGGTGATCCTCTAACCGATATAGATACGATCGCAATTACCGTCAATGCAGTCAATGATGTTCCAGTTAATACTATTCCTGGAACAGCTCAAAATATCAATGAGGACGCTAATTTAGTTTTTAGCAGTGCTAATGGAAATGCGATCGCCGTCAATGATGTCGATGCAGTTCAGGGAAATAACACTATTCGGGTCACGCTTTCTGTGAGCCGAGGCACGCTAACGCTGAATGGTGATTTGAGTAATCTTACTTTCCTTAACGGTGATGGACAGAGTGATACAACGATGACCTTTCGAGGAACAGTTTCTTCCATCAACTCTGCGCTAAACGGGCTGGTTTATCGAGGAAATCTCAACGTTAACGGAGCAGACACTCTAACAATTACTACCAATGACGAAGGTAATACGGGCAGTGGTTTAGTCGGTAGCAAGACTGACTCGGTCAATATTAATGTGGCGGCTGTAAATGATGCTCCTAGCCTCGGTGGTTTGAACCAATCGATTTCTTTGGGTGAGCAAGTCCTCAATGCCACTGCCCAAATTATCGACAATAGTGTTAGCTTCAACGATGTTGACTCAGCTAACCTTGATGGTGGATCTCTGCGCGTTGTTTATACGACTGGAAGCCTTCCTGAAGATCAAATTTCGATTCGGAGTCAGGGAACCGGAACTGGGCTAATTGGCGTTAATGACAATCTTGTAACCTATAGCGGCATTCAAATTGGCACGATTAATTCGGATGGACAGTTTGGCGGCAGCTTAGAAGTGGCTTTAAATGTCGCTGCAACGGTTGAGTCAGTTAAAGCTTTAATCGAAAACTTGACCTATCAGAACACTTCTAACACACCCTCCGCTAGCCGTACCATTGCCATTACGATCAACGATGGGGATGGAGGGACTAGCACTCCTGTTTCTACACTGATCACTGTCGTTCCATTTAATGATCCTTCAGTGATTGGAAATAACTCTCTTACTATTGAAGAAGGACAACATGTTCAATTGAGTAGCAGTAATTTGAGTGCTACAGACGTTGACAACAACAACGCTGAACTTATTTTTGAAGCACTTAATATTCGGCAGGGCTACTTTTTAGTGGATGGTGTTCAAAAAACATCCTTTACGCAGCAGAATATCACCGATGGTAAGGTTGAATTTTTTCATGACGGCGGTGAGGCTGCCCCATCTTATGAAATTCGTGTCAAGGATGGAACGAACACGACTTTAGGCGGAAATACTCAGATTAATTTTACGAATGTCAATGATGCGCCTACTCTTTCAGGGTTGGCGGGATTGGTCGAGTTCGACGCAACAGAGGCAAATAATCAAGCTGCTTTGATCGATACTAGCGTCAGCTTTGCGGATGTTGATTCATCGAATTTTGATACAGGCTCTTTACGCATTATCTACAGTTCAGGAGGAGGGCTAGAAGATAATCTCTCTATTCGTAATCAAGGGACTGGTTCTGGACAAATTGGAGTCACAGGCGTCTCCATTCTATTTGAAGGAACCGTGATTGGTTCTATCGATAGCAATAAAACTGGAGCGAGTGGATTAGATTTACAAGTCAACTTCAATGCTCAAGCGACCGTAGCAGCTGTTAAAGCACTAATTGAAAATTTAACCTATCAAAATACTTCTGATACACCCAGTGAGCAGCGCACGATCGCCATTACCGTCAACGATGGAGATGGAGGAACTAGTGCGATCGCGCAAGCTGTGATCGCTATTGCCCCTGAAAACGATGCACCTGTAGTAACAGCTCCTACTACTGGCAATCTTAATGAAGATAGTGCGCTCACCTTCGTTGGCAACGACCTGATTTCTATTCAAGATCCGGATGCAGGCAGCAGTCCTGTAAAAGTGACCCTGACCGCCACACATGGCGTTTTAACCTTAAGTAGCACATCTGGATTGATCTTCTCTCAAGGAGATGGATTGAGCGATGCAGCCCTACTATTTACAGGTAGCATTGTTAATATCAACAATGCTTTGAGCGGAATGCTCTTTAGCCCTGATGCTAACTTTAATGGTTCAGCAACCGTGCAGGTTAACATTAATGACTTAGGAAATACAGGTGGTGGTGGTGAGAAAACTGATACAAAGACAATCGGAATTACCGTTAACGCGATCAATGATGCTCCTAAGATTCAGGTTTTAGTGAACCAGATCGTTAATGAAGATACTAACCTGGTGTTTAAGGGCAACAATCGTATCCAGGTCAGTGATGTAGATAGTAACGGATTACCTGTTCGTGCTTCTATTAACGTAAGTCATGGAAAACTGAGCTTAAATGGAGATGTTACTGGGTTAACCTTGATTAGCGGAAATGCGGAAAATAGCAGTGCGATCGTCTTTGAGGGAACGATCGCTGACATTAATGCTTCCCTTGATGGATTAACCTATCGGGGAGATGAAAACTTTAATGGCAGCGACACGCTGACTCTCAGCATCAATGATCTAGGTAACTCTGGTAGTGGTGGGCAACTTACCGCACAAACTGGAGTCAACATTGTCGTTAAGGCGATTAATGATTCTCCAGTGAATACTATTCCCATTGCTCAAACGGTTAAAGAAGAAACAGCTTTTGTCTTTAGCACAAATACGGGCAATCCCATTCGGATTAGTGATGCTGATGTTGTAGAAGGCACAGGCATTGCTCAAGTTTCTCTATCTGTGGCTAACGGGATTTTAACACTGGCACAAACTAACGGGCTAAGCTTCCTGAGTGGTGATGGCACTGCTGATAGCGCGATGACGTTTTCAGGCACACCTGAATCGCTAAACGCTGCGTTAAATGGGCTAACCTACCGCGGCAACCTCAATTTCTTTGGTCAAGAAGCTCTCACGGTTGTGACGAACGATCGCGGCAATACGGGCAGTAACGGTGTTTTGGCAGATACGGATAGCGTGACAATCAATGTCCAAAATGTGAATGACGCACCTACTCTTATCGGCACACCTGTAACGACGATTAAAACCGATCAGTTTTATAGCTTCGTTCCTACAGCGCAAGATGTGGATGGCGATCGCCTAACATTTTCAATCACTAATAAACCAACATGGGCAAGCTTTGACCCTAGCACGGGTCAGATTAGTGGTAAACCGACCGACGCTGATGTTGGAGCGACTCAGGGTATTACTATTCGAGTTTCTGATGGCTTGCAAACAGTTAATTTGCCAGCTTTTAACCTAGCCGTTTTAGATAGTAAGATTAAGGGAACTACTGGCACTGATAATCTTGCAGGGGATGATTCTAATAACGTTATTGTTGGACTTTCTAATAATGACATTCTTTACGGTCTGAACGGAAATGATATTCTCTATGGAGATGAAGGAGATGACCAGCTCTTTGGTGATAATGGGAACGACATCCTATATGGTTCTGTGGGTAATGATGCACTAGATGGAGGGAATGGGGACGATACTTTCTATGGTGAAGACGGGCAGGATTCTCTGATTGGTCGATCTGGAAAAGACACTCTTTACGGCGGCAATGGCAACGATATCTTGAGAGGAGGAAATGATAGCGATCGTCTCTATGGTGATGCTGGCAATGACCAACTCTATGGAGATGAAGGAGATGATCTTTTGTTTGGGGGGCGAGGCAACGATCGAATGGAAGGGAGCTTGGGGCATGATCAGTTACGAGGCGGAGCAGGGAAGGATGTTTTAGATGGAGGACTTGGTAAGAATTTTTTGGTGGGCGGTTCTGACAAGGATGTTTTTGTACTTAACCGTAAAGGTCTTGCTGTTATCCAAGACTTCAAAGTCAAGGATGATCGACTTAAGATTTACGGAGGCAATGGACGGGCACTTTATTCACAATTGGGCCTTAGCCAACAGGGTCGGGATACTTTGATTGAGTTTCATGGGCGTACGATAGCAAAGCTAGTTGGGGTTAATGCGACTCAAATTAGGGTTGACAGCTTTGTGAGATAAGAGGTAACTATCTGGTTGACTGACAAAAATCAAGTTGCAAAACTATAGGTTTTGATGGTAAATTCGCGCTTCAAGTGTTTTTGCGATTGTCTTATCAAGGCAAAAGCAAGCTCAGGATCAGCAGCTCCTTGTAAGGCAACAGAGCAGAATAATTGCCAAGAAGAGATTGAGCAGACGGGCACTCCCGATAGCTTGCTTGACGCCCTTGCGCCGATGCGATCGCTGGTTGAAAGCGATCGAGCTTTGATCGAGGGCAATCTCTATGAACGGTTGCGCGACAGCGACGCAAGAGTGATTGCTTCAGTTCGGCCGATCGAGACGAAACGAATTAGCGTGGTTGTAACTCGCCGTCCTTGGGTCTTCTTTGCCATTGCTGGAACGAAGTTGGGTGTGCCGCGTTGGGTTTATCTTGATCGTCCTGATGCCACGCTAGTGACACAGAAACTTTGTGACTTCTAAAGCACCCAAAGCTTTATATGATAGAAGTTTCAAGAAAACCGAGAGGAGGGCAATCGCAATGAGTGAGTTTGAAGTACCCGAAACCTCATGTCCGTGGTGTGGTCACGAAATGACTTATGCCGGAGATCCTTTTGGGATGCGTTCTCCGAAGCCTGGAGACATCTCAATCTGTGCCGAATGTGCCGGGTTTTTACAGCTTGGCACAGATTTGAGCGTGAGCAAGCTGGAGCCAAGCACTGAGGTTTATCTCATGACGAATCAGCCGGAAGCCTATGCAAACTTGCTGCATCTCCAATCCGTCATTTTAGAGAGGGTTGAAGGCGATCGCACATCATAACCTACAGCCCAAGGTAATGTCTTACATCCTTAGTGGTGCAGAAAAGTCTTGAAAGGCTTGGTGTTACTGGAGTCTCAAATGAGATAGGAATAGCGTGAAAGAGGCAATTCATGAGACGCTTAAGTTCCCCAACTCAGAGCAGAACTCATGGAAACGCCCCTCCTGTATCGTCAACTGCAAGACCAACTACGTCAATGGGTACTGCCGAAAGACCAACGTCACCTGCAAGGGTTTTCTGAGATTGTTGCTGCCATCTTGCAATCTCAAAGCGCCTGTTTCGGGAAATGGATTCCCTACTTGGCACATCGCAGCTGTCAATCACGTGCACACCTGGAACGATTGAGCTATTTCGTCCACAATGACCATATCAACGCTGAACGGTTCTATATCCCTCTGCTTCGCCATGTTCTCCAACTGTTTAGCGGGGAGTGTGTGCTGTTAACGCTTGATACGAGTATGCTGTGGGACAAGTTTTGTTTGATTGAAGTGTATTTGGTCTGGGGCGGTCGCTCATTCACATTGGCTCAGGTGGTGCTTGAGCATGGCAGCGCTACTGTTAGTTTTGAACAATATCAGACGGTGCTGGAGTGCGCCAAACAGGTGTTGCCACCCCGCACTCAAGTGACCTTATTGGCAGATCGGGGGTTTGAGCATACTGCCTTGCTTCATTGGTTAGAGCAACAGCAGTGGTCTTGGGCAATTCGGGTCAAGTCGGATTTGAATGTGACCCTTGCCAGTGGTCGTACTCAATCGGTCGAGCAACTCTTTCCGCCACCCCAGCACGCGTATCTGTTTGAAGCGGTGCAGGTTTTAGGTGGGATTGACTGCCATCTAGCCACTGCTCATGTCGTCAGTGCCAAAGATACTTGGGCAGTGTTGTCTGTCAGGTGACAATGCAGTTGTCGGGTGACGACACTTCCATCGGCGGATTGCCTGACTCGCAAAAGATCGCCAATTGACATTTAAGCATCAGACATAATCAAAACAAGAAAAGACATTGTTCAAAAGTCCCGCATGCGAAGTGGAGACCCGAACAATGTCTGGTAAAACAATTGAAAGTTTTCAAATACGAGTGTACATGAATGCACGAGAACTGGGGTTGACCCAGGTTGATGCGGCCACTATTGCCGAATTTTCAGAACGTACTGGACAACGGATTGAGGCTGGCGCCCATCAGCCGAAGCGTGGGCAAGAGCGCCCTCGGCATAAGCATGCCGACCCCTTGGCAGGGGTGTGGCAAAGTGAACTTGAACCTATGCTACGACAGGAACCAGGGCTGACGCCAATGACCCTGTTTGAGCATCTACAAGAGCAATACCCCGGACGGTATGAGCAAGTGCTCCGCACGTTGCAACGACGGGTACAGGAGTGGAAAGCCCTGCACGGTGAAGCACGGGTGTGATGTTCCAGTTGCGCCATGAGCCAGGGATGATGGGGTTTTCTGACTTCACCCAACTCAAAGGGGTAGAGGCTGCTTGACTGACAAAAGTATTGGGAGATGAAACGAAAGCCAGGAGGGAAGCAGAGCCTGGTTTAAGCTGAAAGTTACCACACAAATCGGCAAAATCAATGGCACCTACTTCCCGCCTCTATCATGCGTTGAATGAAT
>DATNPL010000188.1:0-34958 GCA_036703255.1 Coleofasciculaceae cyanobacterium
ACGGGTACTAACGCACCAGTGATAAATCGGTCTTTGCTGTCAGAGCATTGATGTAACTGTAAACCAGTTGAGTAGCGCTCTTTGTGTTTCTTGTATCTGAACGAACGGTACGCCGTTCCTTATTGGCTCATATCTTGCACCGGAGTGTGGGTAAATCTAGCCACCCTTTAGAGAACCGCCTAGAATATGTGAAGATCCTCACGTAAAACCTTAAGCCTGTGAAGCGCTTGGCTCAGCGGGGGGCGCTAAGCAGCGTAAGCTAAACATAGTTCAGCGGGGTGAAGGTATGGGTAATCGACCTGTTCGGCGGCAGGAGCGTAGTTCTCGGCGCTACCCGCGTGATTTTGCCAAGAATCAGCAAGCAGCTCCACCATCACAGAGTCTATCCAGTCAGGCATTGCATAGCCCAACATTGCATAGCCCAACATTGCATAGCCCAACGTTTGCAGACCTCAGACGGCAACAGTGGCTCAGGCTGCTGCAATGGGTTCGCCGCTATCCGCTGCTGCTGCTGCTGACCGCGTGGGCTATTTTCATGCTGATGGCGGGAGCCGCAATTATGGACATGGTGAGCTTGGGTGCTGCAAAGCCGCCCGCCAGCCCTGGAGCGATCGCCGATCCATCTGTATCTCCTCAAACTCCAGCGCTAAGCAATTCTCCCCTGCAAACAGCTCCTCAACTGCCTGAACAAAAATCTCCAGGCCAGAGTTCTCTGCCTCTGATTTCACTGGTGGCGATCGCTATGAGCTGTGCTATGGGCTGCGTCCTAATTCTGCAATGCCTCAAGCCACGTCGTCAGCCTGAGCGATCGTCTTCCTCTGTCTTTTCAAAGCCTGGGTCATCTGCCAAATCCAGGGTGGCGAGGACAAATGCTAGAGTGCGCCAAGGCACTCAGACGCAGGCCGAGCCTGCGATCAGCGTCGTGCCCTCAGACATCAGCCAACCTCTCGACTGGGACGAACCTAGCCTTGCAGACAGCGTAGACCTACGGCAGCAAAGGCCGCTTTCCCATTGGCTGTAGCACTTATCTTCTGAAATTATTTTTAAGACCCGATTCGCCTAGACATCTCCCGATGCTTCATCGCTGTGACCCGGAGAAGCGTTATAAAGGGCATCAAGCCGCTCCCTCGCATCTTCGACCGTCATGGAGCGCATGACCAAAAAAGGCTCATCCACAACGTTACCGTGGTCGTCCAGCAACTCAGGGTGGGGCACCGATCGCACTCGGCTCTGACGTACCACAGGCTGACCGCCAGAACTCGGAGTAAAACTGCCCTTCATACCTTGAGGGCGCTGCGACTCCATGCCTAAAGTAACCAGATTGCGAATCAGATTACCTACCGCCAGAAAAGCCAGAATTGTAAATGCAAGAATGTAAATCAAATGCAACATAGGTCTTCCTTAAGCCAATATGCCACGGATGAAGCTCGCGCTTTCCCAGCCAGTAAATTTTAAGTTCAGTAAGTTTTAGAGCTTTAGTATCGATCGCATGAGCAGGTTGCAAAGCCATTCTTTGGGTCTTATCGGCCAGAGCAACCCTGGGGTTCACCGACCGCATCTCTGCATCTCGCTCTATACATATAAAGTTACTCTAGTCTCTCAGATTTCTCTAGTCCTTTGTGTCTTAGAAGACGCATAAGAGCCATTCTTTCTCAGAATCTAATCTTCTCAAAATCCGATCTTCTCAGAATCCGATCCAGGATAGGGTCAAATATCTTGATGTTCCCTACGAAACTGCTTACCGACCTGCCAACATTCGGTCACGAGCCGATGCCAACTCACCATGACAGATGGATCGACGCCAACTTGCTCCCCGGTTGCCGCAAAAAGTGCCTGAGAAACCCCCACCTCTTGCTGAGCTTGCTTAAACCTCTCTAGTAGAGCGGTCTGCTGCTCAACACCCAAAAAATCGAGTTCATGCGTTTCCAGCAGCGATCGCCCCTTGGCGAACCAATATTGAAAATCCTCCAACAAAGGCTGTAGAACGGTTTTCAGCAGCTCTGACTCAGATGGAAAATTTGAGCTAGACTCTAACATTAGTACTTATGCTTGCAGTTTGGCTATAGATCTAAGCTTAACGTAATTTACGTTTCTTCATAAGCTGTGCAGCGCCTTTGCCAAAAAACTAAACAACAGAATTGAAACACCCCCCAACGGGGCTTGGCTCGGTAAGATAGAGGCTAGGTCAGGTGGAAGTCTGGTATACCCAGATCGGCTCCATCTCCGCAAACGGTTGCGCTTGACCTCAAACCCTCGTCCTCAAGAATTCAGTCTTTAATAACGTTCATGTCTAATTCAGAACAGCCCGCTAAGATCCATCTGCCTCGTACCAGCGAGTCTGAAGCCATCAAGAAGATTCGCCACACCACTTCGCATGTGATGGCAATGGCGGTGCAGAAGCTGTTTCCCAAAGCGCAGGTAACCATCGGACCCTGGATTGAGAATGGGTTTTACTATGACTTTGATAGCCCCGAGCCTTTCACGGAGAAGGATCTCAAGGCGATCAAAAAGGAGATGATTCGCATCATCAACCGTAAGCTGCCTGTGACACGGGAAGAAGTCAGTCGGGAAGAGGCGCAAAAGCGGATTGAGGCGATCGCCGAACCCTATAAGCTAGAAATCCTTAACGATATCAAGACAGAACCGATCACGATTTACCATTTGGGCGACCAGTGGTGGGATCTCTGTGCAGGGCCGCATTTAGACAGCACCGCAGAACTTAATCCAGAGGCGATCGAGCTAGAGAGCGTTGCAGGAGCCTACTGGCGCGGCGACGAAACCAAAGCACAGCTTCAGCGCATTTACGGCACTGCCTGGGAAACGCCAGAGCAGTTGGCAGAATACAAACGTCGCAAAGAAGAGGCGCTACGGCGCGACCATCGCAAGCTGGGCAAAGAGCTGGGGCTATTTATCTTTTCGGATGCTGTCGGGCCAGGATTGCCCCTCTGGACACCCAAAGGCACAATGCTGCGATCGATCCTAGAGGACTACCTCAAACAAGAGCAGATCAAACGCGGCTATCTACCTGTCGTGACGCCCCACATTGCGCGGGTCGATTTGTTCAAGCTCTCTGGGCATTGGCAGAAGTATCAAGAAGATATGTTTCCGATGATGGCGGAATCGGAGGCCGACAAAGCCAACGAAATCGGCTTTGTGATGAAGCCGATGAACTGCCCTTTTCACATTCAAATCTACAAGAGCGAATTGCGGTCTTACCGGGAGCTGCCCATGCGGCTGGCAGAGTTTGGCACCGTCTATCGCTATGAGCAATCGGGTGAGCTGGGTGGCCTCACGCGCGTGCGCGGCTTTACCGTGGATGACTCTCACCTGTTTGTCACTCCCGAACAGCTTGATGCAGAATTCCTCAGCGTTGTCGATCTGATTCTGACGGTGTTTAAGAGCTTGCAGCTCAAAAACTTCCGCGCCCGTCTCAGTTTCCGCGATCCGGCTTCTGACAAATATATTGGCTCTGACGAAGCGTGGGAAAAAGCAGAGGGTGCTATCCGCCGAGCCGTCGAGACTCTAGGGATGAACTACTTTGAGGGCATTGGCGAAGCAGCGTTTTATGGCCCTAAGCTCGACTTTATTTTCCAGGATGCGCTCGATCGCGAATGGCAGTTGGGTACAGTTCAGGTCGATTACAATCTGCCAGAACGATTTGAGCTGGAGTATGTAGCCGAAGATGGCACGCGCAAACGTCCGGTGATGATCCATCGTGCCCCCTTTGGTTCGCTAGAGCGGCTGGTTGGCATTTTGATCGAGGAATATGCTGGAGACTTTCCCCTCTGGCTAGCTCCTGTGCAGATGCGACTGCTGCCCGTGACCGCAGAGCAGCTGACGTTTACGCAACAGGTTGCGAGTCAGATGCGGTTGGTCGGCATACGGGTCGAGGTGGATACCAGCGGCGAGCGGTTGGGCAAGATGATTCGCAATGCCGAGAAGGAAAAAATTCCGGTGATGGCGGTCGTGGGGGCAAAAGAGGTCGAAGCGGATGCGCTGAGCATTCGCACCCGTGCCAGCGGTGAGCTAGGTTCGTTGCCTGTGGCTGAGGTGACAGAAAAAATTAAGGATGCGATCGCCCATTTCGGCAATTTCTAGCTTCTGAGCCTTCTAGAATATAGGGCGGCGTCGGATCGGCTCAAGTTCGGCAGCCCATAGCCCGTTGGTTTGTGCAAGCTGGGGCGCGTTGGAGAATTTGGCGCTGGGTTTCGCAGCAGCAGCAGCGGAATGCTCAGCAGACCCAAAATCATCACGATCGCCGCCGTTACCCAAATGATTAGTCGATTTGGGCGGTAGTTGCCTCGCTCGATTTGCCAAAAGACGCGGTTATAGCGCCATGTGGCTAGGGCGATCGTCAGGATGCCTGTAATCACCAAGGTCACGCCCAGGCTTTCAGAATTGAGTCCATTGGGGGCGGGCACCTGCCCCAACGCAAATTCTAGCTGTTGGATAAACAACCCAAAACGGGCGATCGCAAACCCGAAGCCAATCAAGGCGATCGAGGTGCGGAGCCATGCTAGAAAAGTCCGCTCGTTGGCCTGATGCTCTCGCTGACGGTCAATTTGAGGAGTCATGGTTTAATCTCAGGCGATATTCCGAAATCGATCGCTCGAATTCTGTATTTGCTATTAGCATGGCGTTGCCGATCTTTGGGATAAATCTTTGTTGCCAACAAAAAATTATCCCATCACTAAGCCATCATTATCATTTAGGGATGCTGCCTTGACCAGGGATGCCCTTCATTTCGGTTCGCTATACTTGAACCCATTCACGTCTCCGGAACATTCTAGGCAGATCTACTAACATCTCCGGAACTTTTATATTTGTCAGCGCTTCATATCACTTGTCTACAAAGACGGTCTACAAAAAATTCCTAACCCCATGAACCCTAGAAGCTTTCTTGGACTTGTATTGCTACTGGTTGTCACCGGGTGCAGCAGCGCTGTTAGCGATCAAGCCCCATCCACCTCCCGTGATCCTTCACCGCTAGCCCCCGTTTCGTCTCAGCCGCTTCAGCCCGCCGCTGAGAATACCAATCCCAACATTAAAACTAATTCTTCCTCGGCTTCGCCGCTGCGGACAGCACCTGCACGCGTTTCATCGCAGCCTGCTCCTATCAAGCAGCGTATCGATCCACCTGTCAATGGTGCTGTACCCGTCAAGCCTGACCCTTCTGGCAATGGCGGAACTGACAAAGCTGCTGAAATTGAGCGAGACTACGGATTCACAACGCCGATCGCCACGACTGGGAAAGTTACCGTGCGCGATCGCATCCGCTTTGTTGATGCCGACAAGCTGCTGGCTGATTGCCCCACCGATACTGCCCCCTATGCCCTGGCAGAAAGCACCCACTATCGCGTGCAAATCTGCTCTGAAGAGTATGATCCGCAGTTGCCCAAATACTACATCGGCCAAGACAAAGAAGGCGGAAGCGAACTCCGCATTACCAGCGCTAACTTGAATGAAGCCCGTCAGCTCACCTTCAAGAATGGCGATTACACCTATGTCTTATACCGAGATGGCGCTAAGCCCGACCAATCAAACGCCTATCTAGAAGTTTATATGCCCGACGGCAAGAGCTATGCAGAAGCCCTGCTGTATCTGTATGAGTAGATAGAGATGAGTAAATAGGGTGGAACTTTCCTGAAAGTTCTGCCGAATTCGGCTTTCAGGAAAGTCAATCTACAGTCCTCAATCAAATCCGTCTAGAAATTCATACAGGGTCTTGAAAATAGGTTTTTACGATCGTTTGACATTGTTATTACGAGTTTCTTAGCATTAGCGATCGAGTTCCTGGTCTTGAAACGAAACTGGGTCTTCTAACGGTTCTAAATGGGTCATGACATGAGTTCTAGGCAATGACTTAGAGATTGCCAACTCTACCTTTTCACACAGATCATGCCCTTGCTGCACCGTCCAGTTTCCAGGAGTCAGGACATGCAACGAGACAAAGCAGCGAGAGCCAGCCTTACGGGTTCGTAAGGCGTGAAACTGAATGCCTTCCTGCTCATGCTCTACCAAAATCTGTTTAATGAGCTGCTGATCTGCTTGGGGAATCGATTCATCCAACAGTCCCGATCCCGTTTCTCGCATCAAACGCATTCCAGCCCAAACAATGTTGGCGGCGACAAGCAAAGCGACGATCGGATCGAGAATAATCCAGCCCGTGAGCTTCACAAGAAGAATGCCAGCCACTACGCCAAATGAAGTCCAGACATCCGTCAGCAGATGATGGCTATCCGCTTTAAGAGCGATCGAATTCAGGCGTTTTCCAGCCCTTAAGAGAATCCAAGCCACACCGCCATTAATAGCCGTTGCCACCAGAGAGAGCGCTAAACCCACCCCAATCTGTTCTAGAGGCTGCGGGTCAAGCAGACGTTGCCATGCCGTAACAGCAATACCGACGGCTGCGATCACAATCAGAGCGCTCTCTAAACCACTCGAAAAGTACTCAGCTTTGGAATGCCCGTAGGGATGCTCATCATCGGGGGGTTTGGCAGCATAGGACAAAGCCCAAAAGGCAAATAGAGCAGCCGTTAAATTAATTCCCGACTCTAGGGCATCAGACAACAGCCCCACTGAACCAGTTAACCAATAAGCTCCAGTCTTAAGGGCGATGGTGAGGAGAGCAGCGGCGATCGAGAGGAGCGTATAGGAACGGGCTGAATGGGCATTCATGGGCATCCCCTGTTATGTCAGATATTAGATCACTCAAGGATACTAGCTCTGATCTTGTAGCGCCTGATCCAGAGTGCGTCTGGCTGACTCCGCCTGTTCTTTGGCCTGCCGAAAACGAAGATTAGATTGGGCAAAGGTTTTCAGCAGCTTAAACCCCTCTTTAAGACTCGCCACATCTGCCTCTGTAATGGGGGCATCCTCAAAGAGAATATCCACATGCTGGCGAATCTTGAGGGCTTCCTGCTTTAGCTCTTGAGTTTTGAGCTTCAGGCTAGCGAGATTGCTGAGAAGTTGAATCGCCTGACCCACCTCATCTTCTTCGGGGCTGGGATCTGCACCAGAGGGGGGTTTGACTTCAATAAACTGCTCGGCAGCAAAGCCGTTGGGCAAGTTAGAGGGGAGCTGATCATTATCGAGCATCTCCATCAGTTGATTCATTGCTTTTTCGCGAGACTTTTTCGAGTCTTTGCCCTCGATCGTAATAATGACTTCGGGATGCTCTGCCAGGGTGTATTGAACCATAATGTCCTTTCGACTTATTTTGCAGGCACTGCTTCATCGGAGGAAGAGCTTTTTGTAGGGCGGAGCGCCTAACGAAACATTCTTCCTTCAAATAAACAATGCCAATTTGTACAGGTGCATTCATCATTAGCACCTCCTTATCAGCCGATTATGCTCAGCCGATCATGACCAGTGCCAATCGCAAAAAGCGCCGATTGCAACAAGTACATTCGCACTATCTTAACTCAACTTGCCTACCCGCGTTGCCCTATCCTCTTGAGCTTCACACCGCCCCCAGGCGCAAGCGTCACGCCGCGACGCTGCGGCTTGACCGATCGCGGTTCTGCCAGGGCTAGCTCGTACCGGGACAGAATCAGCGCTAGGGCAAGCTTTAGCTCAAACATGGCCAAAGCCTCACCAATACAGCGCCGTGCGCCCCCTCCAAACGGGATAAACTCATAGCTAGAGAATTTCTTGTCTAGAAAGCGTTCTGGCTGAAACTGCTTGGGGTTGGGGTAAAGATCAGGCCGTTGATGAACCAGATAGATACAGCCGACCAAAATCATGCCGGGTTCTAAGGCATAGCCCATCAGCTCTATTGGCTGCTGCACCTGGCGAGGAAAAGTCAGCATGGCGATCGGATAAATACGCAACGTTTCCTGGCAAACAGCCGTGAGGTAAGGCAAACGGGCGATCGCCATTGGGTCAGAGAAGTCGCCCTTGAGGGTATCTAGCTCGGCCAAAAGTTTTGTCCGTACCTCTGGCAGAGCGTGAACCCAGTACAGCGCCCACGCCATTGCCGATGCGGTGGTTTCATGCCCAGCAATCAAAAGCGACACCAGCTCATCGCGTAGCTCCTGATCGGTCATGGGCTGCCCCGCCTCATCTTGCGCCGCCATCAGCAGCGAGAGAATGTCGGTGCGGCTAGCATCAGGGTGGGCACAACGATCGGCTATTTCGGCATATAGCAAGGTATCGAGCTGCTGCCGCTGCCGCAAAAATTTTGCCCAAGGACTCCAACTGCCCCAGTCTTTTTGAAGCGCAGGGAAAAACAAAAAGGAGGACGCTAGGGGTGAGCTAAAGGTATCCGCCATTGCACCCGTTAGGTAACGCAACTGTTCATAGCTTTCGCCTTGCTGTACCCCGAAGACAGCCTGCAACATCACCTGTAAAGAAATAGTCTGGGTTACCGATCGCGCCAAAAATGTTTGACCCACAGGCACCTGGCTCATGGCTCGATCTGACAGATTGATGATCAGCTCGCCATAGGCACGCATGCGATCGCCATGAAAGGGAGGCATGAGTAGCTGGCGCTGACGACGATGGCGATCGCCGCTCAGCAAAAAGATCGAGGTGTCACCGACCAAAGGCACCAAAATTTGGTTAATCTCGCCCGGTGCAGTAAATTCTTTGCGATCGTTAGTCAGGATATATTGAATAGCCTGAGGATCATTCACAAACACTAGAGTGTTGCCAAGCCCAACAACTTGAGCCACAAAAATGTCGGGAAGCTCCTGCGCGGCGTCTTCCATATAGCCCGCCGGATTCAAAATCCACTGAATTTGCTGCAAAAGAGCAGGCGTTTTAAGTCCGCTGACCTGTTTCATAAGGGGACTCGCTGATGATGGCGCGTTGCAAATAGCTTAACCGAGATCATGCTAAACCTAATTAGCCTTTCCGGCTAGCGTTGTTGATTACCGATCTTAATCGGCTAGGGGTTTAAAGATTCTGTTGTTTATCCTGATGCAATACAGTTATGGCCTTCCTTCTAAGACATTTTTGAGGGCGCGCGGCCTCAAAAATGTCCCTGTTCTAACACTTGTGACTCTAGCTACAAACAGTCTATGAGAATTTTATTGGTTGAAGATAATCCGGCACAATTGGAACCCCTACATGCTGCCCTTGCCAAATCAGGACATATTGTAGATGGCGTGACCAATGGAGAGACGGCTGAGTGGCTTGTAGGCGAAAAAGACTATGACCTGTTGATTCTAGACTGGATGCTTCCAGGAATTAGCGGGATCGAACTTTGTGCGTTTTATCGGCAGGCTGGTAAAACAGCTCCCGTGCTGATGCTAACCGCCAAAGACACAACCCTCGACAAAGTAACTGGGCTAGATGCTGGGGCTGATGATTACTTAGTGAAACCTGTAGATGTGATGGAGCTGCTGGCACGCGTACGGGCATTGGGACGGCGATCGCCCCTGTGGACAGGAGACACGTTGAGTCTGGCAGATTTGCACCTACATCTGGCAAATTTGACCCTAGAGCGGCAGCAACATACGGTAAAGCTATCGAGCCGCGAGTTTCAGCTCATGGAATATCTGATGCGTCATCCCCGTCAAATCATTACCCGTGACCAAATCGAGCAATCTCTTTGGGAATGGGGAGAAGAACCTGAAAGTAATGCTGTGACTGCCCTGATTAAACGTCTGCGGCAGCGACTGCAAAAGGTGAGCGCAGAAGACTGGATTGAAACCGTTTATGGTGCAGGCTATTGCCTGAGGCCACCTCATGATTCTCAGGAGTTCGCAAATCAGTAGCTCACAAATGGCCTGTCGTTTTCTGCTCTGTCGTTTCTCAGGATCGTGCCATGCAATACTTTAGCCGATCGCTCTACAAATCCTTGGCGGTGTTACCTGTTCGCCAGCGGGGAATTTTAATCATTTCTATTCCAGTGGCCTGTCTGTTTATGGCGTTAGCGGCCTTTACCTGGCTCAAGGCCAGCATCGTGTCTGATGAATCAGAGGTGCAAGAAACACAGCAGGTGCAAATTGAAACCAAGCAATTGGCTACGGCCTTACTCAATGCTGAAGCGGCCATGCAAAGCTACGGCATCACCCAGCGCCAAGAACTTCTCAATGCCTACAATGCTTCTCTGGAAACCATTCCTGACACGTTGGATGAGCTAGAACGGCTGGTGCAGGATAATCCCCAGCAGGAGGAAAGCCTACTAGAAATTCGGCAGCGGGTTGATCAAAGCCTCAGCTTTATGCAGCAGAAAATTAACATTCAGCGAGACTTGGCAACCCTCAATGGCGGCAAGCTACCCGCAGCAGCGTTAGTCGATTGGCTAGAAGAAGGTAAGGCGCTGATGAGTGAAACCCATGCAGAAATTGAGCAGTTTACCGAAGAGGAAGAAAGTCTACTAGAGGAGCGCAAGCAAAGTCAGGCATTCTATCGCCAAATTACCTGGGTGGTGCTGTGTCTGTCAGCGATCGTCAGTACAGGCGGCGGTCTGTTGGCCATCTATTTATTTCGTCAGCTAGAGCAAGAGCTGGCGGCTCAACAGTGCAGCTTGCAGCGGAGCAACCAGCAGCTCCAGCGCTTCACAGCCAATGCCTCCCATGAGCTGCGCGCTCCTTTGGCGGCTGTCTTGAGCAATGCCCAGGTTGGCTTGATGGCAGAACCCGATGATCTCATCGAGCCGAGGACAAGGCTAGAAAATATTGTAGAGCTGACTAAATCGATGAGTACCTTGGTGACGGATCTGCTGTTTCTAGCTAGGCATGAGGGATCTCAGATAGAGTTGACATTTCAGCCTGTTGATCTGACGCATTTGCTTCAGGCTTTGACCGAGGAATGGAGCGGGCAGGCGATCGCCTCTCACCTTGATCTCAGCTATCAACCTATGGGCACACCCATCACCGTTTATGCAGATTCCGGCTTGCTCAAACAGGCGATCGCTAATCTGCTCTGCAATGCCTGTCATTACACGCCCGCAGGCGGCAAAATTCAGCTACGGCTGTTGACCCATTCCCAACAGGCACTGATTGAAGTGGAAGACACGGGGATGGGTATCCCGGCTGAGGATCTGTCCCATATTTTTGAGCGCTTCTATAGAGTGGAGGCAAAGCGCACTAACAGTGGAGGGTTTGGGCTGGGATTGGCGATCGCCCAACAAATTATTCAGGCGCATGGGGGTAGAATCATCGTCAGCAGCATTTTAGAGCAAGGATCTAAGTTTCAAGTCGTTCTTCCTTTGACGGTACTGTCGCCCCCCCCTTCATCACATCTGGCTGCTTTTGCTGCGCCTATGCCGCAACTCTAAATCTGTCATTTTTGGGTCACATTTGCTTGATATCTTTTGACTGCGGCTCCTGTGGTCATGGCGCTTCGCGCTCGATTAAACCCAGATTATGTTTTGCAAGCCTCGCTCCGCGAGGCTTGCAAAACATAATCTGTAGCTCACTGAAGTAGAGAGCGCTATGGGTGCATGGGGCTGCTGTTGCCAAGGTGGTGTGATGTCAGGAAGAGTGACAGATGCAAACCCAACTAGAAGAGCATAAGCACCTCAGTTTCAAAAATTCCGATTGGCAAGTGCCTCGCAGAACAGCCGCAGGTTTAACCCCCAAAACCTTTTTTGAACGGTATCAAAAGCCGGGTATTCCCACCGTCATTACAGGGTTGCTAGAGGCTGAAGCAGCCTGGAATCTGGACTATCTCTGTGAAAAGTTAGGAACCCTTGAGTTCCCCATTCGGCATTACGGGCAGCAGCGGTATCAACAGGACAAACGGCAGTGGGCAACGATCGGTAGCGGTGTTGCCATGCAAAACATGACCTTTGCCCACTATGCTGAACTGCTCCGGAATGGTACAGCTCAAGCGCAAGATCTCTATCTGGGACGCTGCACTTTGAGCCATACGCCGCTAGCCAACAATCCGGCGATCGCCCAAGCTGAAGCGGCTTTGGGCTTGAAGTTTCCTGCCACTGATCTAAAGCTGTGGGTTGGCGGTGGAGGACACACAACCTGTCTTCACTATGATCCTGTAGATGGAACCTTAATGCAGTTACAGGGCGCTAAGCGCGTGTTGCTTTTTCCGCCCTCGCAACTGTACAACCTTTATCCTTTTCCGATCACAGTTCATCTCCAACATGGGTTACGAAAACGGGCTGTTTACAGTCAGGTTTATCCAGACAAGCCCGACCTTGAGGCGTTCCCTAAATTTGAGCAAGCGTTAGGCCATTGCCATGAAGTCATCTTGCAGCAGGGAGAGATCCTATTTATTCCATCTGGCTGGTGGCATGAGATTAGCACAGTCGGTAGCGCGGATGAGATCGTTTGTTCAGTCAATCGTTTTTGGCATGTGTTGCCGATTGGGCGATCGCTGCGATCTTGGAGCAAATGGCGCGCGCACATAGGCAGCCTTCTGGCCGCTCCTCATATTGTTGGCGATGTCATGAGTGCGATCGGCAGTAGCGAACAGAAGCAAAAAATCGGTCAACTTTTGCAAAGGATTTAAGGATCGGATAAACTCCAATCGGTTTTCGGCACCGCTTAATCTGGCTATGAATTGTATTGAGGGAGGCGCGCGCCTCCCTCAATACAATTCATAGCGGCCATCACCCGTTTTTCTAGAACTGTCATTCTCTTATCACTTTTGGTCGTTATCCTCTGGAGAATACAGGCGGCACTGGTCTTGAGTCATGCCCAGCGTCAGCTATCCTCTCACAGCTATTCTCTTAGATAGCAAAGGGCTTATGTCGCTTTTAGCAGCGGGAGATCCGGCTCCTTGGTTTACGGCAGATTCTACCTCTAGCCCCAATTTTCATTTCGAGACGGTGGGGGGATATCGGATTATCTTGTCTTTTTTGGGAAGCTCTACGATCGATCGCAGCAAAGAAGTGCTACAGCAGTTCATGGCGCTGCAAGACCCGCTTGAGCAGCAGCAAATTATCTTTTTTGGTGTTTTGATTGATCCGGGTGATCTAGCCCTCAAGGATTGGATTGAATTGCCCACCTTTTTTAAGCTCTTCTGGGATTTCGATCAAAAAATTAGCGCGCTATATGGCATCTGCGAGTCTCTGCCTGGTGACCCAGACAGTATCAGATATGTGCCGACGACATTTGTTTTGAATCAAAATTTGCAAATTGCAGGGGTTTTTCCTGTTCAAGCAGCCGATCAGCATGTTGCCCAAGTTCTCTCATTTACCCAAAATCTACCTATTTTTCCTCCGCCTCAGCTTGCAGCCAGACAGGCACCTGTGCTGATTATCCCCAATGTGTTCGATCGCAGCTTTTGCCAACATCTCATCCATCTATACGACGCAGATGGAGGCAGGGCGTCGGGCTTTATGCGGGAGGTCGAAGGCAAAACGGTTGCCATTATGGAGGACAGTTTCAAACGGAGGCGAGATTGGGATATTTTAGAGCCTGATTTACTGCAACAGGTTAACGATCGGGTTTTACGGCGGGTTAAACCTGAAGTTGAAAAGGCGTTTCAGTTCAGCATTACCCGATTTGAACGACATCTTGTTGGCTGCTATGAAGATCACAATCAGGGGTTTTTCAGACGGCACCGAGACAACACTACCAAAGGCACTGCACACCGCCGCTTTGCCATGACGCTCAACCTCAATACCGGGGCCTATGAAGGCGGCTGCCTGTGGTTTCCAGAATATGGCTCTCAGCTCTACCGCCCCGAAGTAGGCGAAGCCGTCGTCTTTTCCTGCTCTCTACTGCATGAAGTGACTCCCATAAGGCAGGGTCGGCGTTTGGCGATGCTATCCTTTTTCTACGGAGATGAAGAGGCGCAATTGCGGGCGCAAAATCGCAAATACCTGGATCTGGGTGGGAACAAAGAAGCTTGTGCGATCGCCCCTGTCTCCAGTCCAGCTTCTGAGGTCAGCCAAGCTTCTGAAGCCCGTCCAGCTTCTGAAGCCCGTCCAGCTGCTCTGGGGTTTCAGCCTCACTCCCCCAAAAAGCGTCGCTAGACGATCCTATGCGTATTCTGTTTCTGCACTCCAATTTTCCGGCTCAGTTTCGCCATCTGGCACAGGCTTTAGCCAAAGACCCAAAGAATCAGGTGGTGTTTGGTACCCATCAGCAGGCTAGAAGTCTTCCGGGGGTCAGGAAAGTCATTTATCACCCCTCTCGTGAAGTCAGACCTGAAACCCATCATTACGTCCAATCGCTTGAAGGTGCAGTGTTAACGGGGCAGGCCGTCTGCCGAATGGCTATTCAGCTCCAGGCTGAAGGCTGGATTCCAGATCTGGTGTATGGTCATGCAGGTTGGGGCACGGCTCTGTTCATCAAAGATATCTTCCCGAAGGCTAAGCTATTGAGCTATTTTGAGTGGTTTTACCATGCTCACGGCTCTGATGCAGACTTTGACCCCGCTGAACTTTTGGATCTGGATGACATACTGCGTATCCGCATCAAAAATGCATCGCTTTTGCTAGATCTGTATGGCTGTGATCAAGGACTCTCCCCAACCCACTGGCAGCAGCAGCAACTCCCTCCAGAATTTCATCCCAAAATTAAGGTCTTGCATGATGGCATTGATACGCATTTCTTTTGTCCTAAGCCCGGAGCAAAGCTGGTCTTACCCTCGATCGGCTTAGATTTATCTCATGTGGATGAAGTCGTGACCTATGCTACGCGAGGCATGGAGCCATATCGCGGCTTTCCTCAGTTTATGCAGGCGGTGGCTCTCCTACAGCAGCGCCATCCCCACTGTCATGTGGTTGTGGCAGGAGAGGATCGCGTTGCCTATGGGAGTCAGCTTCCTGACGGCCAAACCTACAAGCAGGTCATGCTAGAGCAACTGCCGTTAGATTTGTCTCGGCTGCATTTTACAGGCCATCTGCCTTACAAGGAGTATGTCCAACTTTTGCAGGCTTCCTCAGTGCATGTTTACTTGACCCGTCCGTTTGTTTTGTCTTGGTCGATGCTGGAAGCTATGGCAGCAGGTTGTTTGGTTGTGGGTTCAAGGACACCGCCTGTTACAGAGGTGATTGAAGAGGGTGAAAATGGCCTATTGGTAGACTTCTTTTCTCCAGAAGCGATCGCCGATCGAGTTGATCAAGTGCTCGACCATCCCGATCGAATGGCGGCAGTGAGGGCTAAGGCAAGGCAAACGGTGGTGAATCACTATAATCTAGAGCAGTTGCTGCCCCAGCATATACAGTGGCTATATGAATGTGCAGGGCAACAGCACGATACCCACAGCAGCAAACCCAAGTTGGGGTTTCAAACTCAGCCTCAATCGATGAAGAAGCGGAAAAAAGCATAATTGTGGCAATAGTCCTGGACTTTTGAAGTCAGTAGCTCCAGCCAAGCATTCGTGGGTGAAACCGCACTGGGGATTAGAGAAACGGATGACTCCAGCGACGACGATGAGCCTCTGCTCCCACCCCTGAATCAACCCGAGAAATTCTCTGTATGAAAGGGTTTCAATGCCTCTCCTCCGACACCCGTGTCCGATACAGGCGGCAGAGAAACTAAGGTAGTCACACTGAATTCCTCTCGCATGCGCTGTCCAAATACCTCGCCTAAGCCAGTCAGCGATTCCACCCCCCGATGTATGCCCCACTTGGCCAGCATTTGGCCGCATCGGCGCTTCTCTGCCCAGGAAATTGGATGTCGATAGATATCGGCCAGATATTCCTTAAATTTAACTACACCAGTCAATTTTGGCGATCGCTTTGACTTGGGGTTGTAAAAGCTTTGACGAGCTTCGTCGCCCTCTACTCGACAGAAAGCATCAGGATGATCGCGGCGCGAAAACAAATAATTCTCAACGTAACCGACATCCCCTTGAAGCAGCATTTCCGCCAGAAAGCTGCGGTCATCTCCAGCGAAGCCCCTGAAGAGTTTAGTATTTTTGATCAGGCTGGAGCGCATAACACCGTGGACTTCGGGCAAATAACCCGCCCAAAGGAGTCGCCAAAAACGCTCGCTAGGGCGGGGATGATTAAGGCGCACTTCAAAATCTAGGTTGCCAGCCAGAGTACTCATCTCATCAATGATGTGAGATCGGCTGTGGGCTACACCAATTGATGAATCGCCATCTAAGATCGCAACACATTGCTCCAAAAACTCTGGGTGGAGCAGGTCGTCATGAGAAGCCCACTTAAAGTAAGGCGCATCACCTGGCTGAAAGAGAACATTGTGATTGCCAGAGGCTCCGAGGTTTTCAGGATGCCGCTGATACAGAATCCGCGCATCTTGCTTGGCATATTTTCGGCATATTTCTTCGGTGGAGTCTGTGGATTGATTGTCTCCTATGATCAGCCGAAAATCGGCCAGAGTCTGAGAGAGAACGGATTCGATCGTCTCCGAGATATACTTCTCGCCATTGTAGACCAGTAGCCCGACGACAACCTTTGGTGCAATCTTTGTCATAATACCTACCGCTCAATGTCTCACTAAACTACAAAAATGTCCGATACCCTGAACCATAAAAGGCGATGACGCGGGTCATCACTTCGCTGATGCTCAGAACCGATAGTGCTTCGGCTGACCGTCAGAGAGATATCTCGCTTACAGTGCCGCTCAAACTCACGATAGAAGTCGTCAACGCCGCAAAGATTTGGGTACCGTTCAAATTCCCCCTACCTTCAAACGAGGAATCAAGGGTTGCAGCGGTTTAGCCGGGGGAGTGAATTTTTAACCGAACGTAGCTGATAAAGACGCGATCCAAAAGGTTATTAATTACTTGATTTTAGTCATCAACTTCAGAACTTGAAAAATACTATATTTCACATTTTAAGCCACTAGATAAAGCCCAAGTGAACTTACCTTTGACCCTTGCAAAGCTCTTGTGAATGCTCCGAAAAATTAGCGTTGTCAGGTTGATTTTGGGTAATGTTCTAAACCTGTGTATGGGTTGTTATGCGGCCTGTCCAAATCAGCAATTTTTACTACCCCAAATTTAAAGCGCGTGATCCATATGAATCACACGCTTTAAATTTAGTTTTTGTGACGCACTCCGGGCGCTACAAAACTATGAATTGAAGACAGATCTATGCAAAATAATTGCTGACCGTCAAAGTTCCTGCCGTGGCATCTCCCGCATTAAGGCCAATTCCGGTGACGTTCACCAGCAAATCTCGACTCGCGGAGAATCCCCGCTGACCGTCATTCACCGAGAGATAGGTTTGTCTTCCTACCGTGAAGAAGACAGCCTCATTGGTAGCTAGCGCCTGTCTGCCCCGAACCTGCCGATTTTTGTCAGCATAGGCTGCTTGCACCGCATTCGCCAGCGAGCCGTTTTTCTGACCTGCATTGAACAACCCGCGTGGCAGGTTAGCCGTAGCAGGTCTGTTGTCAAAGTCGAGCTGGAAGCGATCGCCTTCGCTCACTTTGAACCCTGCTACTCGGTCAGCGGCACCCAGCAGAGAATTGGCGAAAGCCGCCTGCTGAGATCGGCCTGCATAAATGTGGAGATCGGCACCCAATCCACCCTTGAGGGTATCCACTCCAAGTCCGCCATTGAGCTGGTCATCGCCACCATATCCTACTAGGGTATCGTTGCCTGCCAACCCCAAGATGCGATCGTTGCTGATGCTGCCGCGCAACGTTTCGCTATTCCGGGTGCCTCTCACCGTTCGCAGCGGATCAACAATCGTCAAAACAGATTTGTCTTGGGCGGCTAGCACCGTGCCATTGGTGGGGCTGCTCAAGGCGAGATTCACCGTTTCATTACCCTCAACCAGGCTATCTTTGGTGATGTTGAGGGTTGCTGTAGCGGTCGTCTGCCCATCAGCAAAGGTGACACTAGCAGGTAGACCGCTATAGTCTGCTGTGGTGGCTTTGCCGCCCGTGGCAGCGAGACTTACGGTAAAGGCTCCGGTTGAACCTCCTGTGCGAACCAGGTCGATGGCGATCGAACCGCCATTTTCGCTGACGCTGTAGGTAGCAGCCCCAAACGCAACTGACCCTGTGGGGGCTTCTGCTGCCGCCAGACCAATTAGGGGAGTGGTGCCACTGCCCACGGCACCCAGCAACGTTGCAGCTCCTGTACTCAGCTCGATCGCATAGAGATTGTTGACGCCGCCGACGGTCAACGCTGCCAGTGCCTGTCCCGATGCGGGAGCGTTAGCGGTGGCAACCTGGACTCCAGCCGGGATGTCAAATCCATTGACTGCCGAAAAGTCTAGAGGCGCACCGTTCAGCGTTATCGCCAAGGGCGCAGACTGGGTGCCGCTGTTGGGTGGGGTTTGAATGAAGAGGCGATCGCTGGTTGAGTCCAGGGTGTACTGAGTCGTAACGGTCGCACCTGCAAAGCTGTTGGTGTAGGCCGTTGCGTCTACCGTGGTCGAGCTGCCTTTGATGGCACCATCGAGGTTTGTGCCTGAGACGCTGCCTGCCGCACCGCCGTTGTCACCATCGACCAGCAGCCCCGTATTGGGGTTCATGCGGAAATTTTGCCCGCTGTTGGTCACGACCCGCAGGCGATCGACGGTCGGGTTGAAGTCGATACCAAAGCCGCTGGCCTGAAGAGACACGGGATTGCCTGCGCCATCGTCAAACTGCTGAAAGGTGGTTGTAACGGGTGTGGCCGCTCCTGTTTGAGGATCAAGAATTAGCAGCCGTACACCCCCTGTGCCGTTGGTGCTCAAGGCAAAGAGCTGTCCTGTTGCGGGGCGGAAGTCAATGCCGACAACCGATTCACCTGCGGCAAGACCCGTAATCGCAACGGTCGTGGCCGTGCTGGGGTTGGCGCGGTTAAACCGGGTGAGTGCGTTGGCGTTGGTCAGCCCAACCAGAGGCGTATCTCCGACCGTGGCTGCGTTCTGAGTGGTGAAGCCTTGAGCGGGTGCTGTCCCTGTGCCGATCGCCCCCACGAGACTCGCTGCCCCTGTAGAAAGCTCGATCGCGTATAGCCCAGTGCTGCCGCCGACGGTCAATGCCGCCAGAGCCTGTCCGGTTGCGGCCGTATTCGAGGTGGTGACGTTGATGCCCGTGGGAATATCGAATCCGTTAACGGCAGTAAAGTCTAGCCTTGAGCCTCCCAAAGTTACGGTTAAGGGCGAAACCTGCGTGCCGTTGTTGGGTGGATTTTGGATGGAGAGCGTGTCAGTAGCGGCATTGAGCGCATATTGCGTCGTCGTTGTGACGTTCGGCGCGTTGTTGGTATAGGCTGTGGCATCGACAAGGGTGCTGACACCGTTGATCGCACCATCTGGATTGACTCCGGGTGTCGTGGTATTGCTGTCTACCAGCGTTCCAGTGTTGGGATTGATGCGGAAATTTTGTCCGCTGTCGGTGACAACTCGCAGGCGATCGACCGTGGGATTAAAATCTAACCCAAAGTTTGTGCCTGTAATAGCTACTGCGTTACCTGCGCCATCATCAAACTGGACAGGTGCCGTTGTCAAAGGCGTTGCCACTCCCGTTTGAGCGCTGATGACATAAAGCCGAACCGCTGAGCCATTGCTGCTCAGACCGTAGAGCTTACCGTTTTGGGGACGCACATCAATCGCTACAAGGTTTTCACCTGTGCCCAGCCCGGTGATGGCGACAGCCTCTCTAGGGTTGTCAGGATTAGTGGTATCAAAATCAATTAGGCTATTATTGCTGAGGGTATAGCCTACGCCAAATTTACCTTGATAATCTTTCTGCGTCTGGGATGAAAAAGCCAAAGCGGCGGTGACAACTCCTTGACGCTGATCTAGAACCCATTCGCCATTGCCAACATCGGTGCTAGAAGCTGCAATGTTGGCTCCTGTCAGCGTTGACAAAGCGCGAGAGAACTCTTCCCATCCTTGCTCGGCCACCCGACAGCCGTAGAGCAGCAAATCAGCGCACTGCTGAGACAGAGCCTGACGCCACTGATTCAAAAGATCGGTGTAGCGATCGAGACTCTCCAAATTCAACTGCGTATTGCCAATCTGTAGACAGCCAGGACTGCCGTGGGTGACTAAATGGACTTCCGTTACCTCACGGCTGTTTTGTAAAGCTTCGGTAACTTGTGCTATGCCATCTCGATCGTCTTCCAGCAAAACTACTTGATAGCCCGGTTCCACATGATCCAGCAAATACTGATAGTCATGGGTATTGCGATCGATGAATACATAAGCTTTTCCAGACATGGTCAAGTCTCCAATTCTACAAACGTTGTGCGACTCTAGCGGTCTGTCATTTTTGATCTGAATAAATTCTTACGGAGTCGTGAACCCTGTAAGAATTTATTCACAGAACACTAGCCGAGTCTACTGAGAAGATCAGGGTAGCCGCGTCACTCTTTAGTACGAGCTAGTCCGCAGAGTGGATGCTTGTCCAAAACTAAATTTTTAAATAAGTCTTTTGCGGTAATTACAGAGGAATTTTTCGCTGAAGCATCACCAGTAGGGTTACAAAATAAATCCTCCTAAATGGGGATTGTCAATTATCGTTAGTTGATCGTCAGTGCCTACTAAATTCTCTACAAGATGATTGTTGATGGATTTTTGCTGAGCTGTACGTAGCTCAAATCCATCATTTCATGGGCTTAGAGCGCTCAGGTGACAGTGGCAGTTTGGTTTTTCAATCAGCGATGTTGCCAAAACATTTAAGGTTACGGCTGCTAACAGTCCGCCGCCTAACGTTCCCTCGATCGTCATATAGGCAACCTGAGAATGCATCAGTCGGCGCTTGGCGGCAGGCGCATGACTAAACCCAATGGGCATACCGATCACCAACGCGGGCTGAATTTGCCCTTGCTCAATTAACTCACAGGCTGTGAGCAAAACCGAAGGGGCATAGCCGATCGCCAATATGCAGCCTTGGGGAATCTGAGCCAGCTGGGTTTGCCAGAAGCGATCGCGCCAAAAGAGCTGCTCGGCCTCATCGGCGCTGGTGATGTGGGGGTCGCTCATCAGCGCTGAGACGGAACATCCCAAGTGAGCCAGCCGCGTTTGATCGGCCATTGCCATCACGGGAGCGATATCGGTAACGATGGCGCATCCGGCCTTGAGTGCCGATCGGGCAGCCGCGATCGCCCCAGCGCTGGCTCGCACAAAATGCACCAAGCTCACATCTCCCGAAGCCAGCACAACCTGATGCAACAGATCCACCATGATTTCTGAGTGGTGGGAGAGATCGGGCAACAGCCGTTGCAAAGATTCCTGAAAAGCTTCAGGATGCCCGGTTGTTTCAGCATCTAAACTCTCCCAAATCTGATCTAGCGTCCCTAGTCCATCTTGGGTTTCAACTTCGAGCTGGCGCAATTGGGAAAGCGCTTCGGCCTGAGTTTGCTGACAGGCGCGATCGCGTCCCAGCAAACCTTCGAGTGCCGTTGCCGTCTGCCGCAGGCGGAGAATTTGCTGCATCACGGCCTGATACTGCTGCTGCAATTGCGACATCAGCGTTTGGTTCAAAGATTCTGGCTCGTTCTCCAGCAAATGGTGAATGTGAGAGAGCTGAAACCCCTGCTGTTTCAGCGCCACAATCCGCCGCAGTCGCTGTACATCCTGCGAAGTGTAGAGCCGATAATTAGCCTGCGATCGCTGGGGCAAAGGCAATAGCCCTAAGGTGTGGTAATGCCGCACCATGCGGGGTGTTACCCGACTGCCTACGGCTTCTGTGAGTTCTTTGATCGTCAAATAGGCTGAAGTCATAAAGCTTTAGAGAGATGGGGCGACAAAGCACTGACGAGACTTCATCTTCAAATTCCACAGCGTCTGTTATTGCAACCTGATGTTTTGTCGAACCTAATGTTTTGGGCGCTGTAACCGCTTAACAGCGATTTTTGGTTTGAACCTATTCTTTAGTTTAGGCTAAGGGGGGTTGACCTTGACATCAATGTCAAGGTTTAGGGTAAAGAGGTTCTTTATCGCTAATTTATGTCTGCGACTCCCCTGCCCCAATTCAATGCGTTCTGGAAACAGCATCCAGAGGCGATCGCTGCGTTTTTCTGTGCCCTGTTTGTGCTGCTGGGCTGGCTGACCCTGCAATGGAACTGGCTGGGAATGGCGCTGCTGCTGCTGCCGATCGCCTATGTAATTGGCGGCTACGAAAGCGCGAGAGAGGGACTGACGACCCTGATTCAAGAACGAGAACTTGATGTCGATCTGCTGATGATTGTGGCCGCTTTGGGAGCCGCAGGGCTGGGGCTATGGCGGCGCGAGTATTACTTGATTGTCGATGGCGCGCTTCTAATTCTGATCTTTGCCATCAGCGGCGCATTGGAGAGCTATGCCATGCAGCGAACCGAACGCAGCATTCGGGGCTTAATGCGTCTCACGGCGGATACAGCCCGCGTGCTGCATAACGGAGAAGAACGAGAAGTGGCGATCGCTCAGCTCCAGCTTGGCGACCAAGTCCTCGTTAGGCCGGGTGAACTAGTGCCTACAGACGGCCTGATCTTAGAAGGCCACAGCACGCTGAATCAAGCCGCCATTACAGGAGAATCACTGCCCGTCGAAAAGGCAATCGGTGATGAAGTCTTTGCAGGCACGCTTAACGGTCAGGGAGCGCTCAAACTAAAGCTGCACAAAGCTCCAGAGAGCAGCTTGATTCAGCGGGTGATTCGGCTAGTGGAGCAGGCACAAACAGAATCTCCCCCATCGCAGCAGTTTATTGAACGCTTTGAGCGAGGCTATGCCAGGGCGATCGTCATTATGGGATTGCTGTTGACCACATTGCCGCCTTTTCTCTGGGATTGGGATTGGGAAACCACCATTTACCGTGCCCTAATCTTTCTGGTGGTGGCCTCTCCCTGTGCGCTGATGGCGGCGATCATGCCAACGCTGCTTTCTGGTATTGCCAATGCGGCAAGGCAAGGCATTTTGTTTAAAACCGGAGCCGATTTGGAAGCGATCGGTCGTGTGAACGCCATTGCTTTTGACAAAACGGGCACCTTGACCACAGGCAAGCTACAAGTTACACAGGTGCAGGCCGCTGCACCAGAGTTAGAGCCACATCTGCTGCAAGTTGCAGCAGCGCTAGAGAGCCAGTCAGAACATCCCATTGGTCAGGCGATCGCCCAATTTGTCTACGCAGCACATCCCCTCCACCTGTCGGCTCTTGAGGTACAGGCGCATCCTGGACAGGGCATCACCGGAAAGATTAATCAACGGCAGGCGATCGCGGGCAATGCGGCTTTTGTCTGGCAGAAGGTGAGCCATTGGTCTGAGACGCTCGTTCAGGCCGCAAAGGAATTAGAGCAGACTGGAAATACGGTGGTTTGGGTGGCCTATGATAGCAAGCCTTTGGGAATCATTACCGTCGCAGACACGATACGTCCTGAAGCTAAAAATGCGATCGCTCAGTTAAAACGATTGGGTATCAAAGAGATTATTATGCTGACCGGAGATAATGAACGCACCGCCCGCAGCATCGGTGACGCTATTGGGGTCGATCGCGTCTATGCTGATTTACTCCCAGAAGACAAGCTAAATTTGATTCGCGATCTCCAGAAAAGATACCAAACTGTAGTAATGGTTGGAGATGGCATCAATGATGCCCCTGCTCTGGCTCAAGCCAGCGTTGGGATTGCGATGGGGGCAGTAGGCAGCGATGTAGCGCTCGAAACGGCAGACGTTGTGTTGATGGGCGATCGCTTAGAAAAGCTGGCGATCGCAGTGCGCTTAGGTCGTCGCTCTCAGCGAATTGTCAAGCAAAATATCACCTTTGCGCTGGGCTTTATTGTGCTGCTCTTAATTGCCAACTTTGTCAGCCAAATCACGCTGCCGCTGGGCGTTATTGGTCATGAAGGCTCGACGGTACTCGTCACCCTCAGCGGATTGCGGATGTTGAGGAATTAAGCCGTGTATCCCTAAAATAGTAAATACAGCGCTACGCGCTTAAATCCAAATGAGTTATTTTTTGAAAGCCTCGCTTAGCGAGGCTTTCAAAAAATAACCTGTCCTAAACTAATTACGTGGTGCTACACCAAAGAGAAAGGGAGGACAACAGGCGTGCCTCGACGGAAACAATCAAAAGGGATCTGCACCTACTGTGGCCAGACCATGACCCAAAGTGGCCTTACCAAGCACTTGACAACCTGCACCCAGCGGCAAGAAGCGATCGCTAAAGCCAATCAAAAGAAATCAGCCAGCGAGAAGCTGTATCACCTGCGCGTGCAGGATGCCTATCGTAGCGAGTTCTGGCTCAATTTAGAGATGCGTGGTGCCAAAACGCTGCAAGATCTCGATGACTACCTGCGGGATATCTGGCTGGAATGTTGCGGCCACCTGAGTCAGTTTTCGACAGGACGCGGACTGGCGGCACAAATTAGCATGAAAAGAAAAATTGACGACGTTTTTCAACGCAGTAGCGAACTGAACCACATCTATGATTTCGGCACCTCGTCTGAAACTCAGATCAAGCTTGTAGAAGTGCGGGAAGGTCAGCCCACAACCCCTCATCCGATCGCTCTGATGGCGCGCAACTTACTGCCCGAAGAACCCTGCATTGAGTGTGGAGAAACGGCTACCCACCTCTGTATGGAATGTTTGCATGACGATCAGACTTGGGGCGTCTTGTGCGATCGCCATACCAAAACGCATCCCCACGATAGCTATGGCGATCCGGTGCTTTTGGTCAATTCTCCTCGACTAGGCATGTGTGGGTATGACGGCCCCGCAGAGCCGCCCTATTAACCTTGGTCAGCGATGGAGCTTATCTAGGGCCATAGCTTAATAGAAAGGACAATGATTTTCACACTTCCTTAATCCGTGAGTCCATCAATCGCGTCACTCCTTCACTCAACTCAGCGCTATTGCAGCTAGGATGCTGCTATGTCGCAGGGTTCAGCCATGAACGCAGCAGCACATCAGGGGACAGCCTGCCAGCATCGCGTTTTGTGAAGGACAAGCAATTTGGCATATGTAGCGGGCGACGAGTTTGACAATACCCTCTCTGGAGGGATAGAAGCGGACACGATTAACGGTTTTGCGGGAAATGACAGCTTGCAAGGCAGCTCTGGAGCCGATCTGCTCTACGGCGGCGCGGGCAATGACCAGATCTCTGGGGGTGAGGATAACGACCAGCTTTATGGCGAAACCGGGAACGATCGCCTCTTCGGAGATGCAGGCAACGACGAGCTGCGAGGCAGTGAAGGCGGCGATTTCCTAGAGGGCGGTGAGGGGCACGATCGGCTGTTTGGCGAAGCGGGCGACGACCAACTCTCTGGCGGTGAGGGCAACGACACCCTCTATGGAGGAGCCGATAGCGATCGGTTAGAGGGCAACGCCGAGGCTGATCAGCTGTACGGAGAGGTGGGCAACGACACCCTCACAGGCGGCGATGGCAACGATACCCTTACGGGCGGCGATGGCAACGACAGCCTCCTCGGAGATACCGGAAACGACGAGATCAATGGTGGCGCAGGCGATGATCTGATTGCAGGGGGCGATAGCAGTGACATTCTCTATGCCGGAGAAGGCAATGACAGCCTAGACGGGGGTGAAGTTGCCGATCAGCTCTACGGTGAGGTCGGTAATGATGCTTTGGCAGGCGGAAATGGCGATGATATCCTGCGAGGGGGCGAAGGCCATGATCGTCTAGACGGCGGTGAGGGCGTTGATACGCTCTATGGAGAGGCGGGAAATGATACCCTCAGCGGCGGCTTAGGCAACGATGAATTGCATGGCGGCGAAGGAGCCGATTCCTTAGAGGGCGGCGAAGGGGATGATCGATTCTATGGCGAAGTCGGCCATGACACGCTGACAGGGGGGAAGGGCAGCGATCAGCTCTACGGGGTAGAAGGCGAAGATTGGCTGCAAGGGGGTGAAGGGGATGACTACCTCAACGGCGGCAGCGACAACGATCGCCTGGAAGGTGAATCTGGAAAAGATACCCTGTTTGCGGGAGAAGGAAACGACACCCTAATGGGGGGTGAAGCGGATGACACTCTGTTTGGCGAAGCGGGGAGCGATCGCCTCCTCGGAGATGCCGGGGATGACTCCCTATTTGCCAGCGAAGGCAACGATACGCTAGAGGGGGGCGACGGCAACGACCTGCTGTATGGCGAATTCGGCAGCGATTCTCTTTTGGGGGGTGCAGATCAGGATTCTCTTTATGGGGGAGCCGATGCCGATACCCTCTTAGGCGGTAGCGGTTCTGATCAACTCTACGGCGAAGTCGGTAGTGACTCTCTGGCAGGTGGCGAAGGCGATGATGCGCTTTCGGGAGGCGAAGGCGATGATGCGCTGCTAGGAGATGAGGGCAACGATCGCCTTTTTGCCGAAGCGGGCAATGATGCCTTGATGGGCGGGCAAGGGCGCGATCGCCTCTATGGGGGCGAAGGCCATGATGCTTTGGACAGCGGCAGCGGCAATGACCAACTCTATGGTGATGCTGGGCTTGACCGACTCATAGGAGGGTCAGGAAACGACTCACTCTACGGTGGAGCAGATCACGATTTGCTGCTGGGGGGCGCGGGGCGCGATCGCCTGGTCGGCAATCTGGGCAACGATTCGCTGACAGGAGGCAAAGGCAAAGATCGGTTTGTCTTCGATAGCGACAGCAAATTTTCGGCGGCAGCAATCGGCGTTGATCAGATTCGAGACTTTAAGCCCGGTGAAGACAAAATTGTTCTCGATCGCACCACCTTCACGGTCTTCAAGGCTGGCAAGCTCAAGTCTGCTAAAACGTTAAACGACAAAACCTTTGCGATCGTTCCCACGCAAAGAGCTGCCGCCACCAGTCAAGCGCTGATTGTCTACAGTGCAGGTAATGGCAAACTGTTTTACAACAGCGATCGCAGTAAGCTAGGACTGGGGACGGGCGGTAATTTTGCCCAAATCACGTTTGCCCAGATCACAGTTGCCCAGCCTTCGGGACAGCCTCTATTATCTGGAGCAGATTTTATTATTGCCACATAAGGCCAAAGCAGGGCTTTAGGGCATAAATTCCCTAAATCTGCGTGATTTCGATGATGTTGCCATCTGGATCTTGGATAAATAGCGCCGATCGCCCGGATGCGCTGAGCTGCAATTCACAGCCCTGCGTCGTCAGATGAGCTTTTGCAACATCTAGGTCGGCAACCGCTACGGCTAGATGAGGATTGCGTCCCCATTTCTCTGAATTTTTCAGCGATTGTGATAAGCCGGAATGTACGATCAGGTGAATCTGAACGGCTCCCAACTGATACCAAACGCCAGGATATTTGAGAACGCGATCGATCTTTTCAAGACCTAGAATCGTGCCATAAAAATGCTGCGATCGCTCCAGGTCAGACACCAGAATTGCAGTATGAAGATAAGATTCAATTTTCATAGTTTTTGAGCCACACATAGAAGTTTCTCTCTACCATCATCTCACTCGATTCAAAAACTCCTCCGTTTCCATGAGTGCTTCAATCGGATGGGCAGCGCTGTGACTGGCGCTCTGGCTGACGCTGTGACCTATATCGCTGAAACTCGCCAAGCTGCGCCAGATTTTCTGAGCTTGCTCTTTGAACTGAGCGGAAACAAAACTCCAGTCATTATCTTTATCGATAGCGTTAATAAACTGAATCACCTCTGCCGCAATTTTGTTTTCCTGCCAGCTTTGAGTCTCTTCGTTCAAGATCCAATTGGTCTTTAACTCATTCTTGCCAAAAGCAGAAGCAAAAGATTTTTTGATGCGATAGTTACCCAAATCTTTAGACGCTCGGGCAATGTCATAGAGATTATCGGCCATTAATCGGACAAAGCCGATGTAAATAGAACCCTTGAGCGATCGCAAAAAGTAGTCCAATGCGCCTGTCGGATCTTTCTCAATCAGCAGCAGCCGTTCGCCTCTGGCAATGTTCACCTCAGCAATAATCGCTTCCTGATACTCAGGGCTATAGGTCGATTCGCTGGCGCGATTAATGATGCGTTCAGCCAAATCGGCAAAGCTTTTTGCGCGATCGCCTTCTCCTAAGCGCACGCAGGTACGGCTGGCATTGTTAATCCAATGTGCTGTCCGGTGCCGATGTCCTGTCTTAGCAGAACAGTGCGCTGCCATTAGAAAGTAGTTCACCGCCGCCTCTAATTCATCAATATCGTCTCGATCGCAACAGCAAAAGTTGAGTCGAGCCAGTCTTCCGTAGAGTTCTGAGGCATTGATATAAATATCGGCAGCAAATCTGCCACAATCCTGCTTGCAATCATCAATGTATATCCTCAGCTGAGTCAAAGCCTCTCGCAGCTCAAATCGCCACTTATCGCGCTTCAAAAATATCTCTGGAGCACCTTGAAGGTATCGCTGAAAGTTAATTTCGATGAGATAAGAGATGCGCAAAGGATGCATTTCATTACCCAAGTCTTTGAGAAACGCCTCAACTTCCATGAGTAAATTTGATGCCGTAATCATGTTGCCTTCCAGTAGAGCAGAGTGGGCACAGGCTAATTGAGCAATGTAGTACTTGTGCGTTAAATCTGCTTCAAAGCAGTCCCGCAATTTGGGATATTGCTTGAATAAACCTTGCTTTAAATTTTTGACTTTCTCAATCACTTCTTTTTCTAAATAATCTTTCGTCGATAACCCATCCGAGTAATCTGTTTGATGAATTCTATAGCTGTTTAAAAAGACTCTACCTTTAATCAGATGGTCATTAATGCTGGCTGCGATCTGGCAAACTTCGTAGTAGCCTTGGCAGCTTTCTTCATCTGGAAAATTTTCTGCCAGCCAGCTTTTAGCCGTAATCACAATAGATTGCAGAATGCTGAGAATAGCGCTGCGATCGATCCAAACGCTTTGATAGGATTTGTAATTGCTCGGATCAGGAGAGTGAATGGGTCGTAGCGCCGTAGAGGCACGAATTAAGCTGTAGTCTTTGTGCCCAAGCGTGCGAATCGAAAAATCAGCCATTTCCAGATCAGCATCATAGCCTAGACCTCGACCGATCGCCGCTAACATGTTCTCAAAATGCGTCGTGGAAGAGCTATAGCGCCACCGGACATCATGTTTGGCTTCTCTAAAATTACAGGTAATTAACGTTTCAATCACGGGTTCAGCCACGGAATCTTCCAGATCGCGTCTCTCGTGAATTTGGGGGCGGAGACTTTTTTCTACGGCTAGGCTAGCCTCATAGATATCCGACTCAATGAATTGCCTCTCTTCAGGAGACAGATGCTGCGGGAGAGAGAAGGTTAAGGTAGTGAATTGACATTGCGTGATGCGAATTTTAAGGAATTTATCAATATGATTAATCTGTCGTTCGTTTTCTGCGATCGACATATATAGCTCAAAGAATTCAGCGTTGTTGAGCTTAGATTTTCCTGAGATTGCCAAGCGTGAGAGTGCCCCCTGCAATTTTGCTTTGACGACTGGATCGGGGGCATTCGGCAAATGGTTCTTTTCAATCCAGGCATCGACGAGATCAGTAGCGTGACCCGCAGCATGAGGATCACGGGTTTGAATTTCCTCTAACGCAGGCTTATAGCGACCAGGAAAGGAATGCGTAATAAAAGTTTCTAGGAAATCGGTGAGCGTAATGAAATCGGCAAAATCAGCAACCGGTAAGTTGGACAACCGAGATGCTAAGCGCTGAATTTGCTGATGGCGATTAGAACGCACCTCCAAAGCTTGTTCAGTAGCATCCGGAAGAAAGCCCGCTGCCTTTAGCAGCGTATTGGCTCCCTGTTGCCTCAGCGTCGCTCGATTCGATCGCGCCTCCTCTGAGAATTTTTTCCGGAAGCGCGTCGGCTCAGTCAACAAATCCCACAGCCGTATTAGGTTCGATCGCTGAATCGGGAGTCCTTGGCTAGAGTCTTGCATAAACATCACCAGAGGCTGGCGGCTAATCCCCAAACATTGAGCCAGCTCTGTATGGGTTGCGCCCAGATCGTTTTTATATCGTTCTAGCTCTTGCCGCAACTGCTCCCAAAATTGCTGCTGCTGAAGAATATACTTCATCTCGTCGATCGCTTCAGCCATAATCTTTCCCGATTGAGATGTCTATTTTTTAGACATTTAACACATAAATAGATTCAAAAGCAAGTAAAGCGTCTATTTTTTAGGCGGAAAAATTAATATGTATTTCTAATGACATATATGCTAATTTAAGCAGTGTATAAAGAATCTGTTTAGGTAAAGAATATTGCGGTGTGAGGCTGCAAGGTTGTGAGGTAGGTTGGCTGACGCAACGCTTAAAAATCCGGTGCAGTTGCTGAAGATTGGGTTCAGGTGTTTTCCCCCAGACACTGAGTTCAAAACGGATTAAGGATATTTGTCAGTTAATCACGGCTGAGTTAATCGCGGCTGTAAGTCAGGGCTTAAGGCTCGCTTTAGCGATCGCCTCAGCAAGGCTAACGTTCCCTCCCTCTATCTCACAAAAGTCCTCATCTTGAAAATTTTCATCTTGAGCTACGTCATCCGTGCAATCTCCTCATATCTCTCTCATAATCAGGATTATCTGAATTTATGGTAAATACCTTTACCTTTAAAAGAGCAGATCTGCATCCCTGCGGTAACTATATGGGTGCAGATTTACGACATCTTGACTTACAAGAAATTGATCTACATGGTGCAGTTTTAATTCACGCTCAGCTTCAGGGAGTCAACCTGCAAGGTGCTAACTTGCAGGGCGCAAATCTGGGTGGCGCAAATTTAACGGGCGCAAATCTTGATAGAGCATGGCTAGAGCGGGCTGACCTGGCAGGGACTATTCTCCAACAGGCAACCCTGCGGGAAGCTCAAATTCATAATGCAGTGTTGCGAGGGGTTAACCTTCGCCAAGCCACGCTGACAGAGGCAAATTTACGCGGAAGCGACTTACACCATGCCGATTTAAGACAGGCCAGTCTTTATCAGGCCAGATTAGGCCAGGTTAACTTAATCGATGCGCTTCTCCAGGATGCTGATCTGAGAGGCGTCTTGTTTTCAGGAGCAGACCTGAGTGGGGCTAACTTGAGCGGCGCAGATTTAAGAGAGGCTCGATTGCGTAGCGCCATTTTGCGGCGCAGTATTTTGAAAAACGCAGATCTGAGCAAGGCTCATTTGACTGGCGTCAGCTTACGCGGTGCCGATTTAGAAAATGCGACATTAACCTCTGTGAGGCTGTGCCATGCCAATTTATCCTGTACCCACCTTCAGGGTGCAGACTTAAGCAATGCTGATTTAACAGGCGTAAACTTGAGCGGTGCTAACTTGCAAACCGCTAACCTGCAAGACGCTGACCTGAGCGGTGCCCGACTGATTTTTGTCGATCTGAGGCGGGCAAATCTCCAGGGTGCCATTCTGTTGCGCGTTAACTTGAGCGATGCCAACTTGCAGGAAGCTGACCTGAGCCACACGCGACCCAATCGCGCCTATTTGGTCGGGGCAGACTTTACGCGGGCAAATTTGAGCTTTGCCGATCTCATTGGCGCAAATTTACTCCGAGCCAATTTGCAAAATGCCAATCTCCAATTCGCTAAGTTCAAACGCTCGTACATGAGCGATGTCAATTTGCAAAATGCTGACTTAGGCGGCGCTGATCTAAATGGAGCCGACCTGAGTGGGGCTTTGCTAGAAGGGACGATCGTCACAGAAACTAAATTCTGGGAAAATCTGGGGCTTTGTGATGCCATCCGCGTCACTTTACAAGATCGAGGCGCTAGCGTAATTTCCTGCTCTCCCCGGTTTAACCGAGAGTTTCCGGCGCATTCTCCCACCCAGGAAAGATTTGATGCGGAAGCTCTGGCTGAAACGCGGCGACGGGCAGATGAGATTCGGGGTGATTTGAACTACCGATTTCTAGATGTAGAAGAAGGGTTGCGCAACTGGCAAGAAGCGATCGAACTCTTGGAAACGTCCCTCGAAGAAGCCTGGGATGGACGCGATCGCTGCTCGGACTCTACTCTGCATCACTACAGACAAATCCAGCAGCTCACGGCGATGTTGGAGCATAACTGTGCCCTGTTTAGAACAAGAGTCCGTAGCGCTAAAGATGAGCTGCTGTATCTGATTGACACCCTGACCCATGCTGATTTGGCAACCTGGATTAGCACTGAGTTTCCCCAAGAGCTAGATAATCTTCATGATCAGATTCTCAAGCTCAAGGTATACATTCAACTCACGCACGATCGCTGGATTCAGCTCAATCAACTTTAATTTGTGCAGCAATTTGTGCAGCGTTGGGCGGCTGAGATTTGGGCTGAGACACAGCCTGCGGTGCATCACTCCCTTGAGGAAACAGATCCCGCGTGATCACATGATAGAGTCCGACAAAATCGGAGACTAATGCGGCTAAAAATGCAGCCTGCATCCCTTCGGAATAATGTGTCCTACCCAAAGCAGGCAGCGTCAGAAGCACCATCAGCCAAAAAGGCGCGATCGACATAGGAACCAACAGCGACATCAGAACAGCCGTTCTGGCACCAAGGCGATGCTTGGCTTCTCTGATTCTCAAAGTCTCGGCAGTCTCGGCCTTCAGCGATGTCTTGCCGATGCCGCGATCGCTCAGATATTGCTCTGTCGATTCTACCTTGCTGTCGTCAATCACCTGCGTAGAGACGCTATGGCAGCGCACTCGACGTTTCTCTAACCATCGCTGCGTCGATAGCGGTTTTTTTCTCGTCCCTGTGCTCAGAAATTTGGGTAGCCGTCTAAAAATTTTGGGTACATGCATAACTTTTCTCCGAGACAACCGATCCCGAGATGATTCACCCTGAGAAGTCTTGATGGATTCATCGAAACGTATCTCCTCAAAAGCAGGGCTGTGGGTTACACATGCCTCGTTAGCATTAGCTTAATCGTTGCTTAATCGTTGACAGTTGGAAGCAGGCTTGAAAAACAGATCGTAAAATAAGGCGCTGCAAAACAGCGCTTGTCTAGCTAGAGAGCTGTTATTGAGCGGTTAGCCGCTCAATAACAGCTCGAGATCAGGATTAAGTCGTGACGATTTGTTTGATGACCTTGTCATCTTCGACAATGCCAAGGCTCCGTCCTTTTTTGCTTTCTTCCTGAGCAATCCCATAGAGGGCTAACCCAGTTCGCAAAACATCGGCCATGTTCTTGCCAGAGTCGTCTGCTAGCTTTTGCAGCAGCTCATAGGCTTCAGGCGTGAGATCTAAATTCAGTCGTTTTCTCTTCAACGTTCCCTTGTCAGTAACCATACAAAAACGTTCCTTTGCTGAATGATCAGGTGTTGAACCCCCAGTCTTATATTATAAGATACACAAATTTTATGTGTATCTTTCCATAATCTTTATGCAAACTTCTTGATTTGCACTGAGAGCATGGAACTGGGGCAACACACCATTTTTATGGGGTGATCGGCATATCGACTTCCTGAGGAACGGCAGAAGCGCGATCGCCCCTCCCCTTCCGGCTCTTCTTTGTCAGCTTCGGTCTGGCTCATTCCCACCTGAGACATTGACCGGACAAGGATTCGCGGGGTGCGGCGATTTGAGGCAGCGCTCCTCATACAGGCATTCTTCATACGGGTGCCCCTGATATGCGTACCTCTGGTGAGATGAAAAACATGCATCAGGGTTCTGGTGTAGGCTATCCCGATCGGCAGGGGGGCGATCGATCGGAGATAGCGAACCTGGGTAAAAGGCTTAGCGTTCATAGAAAATCCTCTGGGAGCGGTGGGCAATTCAAAGGCGGCGGGCTAATTAGGCGATCGGCTCATCTGAAACTGGCTCAACGATCAATGTGATATTGCTTCTGCCAACCACCCTCACCGTTGTGCCGGAGACGATGCGAATGTTTTTCTGGCATAGGGCAGGCCACCAGGAGGATTGAAAGCTGACGCGCCCGACCTGGTAAGGAAGAATGTCATCGCTGACGATCGCCAAGTTTGCCGGATGGGGTGAGGTTTCGGAGGGGTTGCTCATAAGTTTGGAGGCTGAAGTGAGGAAGGCCGACGCAGACCGGGGCGAGGAGGAAATTTTCATCATTTGAACTCCTGGAGTGAAGCGGGGAGATGGGGGAAACCGAGTTAAATCTTGAACCTCTATACCTATATTTAATACATATTTTTTGTGTATGTCAACCTTATTTTTTATTCAAATTAGGTGTATTTCAATAAAGAATAAAACAGCGCGATCGTCGAGGGGAGAGTCTCCTCACACCCCGCACTTTTCTCTCGTGTTCCTCTCTCTTCTGGCTTTCTCTTAGCGGGTTTTAGGGCGCTTCGCGCCACACACAGGTGCAAGATAGATATACCGGGAATAGGTTTGGAAGCATTGCCTGAGAGGAAGACTCGGAGGTATGGCAATATTTAGATCGCGCCCAGCCGCCTGACGTTCATGGCTTCTCTCTATGCATCCTTTTTCCTGCTGCGATCGCCCATTCATTTCTGCTGCTGTTGCCCCTGTCGCGCCAGATCAGCCTGCCTGGTGGTTTGCGTTTGTGGGTAACAAGCTGTTAGTGGAGCAGACTGCCGCTCTCACTCAAATTCCTTGCCTGCTCAGCCTGAGCCAAGTGGGTTTGCAGCCTGTGCGATCGCAATTTCTCGGCACTCTTGACGATCGCCCTTGCTATGAGGTGGAGCTGCCTCACGACACGGTGCCCCCAGACGGTATGGCGCTGGCAACCCTGCGTGAATTGCATGGCGTTCTTGAAGATGACTTGTTTGCCTTGGGCGGTCGGGCTGTGCAAATTAAAGAATGGGATAGAACGCATCAATACTGTGGGCACTGCGCCACGCCAACGATGCAGATGCCCCATGAGCGGGCAAAACGCTGCCCCAACTGTGAATTGGTCAACTATCCGCGCCTTTCGCCCGCCATCATTGTGCTGGTTTCGCGGGGTGAGGAGGTGCTGCTGGCGCGTGCCCCTCGGTTTGCACCCAGCATGTTTAGCGTGCTGGCAGGATTTGTGGAGCCTGGAGAATCGCTAGAAGAGACGGTGGCTCGGGAAGTGCGCGAGGAAGTTGGCGTTGAGATCAAAGACATTCGCTATTTTGGCTCCCAGCCTTGGCCGTTTCCTAATTCGCTGATGATTGGGTTTACGGCGGCCTATGCCAGCGGCGAAATTGTGATTGATCCTCGTGAGATTGCCGAAGCGGCTTGGTTTCACAAAAGCAGCCTGCCTCAGGTTCCCTCAAAGCTGAGCATTGCGCGTCAGTTGATTGATTGGTTTGCTGAGGAGGGGCGATCGCTCTAGTCGCGCATCCAAAATAAAACCGAAAATTTTTTTGGAAGTGCCGCGCGGAGCGCGGCACTT
>DATNPL010000194.1:0-5389 GCA_036703255.1 Coleofasciculaceae cyanobacterium
ATTCATTCAACGCATGATAGAGGCGGGAAGTAGGTGCCATTGATTTTGCCGATTTGTGTGGTAACTTTCAGCTTAAACCAGGCTCTGCTTCCCTCCTGGCTTTCGTTTCATCTCCCAATACTTTTGTCAGTCAAGCAGCCTACGGCACTGAAGCATATGTTGAGGATCTGACGATTCGCTACATTCCTAACTGTAGCCACTGGGTGCAGCAGGAACAGCCGCAGCAGGTCAACCAGTTCATGCGAGAGTTTTTGGCGAAGGATGGCTCTGAGCCGTAGAGGGGCGAGACGACTGCTATTTTGAGCAGTGAGAATCCTATCGGGCATATAGGGATAATATCCTATAGCGATGCCCACAAATCATCTAGGACTTTCTTTGTTATGGATCGGAAAGAAAAGGTGTTGCGTCATATCAACTCAGAGGGACAAGGGATTGAGATTGGCCCTAGCCTCAATCCTGTAGCCACCAAGAAAGCAGGCTATAAGGTGCATATTATTGACCATATGAGCCGTGAGCAGTTGATGGAAAAGTATAAAAACCATCCTATCAATATCGAAAATATTGAAGAAGTTGATTTCATTTGGCAGGGAGAGCGTTATTCAGAACTCACAGGAAAGTCTAAGTTTTACGATTGGATTATTGCATCTCATGTTATTGAACATACCCCTGATTTAATTGGGTTTCTTTGCGATTGCGATACTATCTTGAAAGACGATGGCGTCGTCTCTCTAGTCGTTCCCGACAAACGCTATTGTTTTGATCACTATCGACCGATAACCGGACTGGCAAAGGTGATAGACAGCCATTTGCACAAAAATCTGATTCATACCCCAGGCACGGCGGCTGAATATTATCTCAATGTGGTTGCAAAAGCCGGGAGCATTGCGTGGCGTTCAAGCACAACAGGAGACTATAACTTTGTCCATTCGCTAGAGGATGCTCTGCATGGCATGAAACTCGTTCTTGAGGATAAGGCTTATCTAGATGTTCATGCTTGGTGTTTTGTGCCCCATTCTTTCCGGCTGATGATCCATGATCTTTTCTGCCTCGGATACATTCCTTTGCAAGAAGTCGATTTTTTTCCCACGCAGGGCTGTGAGTTTTACATCACGCTCGGTCGAAAGGGCAAAGGTATTAACCGATCGCGCCTAGAAATGTTAGACACTATAGAATCTGAAGTCAGCGAGGGCATCTCTTAACTCAGTGCAACAGCCCGATTAAGCCGTCCCCCATTTATTCAGGACTGCTCGGTGAGTGGAATTGATCCTAAGATGGACAGAGGGGAGGGACGAAACTCAACGCTCGCAAGGGTTGCGCGATCGCTTTTCTGAAATGCCGTAGCCTGCTTCTCGAAGAGTAGGCTTTGCCCATCTACAAATCCTTGTGCCTTCCGACTTACACACCAGGATGTAGCTCCATTTGCGATCCTAAGATACTGTACGAGGCTGTAGCATGAACCCCATTCACAAAGTCGCGATCGTTGGAGGCACTCACGGCAACGAGTTGACGGGCGCTTACTTAATCAAAAAGTTTGACCAATTCCCGCAGCTAGTGCAGCGATCGAGCTTTAAAACCCTCACGCTTTTGGGAAACCCTAGAGCCTTTGCCGCAAATAGACGGTATACCGAGAAAGATCTCAATCGCTGCTTTCTCAACCAAGATTTGCAGAATCCCCTGCTGCTAACTTACGAAGAGCAACGAGCCAAAGACATTTATGCCTTACTCAAGCCTCAAGATCAGCCTCCGATCGATGTGATTATCGATTTGCACAGCACAACTGCCAATATGGGTTTGACGCTGATTTTGAGCAACAATCATCCCTTTAATTTGCAATGGGCCGCCTACTTGTCAGCGCTCAATCAGCAGGTCAAGGTGTTTCGATGGGCAAACCTAGAGCAGGATGCGCCGTTTTTGCGATCGCTCTGTCCTTTAGGAGGCGCGATCGAAGTCGGGGCGATTGCTCAAGGAGTTCTCTATGCCGATCTGTTTCAGCAAACCGAAGTGCTGATTCAGGCGCTGCTTGACTATCTAGATGCCTACAATCGGGGTGATATTCCTCTGCCCAGCTCCACGTTGACGCTGTATCAAGGCATCGAGACGGTAGATTATCCCCGCAGCGATCGGGGAGAAATTGCCGCCATGATCCATCCTCAGCTTCAGTTTCGAGATTATCAGCCACTCCATCCCGGCGATCCGATGTTCCTCACGTTTGAGGGCAGGACGATCGCCTATGGGGGAACCTCTACCGTCTATCCGGTGTTTATCAACGAGGCCGCCTACTACGAGAAAGGCATTGCCATGTGCTTGACCGTTAAGCAAGAAATGGATGTGACCGCAGGTGAGATCATCGCAACCAGGGCAGGGCAGGAATGATTGTTTTGAGTCAGGCTCCTGGGTCGCGATCGACTCAGATAGCCGCCCAGATTGCTCAGATTTTGGGTCTTCAGGTTTATACCCTGCCGTCAAATTTTGGTTTATCAGAGCTGAAGGCCGCGATTAGTCCGCCTCAAGCTACGTTTGGCGTTTGGCTAGGAGAGCCACCCCAGAGCGATCGCTACAGAGCGGTCTATGAGGCGCTGCTCACCCACAATATTCAGCTATTCAACCGACCCGATCAATATGCGATCGTCCGTCAGTTTCATCCGATTTATGAGAGGCTGCAAGACTTAGCGCCGATCCGGCCGACTGCTCAAGCATGGGCAGAGGTTCGTCAGCAGGCAAACTTGCGCTACAGCGAGGCGCTCAGCGGCGTTCTAGGCGTGAAGGATCAGCCTCTGGGGCGAGCCTTCCGGGTCTACCTCTATCACCAAACGATCGTCACCTATGCCTACAGTTGGGCAGCCGATGATCCACTCAAGTGGTTGACCGTCGAAGAAGAGGAAGCCATCTTTGCCGTGGCGCTAGAGGCAGCTACTCGGATTGATCTGCCGCTGTTGGCGATCGACATTGGGCAACAGCAGTGCGGGCGGTGGGTCGTTCTAGAAGTCGGTGATGCTCAGTTTTCTCTGCTCTGCCAGATGCCGATGATTCCCTTTTGGGGTGAGCTAGAACGGCTTTCGGCACAGCTATAGCTATGGCTCTTGGGATATTTTTGTGGGCACGCTCTGCGTATCCACAAAAATATCCCAGTCCTAACACTTGTGACTGTCCTACAGCGGTAGCTTAGCCGCAACCCCCACAGGACGCGGCAGACTAGAGGGCGTCGGGGCAATTTTTTTCAGATAGAGGCAATGCCGCTCACTCTCGCTCACCGGGGTTTTAAAAGCCTCGATCGCCATTAACTCACCCCCCAGTTTCTCTAACGCCCCAGCCAAGACGATCGCCTCTTCTTCGGTCCATTGCCCTCGATATAACACTGCAACGCCGCCCAACTTGAGCAAGGGCAAGGCATATTCGGCACAGACGGCTCCATTGGCTACGGCTCGAATCAGCGCTAGGTCATAGACTTCTCGGTAATAGGAGCTATGCCCCATCTGCTCGACGCGATCGGTCACGGTTGACGCATTGGCGATCGCCAGAGTCGGTAGCAGACTCTCGACAAAGGCCATTTTCTTACGGGTCGAGTCTACTAGGGTGATCGTCCAATCGGGTCGGGCGATCGCAATCGGCAAACCCGGAAATCCGGCTCCTGTGCCAATATCAACCACTTTGAAGCCTGAGCTTGGTTGCCCGTTTTCGGCTTCCCCCAACTCACTGGCTCCTGACTCGCTTGCTCCTGGAGCGATCGAACCTGAGGCGATCGAATCTGGATCTTCCGGCTTTTCTGTGTCTTGCTTTAACCAAGCTTTAATGCCCCGGAGTGAGTCCCAGAGATGCTTTTCCCAGAATTCTTCGGGATGGGTAATGCGGGTGAGATTAAGCTGACGGTTGCCCTCTAGGATGAGCTGATAGAGCTGTTGAAACTGAGCTTGCTGGGTCGGGTTAGGATGCCAGTTGAGCGTTTGCTGCCAGGTTTCGAGCGACGGTGGCAAGATGGGTATCTCTACAGTGGCTTGTAGTGCCGCATCTAGAGGGATTTCTATAGTGGTGCTTTCTACAGTGGTGCTTTCCACAGAGGGTTCTACAGGTACTTCCATACTCACTCAGATCAAGTCTCAAATATGCGGTCTGTTGCTTAAAGGCGTATTGTGCCAGTCCCAAATCACCTGATCCTCTATTCTGATCAAGGAACCTAATTACAAGGAAGTCAAGGAACCTGAATTATAAGGAAGTAGAGAGGGGTTGAAAAGATTATGCCCACTCTTGACGTCTTTTCCCAGAAGATAGGGTCTGCGTAAGAACAGGCTGTTGGCTAAACGAAGCTGGATCGACCGGGGTGAGCTTACCGTGGTTGAGTGTCCAGCAGCGATCGGCAATAGCGGCCATCTCACCGGGTTCATGCGATACCACCAGCAGGCTCCACTCTTTCTTGAGTTCAGTCAGCAGGCTGATCACCTGCTTACGCATCGACCAATCCAACCCTGCGGTGGGTTCATCTAGCAACAGCAGAAAAGGTTGTCTAATCAACTGCACCGCCAAGGCCAATCGGCGCTGCTGCCCACCGCTGAGCGATCGCGGAGCCGTACTCAGGGGCAGGTGTCCTAGCCCAACAGACTTGAGAGCGCTGTCAATTTTTTCTTTGCCCAGCTCTGGATGCCCTAGCCGCAGCTCTTCTAGGATCGTCTGCCCACAGAAGTGCCGCTCAGGAAACTGAAATACCAGCCCTGCAAGCTGCTGTAAAGCGTCAGGGGCAAGCTCTTGATCTCGCCAAAGGATTTTGCCTGCTGTCTGCTGCGCTAGCCCCGCCAGAACTTCGAGGAGCGTACTTTTTCCAGAGCCGCTTGGCCCAACGATGAGTCCGAGCTGCTGGGGCGCAAGTTCTAAGCTAATAGACTTGAGAATGGCGGTGTGGGTGACGGCAGGGTGGTAAACCAGGTCTTTGAGATAGAGCATTCAGGCGGTTGGATGGAGGATAGGCTCGCGGAAATGGACTCAACAATCGCCCCTCACCCGCAGAAGAGGATTAACTGCTGTTTCCATACTAGTAGAACGATGGAAGTCTGAGGCTATTTCAGCCCCATCCTTCCTAGAGTCCTTTTCTAAGCGCGCCTTACTTAAAGAGTTCAGCTAGGCGATCCTGCAAAACGGGCTTATTCACCTGCAATGATTTACAGTCGATCGTGCTTAAGTTCGTACCCTCCGCCAGAACTGTACAGACTTCTAAATGGGACTTGGGCAATGCTCTGAATAGAATTCGTTCTCCTTGAAAAGCTACAGCAATCTTAAATAGGAGGTGAACAGATGATAAGCTTAAAGCATGCATCTAAGTCTACTCTACTTGACTCATGGAAACGCTCGAACAATTCATTGCAAGCAATCGTGACTCGATGGAACTCAAACGCGCCCTTGC
>DATNPL010000199.1:0-18548 GCA_036703255.1 Coleofasciculaceae cyanobacterium
GTGGCGCGCTGAGCGCGCCACAAAACCCTAAAAGCTGGATTTCAAAGGCGCAAAGCGCCTTTGAAATCCAGCTTTTAGAAAAAATAGGAGGGCTTAGCGATCTACTGAGCCTGTAATTGTTCCGGTCAAGGGTGAGCTAGCACTAGCATAGGATTTTACTGGAATCCGTCCTGCCAAGTAAGCCAAGCGTCCTGCTTCGGCTGCCAGCCCCATCGCCCGACCCATTGCGGCTGGGTTTTCGGCCTGGGCGATCGCCGTGTTGATCAGCAGCGCATCCGCTCCTAGCTCCATCGCCAAAGCCGCTTCGCTGGGTGTGCCAATTCCTGCGTCCACCACAACAGGAATTTGGATGGTTTCCACAATGATCTGGATGTTTGCACCATTCTTGATGCCTTGCCCAGAGCCAATCGGCGAACCCAAAGGCATGACTGTAGCGCAGCCCACCTCTTCTAAACGCTTTGCCAATAGCGGATCAGCATTAATGTACGGCAAAACCGCAAACCCTTCTTTCACCAGTTTTTCTGCGGCTTCTAGCGTGCCGATCGGGTCGGGTAGCAGGTATTTGGCATCGGGAATCACTTCTAGCTTGACGAAGTTGTTATCTTCCTGCCCCAGCAGCTTCGCCATTTCTCGTCCTAGCCGTGCGACCCGAATCGCCTCTTCTGCCGTTTGGCAACCTGCCGTATTAGGCAGCATCCAAATTTTGCCCCAGTCCAAAGCCTCAGCCAGACCTTCATGTCCTGGAGCGTTGGTTTGGACACGGCGCACGGCCACGGTCACAATTTCGCAGCCGCTGGCCGCAACGCTTTGACGCATTTGGTCAAAGTTACGATATTTGCCCGTCCCGGTCATCAGGCGCGATCGAAACGGTCGCCCTGCAATCACCAAAGGCTTAGGATCATCCAGCGAAACTGGAGCATCTGGGAGTGGAGCGATCGGAGAGGAGTATTGCAGCATATTGCCAGAAGGAGAGGAATGAAGAGATGGGGAACGGTAGAAACGCTCCCAAGAAAAGGCATCCAACAGCGGGGAAGATGGCTGGTCAAAGATGCGATCGCCGATGAGCTTTGCCGTCACTGGAGCCAGCAGAATGCCGTTACGATGATGGCCGATCGCCAGAGTGAGATTATCACAAAGACTGGCTCCCAAAATCGGCAATTCGTCAGGCGTTGCCGGACGAAAGCCCCACCAGCACTCGTGAATGGGAAAATTGCCCAGCACAGGATAGAGACGGATGGCGGCGTTGAGCAGATTCTGCATGCCCAAGGGCGTATTGTAGGGCGCAAAGCCCACATCCTCACTGGTTGCTCCAATCACAATCCGCCCATCTCGACGCGGCACAATATAGACTTCTTCGCCAAACAACACGCGCTGGAGCGGCAAGCTTTTGGCATCGGGAATTTTCACTGCCAGCATTTGCCCTTTGCGCGGCAGCACAGGCACAGGCAGTAACTCTTGCGACCATGCCCCTGTTGCCAAAACGTAATGCGCAGCGGTGCGATCGCCCATTGTTGTCTTCAGCCCCAAGACCTGCCCTTGCCGCTGCCGAATGCTCGTTACGGCAACCCCTTCCTGAAGGTCAACGCCCAGGATCTCTGCTGCTGAGCGCAGAGCCTGAGCCAAAGCCCGGTTATCTACCTGCCCTTCTTCGGGATACCACCAGCCGCCGATCGCCTCGCCTAGTCCGGGCTGGGCATGGTGCAATGCTGAGCGATCGAGCCAAACTTGAGTAGCGCTCTGAGAGGATGCAGAGTGAGTCTGCTGGCTCTGAGCCTGTTCATCAACAGCAGGCTGCGCATAAACAGGAGCCAGAATGCCACTCGGCCAGTAGCCTGTGTCAGCTCCACTCAAGTCTTCTAGCTTACTGATCCAGTCAGGGTAAAGCGCCAGACTCTCTAAGCACAGATCCTGCATAGATCCTGCCGAAATGGCCTCAGCTCTGGGAGCCAGCATCCCGGCAGCGGCGTGAGAGGCAGCTTGCTGAAAATCTCGGCTGAGAACCGTTACAGAGGCTCCCCGCAATTTTAGGTCAACGGCGATCGCCAGCCCAATAATGCCGCCGCCGATGATTATGATGTCATTTGTCGGACGCATGAACAACTCCGTACTCGCCTTAACCCCGCCACAAAAATTATCACTGGATGACCAGAAAAATGCATCTAGCGCTGGTCAGGCCATGCTGTGGTTACCACCAGGCAGAAACAGGCCGTCCAGCCGCGCCGCTACTTCCGGCTGCGCCCCCTGTTCTCCCAGGAGCGTCAGGCTCTACTAGGGTGCTGACTCGGCTAGGTACACCATCAGGACGAATTTGGTAGCCCTGCTGCTCAGGAGGTACAGAGCGAGTTTGAGTTGAGCCAGGTTCTACACCAGGTTCAATCTCTGAGGGAGAAGGTTCCACAGCGTAAGGATTGCCATAGACAAATTCATCAATCCCTCGTGAAACAGATTTCGCAAAATCTGAAATGCCTTTAGAGGCAGAGTCAAAATCAAAAGATGAGCGAGGGCGTTGAGTCGGAGAAGTAGAAGAGTTGGGAACGCCAGGATAAGTTGGGGCGACGGAAGGATTGGAAAAATCTGGAGAATTGGAAGAGTTGGGAAACCCTGGAGAATTGGAAGAATTGGGGACAGAATTCGATCCAGAAGAGTTGGGATAGGTGAAGTTGTTTGACGGCGACATCGTGCGGTTGAGCAATATCACAGCCAGGAAAGCCAAAAGCGCTAAGGCAATCAGCCGCCCTGCATCTTTGACCAAATTAATTGCCGTAAAAGCCAAGCCAATTAGAATGATTCCAGCAATTCCAACCGTAAGCGCAAATGGCTCGGGCATACCCTGATCTCCGTGGACGAATCTAATTCAATCATCGCCTATGATCTTCGTTTTTGTCCCTATTATTTTGTCTTGATTAAAAATAATAGAGTTCTAAAGAATTTACCTGTCCTGCCTCCCATGCGGAGCAAATTAGAAGATAGGATCTTCGCAAAATTGATGCTATCGATCTACCACAGTCCCACGATCGGTCGAGTTGTGGAAACGCGCGTTGGCGGGGCAACGGGCGGCACGGCTGCGGTAGTACCTGTCGAATTGCCTGTGCCTGTAAGCGTTGGGTCAGGAGGAATTGCAGGTTGCCCAGTTCCTTGCGGTTGACCCTGACTCACCTGGTCTTGATCAAGCGAATCTTGATTAAATTGATTTGGGTTAGGCTGGCCTTGTACCAGTTGACCTTGTCCGTACAGAGTAGATAAAGATGGATCTAAGCTTTGCGCGATCGACTGCCACCCCTGCGCTACAGGCGGAGATGAAATCGTAGAATTTGACGAGAGGGTTGAAGTGGGGTTTGGGTCAGGGCGTGGGTTCTGGCTCAGGGCATTGGTGGCATCCACAATTTTGCTAGAGCCAAACAGCAACGCTGATGCGATGAGCATGGCCCAACTGAGCGGGCGGAGCATTCCCTTAACCGCTGTTCCCGCGATCGCTGCAATGGCGCTGGCTCCCAGAACTCCGAGCAGTGGCTCCATATACCGCACCTCCGTAAGGCAAATTTGCTGAAAACAAATGTATCTACTGATGTCCCTATTCTAAGGGTTAGCGGCAGACTAGCGGTAAGACACCTCCAGGGGAATACCAAATTTGACGTTCTCCTGGGGCTTTTGCAGACGATTACGGCCATAGCAGAAAAGCAGCGCACCCTTGCTAAAAATAAAGGGGCGAAACCAGTCAGCGGTTTGGCGTGAGAGAATAGAGAAAGTACCGCAGAGCGCGATCGCCCGCTCCCCATTTTTCAACTATCTTCCTATGACCCCAGACTCATCACCCGCCAAAACCCTTTGGATCTACGACACGACACTGCGGGATGGCGCTCAGCGCGAAGGGCTGTCGCTGTCTATCGATGACAAGCTGCGGATTGCGCGCCAGCTCGATCGTCTGGGGGTTCCATTCATTGAAGGGGGCTGGCCTGGAGCCAATCCCAAAGACGTTCAGTTCTTTTGGCAACTGCGAGAAGAGCCGCTGACTCAGGCAGAAATTGTCGCCTTTTGCTCTACCCGTCGTCCCGGCAAAAAAGCGTCTGAAGATGCCATGCTGCAACCGATTCTGGCTGCCGGAACTCGATGGATTACCCTCTTTGGCAAATCCTGGGATCTGCATGTCGTGGAAGGATTGCAGACAACGCTAGATGAAAATTTAGCCATGATCCAAGACACGATCGAATATTTTCGCAGTCAGGATCGGCGGGTGATTTACGATGCCGAACATTGGTTTGATGGCTATAAGCAAAACCGAGAGTACGCCCTTAAAACCCTAGCTGCCGCGATCGCTGGCGGAGCCGAATGGCTAGTGCTCTGCGACACAAATGGCGGCACGCTGCCTCACGAAATTGCAGCGATTGTCCGAGATGTGGTGGATTTTGTGGGACTCAGCATCCCCCTCTCCAATGCCGCTGCCCCTGTCGAGTCCTCAGATTCCCACATCCTGACGACCCCACTCCCCACGCCCCAAATCGGCATTCATACCCACAATGACTCAGGCACGGCTGTGGCAAACGCGATCGCAGCCGTGATGGAAGGAGCCAGAATGATTCAGGGCACCGTCAATGGCTATGGCGAACGCTGCGGCAATGCCAACCTCTGCACTCTGTTGCCTAATTTGCAGCTCAAGCTGGGCTATCAGTGCGTTCATGCCGATCAGTTGGCTCACCTGAGCGCCTCAAGTCGGCTCATCAGTGAAGTCGTCAACCTGGCTCCAGACGACCATGCCCCCTTCGTGGGTCTGTCAGCCTTTGCCCACAAAGGCGGTATTCACGTCAGCGCGGTTGAGCGCAATCCCCTCACCTACGAACATATTGTGCCAGAGCTAGTCGGCAACGCTCGCCGCATTGTCATCTCTGATCAGGCTGGCTTAAGCAACGTGCTAGCCAAAGCCCGCAGTTTCGGCATTGATCTAGACAAGCAAGATCCCACCTGCCGCCAAATTCTTCAGCACTTGAAGACTTTAGAGAATCAGGGCTATCAGTTTGAAGCGGCAGAGGCAAGCTTTGAACTGCTGATGCGGGAGGCGCTAGGGCAACGGCAATCGTTTTTTGTGATCAAAGACTTCCATGTGCATTGCGACATGGTGGGTGGCTCGGAGGCAGGGCAAAGCCATTCTCTAGCGACCGTAAAAGTGGCAGTCAATGGGCAAGACATGCTAGAAGCTGCCGAAGGCAATGGCCCTGTAGCAGCGCTAGATGCAGCCCTACGCAAAGCTCTCACCAATTTCTATCCCGAAATTGCCACTTTTCATCTCACAGATTACAAAGTCCGCATTTTAGACAGTGGGGAAGGGGCAGCGGCAAAAACCCGCGTCTTGGTAGAAAGCAGCAATGGGCATCAGCGCTGGACGACGGTGGGCGTATCGACCAACATCATTGAAGCCTCCTACCAGGCCAGCGTCGAAGGATTGGAGTATGGACTTATGCTGCAAAGCCAAGCCAAAGCGGCCTTAGCGCCTTCACCTTAGGAGCACGTTAAAACTACAGCCAAATTTTGTTTGGAAGTGCTGCGCAGAGCGCAGCACTTCCAAACTTGTAACTTCATTCAACGACTTAAAATTTCAAATAGTGCATTAAGTCAGCCGTCAACTGACCCGACAGCGCCAGCCTTTGTTGAAAATCAGCAAGACTGCGATAGGCTCCGTGAGTCTGGCGGTTCTGGACGATCGCCCGTGCCAAAAATAGGTCTACGGCTGGAATCTGGGTCAACAGCTCCACTGAAGCCAGGTTGGGACTGAGGGGTTGCACCTCATGCTGGCTTTCTAGGTTGTAGTAGCAAAACTGAAGAATAGGGGATAAGGGCAAAAGTCTAGACAGGGGCAAACTCAGCGCTGCGGCAATATCTTCGATCGCATGGAACTGTACCCCCGACTGGCTGAGGGCAACGAGCGATCGCGCCTGATGGATCGACAAACCAGGCAACCTCAACCAATCATCGACACAGGCTCGATTTACATCTATCTGTACGCCCAACTCAGCCGCCAGCCGCACCTCAGCCGCCGATTGCAGCCGATAGTAAGGATTATTCAAAATCTGCGATCGGATGCTTCCCTTCATGCCTTACCCTATGCGATCGAGCAACTGCCGTCGCTTTTGTTCAAACTCATATTCTGAAACCAAACCCTCTAGCCGCAGTTGCTCTAACTGTCGCAGGGCGTCAGCAGCCGCGATCGTTTGGATCGGCCTTGTTTTTTGAGTGACGGCACCAGACGACTGAGCAAACTCATCAGCATCCTGAAACAGATACCAGATCGCCTCGATGGCGCTGGCAACTTTGGGGATCATCGTTGCAGACAGCAGCACATACAAAATACCCCACTTCGGTTGCCCCATATAAAACTTATGGAACCCTGAAACAGGCAATATTGCTCCTGCTAGCGCTAAAAGGGCAGCAATTCTTCGGTCTTTTGGCTTGCTCAACATGCAATCTGGGAAAGTACTTGTGCCAATCCAATGCAACCCTGAGTCCGGATTATCCTTCACTATGATATCGAGCAAAATCCTGAGGTAGACTATGATTAATCTGCATCTACTCAATCATCTGCATCCACCAACGTACAGACATACGTTACACCTTCAGGGCTAGGACTTTAAGAACAGACGTCAGGTAAGCCCAGCTCGATTAGGATCTAGCATCTGTGTGATTAAGTATCAGCACGATTAAGCCTCCGCACGATCAGGTATCAGCGTGAACTCAAGTGACAGGATAGATTAGCTGCCAGAAGTTAAGCCATAGTAAGGCTGAGATCATTACAAATCTCCAACAAATCTCTGAAGTAATCTGCTGATTAGCTTGGAACTTTGAGTCAGGTTCGTGAATCTACCCTAGTAAGCCTAACTATAAGTCAACCTCATAGTAAGTCAACCTCGTTTCATTTGCGCTTGTTAGCAGGGCACAACCTGCGGCCAGCCCAGTGGGAATGGTGAGCTTCTGTGAGGGCTGCATCTCTTCTGGGAGATTCTATCTTCATAATTCCTTGAACAAAGGAAAATGCGAGAGAAGCATTAGCATTGCCCGACTTTGCTAGTCAGGTTCAGCCCTGAACCTTTTCAGTCGATACCCCGTTTATAGATTAGTTGTCTATATTGATCAGCTAAATTGGCTAGACCCATTGGCTGAACCCAGTTATCGAAATAGTTATCAAAACAGTTACCGAACATTGAGAGCCGGCATCTAATGTCACAGACTTCCTTCTCTGCGGACTGGCCCAACCAGTTTTCTGATCCCTACGCCATTTTGGGTTTAGCTGTAGCTGCTGACGATCGCCGCGTTTTAAGGCGTTACCGCACTGTCGCCAAATTGCTGCACCCTGACGGCTATGTAGGAGCGGATGCAGCAACAACCGCATTGGCAACGCAACTGCTGACTCGGGTGGTCAACCCGGCTTATCAGCGGCTAAAGCAAGAGAAAGAACGCGCTGAGACGCTGGCAACTTTACGATTTCGCGTGCGGCGGTTTAACCGAGAGGAGCCGCTATTGGCTCAGTCTGTGCCTGCTCGTCAACTGCTTCAGAAGCCCTCCTCAGAGCTTGAGGTGTTTTATGAGCAAATGGTGGCTGAGTTAGCCGAATCTCAGTTTCAACCCCTCGGCCAATTTGAATCAGTCACCCAGCAGCTGAGCGAACTCAACCTGGTCTACCTTTACCTGAAAATGGGTGAACCCATGATTCGGGAAAAGCGATCGGGCATTGTGGCTGCGAGTCAGGTCAAGCCGCCGCCGACTGTGCCTATCGAGACGGCACAAATGGTCAGCACCTATAGCCGTCGGCACTATCAGCGCGCGATCGCCTATACCCAAAATGCCAACTGGCCCCAGGCGATCGCTGAGCTGCGGGATGCCATTCGCCTAGAGCCAAATAAGGCTGAGTATCACTCTCTGCTGGCAAAAGCCTATCTCATGCAAAATCTTATGGGCATGGCGAAAGTGCATTTCCGACAGGCGCTGAAGTTTAACCCTAAAGATCCACTGGCATTGGACTATGTGACGCGCCTCAAGCTGGTGTTAGACAAACCCGATCGTGAAGCTAACGTCTCTACGCCCGTCAAGTCTTCTGGCAATGGGTTGTTTGGTTTGTTTAGCCGCAAGTCGTAGCGAGTCTGGCTGAATGCGGCCAAGGGTTCCACGGTGAAGATGTCCGCTATCTATAGACTAGCCGCAATGTTGTGCAGCCCAGCATTATCCTAAGATCTAGGCATTATCTGAGTCCCAACCTTTTTTATGGCTGCTACATCCTGGAAACGCCACCACATCATTTCCCTTTCCGACTTTCAGCCCTTTGAATATGACGCGGTGTTGCAGACGGCGGCCAGCTTTCAAGAGGTGCTGTCTCGCCGTACCAAAAAGGTACCTGCCCTGCAAGGACAAGTGATTGCCAACCTGTTTTTTGAGTCTTCGACCCGCACCCGCAGCAGCTTTGAGCTAGCAGCTAAGCGGCTTTCAGCGGATACGCTCAACTTTGCCCCTGGCACCTCTTCAATGACCAAAGGTGAGACGATCTTAGACACGGCAAAGACCTACCTGGCTATGGGCACCGACATCATGGTGATTCGTCACCGAGAAGCTGGAGTGCCGCTGGCGATCGCCAATGAGATGGATCGGCTGCAAACGCGAGTGGGGGTATTTAATGCCGGAGACGGGCAGCACGAACATCCCTCTCAAGCTCTGCTCGATCTGTTTACGCTCTGCACCCTGCTCGATCCTGAAAAGCCGAGGCTGTCGCTGCTACAAGGCAAAAAAATTGCGATCGTCGGCGATATCCTGCATTCTCGCGTGGCGCGATCTAATATTTGGAGCCTTACCGCCAGCGGAGCCGAAGTGCATCTCGTGGGGCCACCCACGCTCTTACCCAAGGCGTTCGCAGATTTTGCCAAAGGTAACTTCACAAGCAGTAGCGGCACAGAGACAACTCGCAAGCTGTTTTTGCACTGGAGCCTGGAGCCTGCCTTAGAAAACGCTGATTTTGTCATGGCGCTGAGAATTCAAAAAGAGCGCATGACGAGTCACCTGCTGCCTAGCTTAAGAGAGTATCACTGGCGCTACGGCATCACGGGCGATCGCCTTCAGCACTGCCAGCCCGATGTCAAAGTGCTGCATCCGGGGCCCGTGAATCGCGGCGTAGAGATTAGCTCTGAACTGATGGATGATCCCAAGTTCAGCCTAATTTCGCAGCAGGTGACGAGCGGCGTTGCCGTGCGGATGGCGCTGCTGTATTTGATGAGTAGCGGCAAAGCCTGAGATGGCTCAAACGGAGTTAAAAATCGCGATCGACACTGCTAGAAAAGACTGGCTCAACCCGCAGCGCTAGAATGCGGGAGGGGCGCACTACCATGTACTCACCCTGAATATTTTTGATGGGCACATTGATGAAGTCATTGGAGGCAGACTTGGGCACTAACTCGCTGCTGTACCACTTCTGAAAGTCTTGAATGGTGGGAAAGCGGACTTCTTCACGATGTCCACCTTCCATCATGATATGTACCGAAAATTCGTTGGGAGTTCTGGGCATAGGAGGTATGGGTTTTAAACGCCGTGATTGCAGTGTGATTTCACTTCTTTAGAGTAGCCGCAATTGGGTGTGCTCTAAGAATCGCAAATTAATTAATTTGGAATAGTTTTTTGGAAGTGTTGCGCTCCGCGCAACACTTCCAAAAAACTATTCGGTTTTATTTTGTGTGCGATCCTAAACAGGACTCACGAGGTCAAGAGTTCCCCAATACTGCCCCAAAACAAACCCCAAACATGAACCTGTGAAAAAAGGTGGTACTAGCGGCACTTCAACAATATGCCGCTACAGGAGTTCTTCTTTTGTTCATCTGTAGTAAGGTGTAGCTGAGCAAGATATAGCTGCCTTCAAGTCAGCAAAGCCCCAAACCCCCCAGCCTAGAACTCTGCCTGAAGATGCCAAGCCTGAAGACGCCAGACCGATCGCCTCAAGCCCGATCGCTAATTCGATCGCTCCTCTGCTGGATACAGCAGCCGCAGTTTACGCCCTATCTGTTTCTCTTGCCAGCCCTGGCGATCCTGACGCTGACGGTCTTTTACCCGGCTCTGCAAGCCTTCTACCTCAGCTTTACCCAATATGGCTTCGACATTACCCAATCCCCTCAATGGGTGGGGCTAGAAAACTTTCAGCGGTTGCTCTCTGACAGAGTGTTCTGGAAAACATTACGCAATACTTTGATTTACCTGATAGGTGTGGTACCCATTTTGGTAATTGTGCCCTTGGGACTGGCCATTCTGGTCAATCAGGCGTTACCCGGCATTCGCTGGTTTCGCGCGGCCTACTATACGCCCGTGGTGATTTCGATGGTAGTGGCTGGCATTGCTTGGCGCTGGCTCTATGCCGAAACGGGGTTACTGAATCAATTTTTGCGCTGGCTGCATCTTTCTGAGGAAGGGTTGCCCTGGTTGACCAGTCCTCAGTTTTCTTTGTTTAGCGTCATGGGGGTGACGATCTGGAAAGGGCTGGGCTATTACATGGTGATTTATTTGGCCGGATTACAGGCTATTCCAGGCGACCTGTATGAAGCGGCAGCGATCGATGGTTCCGATCGTTGGCGCAAGCATTGGGATATTACGATTCCGCTGATGCGTCCTTACCTGTTTCTTGTGGCGGTGATTTCAGCGATTTCTGCCACAAAAGTCTTTGAAGAAGTGTTCATCATGACCCAGGGTGGCCCCCGCAACAGCTCTAAAACTCTGGTCTATTATGTCTATGAGAGTGCTTTTCAAGATCTAGAAATTAGCTATGCCTGTACGATTGGGCTGGCTATGTTTTTGCTAATTTTGGGCTTGTCGGTGTTGCGGCTGGCGATCGGCCGTCGTCAGTCCAGAGCCGATCTGTTTTAGATTCCAATTTAGACTCCAATCGCCCCGCAGCGTCTGAGATACACAAGCGATCGCTTCAGTCCTTACTTTTGAGAGGGTGCGATCACTCTTTAGGCTGCTTACATTAAAACCAAGAACTTTGTTGAGAGGGCGGCAGAGCCGTCCTCTCTCAGACAGGTTAAAGCTGCTAAACCTCAATAAAGAAGTTGCTGCGTCCAAATTCCTCTTCTTCTGGCGTGAAAACAGGGGTTTGATCCAGAAGATTAGGGTCAAAGCGATAGGTTTCTTGTAGAAATCGGCCTTGAATGACGGCTGCTTCTAAGGCTTGAATGTAGTTGTGGGCGATCGTGCAGGCTTCTTCCAGGCTTTGAGTATCGCCTTTTTCTAGCAGCTTTTGTAGCTCTAAGCGCACAGCGGCTAACCGTGCGACAGGCTTAAGCAACCCATAGATCGAGTAGATGCGATCGGTGGCAATGCTGATCTGTTTGAGGGCACTAGCACGAGCCAGTTCAGAGTCAATGCTGGGCCAATAGCGGGTGGTATAGAATGCTTTGTCATCCTGGTGATACCACTCTTCTGAGCGGGCAATGGATGACGAAACGGTGTTGTGCAGTTTCCAGAAAAATAGCCGCAGAGAAGCACCATCTGTGACGGCGGCGAGTTTCTCATCGATCGACATTGTAAAGTCCGATCGGTCACTGTCTTGTCCCAGCAACAAGTACTCGACTGGGTACATGTCAATCTCTCGGTTTTGCACCACATAGGCATTGAGATGATGCCGACAATAGGGACAGGGATACATGGCGGCAAACAGCTTGAAAAAGTCTTTGAAAACAGCAATTAAGTGAGCTTGTTGTTCTATGGGATAGCTGTCTACAAGTTCTGCGGTGGTGTGGAAGAAGCGCCACACAGCAGGGCCAATGTAGTAAGGGAAGCTGACCCGCATCTGGGAGTCTCTCACATCGCTGCGACCCAGATAGATATCAATAAACGCGACATATTGAGATAGCGCCCCCGATTCTCGCCCAAACTCTAACCGCTCCCGGCGCTTTTGCACGCCATTCAGGTAGTGGTGCGTCAGTTGCCAAGCTTGCTTGAGCCTGAGTTTTTGGTCAGGCGTACAGTGGGGAAAATTCTCTGCAACATCTGCACCATAGCGATCGAATTCACCAGAGGAGCGGGTGCATTCATACCATTGGTTTAAGGCGGTTTCATCCGGCACTGTGTTGCGCTCGAGATCGGCGGCGGTGCTGACGCTAAAAGCTGCCAGGAGTTTGGGCATGAAATCCTCATACCAATAGGCAACGGGCATCATGGCTCCATCCACGGTTTCTAATGCATTCGACAAAATTACCCGGTTCCAGCGTTTCAGATAGGTTTTAGGATCTCCCTCGGTTTGAGCTGGAGGCGGAGCGAATTCTTGCCGTAGCTCTAGCTCCCGCAGCCGATTTAGCTCATGGGAGGCAAGCACCCCTTCGACAACATCCCCCAGGTTCAGCTTCTGCTTTTTCATGGTGATGGCGAATTCAACCCCTGCCGCAAACTTTTCTCTGGCATTGGCTGATTTGCTACGAGCCGCCAATATCGCTTGTTCTTCAGCCAACATCTCAGGCGTTTTTTCCAGGGTTGCCCAGTTCTGTATCCGTTCTTCTAGACGGGCATATTCTTCTGAGATAGATTGCACGACGGCATCCAGCACCGGATGACATTCCTCAGCCACAATGCCCAACCCTTTGTAGAGCGAAAGGGCAGTCTGCACAAAGGGCACGAAATCTGTGATGCGGTAGGGCAAGTTCCTGACTTGAAGATGGGTTTCGTGGTTGGCAGAGAAACTCTCTCGAAAACAGCGGTAGGCTGCTCCCTGAATTAACCGAAACAAGCCAATCTGCATCTGTAAGCGTGACGTAGCCCGGACTTTCTCGTTCTGGGGATGCTTGGACAGGAGTTCTTTTAATTTTTCGAGTTCTGGATTGATATCGGCGGCAGGTTCTTCTGGATCGCTATCGAGCGATCGCTCCATCTGGGTACTGACGACTGCCCCCGCGATCGCACCATTCTCTGCCGTGGCGGGTGCGGCTGAGCCAACGGCAGTTGGGGCGGCAGCCTTAGAAGCGGCGATCGATTCCTCTATTTCAGCCTCATCCGGAACAAGCTGACAAAACTCTTCAAAACCGATCGAGCCATCGCCGTCCACATCGACCTCTTTCACCATCGCATCCAGTTCGGCATCGGTTAGGCCAAACTGGCTCATGACATTTCGCATCTCATCAGCCGTAATCCGACCGCTGTTATCCTTGTCAAACACATTAAAGGCTAATTTGAGGCGACTCTTCTGATCGCCTTGCCTAGAGATCATCAGCGCTTTGAATTCTTCAAAATCAATGCTGCCTGAACGATCGACATCCACTTCTTTGATCAGATCGCGCAGTTCTGTAGCGGTGGGCGCTTGTCCGAGCGATCGCATCACGTTGCCCAACTCATCCGCAGAGATTGCACCACTCCCATCTGTATCAAAGACGCTGAATGCTTTCCAGAACTTCTCGACTTCTGCCTCGTTGATCACCACTTGTTCAGCCTGCGTTGGTGCCATATTACAGATCCCCTCAATTTTGAAACCCGAAAGCCCGGTTTGTAGAGCTGTAGAAGTTTACAACCCAATCCTAAGGAAGCTATAAGACCTGCTCTGGAAAGATTCAATCAGAACGCTGCCCGCTTTCATCTGTCGTGGATCTTAAAAGGAATCTTAATATTTTGCGATCGCCCTCATTAGGCTTTCGGCCTCTAATGACAGACATTAGGGCGATCGCATTCGGGAGCAAATTGCTAGCTCAGCACCTGCCGCAGTTCTAAAACCGTTCGCTTGATCTCCAACATCAAAACCCCTTGCTTAGCGGTTTTACCAGCCAACACCAAAAACACTGCATCATCGCCACAGCTCGTCAACACGCTAGAGCCTTCATTCCCCTCTACATAAATGCGATCGATAGTGCCTCTAGCCAGCTCTACACCAATGCGTTCGCCCAGCGATAGCATTGCCGCAGACATAGCCGAAACTCGCTCTTCATCCATAGCGCCAGGTAGATTTGCCGAGAGTGGAAAACCATCGGGCGTCACTACGGCCGCTCCTTGAATATCAGCAGTGGTTGAGACAAAGTTTTGCAAAACATAGCCCAATTTTTCCGTGTCAATTGCCATGAGTATAATTCCTTGGTGATGAATTCAAAAATCCTGCAAAAATCTGATCAAGAGAAGGTTTGAATGCGCTTAATCACTGTCTAAATTACTCCCTAAATCTCAAGGAATAGGAGATGAATTTCAACCCTGTAATATGTTCAAATATTCTCTAAAAACTCTAGATCAGAGGATGATAAACCAAAACATCATGATCGCTACCCCGCAGAACAGATTCTGTATGCTGCCCTCGCATTCTTTTGTTGTACAAAGTTTCGAGAAACCCCTGAATCGCACCCAATGTGTAGGTGCATTGCCGGGGTGAGTTTTCTTCTTCTTGAATTGAGCAAACCGTTTCTCTTGTGTAGACTGACCAAGAATCTTGACGACGCTCAATCCTATCTACTACGCAAAGACGGGTGCCCTCTTTGCCCAATGTAAAGCTCAGCTTTGCGGCAATTTCCTCAACAGGCATCGTTTCACCTTGACCTACCAAATTAAGCTGATGGGCTAACTGCCTACCGCGCAGCCGTCCTGCGGCAATTAAAGCGATCGCTGCGGCTTTCGACCCTAAAGCTTCTTCCATGCCGACAACGGCTGTCTTAAAGCAAACTGTACTCATAAAATCACCCAATTCATGTCGCACAGACTTTTCTGCAATTGCCATTTTTAATCCCTCTAAATGTTGAATCAAGGCAGTTAGATCAAGTTGCAAACAGCAAAATAACCTTGCCTAACCAAAAGAAAAAATAGCCACGGCTATTACTCTCACTCTGTATCTAAATTAATCAGAGCTTTGAGTAATCTTTCTGAAATAGGCTTCCTTCAAAATCGACTTAAATTTGACTGAGTTCTAATAACCAGCCTCTAGAAAAACCTCAATTTTTATCCTCAGACATGACAAATTTCAGGGCTAATAGCTAGAGCTTTTTGGTAAGAAATTGCCTTTGTTTCTAAGAAAGACTGGCTAAAAAACTTTTAGAATAAGTCTCCAAGACTATGCGGCTAGAGCTTTGAAGAAAGCCCTAGAACTTCTGATTGAGAAAATCTGGGTAACTCAGTGCAATAAAAGACCGGGCGATCGCAACCCTCAATCAATCCGCCTCACCAATACACCTCAGTAAACTCAAAATCCAGTATGAGTTTTACAACCCTATTAACAAAGCTGTATCAAGACGTAGTAACACCCGAAATATAGAATCTTGAAGTAGATGCAGCGTACAAGAATTAAGGGTGAATCCTCAAGATTCTAGGCAAGATTTTATAAATTTTCCATAAAACCTTGCCTTTCTGATATTAAGTAATCATGAGTTCTCAAGTTAATAAGAAAAATCTCATTTTAGAAATTCATTTATGCTTTAGACACACCGTAATTTGTCTGTTAAGTTGGTGGAAGAAGCATAATCGTCATTCAATTGTCCTATTCGCCTCAGCCTATTATTCGCCTACAAGAGTGAAGATGTATGTTGAAGACTGCCAAAGTGGCCAGTACACCCGCAACCGATCGCCTGATCAAACGCTGGACAGTTCGCTATTCACCTGACTTATCGCTTCTCCCCGAACGCAAAGGCGATTTTCCAACGGCAGAACTTGTAGAAACCGCATCTCAGGAGGGTCGTACCCAAACAGGTGCGAAAGTGCGGCAGTTGCTCCAGCTTAACGGCGGGGTAGGACTAGAAACCCATACGCTTTTCTCTTACATCCCCAACGTCATCAACTCACCCGACGCCCGCCAAATTGCTGAAGCTGTAGGACGAGTGTACGAAAAGATGCTGGATATTTATCAGAGCCAGGAGCCTCCCAGCTACTACCTGCGATTTATGGAGACTTCTAGCCTGCTGTTTAGCAAACTGGCTTTGCCCACGCTCCAGCTGCCTGTGATTCAGCAGCTTGCTGAAGAAATTAACCCAATGCTCTTGCAGCTTCAAGATCAGCATGTCTCTTCTGCTGATCTACGCACGATCGGATTTATCACCACCAATTTTCATTTCAGCACTCAGATTTTGATGGAGCATCTGACCCTCTGCGAACAAGTTTTGCTCAACCCCTACCTCAAATTTGTAGAAGAGCAGGTTTGCATTCCTTGGCAGCGGCTTTGTGCATCTGCCGCCAGTCACTTGTTGAATTCTCCAGATTTGGTGCTGGTTGAGTCTTTGCTAGAAGTGAGTTATGCAGTTGCCCAAGCGGTATACGATCGCGGTCTACAACAATATCCTCATCATCGCAGCCGCCGTGGTGGCTTGCATGAACGATCGATTAGAACATCTACACTGCGTGACTTAAATATGTTTCAGGGATATCTCTGCCTCTGCATTTTAGAAGGTAATATGAACGCCATTGACCAAGAGTTGTTACCTTTATGTGTCGCCGTTTTTCCCAGTCTTGAGGTGAAGTGGGAACTGGTCGAAGATATGCTGCAATGGCTAGAGATGGAATTGCTAGCGCAGGTCAGCCCAGAACAGCGCGATCGCCTACGACCCTACACACAAGGGCTAAAGAAAGCCTTTGCGCTGGTGAGTATGCGATCGCTTCCTGTTAACGCTCAGCCCACTGTCCCATCGCTGTAGCGATCGCCATCCTCGGCCTGCTGCGATGGCCGCATCAGTAACGCTTCTGCCTGAGGGGATAAACCTAGCATTCCCGATCGCAAATGTAGATCGCGTTGGGGAAAGGGAATTTCGATTTGGCGCTCTTGCAGAAGATCAAAAATGCGAAAATATAGATCGCTTTTCAAAATAAACTGACGGCTGGGTTTAGTGATCCAAACCAGCAAATCAAAGTTGAGGGCGCTCTCTCCAAAACCTGTGAAAAAGACCTGAGGCGAGGGATTCTGAAGCACTTCAGCATGACTCTGGGCGGCCTCTAGCAAAGCGGTACGAACGGCTTGGGGATCGGTACTGTAGGCTACGCCGACAGGGATATGGATGCGTGAAACTGGATTGTGATGATTCCAATTAATCACTTCTTCCGATAAGAAACGAGAGTTAGGCACAATGATTGACACATGATCGAGGGTACGAATTTCGGTGCTGCGTCCGCCAATGCGCTCGACTGTGCCTTTGAAACTGCCGATTTCAACAAAATCTCCAATTTGGATCGGGCGTTCCAGAATTAACACCAGACCACTGCCAAAGTTTTTGGCAATGTCCTGTAATCCAAAGCCGATGCCTACCCCCAAAGCACTGGCTAGAATGGTCAGCGAACTAATATCTAACCCCCAAATTTGCAGAACAATCAGCGTGCCAATGCTAATTAAGCCATACCTCGTCAAAATTGCAATGACTTCTTGACCACCCCGGCTTAGCCCTGCTAAAGAAAGAACTCGCGATCGCAGTAGGTTTGTCACCGTTCCAGCGAAAGCTACCAATCCTGCTAGCAGTCCAGCCAACAGCAACAGGTTGATCACTGAATAGGAATTTCTTCCCAGACTGATGGCAGGTGATGTCAAGCTCGTGGTCAAAATATCGGTGATCTGATAGCTCCAAGAGCGCGTTACGGGAAACAGATTGGTAATGTAAAGGACAGCAATCACCCAAAGTCCCAAACGAGCGATCGCCAGCAGCAGTTGCAATAGCCCTTCCAATGGTCGGGCAGAGGAAACTTCTTCAGCCGCGTCTGTGGATGCTGATAGCCGCAGGCGGAGCGATCGCAAGACCCGTTGTTTGAGCCTGCCCAACAGCCAGTTGAGAAAAGCGACCGCCAACAGAATTGCACCTGCGAGGAGCGTCATTTCTCGAAAATAAGCCGGACTCCGCTCGGCCTGCGCCTGCCGAACTGCCTGCTGAATTTTCTGTGCCCAAAGGGCAGCCTGTTCATCAGGAGTACTGCCCAGGATGGCATCTCGTTCGGTCACGGTGAGCAAGTAGCGATCGTTCAGCAGTAGCGTGGGCATCTGGTTGCGCTGTTCGACTCGGACGCTAATTGAATTTGAAGATTGCGTGGCTTCCTCCAGTTGCAGCGTCACGAGACTGGCGCGATCTTCAGCACTGTACTGACCAGAGTCACTGATTTGAAACAGCGATCGACCATCCAGGGCAATTGTGGCTTGAGAAGAAGATTGAGCGATCGCCGAAGACAGCCACAAAATCAGCATCAGCAAGAGTGAAATTCCCATACTGCCTGCTGTTTGGATGAATCGCTGGAGGGGCATCATTTGCATGCAAAAGAAGTGCGAGATGGTAGAAAGGGCATTTGCTCGATGACTTTGCTCGATGATTTTGCTTAATGACTATGTTCACACTTACATCCAGATTCCTGCCAGATCATGCTGTTTCTGTCAGCCAGGAGGGCGGAATACATCTTGACCCTTTCTCTTTTGGCTTTCTTTTAGCGGGTTTCAGGGGCGCTTCGCACCCCTGAAACCCGCACCTGTGTGTGGTGCAAGATGTGAGCCAATAAGGAACGGCGTACCGTTCGTTCAGATACAAGAAACACAAAGAGCGCTACTCAACTGGTTTACAGTTACATCAATGCTCTGACAGCAAAGACCGATTTATCACTGGTGCGTTAGTACCCGTATGTGA
>DATNPL010000013.1:0-5913 GCA_036703255.1 Coleofasciculaceae cyanobacterium
TCATTCGCAAATATGCCCGTTTGTGCAAACAGTTTGGGTCAGTCAAGTTTCTGTTTCACCTCTTTACCCATTGCCAAATCTTTGCTTTTCCCAAGGCTTTTATGTACGGCTACTGTTCATCTCCTATCTAGGATGGCTGTACCCGCTCAATGAGTTGTTTCGCATCATTGATAACTCGAACAATTTGAAGATTGGTAGAGTCATTGATGTAGTAGCATAAAATCAGCTCTGCCTCTTCAGTAAAGAGTTCTGTGTCTAAAAGGGAATCTAAATAGCTCATATTTTTACGCCCAAACAAGAGGATATGAACGAATCAACGACCCCGCCGCAAGCAGCGGGGTATGGAACCCGTTTTGCTCGTCAGCCAATGGCTGACATTGCAAGCTTGAAGTTTCGCCGCAGAGCGGCGGGGAATTGACCCCTACTAGATTAAAGCTTTAACGTATTTAGATAGTGACATAAGGATGTTTGAAATCGTGTTTGTGCAGATGATTGAATTGATTGAATTGATTGAATTGCATCAAAATCTATTCAGACTTTACAGGAAGTCTTAAGGGTTGAGTATGGTTTCAAACAGCCGATCGCAGTTTTACTTTTCTGCTAAATCAAACAAACGACCGCTCTTTTGCGTCACCTACCTGGATAATGAAATCTGGATTGTAGGGTATCAGCAGTATGGTCGGACAGGTCACCAGTGAAGGCGATCGCGCCCTGCAAGCAAATGTGGCGCGTCAGCTATTTAACGTAGACGGCACAGGCATCAAAATCGGCGTCATTTCTGATAGCTATAACGCCCAAGGCGGCGCGGCAGAAAATGTGTCGGCGGGTGATTTGCCAGGGCGCAGAAACCCAAATGGCTACAGCCAGCCCGTGCGCGTGCTGCAAGATACCTTTGGCGTGCAGTCCGATGAGGGGCGCGCCATGCTGCAAATCATTCATGATGTAGCTCCAGGCGCAGAGCTGCTGTTTCATACCGTTGGCGGCAGCGAAGAGGGTCTGGCAGACGCGATCGACGCTCTGACGCAAGCCGGAGCCGACATTATTGTGGACGATATTGGCTTTGCGGCTGCTCCGTTGTTTCAGGATGGTGTTGCGGCTCAGGCGGTGACGAGAGCCACCCAGCAGGGCGTCATCTATTTTTCGGCGGCAGGCAATACAGGCAATCGCGCCTATCAAAGCCAGTTTCGCTCCGGTTCTACCTTCACCTATCGCGGCACGACCTACGAAGCGCATGACTTTGATGCAGGTGCAGGGGTCGATCTGTTTCAGGATATTCAAATCCCCCAGGCGACCTCTGGCGAAATTCTCTATGGCAACCTGCCTAGCATCTATTTAATTTTGGGCTGGGATCAGGCAGTGGGCAAGGTGGCCAATGACCTGGAACTGTTTTTGGTCAGCAGCGCTCAATTGCCTGATGTAGGAGGGGTATTAACCGACTCTATCGCTTCTGCTCCCAGAGCCGATGCGCCTCTGCAAGCCATGAGCTATGCCACTGCTTCCGAAAAAACGGTCTATTTGGTGATTGCCCGCCGGGTGAATGAAACCAGCCCCACGCCAGGGTTGCTGCAATGGTCAAGCTTTGCAGGCAACGATAGCGAGATTACCTATCAGTACGTCAACGACACGGCTGATGCGACGGGTGGCCCAACGATCGTCGGGCACCCCAATGCCAAAGAGGCGATCGCCGTTGGCGCGGCTTCCTACACCACTACTCCTGCCTTTGGCGGCACCACGCCCGTCCTAGAATCTTTTTCGAGCATTGGCGGCACCCCTATTTTGTTCGATGCCCAGGGCAACCGCTTGACAACATCAGAGGTGCGGCAAAAACCGGATCTTGTCGGCCCAAATCGCGTTTCCACAAGCGTCGAGAGTGACAATCCTTTCTTCGACTTCAGCTCTTTTGCAGGTACCTCAGCCGCAGCCCCCCACCTGGCGGCTGTGGCCGCGCTGATGCTGCAACGGGCTGGGGGACGCCGCAGCCTCACCTCGGCGCAGGCCTTGGCTGCGCTCCAGGCGACGGCTTTGCCTATGAATGCGGCCGGCAACTCTAGCGGTGCCGGGTTTGTCCAGGCAGATGATGCGGTGCTGCGATCGTTTATTGCTGAACTGAGGGGCAGCGCTAACCCGGATCGAATTCAGGGCACTCAAGTCTCAGAAAATATCTCTGGGCAGGCAGGCAACGATCGCTTGAGCGGCGCAGGAGGGCTAGATGCTCTGATAGGTGGGGCAGGGCGCGATTTCCTTAACGGCGGCAAGGGCAATGACTATCTGGTGGGAGATCAGGGTAACGACACTCTGCTGGGAGGGCAGGGGCGTGATCGCCTAGAAGGAGGGCAAGGCAACGATCGCCTCATGGGTCAAGACGGAAATGATGACTTGCGAGGGGGTGATGGTAACGATCGCCTCTGGGGCGCTCAGGGCAGCAATCGGCTGTATGGCGGTCAGGGAAAGGATTGGTTTGAACTCGATCGGCGAGGACTAGCGATCGTTCAAGATTTTCGCAACGGCAGCGATCGCTTGCAGTTGCCCAGTTCTATTCAGTTCTCACGGCTCGATCTGGTGCAGCAAGGACAAAATACGGCAGTCCGGTTGGGGGATTTGGAATTAGCCACATTGCAGAACGTTAGGGTTGCTCAACTCAATGCCGCTGATTTTCGATCGGTCTAGGGGGTTTGGCCTTGCGAACAGGCTGCTTTGATTCTGCAAGTTGGCATTTCGCAAAATTGGCATTTGACAAAGCCGCTTACAAAGCAGCAATTTTTTGCTAATGACTCAATTTGCTACGAATTTTAGAAAAAGACTAGACAGTACCCGTGTTTTGGTGGTACAAACGTTCTGAAGTGATCTATGATTTATTTTTAAGACCTTTTACTCTTTTCGTCCTCCATCATTTAGGTTGACACATGTTCTATGGAACCCCTCACAGAAGTCCAGCAACAGCTCTATGACTGGTTAATTGAGTACATCAAGCTCAACCAGCACTCTCCTTCCATTCGGCAGATGATGAGAGCGATGAATTTGCGATCGCCTGCTCCCATCCAAAGTCGTCTGGATCATCTCCGAACGAAGGGTTACATCGACTGGACAGAAGGGCGGGCGCGCACCATTCGCATTCTCAAGCCCCAAGGCATTCCCATCCTGGGGGCGATCGCCGCAGGTTCAGTCGTTGAATCGTTTACGGATACAGAAGAACAGCTAGATTTCTCTAGCTCTGCGATTAGGCTAGGAGATTATGCGCTCCGGGTGCGTGGCGACAGCATGATTGGCGCATTGATCGATAGCGGCGACATTGTTCTCATGCGGCCCATTCAAGATCAGCAAACGCTCAAGAATGGCACGATCGTCGCGGCAAGGGTGAGCAGCGAAGGAGGAACAACGCTCAAGTACTATCACCGCAAGGGAAATCAGGTGACGCTAAAGCCTGCAAATCCTAACTATCCACTAATTGAAGCCCCTGCAACAGATGTGGTGGTTCAGGGTGTTCTGGTTGCAGTTTGGCGCGGCTATCAGCCGTCGATCGGCCTGTAATTTTTAGGTGATTCTGATGGGCTGTTGCGTGGGTTTCGCCTAGCAGCCCATTATCCTATTTCAGTGGGCAATCCATATTTTGTGGGCGGGGTGCAGAGCATTCCGCCCATAAAATTATGGGCTAGAAGACTGTCTAAGCGGATGCAGTGATAATTTTTGTTAGCCGATCTTGAGCCTTGGGAACTAGCCAACGCACACAAATAAATTTTCTGAGTCAAAGTAAATATAAAAATTTATTTTTTGTAAGAAATTCCAAACGCTAGCCGTAGAGTGATCGATCGCTAAATATGGGGGCACTCACCTCCACATTTAGGAAAACCACTGCGATGCTTGGAATCTAGCCGCTGCCCTACATCTAGCGTTCGGGTAAGTTACAGGTAAGAATAAAGATTAAATAAAGATAGATTGAGCGTTCGGGCTTCAGATTTTTTGTGAATCATGAAGTAAGTGAATTACAAAACCAATGAATCGCAGAGAGATCTGACGACTGTTCTGCTCATTCAGAGTTCGGTTCTGAGGGCGAGGCTCGATGTAGCAGCACCGAGCCTCAGCCAGGTCAGCATCTGAACTCTTATCAACATCAACAAAGTGAGCGAGGAAACTATGAAATCCCTGCTGTTAAATCACCCTGCCGTCGCTGAGCCAAACTCAGAGGCGCGTTCCAAGCTGAAGCCATTTAAGTTGCAGACTCGCAAAATGTCAAGCTTTGCTTGGCGCGGCTTGCTCTCCTTAGCGGCGATCGCCTCTATTCTCAGTATCGCCCCCCGAGCGCTGGCGCTGCAATTTGGCGACACTGGCTCAGATGTCTCGCGCTTGCAGTCTGCTCTGGGCATTCGGGCAGATGGTATTTATGGGTCACAAACCCAAGCTGCGGTCTATAGCTACCAAGAGCGCTGTGGTTTACGTATTGATGGCATCGCCGGGACGGAGACTTTGAGCGCACTGGCCGCAGGCTCCTGTCTAGCTCTGCGTCCTGATGAAGGGGGCGGCGGGGGCGGCGGCGTCATCAATGGCCCCTATGTGGTAGTGGTGCCAGGCAGCAGCAGCGATCGCTTGGCCGCAGTGAGCCGCATTGCCCCAGATGCCTTCTACGATGATGCAGGTCGTGGCTCTTTCATCAATGCAGGCAGCTATAGCAGCCGCTCGAATGCAGAAGATTTGTCCGATCGGCTCAAAAATGTAGGGTTGCCCGCTCGGGTTGATTTTCGTCCGTAGCTCTCCCGCCGATTAAGCTTCTCAGCAATTGAGGCAGGGGCGCGGCGCGCCCCTGCCTCAATCTAGGCTATGGCCGAAAACTTGATGACCGAAAACTTGAGAGCTGAGCCGTTTGCTAAACAGGCGCTTTATCGGGCAGGGTGGGCGGTGTACCCCCAAACCATTTGGTATAGATTTCAGCATATTTGCCATTGCTGATGACGGTGGCTAAACCTGCGTTGATTTTTTCCAGGTTGGGTGAGCCTTTGGGGGTTGCCATGCCGTAATAGTCTTCGGTCAGCAGTTCTCCTACCACCTTAAGACCCGTGATGTTGCCGCTCTTGATGGCGTACAGCGTTACAGGGGCATCATTGACCACCGCATCGACATTGCCATTGGCGAGTTCTTGCAGCGCCAGAGGCGCATTGTCAAAGGTTCGCAAGTCCGAGGGACCCGCCGCCTTGGCTTGCTCTGCACCTGTGGTGCCAATTTGTACCGCAATTCTTTTGCCCTTGAGCGTTGCCAAGGAGGTGATATCTGTATTGTCCTCTTGCACAGCGATCGCCAAACCTGCCTTGAAATAAGGTTTAGAAAAATCAACGGTCTTTGCCCGCTCGGCGGTGATGGTCATGGTGCTGATGGTAGCATCCACTGTTCCGGCTTGCAGCGCTGGAATGATGCCATCAAACGGCAACTGTTGCAGCTCAGCTTTGAAGCCTGCCGCCTCAGAAATGGCGTTAAACAAGTCAATATCAAAGCCTTCATAGCTGCCGTTGGCTGCTTTGATTTGAAAGGGCGCAAAGGTCGGATCGATCGCCACTTTCAAAGTTTCACCGCTCGCTGCCGGAGAGCCGCTTTCGGGGGTGCTTGCCGTAGGGGTAGAAGTGCCACAGGCCGCGAAAACGGCGACACAGCACAGGCTGAGCAATCCTAAAGTGAGTTGGCGCAGGAAGCGCGATCGCGTGACTCTAAACATGCGAAATCTTTTCTCCTCAAAATTGTGCGTCAGAAAGGGTTTTCACGCTCTCTATCCATGCAGTCATCTTACAAAGGTGCGTGAACAAATGTTGTTCTCCATACACTCTCAGTAGATCACAAAGTCCTCCTATTTTTCTAAAAGCTGGATTTCTGAGGCGCTCCGCGCCTCAGAAATCCAGCTTTTAGGGTTTTGTGGCGCGCGGAGCGCGCCAC
>DATNPL010000047.1:0-75373 GCA_036703255.1 Coleofasciculaceae cyanobacterium
GGACACACTCATGGATGAATCGATTTCGGCGATTGTTAGTTCGGTGGGAGAAATATAAAGAAAACTATCTTGGGATGATCCATCTAGCTTGTGCATGCATTGCAATAAGAGCGATTCAGGTTTTCGGATAGGCTCTAAGCGCAAAGCGCTTGTGTCACCCTAGACGCGACCTCTGAGAATTTGCGCCATTTCATTGGGCTTAGGCGACATTTCTAGAGCCGTCTCTTCGGTGATTCGTCCTGCCTCATAGAGCTTATAGAGGGATTGGTTCATCGTACACATGCCGTCAAAGGCGCATCGGGGAATGATCGCTTCAATTTCATCAATCTCGCCCCGACGAATGTAGTCTTTGATCGCATCTGTATTGATCAAAATGTCGTGGAAGGCTGCCCGCTTACCATCTGTGGTGCGACATAGCCCCTGTGCAATAATGGCAACCATCGATTCGGCGATCGCCACCCGCATCGGAGCCTGTTGCTCCGGTTCATACAGGTTAAGAATCCGCTCGATGGTCTTAACGGCGCTATTCGTGTGCAGGGTTCCCATCACCATGTGTCCCGTTTGGGCGGCTTTCAGAGCGGTGTTCACCGTCTCTTTGTCTCGCATTTCACCCACCAGAATAATATCTGGATCTTCCCGGAGAGAGGCTTTAAGGGCGTTATCAAACTTGCGCGTGTGGATGCCCACTTCCCGCTGTTTGATCAAAGATTTTTTACTCTGATGGACAAATTCAACCGGATCTTCGATCGTAATGATGTTTTTGGGCATCTCATTATTGATGTAATCAATCATGGCTGCCATCGTGGTGGATTTACCCGAACCTGTCGGCCCCGTCACCAGCACCAAACCCTTATGGTAGTGACAGATATCTTTAAACACAGCAGGCAGGTTGAGCTGCTCCATGGTCAAAATCTTCAGCGGAATTAACCGCATGACCATCGAAGGCCCTCGCAGGGTGTCAAAGATGTTGATCCGCACGCGGGCAAACTCGTACTGAGTCGCTCCGTCATAATCCAAAGTGTCTTGAAATTTCTGGATGTCGGCATCGCTGAGAATTTCTTTGAGCCAGCTAAAAAAAGTGTCTTTATCCGTGACCGGATAATCTGTTGTGTCGATTTCGCCCCGGTTGCGGAAACGAGGCACTTCGCCGACACCCGTATGAATATCTGAGAAGCCTTTGTCAAACGCTTCGCGCACCAATTGCTCCATCGTCGGCTGCCCTGGGCTAGGCTTGCCTCGCCCAATAGACTGCACGTTGCTGGGTGCTGAAGAGGGAGCCGCAGAGCGCTGACCCATTGGCGGCATTGGTGGGGGGGGAACCGCAGGTCTAGCTGTCCCGGCATTAGGTGGCGGTGGCATCCCTGGATTCATGCCGCCAGGTGGCATAGGAGGCGGTAGCGGAATGGTGGGAGAGGGCATTTGCCGCGTCGCGTCAGACTGGCTGTTGATGGGCTGTCCTGGCATTGGCATCGGCTGTCCCGGCATCGATCGCCCTGGTGGAGGTGGCGGCGGCATCCGAGGATGAGAGGGTGGAACGGGCGGGCGTTGTGAATCTGTCATAGACCACCTAAAAGTGAAAGATCGTCAAAATGCGAGAATCAAAATCCGAGAACCAACAAGAAAACTGACAGCCGAGCTACTCATACACTGACAGAAATTCGCCTAATCTACAACATTTGCCCTAAGATTCTCACGAAAGTCTGCCCAGCGGTCAGTTGGTGAATGCTCAGGTCTTGCCCAGACTAGAGGGTTGGATTGACGATGCAATTTGTTTGTCTTCCTAAGATTGCCCCAAACCGCTGACTTTCTTACCATCTTGCGCAATAAACCTCTTGCAAATGAGGTCGGGCGAGAGATATGCCCCTACCCAATCTCATCTCAACCTCTAGTTTTCAAGACGTCCAAATATAGCGGCTCAGCGATTTCTCATACAGCTTTTAATTGCCGCTCAGATAGCCTTCATGGTCTCTTCAGCGCCCTGTTGGATTCTAAAAAAGTCAGACCCGCAATGGTAAAGCTCAGATCAAAACGTTTACCGATCGCCATTGAGTCTGACATCCAATCGAGTCAAACTATCAATACATCAAGGATTAAGCTATGAAGCGTGCAATTTTAGGCGGCTTATCAATTCTACTTCTGGCTGCTGCCGCCGCTCCCGCAGTGCAAGCAGAAACAGTGCAAGCACAGACAGTCCCTACAGCAGTTTCTGCCCAGGCTTCGACATCTTTAACCAATAGTCAGTTCGTTAAGCCCTTTAATCTTGTCTCTTTGGCATACCAGGGGTTCTTTTCAGAAGCAGGAATTCCAAAATACAGCCGCTTGGTAGATGCTTATTCACGCGGACAGGTTAGGGCTGAAGATCTGATTGAGGTGGCGATCGCCCAGAATCGGGTTCCAGCCAGTGCGCTGAGTGATGCCAGCTATGTCAACGCAGTCAATAATCAGCTCCGGAGAATCGTGCGAGACACACAAAACGACTGAGCTTCAGGATTAGGACTCATCGCTGCAAATAGAGCAGGTTAGGACGGGGACATTTTTGGGGGGGCGCTCTGTGCCCTCACAAAAATGTCCCCGTTCTCAGGATTACGGCTATGTGACAGACTGGCTGTATGGCAGACTGGCTATGTGACAGACTAAAAGAGCTAGCTGCTTTTAACGAAAATGTTTCAAGCTACTCGTCGTCGTCTGGCTCTTTGGTACACCACCGTGACTGCGGTGCTTTTATTACTATTTGCTACCGGATTTTATTGGTATGTGCGAGACACCTTGGTTGAACGCATTGACGATACCTTAAATCATGTAGTGGAGGTGGTTCAGCGATCGCTCGTGATTGAACCGCTTGCCGTTGAGCCGCCTGAAGTGGAGCCTGCGGGGACTGGCCTAGAGGCTGCCCCAACGCTGCATGTCAATCTAGACGCCAGCTTTCGCAGCAATGCTGCCACGGTTGAAGATGACCATATTGATCTGGAGTGGTTTAGCCCCACAGGTGAGCTGCTATGGTCTACTTTTTCGGCTCCTATCGATGTGCCACTGCACCCCAGCAGTGGCGAAACCGTCCATGCAGGCTTGGGAAAATGGGGCGATCAGAAAGCGAAAATTTGGGCAGAAGCCGAGTTGGGAGAGCTGCGGCAAGTGACTCAGCGGGTGCAGGTGGGTCGGCAAGTGCTGGGCTATCTGCGGGTTAGCCACCCTTGGTTTGAGGTTAGCAAACCCAGTCGGCAGCTGATTCGAGATCTGAGTGTTGGCACGGTTTTTGTCTTGGCAGTTGTAGCCACCATCGGCTGGTTTTTGTCGGGGTTGGCTATGGCTCCTGTCCGAGACTCTTACCAGCGGCTAAAGCAATTTACAGCCGACGCTTCTCACGAATTGCGCAACCCGATCGCCGTGATTCAAACCAATGTGCAGGTAGCTTTGGCCGATCCCGATCCTCACTTGCAGCAAGATCAGCTTCGGGTTGTAGAGCGGCTAACCCGTAGGCTAGGGCGGTTGGTGGATGACTTACTCTTTTTGGCTCGCCAAGATGGAGGAATTACGCCTCTAAAGCGAGAGTCCGTTGATTTGGCAGAGCTGGTTCGAGAGGTGGTGGAAGAGCAGCAGGCGATCGCTTCAGAAAAATCGCTGCGCCTGTTTCTCACGACTTCAGAAACAGAGGGTTTGGGGAAAGAAGCTTTAGGGAAAGACGGGTCTGCGCTGTTAATTCATGCCGATCGCGATCAAATAACCCGCTTGTTAACCAACTTAGTCAGTAATGCGGTCAGATACACCCCTGTTAAAGGCAAGGTAGAAGTCAGCCTGCAAAAGCTGAAACAGTCTGGAAGCTCCCAGGTTCAAATTCTAGTCAAAGATACGGGCATCGGCATTCCGGCAGAGTCGTTGCCTCACTTATTCGATCGCTTTTATCGGGTTGATCCAGCTCGTACTTATACAGATTATGCTGATGCTATTCATACCCAGAGACATTCCCTTCAGCCATTGGGCTATTCCTTAGAAGCAACCGCTGGGTCAGGGCTGGGGCTGGCGATCGCCAAGGTGATTGTGGAAAATCATCATGGAGCAATTCAGGTGGAGAGCCTCCTCAACCAGGGCACGACTTTTACCGTAACCTTCCCCCTTCAGCGGCAAGAGATGGCTAAGTTTGCCGCATGACTGAACGTGGCTGAAGAGGAAGCCGCACCTCTATGAGCTTGCCCCTTATTCAACTTCAATGATGAAACTTAGCTTTTGCATGATCGTCAAAAACGAAGCGGAAAACCTGTCGCGCTGTCTAGAAAGCGTTAAGGAAGCCGTAGACGAACTGATCGTGCTCGATACCGGATCGACAGATGAGACTGTCGCGATCGCCCAATCTTTTGGGGCGCAAGTGCATCATTTTGCCTGGAATGACAGCTTTGCCGATGCCCGCAATGCCGCATTACAACAAGTCACAGGAGATTGGGTTCTGGTGCTTGATGCCGATGAAACCCTGGTTGCCGAAGTCATCCCGACGTTGAGACAGGCCATTCTGCAAGAGCAGGCGATCGTCATCAACTTAATTCGGCATGAAATTGGCGCAACTCAATCGCCCTATTCGCTGGTCTCTCGCCTATTTCGCAATCATCCGGCCGTGCGGTTTTCCCGCCCCTATCACGCTATGGTGGATGACAGCGTGGCGCAGCTAATGGCACAAGAGCCTCATTGGCATGTGATCAATTGTCCTAATGTGGCAATTCTGCACTCTGGCTATGAGCCAGGAGCGATCGCTAGCCGCAATAAGCTAGAAAAAGCCCGCACAACGATGGAGCGCTTTTTTGCGAGCAATCCGGATGATGCCTATGTGTGCAGCAAGCTGGGGGCGCTCTATGTGCAAATGGAGGACTGGACAAGAGGCGTTGAGCTGCTGCAACGGGGCTTGCAGGCTCAATCAAATCCGCCAGTGCGCTATGAACTGCACTACCACTTGGGCATTGCTCAGAGCCGCTTGCAAAACTACGCTCAGGCAGAGCGACACTACCACTTGGCGATCGCCCAACCTCTGCTGGATTCTCTTAAGCTGGGAGCCTACAACAATCTCGGCGGCTTACTGCAAAACAAAGGCGACTGGATGGGCGCAAAAGCCCAGTTTGAAAAGCTGCTGGCGATCGATCCTAGTTTTGCTGCCGGACATTACAACCTGGGTATGACGCTCAAGGCGATGGGGCAGATGGCAGACGCGATCGCCCATTACCAGCAAGCCATTGCCCTTAGCCCCAACTACGCTGAAGCCCATCAAAATCTTGGCGTAGTGCTGCTCAAGCTAGGACGAGTGCCCGAAAGCCTAGAGGCATTTGGCAGAGCGATCGCCCTGCATGATCAGCAGAACTCTCCAGAGGGCGATCGACTGCGGCAGGGCTTGCAGCAAATGGGATTTCCCGTCAATTGACTGGCGCTATCATGAGGCTATACCGATCTCTGCCCCAAGCTCTATGACTGTCTACACCGTTGATCTACGAAGAGTGATAGACATGCAGGACGACCAGTTCTATGAACTGTGCCGTACCAATCCAGACATCAAATTTGAACGCAACAGTCGGGGAGATTTAGTGATCATGTCACCAACAGGGGGGGAGACAGGCAATCGTAATATCGAGGTTTCGGTAGACTTTGGCAACTGGAATCGACAAGCTAAGCTAGGTAAGCTGTTTGACTCCTCAACGGGTTTTAAGCTGCCCGGTGGGGGAACCCGATCTCCTGATATTGCCTGGGTGCGTCAAGACCGCTGGGATGCCCTTACCGCTGAGCAAAAAGAGAAGTTTCCGCCGATCGCCCCCGATTTTATCCTAGAGCTGATGTCTCCCAGCGACTCTCTCTCTGACCTACAAGCCAAAATGCGCGAATATCTGGACAGCGGCGTGCGGCTGGGCTGGCTGATCGATCGTCTGTCGCGTCAGGTCGAGATTTATCGGCAGGGTGAGGCTGTAGAAACGGTGGAGAATCCCGTGACGCTGTCGGGTGAAGCCGTCTTGCCGGGATTTGAGCTAGAGATGGCGATCGTTTGGTGAGGCAGGGTGCGATATAGTGCGATCGCCTCCAATGATCGCCTCTAATAAACAGCAGCCATGTCTTTGTTTGAGCAACGTCGCCAGCATTTGATCGACACCGAAGCGCCCCTGGCTGCCCGGATGCGACCGCGATCGCTAGATGAATTTATTGGACAAGATCACATCATTGGGCAGGGGCGGTTGCTGCGCCGCGCCATTCAAGCCGATCAGATCTCTTCGCTGATTTTTTATGGCGCACCCGGCACCGGAAAGACGACCCTGGCCAGGATTATAGCCAACACCACTCGCGCCCACTTCATCTCTATCAATGCCGTGCTGGCCGGGGTCAAGGAAATTCGTGAGGCGATCGCCACAGCCCAAGAAAAGCGTGGCATGTATAGCCAGCGCACCATTTTGTTTGTTGATGAGGTGCATCGGTTCAACAAAGCTCAGCAGGATGCCTTGCTGCCCTGGGTCGAAAATGGCACGGTGATTTTGATTGGAGCCACGACCGAGAATCCCTACTTTGAGGTGAATAAGGCGCTGGTGAGCCGATCGCGGATTTTTCAGCTCAAGCCCTTACAGTCAGAAGATCTAGAGCGGGTTATTGATCAAACCTTGCACGATCGGGAGCAGGGTTACGGCCAGCTCAAAGTCCAAATTGAGGCCGATGCCCGCGCTCATCTGGTCAATGTTGCCAATGGCGATGCTCGCGCCCTGCTGAATGCCCTAGAACTGGCGGTAGAAACTACCCCCGCCGATGCCGATGGCGTGATTCAGGTTTCGATGGCGATCGCTGAAGAATCGATTCAGCAGCGTGCCGTCCTCTATGACAAAGAAGGGGATGTGCATTTCGACACGATTAGCGCCTTCATCAAGAGCCTACGGGGATCAGATGCTGATGCAGCTCTATATTGGCTGGCGCGCATGGTCTATGCCGGAGAAGATCCGCGTTTTATCTTCCGGCGCATGCTGATTTTGGCCGGAGAAGATGTGGGACTGGCCGATCCCCAGGCCGTCGTCATCGTCAATGCCTGTGCCGAAACCTTCGATCGCGTCGGGATGCCAGAAGGACGCTATCCGCTGGCGCAGGCGGCTCTATACCTGGCGACGGCTCCCAAGTCCAATAGCGTCATGGGCTTTTTTGATGCCTTAGCCGCCGTTGAGCAAGAGCGCGAAACCGAAGTGCCTAGCCCCCTGCGCGACTCTAACCGCGACAAACACAGCTTTGGGCATGGCGCAAACTACCTCTATCCCCATTCCTATCGAGAGCATTGGGTGGCGCAGCAATATTTGCCCAGCAGCCTGCAAGGACAAGTCTTTTATCAGCCCAGCGATCGCGGCTACGAGCGTCAGATTCAGCAGCAGGTGGCCCAGCGGCGAGAGGCGCAGTTGGCCGCTGTAGAAGGCATGGCGCTGCCGGAAGTCCTCACCTTTAGCCCAACCCATTCTGGTATGGATCGCTGGTTGCAACGCACCCTGAGCCAGGTGGGCGAAAGATTGGCAGAAGTGCGCGATCGCCTTTTCTCTCTGGCCAGCCCGCAGCGTCACCATGTGATTTGGGATTTGCATGCGGGCAGCGGCTTGCTCACCTGGGAGGCGGTGCGGCGCGTCCCGGAAGGCGGCGTCTATGCCTGTGTCTGGAATGCAGCCGATGCCCAAGCTTTGCAGGAACAGGCGGCAAAGCTGCCTGAGCTATCGCGTCCTGTCATTCTGCCCACCACCCTGCAAGATTTGCCGCAGCAGTGGCCTGAGCTGAAATTCGATCGCATCATCGGGCGTAACGTTTTGCTGGCTGCTGCTGATAAAGCGACCGTGGTGCGATCGCTGATCCCCAGACTGCATCCCCAAGGGCAAATTCTGCTGGCAGAAACGGTTTCGAGCCAAACGCAGCGGCTGTATCAGCTGCTAGAGGCGGGTTCACTGCCGCCCAAGCTCTTACAGCGGCTGACGGCGGCTGAAGAAGCTATCTACCAAAATGCTGCCGATCCGATCGTCAACTGGGCGGCGGATCAGTTGCTAGAGCAGTTCCAGGCGATCGTGCCTGCCGCCATGCAGCTCGAACACTATGCCACCGATCTACGCATCACTGCTGCTCTACTGGATCACTGGTTTAGCACGGGGGGCGATCGTCCTAGCTATGCCGATCATCTGCGGCGATCGCTTGCCGAAAAAGAGGTGGCAGCCGTTCGCAAAGCTATGACCCAGCAGCTAGCCAATCGAGTGGTTTCCTGGGAAAGCGCGATCGCGTTCTATCAGATTCCTGCCGTTTAATCGGCGCTCACAGCATTGCCAAAAACTTGCGAATTAAGCCGATCGTCACGGCTGGAAGCTCCAGGTGCGGGGTGAGTCCCACATCCTCTAAAATTTCTAGCACCTTGATCGCCTTGGGGTTTAGCTCTGCCAACCGCTGCCCAATTTCGTAGCTGGTGAACTGACACTGTTTGCCCCACAGGATCGCCGTAGGGATGGTCAATCGCGGCAAATATTCTGCCAGATCAAAGCACAAGTCGCCTCGGACAAACGAAAGGGCGCTGTATTCGGCTTTGGGCTGCTGCGCCGAGGTGAGGTAGGCATCTACCATTTCTTGCGACACCCGGTTGGCGCGGGCAAACTGCCGCTTTTCTAAAAAGCTGCGAATGCCGCCGCTGGTTGCTAAGCCAGTGCTGTAAAGGATGCGATCGAGGACAGGTGTGCTGACCAACTGAGCAAAAAAAGTGCGGCTATAGTCCTTCTCAAAATCGGATAGACCTGAAGGAGACGTCAAGATCAAAGATTTGAATAGCTTGGGATAGGCGATCGCCACCCGCACCAGCATTGCAGCCGTTAGGGAAGAGGCCACCACAGTGGCGGGCTGAGGACACACCTGCTCCAGGAATTCTTTAATGGTCGTCAAGTAGTCTTCAACCTGGTAGCCGCGAGAGAGATGCTCCGATCGCCCCCATCCCAACAGGTCAGGCGCAAGCACATGATAGTCGATCGCAAATGCCGGATACACTTTTGACCATTCATAGGCGGAAGAGCCACCCCCAAAGCCATGAAGAAAGACCAGGGGCGGACGTAAATCAGGGCCATCTAAAGGCTGGGACTTCCCTTCTTGCCAAAAGGCTGAGTCAGCGCTGTAGTAGATGAGCGTGCCCAAGCTGGTATTGAGCGCCTGTTGACTAAAACCAGGGGGCTGAATCATACAGAAAATTACCTTACCGCAGAAATGTAATGTGACGAATCAAGGGGTGATGGTTGGAACCTGCGATTTACGTTTTGTGCAATTTACTTTTTGCCAAGTAGATTTTTGCAAAGTAGATAGCCAATTCGCAACATCACCCAATCCAGGAACTGTGCTAGATTCTGTTGCAGATGGTGTGAATGCAGAGGGTGTGAAAGGAGTTATATCTCAAGTCCGCTATTCCTTCGACAAACTGCTTCCTGACACAGATAGGTTATACCGTAGGTTCGGTATCCGCCCCAAAGCGGTGTTTTATACCAAAACTATAAACGATCGCAGCCCAGCGATCGAAGTTCAAAAGTTCTGACTCATCGGCGTAACATTACGAACTGTGCAACTTGAGCGCAGGCAGTGAGCCAATCAGTCATAATTTCATCTATAAGTGCATCGAGTGCATCGCCTCGATCTGGGTCAGGTTGATTCAGGCGAATCGCGTTTTTTTGAGGGCTAGTGCGGCCAGAGATGACGACAAAATCAGCAGCGTTAGGTTCGGTTGATAGCCCACAGCGTTCTGCAAAAAGCGATTGTTAGAAGATCGTTAGAAACTTGTTAGAAGATCGCTAAACCAATAGCGCTTGGGTTGCATTGCCATAGGCCGGATTCTAATCAGAACTGGCGATCGAATTAAGCACACATGAAATTTTGACCAAACCTGTTGAGCTGTCTGCTGCTTGAGAGGGGTAACTGAAAGATTATGCAGTTGAATCTGGTGATCCAGATGAGCTGGTACCGCATAATGACTTCTCTCAGTTAAACCTTTACCAAAGAAAAAACTTTCGGTGAGCAGGCTCTGTCCTGGATTGCAGGACAGCAACTGGGCTTTTCTATGACGATGGACACTGTTGAGGGAGCTATGGCTGAATCACTAAGCTTATGGGTTGAGCAAACTCTGCCATTTAAACAAATCAATCCCTGGATTGATCTAGCAGAAGCAGTTGACTTGGCAGGAGGTACGCCTTCTGGATCGTCCCAAGTCCAAGGTCGGGATCGAGGGGTGACTTGCAATGCAACTTGCATTCGACTCGATATGGAAAATCTGAACTGCTTTGAATCGGTTGAGCGTCAGTTTGAAGCTTGGGGCGTTGTGTTTGCCAATGCGATCGCGCTACGTCCTTCTAATCCCAGCTATCCGGCTTACTCAGGCAGCATGGTGCTGATGAGCGCTCCCAAAAATGGCTACCTGGAGATCACGTTTTTGCGCCCTGCTAGCTTTGTCAGCGGATTTATTACTAGCTCGCGTCGGGCAGTGCTGACGGCGTTTGATGCAGACAATCAGGCGATCGCATCGACGGAAACCGCTGGAGCCAATCTGTTGAAAGACACAGCAGATTTAGAGTCGCGCCATGCTCCCAATGCCCAACTGATCTTGAGAGCCGCCAATATCCATCGGGTGACGCTCCATGCCTTTGATGGTCAGCTCACTTTGGATGATTTTTGCTTTTGCCTAGAGGGTGGAAATTAGCCTGTCTCCGGGGCGAGTTTTAGCATCACGGTGACGACACTACAGGTCATCTCAACCTGCCCCTATAAAGTATCAAAAGTTCTGCATTCGCCCCCCAACCCCCCAATTTTGGGGGACTTTCATTCGCTTGCGTGTGCGAAGCATGTAGCCAATTTTTGTTCAAAGTCCCCCAGAATTGGGGGATTTAGGGGGCTGTCTGAGTAGCAATCGGCACTTCTTAAACATCCTCTAAGATCATTTGGAATATGGGTAGATCTCGCCAACCTTAAGGGCTTTGGGTTACGCTACCCTTAACCCCCGCAAGAGCGTAGCCCTATGACCGGAATGGAGCCGTTTGTTGACCCGATCGCCGGAGGTTTGGTTGGCATTGTGGTCGATATTGCCAAAAAGGTGGGCGGCACGGTAGCCCAGTCTGTGAGCGATCGCCGTCAGGCTGCGGCGGCTCTGAAGCAATATGAGGAAAAATATCGATCGCGTTACGGCAGGCTAAAGCTGCTGGGGATGCAGCAAGCCGTTGAACTAGAGCAGATCTACACCTATGTCCGATTTCTAGATTCCCTCAGCATCCGACAGTTTGAATCTTTGGAGTCTCTAGAAGAAGTTTATCGAGAGCGCCAGCGGCGCAGATTTCAGACCCAGGAGTCTTCCAAGCTGGGAGGAGCAGTGGTCGCCAACGAGCAGCAGTACCTGATGGTGTTAGGCGCGCCCGGAGCCGGAAAATCTACCTACCTACGACGCGTTGGCTTGGCAGCACTGCAAGGAAAAACTGGGAATTACGGGCATGAGTGTATTCCCGTCTTTCTAGAGCTAAAGCGATTTAATCAAACTCAGGTGGATTTGAAAAAGGCGATCGCTGAAGAATTCCAGCATTTTGGCTTTCCAGAATCGGGTCAGTTTGCTGCCAAAGCCTTAGAGCAAGGCAAGCTGCTGATTTTGCTGGATGGGCTAGACGAAGTGCCCAAGGCGACTCTAAATGCTGTCATGGAAGCGATTCAGAACTTCGTGACGCAATATGACCAAAACCGCTTTATTGCCTCCTGCCGCTTAGCCGCCTATCGCTCTACCTTTACCAAATTCCGCGATATTGAGCTGGCCGATTTTGATGACGCACAGATCCAGCAGTTTATTCGCAACTGGTTTCAGTCAGATTTGGATAAACAGGCAAAAACGGCTGAGAAATGCTGGGAAATCTTGAACGAGGCAGGCAACAAAGCTGCCAAAGAGCTAGCCCACACGCCTCTACTGCTGACCTTCCTCTGCTTGGTCTATGACCGGACTCAGGGCTTCCCCAGTAAACGCGCTACCCTCTACCGCAAGGCGCTGGATATTTTGCTGGAGGAATGGGCAGCCGAGAAGCGGATTACGCCGGGTGAAGTTTATCAGGGCTTGAATACCGACTTGGAGAAGGTGCTGCTGTCGGAGATTGCCTATCAGGGGTTTGTCAACGATCAGCTCTTTTTCCGGCAGGAAGATCTGGTAGCGCAGATCAAGGCATTTCTTGCCGATACGGTAGATAAGCCGAAATATCTGGATGGTAAGGCGGTGCTGGACGCAATCGCCATTCAACAGGGCATTTTAGTGGAACGTGCCGAGGATGTCTTCTCATTTTCTCATCTGACGCTGCAAGAATATCTGGTGGCGCAATACATCGTTCAGGAAGACAAAATTCAGGAGCTAGCTGAGCAGCACTTGGCAGAGCAGCGCTGGCGAGAAGTATTTTTTCTGGTGTCAGGTTCCATGCGGAATGCCGATCGGCTGCTGGAGGCAATGGAAAAGAATGCACAAAGCTATATCAATACACCAAAGTTAAAAGCGCTTTTAGATTGGGCAGATAAAGCAACAGAAGGTTCAAAGGGAGAGTATAAGCCTGCGGCTAAAAGGGTGGGGGCGATCGTGCTTGCCCGTGCCCTTGACCTCGATCTCGCTCTTGACCTCGACCTTGACCTCGCCCGCACCCTTGCCTGCGACCTTAACCTCGACCTTGACCTCGACCTCGTTCGTGCCCTCGACCGTGCCTTTGCTCGCACTATTACTCTCAACCTCCTCCTTACCCGTACCCTCGCCCTCGAATATCAAAAAATAAGAGTTTTGAAGTTGATGAACTTCAAAACTCTCATAGCTCAGCTTGAGACATTGAAAGCTGAGGTTCCAGATCGTGATCAACCTTATTCAATTCATCGCACCTTTGCCGATCGCATTCTCCAACTCTGGTTTGAAGCCCTCAATCTTGATCCTGAACTGGTGGAGCTTTCTGAGGAAGAGATAACTGCCCTACAAAACTACCTCTATGCCAACGAACTCATGGTGCGCTGCAAAGAGGCTGCCGTGCGCGTGTCGGAAAAAACCTGGGCAGGGATTGAAGACCGGATGCTAAAACCCCCGCTTTAAGCCAGACCGATCGCCGCGAATTACCGCAAAACAAACTGCTCGATCGCCGCTACTGCCCCATCTGCCTCTACATCTGGGGCAACCCAGTTTGCCTGCGCTTTTACGGCATCTGGCGCACCGCCCATCGCCACCCCTACCCCGGCATACTGAATCATCTCCAGATCGTTGAAATTATCTCCGATCGCCATCACATTCTCCGATCGCAATCCCAAGACGTTTTCCGCCAGATACTGTACTGCATTGCCTTTGTTGGCATTGGGATGGGTGGCCTCAAAAAAAGTGGCAACCGACTTAGTAAAGTAAAGCTGCTCCGGACTGTAGAGTTGCCCTAGCGAAACCAACACCTGATCAATCAGTGCAGGTTGCTCACAGAGCGCCAATAGCTTTGTTGGCTCCCGTTCCGCCACTACATCTTGTAGACGGCCTGCCACGATCGGCTCAATGTTGCTGCGTTTGGCGTACTCAACTGAGTCAGGCGTGAGTTCTCGCACATAGAGGCGATCGTCAATATAGGCATGAACCGACAGCCGCTGCCGCAGATCAGGCTGGTCGAAGTAATCCAAGAGCTGCACCGCCAGATCTTTGGGAACCGTCAGATGACGCGAAATCACCTGATCGGCAGGATGCTTAATCAGCGCCCCCTGATAGCTCATCAACGGCAGCAATGAGCCTAGATCTTGATGAAACCGCAACGCCGATCGATACATGCGCCCTGTAGCGATCGCCACCTGCACCCCCTTTGCCTGCACCGCCTGAATCGCCCGTTTCACTGTAGGCCGAATTTGATTGGATGATCCAACGATCGTGCCATCGAGATCGAGCACAAGCAGTCGAATGGGCGGAATCTCAGAAGGTGCCGCTGCCTCAAGCGAGGGGCTGGCTGGAACAGGAAGCTGCGTCATAGTGTTAAGTCCGGTAGGCGGTAGGCGGTCATAGCCTATTCTCGCCAAAAATGTCCCAAACCGAGAATTGTGGTTAGCGAGGCGGCAGAACTGCTTTTGCCACAAAAATTCTCGAAGTTAATTTGTTTGCAATCCTAAGTAAGTTAGATTACCTAGAGAACGCATTATGGATTACGACAGCGCATGATTTGGCCTTTTAAGCCTCGGTTTCGCAAACAGATAGCCCGGATTGAAGTCACAGGAGCGATCGCTGGCTCTACCCGCAAGCAGGTGCTAGAAGCCCTCAAAACGATAGAAGAGAGAAAATTTCCGGTGCTGCTGCTGCGAATTGACAGCCCTGGCGGCACCGTGGGCGACTCCCAGGAAATCTACAGCGCTCTGAAGCGGCTGCGCGAAAAAATCAAGATCGTCGCCAGCTACGGCAATATTTCCGCTTCAGGCGGGGTTTACATTGGCATGGGAGCCACCCACATCATGGCCAATCCCGGCACCATTACAGGCAGCATCGGCGTCATTTTGCGGGGCAATAATATAGAGCAGCTGCTCGACAAAATCGGCGTTTCATTTAAGGTGATCAAATCCGGCCCTTACAAAGATATTTTGGCCTTCGATCGCCAGATGACTGAACCGGAGCAAACGATCTTGCAAGACCTGATCGACAGCAGCTATGAGCAATTTGTCCAAGCCGTAGCCGAGGGCAGAAACCTAACCGTAGAAACGGTCAAAAGCTTTGCCGATGGCCGCATCTTTACGGGACAGCAGGCGATGGAGCTGGGCATGGTCGATCGCCTGGGCACTGAAGACGAGGCGCGACGGTGGGCGGCTGAGCTGGCAGGACTTGATCCCGAAAAAGCCCAGTGCTGCACCCTGGGCGAAAAGAAAGGCGGCTGGACTCGATTTTTGCCCGGACGCGGACAGATTAGCTCAAAAATTGGCACCGGAACAGACTGGCTAGAGTTTGAATTGTCAACCAATGGGCTACCGTTGTGGATGTATCGCCCCTGATCTTGACTCCCCTATCAGCCGTGATAGCGCCCCTTTGATAGCAGGTCTAGGCGCGAGAGTGGGTAAGATGCAGATGGGCATTCTCTAAAAAAATCTCTGGAGGACTTGAACGTGGGCTGGAAAGTGCGGGCAATTCGTGGGGCAACAACGGCCTCAGACAATACAGTAGAGGCCATTCGAGAAGCCGTTACCGAGCTGTTGAATGAGCTGGAAGAACGCAATCCGATTGATCCCGACGATATTGTTAGCGTCACTTTCTCTGCCACCCGCGATTTAGATGCCGTTTATCCTGCTGCGATCGCCCGCGAAAGAACCCACTGGCAAAACGTTGCCCTTCTGGATGTACAGCAGATGTATGTAGAAGGAAGCCTAGAGCGCTGCATCCGCTGCCTCATCCATATCAATATGCCTGAACCTGCCACGCGCATTCATCACTCCTACCTGCGTCAAGCCAAGCACCTTCGCCCCGATTGGAGCATGGTAGGCATAAGGGATTAGTTTTAAAAAGCTGTCTGCTCTGATATGGCACTACGCAATGCAATTAAGTTAGGACAGGTTATTTTTTGGAAGCCTCGCGTAGCGAGGCTTCCAAAAAATAACTCATTTAGATCTAAGCGCGTAGCGCTATGACAGCCGTGGCGGAGTCGCGCCACAATTCTTGTAAAAGGTCTACTCAATCAAAATTCCTATGAAAAAACGGCTGGAGACAACCCCTCCAGCCGTTTTTTCATAGCTATAGTCACAAGTGCCAAGACATTTTTGTGGGCGTGCGCCGCGCGCCCACAAAAATGTTCTAAGAGGTAAGGTCGAAGCAAGGGCTGAGCAGATGCGCTGTTTTGCCTAAGCTTAATCGTCTAAGCGCAGCAGTTTGCGATAGAAGCCCTGAGAAAAATCGGCCATCCGGGTGCCTTTGAACGTAAACAGCACCTCAATCAAAAAATCTACAAATTCAAAGTTTGGCAGCATCAGCTCGTAGCTTAAATCAGCGCTGCCATCAAATTGCAGTCGGCAGCGAGTCAGCTCAGAGGGCAAAGTCGAAACATTCCAACTGGCCACAAAAGGAATACTTTCGCCGCCCTCAATTTTACGCAGCCCCTCTAGATTTCCCGTTTGGTACAGGCTAATGGCTAGAGGCAGTGCGCTTTTTTTGCGACCCTGATAGTAGGGGGCGTAAACGCCAACATCACGGGGGTTGGCAGGTTGCAGTTTCTCAAGAGACATGCTCAATTCTTCCTGAATCTTGGCGGATGATAGGAACTAACGACTAGGACTAGAGACTATGGCGTTAAACCCAGTATTCCCGAAGATGCCATCAGGATCGTCACGATCGCGTTTCAAATTTGTTGACTCCAGTGAGATGATACAGCAATCTTGTCGCGATCGTTATAGAAGTATGCCTATTCAAGAGTCATCGGTGCGGGTCGTGGTCGTCGGTGGCGGTGCAGCAGGCTTCTTTGGCGCGATCGCCTGTGCCACGGCTCATCCCCAAGCGCAGGTGACTTTGCTAGAGGCCGGACGGCAGTCCCTGGCCAAAGTCCGGATTTCGGGCGGCGGACGCTGCAACGTCACCCATGCTTGTTTTGACCCTGCTCTGTTGAGTCAGCACTATCCGAGGGGTGGCAAAGCCTTGCGAGGAGCCTTTAGCCGCTTTCAGGCACAGGATACAGTCGCCTGGTATGCCCAACAAGGCGTCAAGCTCAAAACAGAAGCGGATGGGCGCATGTTTCCCATCACTGACGATTCGGAGACGATCGTCAATTGCCTGATGCAGGCCGCACGCTATGCAGGGATAGAAATTCGTACAACCGCCTCTGTAGTGGCCGTAACCTATGCAGATGAGCAATTTGAGCTGGAGTTAAAGTCAGGGGAGCGGCTGAGCAGCGATCGCCTCCTCTTAGCTACAGGCAGCAGTCCCCAAGGCTATCAGATTGTTCAGCAGCTCGGCCATACGATCGCCCCCCCGGTTCCTTCGCTGTTTACCTTCAATATTGCCGACCCCCAGTTACGAGATCTGGCAGGTGTCTCCGTCGATCTGGCTCAAGTCAAGCTGCTCCTGCCCGACCAAAAGCCCTTAGAGCAGACGGGAGCCTTGCTAATTACCCATTGGGGCATGAGTGGCCCCGCAGTGCTCAAACTCTCTGCCTGGGGAGCCAGGGCGCTACATGACAGCCAGTATCGCGCCAAACTGCAAGTCAATTGGCTGCCGCAACAGCCGATCGATCAGGTGCGATCGCTGCTGCAAAACCAAAAATTAGCCCAGGCTAAAAAGACGATTGCCGCCCATCCGCCTGTGGCTCTACCCCGAAGGTTATGGCAATACTTGTGCGATCGCGTCCATCTCTCCAGCGAAAGCCGCTGGGCTGATCTGTCTAAGGCGGCAATGAATGCCTTAATTCAGGAATTAACCCAGGGAATTTATCAGGTTCAGGGCAAAGGCGTTTTCAAAGATGAATTTGTCACCTGCGGCGGCGTCAATCTCAAAGAGGTAGACTTCAAAACGATGCAGAGCCGCTGCTGTCCGGGGCTGTATCTGGCCGGAGAGATTCTAGATATTGACGGGGTGACAGGGGGCTTTAACTTTCAGAGCGCCTGGACAACGGGCTGGCTGGCGGGACAGGCGATCGGCAAACCTGACGAGTCTTAACCCCAGGCTGGATGCGTCAAAAGCGACGCCATCACCCGCACCCCCCGCAACTGGTTGGACAGCGGCAAATGGCCTCTAGGTGCGGTCAGGTTCCAGGTAAACTCTTGCGGATAGCGCGTCCAGGCGTTCCCAGACTTCCAGCCAATAATTACCCACAGCGACTCCCAGTTTTTGCCTGTGCCCAGCCACAGCTCTCGCTGTACCGAAAAGCCAAACTTGCCCTCTGAGTAAACTTGCCAAAGGGTGTTGATCATTTGCATATCGACGATCGGTAGATCTTTCACATCTGTAAAGTACAGCCATTTGCGCTGGAGGGAGGCTGTACCCGCCAGTGCGCACATTTTTTCTAGGGTGAGGCGATCGGCGGCCTCAAACTCTTGGCGCGCTAATAGCTTCTGCAAATCGCTATAGTCTATGCCCTGCTCTGACTGTCCAGAGACTAACCCTTGAGGAAACTGGGTTTGTAGAAACTCCTCGCATCCTGGCTGATTGGAGGCCAGCAAAATTTGATAGACTTTGCCCTCTACCGGGGTAGGAGAAGCCGAGCGGCGATCGCTCAAAAAACTCATCAGAGTCTTTAGTCCTGGCTCTCCTGATTTCTCCAACTCCTGAATTAGCTGGAGCTGAGTTTTAGCGGATTCAGACTTAAGACGGTTGAGCAAATCGGTCATGTAGTCTGAAACAGTGGACTCTGAAATACCAGATTCTGAAAGATTACCTGGGGCTGCGCCAGAATTAGAAGCGCTAAGGTTGGATTGTTGCAGGTCGGGCATGGATCAAAAACGGTGCGGCGCGAATTTGAGAGTAGCTCACCTCTCACTGTATACGGAAGCGGTACAATCTCGCCTTTCATTCTTCAGCTTTTTGTTCAATGGGGGGACGATAGCCCCGCTCATAGGCATAGCGGATGAGCTGCGATCGGCTCTCTAGCTGTAGCTTGCTGAGGATATTGCTGAGATGGGTTTGCACCGTGCGCGGGCTAACAAACAGGCGATCGCCAATCTGTTTATTGGTAAACCCTTGAATCACCTCCCAAAACACCTTTTCTTCGGCGGGGGTCAGCGGCAAGGGCAGCAGAGGCAGCGGCGCGACGGGTTCAGGGGCGGCAGGGATCTGCTGCATCAGGCGAATAATTTCAGAATGGATACGGCGCGATCGCTCAAGCTGCGACTCAATTTTGGCCACCAGCTCTTTTGGCTCAAACGGCTTGATCAGGTAATCATCTGCTCCCATCTGGTGCCCTTGAATACGGGCATCGACTTCGCTACGGCTTGACAAGAAAATGAACGGAATCAGTTGACCCGATCGCGTGGCGCGTAAGCGACGACAGAACTCTAGCCCGTCCATTTGAGGCATCATCACGTCCGACACAATCAGATCAGGCGGATTTTGCTCAATGGCGTTCAGGGCTGCTGTCCCAGAGTCAGCATCAATGACGGAATAGCCACGATTTTGCAGATAGCGAATCAGGGCTGTTCTTAATGTGATGTCGTCATCGACAATCAGAATCTTTTTCATCCAGACACCCAAACCTCAAGAATATAAACTCGGCTAAAGCCCTACCCTGCTTATGGAGCCACTTAACTTAATTGATCCATATTTATCTGCTTAGGATCAGGGACTCAACAAAACCCAATAGTTTTTTGGGAAACGTGGCACTTCCAAAAACTATTGCAGGTTCATTAATTTGCGATCCTGAACGGATTAAGTCACTTTGGCGCATCGAACAATTTAGCCCCTTGCACAATTTGGCTCATCGAATACAAGTACTATCCTGACTCAACAAGTATCATCCTGGAGAGAAATCCGCTAATCTTACTTAGACCCAGCACGGCTTAGCAATATCAGGAGTTGTTGGCATGTACGAGAAGATTGTTCCCCCAACCGCCGGAGCGCAAATTACTTTTAGCAATGGCGAGCCAAACGTTCCAGATAATCCTATTATTCCCTTTATTCGAGGAGATGGCACAGGGGTAGATATTTGGCCTGCCGCCCAGCGTGTATTTGATGCGGCTGTCGCAAAAGCTTACGGCGGCAAACGGCAGATTTCCTGGTTTAAAGTTTACGCTGGAGACGAAGCCTGTGAAATCTATGGCACCTATCAATATCTGCCAGAAGACACCCTGACGGCTATTCGGGAATATGGCGTGGCGATTAAAGGTCCGCTGACCACCCCGATCGGCGGCGGCATTCGATCGCTCAACGTGGCGCTACGTCAGATTTTTGATCTGTATGCCTGCATCCGCCCTTGCAAATATTATGCAGGTACCCCTTCTCCTCACAAGACGCCTGAAAAGTTGGATGTCATTGTCTATCGAGAGAATACTGAAGATATCTACCTCGGCATTGAGTGGAAGCAAGGCAGTGAAGTGGGCGATCGCCTGATCAAGCTGCTCAACGAAGAGTTGATCCCAGCAACACCAGAACATGGCAAGAAGCGCATTCCGCTTGACTCTGGTATTGGCATCAAACCCATCAGCAAAAAAGGCTCTCAGCGGCTCGTGCGTCGTGCGATTAGCCATGCCCTGCGCTTGCCTAAGCAGAAGCAAATGGTGACGTTGGTACACAAAGGCAACATCATGAAATACACCGAGGGTGCCTTTCGGGACTGGGGCTATGAGCTAGCCAAGAGCGAATTTCGCCAGGAGTGCGTCACTGAGCAGGAATCCTGGATTTTGGGCAACAAAGAGAAGAATCCTGATCTCAGCATTGAAGATAACGCTCGGCAGATCGAACCGGGCTATGACGCACTGACAGCCGAGAAGAAAGAGAAAGTCTGCCAGGAAGTGCAGACCGTGCTGGATGAAATTTGGGCCACCCACGGTAATGGTCAGTGGAAAGAAAAGATCATGGTCAACGATCGCATTGCCGACAGCATCTTTCAACAAATCCAGACTCGCCCAGATGAGTATTCAATTTTAGCCACCATGAACCTGAATGGCGACTACTTATCCGATGCCGCAGCGGCGATCGTTGGTGGCTTAGGTATGGGGCCAGGAGCAAACATTGGCGATGCTTGCGCGATTTTTGAGGCCACCCATGGCACGGCTCCTAAGCATGCGGGGCTAGACCGGATTAATCCAGGCTCAGTCATTCTCTCAGGCGTGATGATGCTGGAATATATGGGCTGGCAAGAGGCAGCCGATTTGATCAAGCAGGGGCTAGGAAAGGCGATTTCTCAAGGAGAAGTTACCTATGACTTGGCGCGGATGATGGAGCCTCCCGTAGAGCCGCTGAAATGCTCTGAATTTGCAGAGGCGATCGTCGCTCATTTCTAAGGTAGATGTATTAGCCTGACCACTTTTTGGGGAAAGGTGAGGCATTGCTTCATCCGGCTGATTTATTGAGAGAGGCGCGCCCCTCTCTCAATAAATCTCATAGCTAAAATCAGTAAGTTTCAAAAAAAATGGATCTACCCGCCCTTATCTCGCCGGGGTCGCAAAGTCTTGCGTCCAGTAGTACTGATAGGGTGCCTGACCTACATCATTGGGCAAGAAATAAAACCCAACTCCAATTTCTTTCACTCTAGAATGCAAAATATTAGCCCGATGTCCGGGGCTATTCATCCAGCCTTCCACTACGGCTTCGGGCGTCGCATAGCCAGCCGCAATATTTTCTCCAGCGTTTAAGTATTTATAGCCTGCGGTCAAAATTCGGTCTGCTGCTCTAGAGCCGTCAGAGCCAGTGTGGTTAAAGAAGTCATTTAAGGCCATGTCGCGGCTGTGGGCATAGGCTGCTGCCGAAAGTTTTGCATTAAATTTAAGCGACTGTAGCCCTGCTTGAGCGCGTTGAGTATTGGTAAGGTCAACAACACGCTGGATAAAGGCACTATTGCCAGTAGCTGCTGGCTGATTGGTGGACTGAGCCGCCTCGACGGCCAAATTTAACCGATATTGCGTCTTGCCTTGCTGGCTCGATACCCGAATATAGTAAACGCCCTGTTTTACGGTCTGCTTCAGCATTTCTTTAGCCGACCCTGCTTTGTCCGATCGCTTCAAAGTTTTGCCCTTACTGTTCAGCAGAGCCAGGTCGGCATTGGACTGTAGATGGCTTAAAGAAAGATTGAGGCTACCACTCTGCTTGCAGCGAATCCGGTAGAGCCGTTCTGATTGAGCGTCTTTGAGTTGGCCTATGTAAGTGCGGCGATCGCCACTATTCAAGCTCAGATTAGCTGCCGTTTTAATATCTTTTGCCGATTTCATAGCTATGCCTGAGAGGAGGTTGGCATAGTTAGATTTGGCTTTCTTTACCTAAAAACAGTCAGTGATTCTGTCTAAATTTAGACGCAGGTTTTTAGAATTTCGTATTTATACGGAATAAAGATATCTTGGGGGATCAGTCTGCTGAGGAGCCGCTTACCGGGTGTCCAAAGTTTTGTGCGGTCAGGCTATTTTCTGTGGAAACACTGCTAGGGAGTCAAAAAAGCAGGCTTAGATCGACTGTAAAAATACATATAGAGCTGAATTGTAGGATATTTGGGGCTTTTGAGTTGCTGAGGCGATCGCTTCTATTTCAGCCACGTTTCTCAAGAAAATTTTGCCCTGTAGAGCGCTTATCCAGTCGTAAGTGAATGACTTGCCAGCAGCAAACTTGAGTAGGGTAGATTTCCAAATCACTTTCTTGAATAAACTAATTTATACATTTTCTAAATCTCCCATACTGAGATATTTTCAGGCGGTGACTAAAAATTCTCTGAAAAATGAGGCACAAAAAAATGGGGCATTACTCTGCCCCACTGCGGTTGATTTTCACGGCATTGACTCATCTTGTAGATAAAATCAGCAACGCCATTTTCGCTAAGAATTAGACCTTTAAGGCTGTACGCCACCTGCCGCTTGCAGACGGGCACGCGCACGACGCAGAGCCTTCTCCGCCTTGGTCTGCTCTTGCCGATCGCTACCCCCTCGCGACTGATTAAACCGAGTCTCAGCTTCGCTGTAGGCTTTGCGGGCATCTTCGCGATCGATATTAGCGCCTCGCTCGGCACCGTTTACCAGCACCGTTACTTCATCATTTTCTACTTCTGCAAACCCGCCCATGAGCGCGATCGTCACCCATTCTTTGCTGTCGCGCACCCGCATTACGCCAATGTCTAGCGCACTCAAGAGGGGGGCGTGGCCTGTGAGGATGCCAAGCTGACCCGTTGTGCTGGGCAGAATTACTTCCTCAGCACTAGAATCCCAAACGGTTTTGTCTGGCGCAATTACACGTACTGTTAATGTCATAGTTTTTTTTGAGTAAATCAGGTAAGCCCGTGGAGTAGCAGGCTGCCTGCCGACAGCCTCGATACTCCACAGTCATGTTCCTACTTGCCTTCTGCCTTCATCTTTTCCCCTTTGGCGATCGCTTCATCGATATCGCCTACCAGGTAGAAAGCTTGCTCAGGCAAACTATCCAACTGACCCGACAGGATCATTTGGAACCCTTTGATCGTTTTTTCCAGGGTGACATATTTGCCAGGAGCGCCCGTAAACACTTCGGCTACAAAGAACGGCTGAGACAGGAAACGCTCGACCTTGCGGGCGCGCGCCACAATCAGGCGATCGTCTTCAGACAACTCATCCAGACCCAAGATGGCAATGATGTCTTGCAATTCCTTATAGCGCTGAAGGGTTGACTGAACTGCCCGTGCCGTGCCGTAGTGTTCAGCACCGACGATATTGGGCTGAAGCATGGTCGAGGCAGAATCCAGCGGATCTACAGCCGGATAGATGCCTTTTGCCGCCAGACCCCGAGACAGCACCGTCGTACCATCCAAGTGGGCAAAGGTGGTGGCAGGAGCAGGGTCAGTCAAGTCATCCGCAGGCACGTAAACAGCCTGGATAGAAGTGATAGAGCCTTCAGTTGTCGAGGTGATCCGCTCTTGCAAATCTCCCATGTCGGTTCCCAGGGTGGGCTGGTAGCCTACCGCAGAAGGCATCCGACCTAGGAGCGCTGACACTTCAGAACCTGCCTGCACAAACCGGAAGATGTTGTCAACAAACAGCAGCACATCCTGCTTGTTGACATCGCGGAAGTATTCAGCCATCGTCAGACCCGACAGACCGACGCGCATTCTGGCTCCGGGCGGCTCGTTCATCTGACCATACACCAGCGCAATTTTAGAGTTTGCAGGGGTGTCTTTGTCGATTACGCCCGATTCAATCATTTCGTTGTAAAGGTCATTGCCCTCGCGGGTACGCTCACCCACGCCAGCAAACACCGACACACCGCCATGCTGAGTCGCAATATTGTTGATTAACTCCATCATAATGACGGTCTTGCCCACGCCTGCGCCGCCAAACAAGCCAATTTTGCCGCCTCGACGGTAGGGAGTTAGCAGGTCAATCACCTTAATGCCCGTTTCAAACACCGAAGGCTTGGTTTCCAGGTCAGTGAGTTTAGGTGCTGCCCGGTGAATGGGAGAGGTATCTTGGGTATCGACAGGGCCTTTGTTATCGACAGGCTCACCCAAAACGTTAAAGATTCGTCCTAAGGTAGCGGTGCCAACGGGAACGCTAATAGGAGCGCCCGTATCTGTCGCTTCCATACCGCGCACTAGGCCATCTGTAGAACTCATAGCAACAGCACGAATTTGGTTGTCGCCCAAAAGCTGCTGAACTTCACAAGTGACCGAAATATCTTGCCCACCTGAGTTTCTACCCTTGATAACAAGAGCGTTATAGATTCGAGGCATTTGTCCTGCCAAGAACTTTACGTCTATGACGGGACCGATGATCTGGGTAACTTGACCGACGTTGGTTTTTTCTGCTGTGGTGACCATGCTTGCGCCTATCGTGTGATCAGCTTCTAATAAAGACTTGACTAGAGACTTGCAAAAAGCCTGAACGTTTGTAATCTCGCCAGTTTCCAGATTATCACTGAATGGGTCTCTTAAGAAATCTTGAAATTAGGTAATACTGATTTTTTGTGGAAGCTGTGCCTTCACAAAAAATTCAGTAGATCGCAAAGTCCTCCTATTATTTTCTAGAAACTGAATTTCAAAGGCGCGGAGCGCCTTTGAAATTCTGTTTCTAGGGTTTTGTGGCGCGCTCGGCGCGCCACAAAACCCTAATTTGCGATCTACTGAAAATAGAAGGCTGAATCTAGCCTTCCAGATTTGGCTTCACTGGTAGCCCTAGATCCAAACGGGGGAGTTTGGGCTGAGCGTCAGTCCCAAAGCCCAACAGTTGATTTTCGAACTTGAAAATCAACTTTTTAGAGACTCAGGCGATCGCCCGACTCTGAAGCAATCTGGCTTCCTTGACTAAGCTGGTCTTACTCAATTAGCTTTACTGGCAGTCCTGATTGGCAGCTTTGCGCAGGGTGCCCAGCAGCGTTGAGGCAAACACGCAGCGTCTGAGACTGCCATCACTCGTTTTCAGAGTGATCCGCCCTAGCTGGCCGTTCACGCGTCCGCGATTGCTAAATTGCAGCCGATAGAGATTGCCGTCTCGCGCAAAGGTCGTTTGAGTCGTATCAAGCCGAATCTCCTTCAGAAGCGGCTGCCAAAGTCTAGGCTGCTCAGTCATGGGGTGCATGGCCCACTCCACCGCGCTGCCAGATTCCCGAAAGCTAACCTGCCAGTTGGCATGGGAGCGCTGCGCCTCGGCCTGCGTCTGGCGAATGGCTTGAAAGATTTCATCTTGGGAGGTGCTGAGCACGCGATCGCGATGGAAAGATAGCCAGCTTGGAGCCGCAATGGCCGCTAGGACGCCAGCGATCGTCACAACAGTTAAAAGTTCAACGATCGTGAAGCCTGAGCTAGAAAATCCTGATGGGGGACTGTAGGCTGGCCTTGGACGCGCAGGCTTCCAGTGCCATTGAGAGACTTGGCGGATGCTGCTGAGGTTGACATTCATAGACGCACTCTGAGTTTTTCAGAAAAATTTAACAACTAGAATTCCCAGGAAAGCCATAGATTGATTCACTTCTCTAGGCTGGTGCTCCAATCTTTTTGTTTGCAACATTTAAGAGCTTGCAGCAGCTCTGATTATGAATTTCAAGCTAAGGAATCTGTGCTTTGTAGAGCGCAAACTCCCTGAAATAAAAGCCTAATTTTCAAAATGAACCTTGATCAGCGCTTGAGCAATGGGTGCAGAATCATAGCTTATGGAGTATGCTGGATTACTGTGAGAAAGCAGCCGCTTTCTTGACAACCTGCGGATGTGGCGGAATTGGTATACGCGCACGCTTGAGGTGCGTGTGGCTTTGCCTTGCGAGTTCGAGTCTCGCCATCCGCATTTTTTACACAAGGCTGGGTATAGCTTTGGTTACTAAAAGCAAGAGGCTGAACGCGATCGCGTTCAGCCTCTTGCTTTTTTTTGCTGTATTCTTCCCAATTTTGTTGGAAATTTTGATCTGAAAGTAGAGATTAAGTGCGCTGCGATCGCGCCTGTTTTCCCAGGCTGTGGTAGAAACTGCACAATACATTTAAATTCTCTCACCGCTATGAATATTACGGCTCTGCCCTACGAGTATCAGTTGCCTGCTGACCTGAATCGGCTGGCGTTGGTGATCATTGACATGCAGCGCGATTTTTTAGAGCCAGGAGGCTTTGGTGATGCCCTGGGTAACGATGTGCAGCGGCTGCAAGCGATCGTCCCCACCCTGAAGCAACTGCTGGAAACCTTTCGCGCCCAAAAGCTACCCGTCTTTCACACGATCGAGTGTCATCAGCCCGACTTATCCGACTGTCCACCCGCGAAGCTGGCTCGTGGACGAGGATCGCTCAAGATTGGCGAGTTGGGTGGCATGGGGCGAATTTTGGTACGGGGTGAGCCAGGAAATGGGATTATTGCAGAACTGGCACCGCTGCCAGGAGAAGTGGTGATTCACAAGCCTGGGAAAGGAGCGTTCTACAATACCGAGTTTCAAACGGAGCTTCAAGCCAGAGGCATCACGCATCTGCTGGTTACAGGGGTGACGACAGAAGTTTGTGTGCAAACGACGATGCGCGAGGCGAACGATCGCGGCTATGAGTGCCTCATGGTAGAAGACTGTACTGAGAGTTATTTCCCAGAATTTAAGCAGTCCACGCTAGAGATGGTGCGTGCTCAAAGCGGTATCGTGGGCTGGACGGCTCCGGCGGCAGCAGTGATTGCTGGATTGACGGCGATCGCAGTCACAGCGTAGCGTAAACCCAATGACAGGCTCAATTGTGGGCGATCGCAAGGCTATAAGTCATCCACAATTGAGTTACTCATAATTCTTGACAAGCCCTTATCGAGTCCCTATGACGACTGAACACATTCATTTGGCGGTCAACGGTACGTTGATGCGCGGACTAGAGCTGAATGGAAATTTACTAGCGGTCGGAGCAGAATTTATCAAAGAGACAGAGACTGCGCCAATTTATCGTCTATGGACGATTCATGATGTGCATCCGGCCATGATGCGGGTGGCAACAGGCGGGGCGGCGATCGCTCTGGAGGTCTGGTCTGTTCCGGCAGCAGGTCTTGCCCGTATTTTGCTACAAGAGCCGCCAGGGCTATGTATTGGTAAGGTTCATCTGGCAGGGAACGAGGAGGCTTTGGGGGTTTTAGGAGAACCTATTCTGTGCGAAGGACAGGTAGAGATTACGGCCTGGGGCGGATGGCGTGCCTATAGGCTGGCACAAGAGTCGCCGCATTAGACTTAATCGATCGACATTGCTTCGATCGATATTGCGTAGAGCGCAGTCAACTCCTTGACCTAACTTCCTTTGAGAATGGTATTAGGATATGGATCTGTTTCGCTATTCCGACTTCATCATGGCTCACAGGAGAAAACGGCCTCACGGCTTGGGTTGGCTTCGCTCACTACCGCACCGCTGGAGAGCGATCGCCCTCATGGCGCTATTGATGTTGCCCTTGAGCGCTTGCAGCTTCGATCAGTTTGTCAAACAATCGGCCAGGGTGCCTCGCATTGTCATTAGCGGCTTAAGCGATCCCAAGACTTTTAACACCATTCTAAGCGAGGACTCAGGATCGAGTGGGGTATTGGGCTATCTGTATGCCGGATTGTTAAGCACCAATGGCATCACAGGTGAGTTAGAGCCGGGGTTAGCCGAATCCTGGGAGGTTTCGCCTGACCAGAGGCAAATTACCTATACCCTGCGTCCGGGGCTGAGCTGGTCGGATGGGAAGCCCATGACGGTTGATGATGTCGTCTTTACCTACAACGAGGTTATTTTCAACCCCAAGATTCCCAGCAGCACTAGCGATCTGTTTCGGATTGGCTCAGAAGGCAAGTTTCCTGCTGTCGAAAAAGTGGGCGATCGCCAGGTGCGGTTCACGTCTCCAGAGCCGTTTGCGCCTCTGCTGCGGTTTGCGGGCGGCTCGTTTTTACCTCAGCATGCGCTGCAAGAGTCCGTCCGTAAGGTGGGATCAGATGGCAAACCTCAGTTTCTTTCAACCTGGGGCACAGATGCCGATCCAACAACGGTGATTGGCAACGGAGCCTACCGTTTTCGCAGCTATCAGCCTGGTCAACGGGTCATCTTAGAGCGCAATCCTTATTTCTGGCGCAAAGATGCTCAGGGGCAGCCGCAGCCCTATGTAGAGCAGATCGTGATTCAAATTATTGAATCAGAAGATGCCTCGCTGGCGCAGTTTCGATCGGGTGGGTTAGATGTAGAGGGAGTCTCTCCCGCAGATTTTGCCCTGCTCAAGCAGGAAGAGGCACGGGGTAATTTCAAGATTTACGAGGGGGGAGCGGTCTTTAGCTCGTCTTTTGTGGCGTTTAACATGAACCAGGGCAGCCGTAACGGCAAGCCTTTGGTTGATCCCGTCAAGTCGCGCTGGTTTAACTCGCTGGTGTTTCGGCAGGCGATCGCCCATGCCCTCGATCGAGCCACGATGGTGAATAACCTCTATCAAGGGCTAGGGGAACAGCAAAACTCTCCTATCTATATCCAAAGCCCTTACTATCTGCCGCCCGAAAAAGGCTTGCGTACTTACGAATATGATCCGGCAAAAACCAAGCAGATGCTGCAAGATGCAGGATTTAAGTACAGCCCCATAGGCGAGCTATTGGATGCGGCAGGCAACCGCGTGCGGTTTACGCTCAATACCAACTCGGGAAACAAAGTCCGAGAGGCGCTGGGTTCTCAGATTAAGCGAGACTTAGCCGCGATCGGGATTCAGGTCGATTTTGTGCCGCTTGCCTTTAATGCGTTGATCAGCAAGATGGATGGTTCACAAGACTGGGAGGCCATTATTCTGGGTCTACAGGGAGCCGGGATTGAACCCGACGGGGGGCGAAATGTCTGGTCGCCTAACGGGCATCTGCACTTGTTTAATCAAAATGCAAAAGAAGGGCAAGAGCCGCTAACCGGGAGGCAGGTGGCAGATTGGGAGCAAGCGATCGGCGATTTGTATGTCAAAGGCGGCCAAGAGCTAGACGACGACAAACGCAAGGTTATCTATGCTGAGGCCCAAAAGCTGATTCAGGAGCATGTGCCGCTCATCTTTTTGGTCAATCCCCTATCGATGTCTGCCGTGCGCGACGAGATTGAAAACGTGAAATACAGCGCATTGGGCGGGGCATTGTGGAATATCTATGAGTTAAAGATTGCTGAAAGATAATCTAGGTTCATCCTCAAGCCCCCATTCTGCGTTAAGTTGGGTCTGTCTAAACGATACCTTCCGCTATGGCTGAGCCGCTAATCGAACTGAAAGGAGTGAGTAAGTCCTTTGGTCAAAACGTTGTTTTAGAAAACATTGACCTGACGATTTATCGCGGGGAGGCACTTGCCATTATTGGCCCTTCGGGGACGGGCAAATCGACGATCTTACGCATCATTGCAGGGCTGCTAGAGCCAGATGCCGGAGAAATTTATGTTCAGGGTCAGCGGCGAGTTGGGTTAGTCGAAGAAGCCAAAGAAACCCTGGGCATCGGCATGGTTTTTCAAAACGCGGCTCTGTTTGATTCGCTGACGGTAAAAGAAAATGTTGGCTTTTTGCTGTACCAACACTCTCGTCTATCGCGCAAGCGCATTCATGAGCTGGTTGAGCAAAAGCTTGAAATGGTGGGGCTGTCTGGCATTAGCGATCGCTATCCGGCGGAGCTTTCGGGGGGTATGCGAAAGCGGGTGAGCTTTGCCCGCGCCATCATGGAAAACCCTGATAACCCCGCAGACAGCCCTGAAGTGATTCTCTACGATGAACCGACCGCCGGACTCGACCCGATCGCCTCTACGGTGATCGAAGACCTGATCAGAGCCTTGCAAAACTCTCACGGTGGATGCAGCACCTACGTGATTATTACCCACCAAGACAGCACTATCCGTCGCACCGCCGATCGAATTGTGTTTCTCTATCAGGGTAGAGTCCAGTGGGAGGGCACTTCCGCCGAAATTGACACTACCGAAAATCAGGTGGCACGCCAGTTTTTCAGCGGCAGCATTGACGGGCCGATTCAGTTGGCTGGGTGAGGTGCTGTTGGTGTTGGCGCAAGAGGGACTGCATCGGCCTTGCAAAGATTCAGCAATATAATCCAAGGTAATCTGAATAAGGTTGCCGCTGTTGAGAGGAGAGACCATGCGATCGCGAACGGTTCGAGAAGGTTCTGTGGGTCTGCTGATCCTGCTGGGGTTAGGCGTATTGGGTGGACTGTTTTTGTGGCTGCGAGGCTTTAATCCTGCCAGCCGCAGCTACCGAGCCGTGATCCAATTTCCCGAAGTGGCAGGCATTCAGGTGGGCGCACCTGTGTCTTACCGGGGGGTGGCCGTTGGCCGAGTGGTCGAGGTGCGGGCGGGCGCTAATGCTGTTGATGTCGAAATTGAGATTTCGCCCGGAACGCTGGTCATTCCCAAAAATGCGATCGTTGAGGCTAACCAAGGTGGACTAATTGGGGCAACAGCCATAGATATCACACCTCAGAACAACTTGACCAGCAACGCGCTCGCACAAAGTCCACTGGCGGCAAATTGCAATAGCGAAGTGGTGGTGTGTGATGGCGATCGACTGGCGGGCAATGTTGGCGTTAGCTTTAGTGCCCTGGTACGCTCCACAACCCAGTTTGCCGATCTGTTTTCCAACCCTCAATTTTTCAATGAAGTTCGTGCCCTTACCCGCAACTCTGCTTCAGCTGCCGCTGGAGTTTCGGTGCTGACAGGCGAAGTTACCAAGCTGACTAAATCGGTGCAAAGCGAACTGGGCACCCTCTCCACCGCCGCCTCTAGCTCTGCCACCTCGGTAGGAGAAGCCGCCAATCAGTTGGGATTAACAGCAGCTCAGGTGAATGGGCTGTTGGCAGAAAACCGCACCTCGCTGGTCAGCACTCTTAACAGCATTGACCAAACCAGTCGCCAAGTTCAGGGGCTAGTGGGCACCCTAGCGCCGCAAGTCGAAAATGGCGAAATTTTGCAAAATTTGGAGGCTCTGTCGGCAAACGCTGCCGAAGCTTCGGCCAATCTGCGAGATTTGACCGCAACTGTCGGCAGTCCTGATAACATGCTGATGCTTCAGCAAACCCTAGACTCTGCCCGTGCAACCTTCCAAAACGCTCAAAAAATCACCTCCGATCTGGATGAGCTAACGGGTGATCCGCAGTTGCGCGACAGCATCCGCGAATTGATTAACGGATTTAGCAGTCTAGTTTCCTCTAGTCAACGGTTGCAGCAGCAGGCCGCGATCGCCCAAGCGCTGAGTCCTGTGGGCTACACTACGGCGATCGAACCGGGTAAGCATCAGGCTGTGGAAAGTGAAGCGGTGAAGGAAGCTGCGCCAAGCGATCGCCCTTCAGCGCCTGTCACAACCCTTCAGATGCCGACGGATGCAGAGTATCGAGCGTGGCTAGACACCTTTGCAACAGCTCGTCAACTGCCCGCTGAAGCAAGCCATTCGCAGCCCGACGCCTTTCAGTAGCGGCAATTCTCTATCGGTTAAGCCATGCCCCCTCGTTTTGCCGATCTTACAAACCACTGGGCCGCGCCTTGCATTCTCGCCTTGAGCGATCGCAATCTTGTGCAGGGTTTTCCAGACGGCACCTTTCGCCCCAATGCAACGCTGACCCGCGCTGAGTTTGCGGCGCTGATCTATGTGTCGTTTCCCAACGCCCCCAAAAGGCGAAATGCCGTTTACTTTCCCGATGTGCCTCGGACGCATTGGGCGTATCAGGCCGTCACTTGGGGCTACGAGCGGGGGCTGTTTGCGGGCTATCTTGAGGGCTATTTTTACCCCAATTTGCAGATTCCTCGAATGCAGGTGTTAGCCGTTTTGGTAACGGCTTTACATTTGCCTGTGCCCCCCAACGTCAACGAAACGCTCACCCTCTACTTCGACGATGCCGTAGAAATTCCCGACTGGACACGCTGGGTGATTGCGGCAGCAGTTTTAGACAATGGCATCGTCAATTATCCCCATGTGCGGCTGTTGCGTCCCACACAGCAGGCCACTCGAGGCGAACTCGCCGCATTGCTCTGCTCAGCGCTGAAGATCCCCAATGTCGTGCCGATCGCCTATGCCACCTGGAATATTGGGATTTATGATCTTCAAGGCAGTCTTGAAGGCGCGCCCTATGAACGCTGGCATGGCTGTGCCCGCCTCATGCGAGATATTCAGGTGCTCTTAAGCCCTTTTCGGCTTTATGCTGGGGCGATCGACGGACGTTACACCGCTCAGACAGAAGCAGGGCTAACGCAGTTCTGTAACTTCTACGGACTCAATGCCATGATCGTCGGCTTGCTCGATGCGAAATTTGCTTGGGCTTTGATCAACGCTGACCCAGTGCAATTCATCCTGGCGCACTCTAAAGACCGCCAACAGATCTACAGCCGTTTTCTAGCGCAGGAAGAAGGATATGACGCTGAGAAACTGGCATTTCTCGATCGCGGCTATACCGAGTCGCGTTACGCCGCCGATATCCCCAAGTTTCCCGGTCGCCTCACCCAAAAGCCCGATGGCATCACGCTGATTTCGCCTGGAGCCGCGATTGCCCCGCTCTATCCAGCCCGTGGAGAACAGCCGCCCATAGAGGCAAACGGACTCGATTTTTTACATGCCGACATCCAGCAAGCCTGCGTCTGCGTGGGTAGCTTTGTCGATGGCATGATCCGCGCCCGCTGGCTGGGCAAAAATGCACTTCAGCCCGCCCAGCTCTGGAGTGCTACAAAAATTCTGCCCTTGCTCAACGTTCTCTGCCGTGCCAACGCGGCTCACCCTCAAGCCCAGATTCGCGACTGCTGGGTGCGGGCGATCGGCAACTCTAGTGGCTATGGGTTTTATAACTTGGCCGTCGATCTAATGAGCTATCAAGAAGCAGTGGGCAGCTCTAATGCAATCGCGGCTCTCTTCAAGCAGTTTTCGACGCCAAACGGTTTAGAAAGCTGGGTGCAGCAGATCACAGGCAACTTCAACTCAGACTTTCAAGGGCGCTATGGCGAACCTCCCTTGCTAGAACATCCTGACCTCTGGAGTCAAACCCTGGAAACCGTGCTGCTAGAAACGCCCTACAGCACCCATGTCGGGGATAATGCCCTATCAACCTACGATCTGACCCGATTTATCTCTTTGGTAGGCTGGCACAATCACCTGTTTCCAGGGGCAAAGCTTCCCGATGCCCAATGGCATAGCCTGGAAACTGTTGTCCGTGCCTTGGGTACCGACATCGCTCGTTATATTGATGTGGCGATCGATCAGCTTGGCTTAGCTCTAGCCCTTGAGTCTCCCGTGATTCTCTCGAAGATGGGCTTTGGGCGCAGCGATTTGCGCGATCGGACTGAACTTGTCTATGTTGCCTTTGTCCAGTTCGTTGACAAACGTCCCCGTGCAAAAGGCCAACCTGCCGTGCTGCACACGGTTAGCATGGCGCTGCTGGGAGCCAATGCCGCAGGAGATGCCAATGCCGAAGCCCGACAGCTTGATGCGCGCATCGCCGCAGAAGTGACAGAGATTTTACGGCGAGTCATGATGCAGGAGCTGTGAGCCTTCCGCATTGCTCTTAATTAGGTTCAGTAAGCGAGATTTGGCTTGCTGTTGCCTCAATCAACAGGACTGGGCACTCTAGCCACTGAAAGCACTGTGCCGATGAGTCCGACGAATATGCTTGCCAAAGTTTGGAGTGCCGCCCTGGTTGGAATTGATGCTATCAAAGTTGGAGTAGAAGTCGATATTGCAGGGGGGCTACCGGGCATTGTCGTCGTCGGGTTGCCTGACACAGCCGTGCAAGAAAGTCGAGAGCGCGTCAAGGCGGCGCTGAAAAACGCAGGCTATGCCTTTCCAATGCGCAAAATCGTTATTAATCTTACTCCGGCTGACCTGAGAAAAGAGGGTCCCAGCTTTGATCTGCCCATCAGCGTCGGGGTTTTGGCAGGGTCTGAACAAGTCAATCCTCAGCTTTTAGAAGATTATTTGTTTTTAGGTGAAGTCTCCCTTGATGGCGGACTGCGACCTGTCGCAGGCGTGGTGGCGATCGCCGCTACAGCCTACCAGCTTGGCATCAAAGGCTTGGTTGTGCCGATGGACAACGCCCGCGAAGCTGCCGTGGTGGAAGGGCTAGAAGTCTATGGCTTTCAGCACCTCTCAGAAGTCGCAGATTTTCTCAATCATCCAGCCCACCACAAGCCCATTCAAGTCAACGGTGCCGAAGAGCTGGCGCGATCGCGATTTCAAGGACTTGATCTCAAAGATGTTAAGGGACAGGCTCAGGCGCGGCGCGCCCTAGAAATTGCGGCTGCGGGAGGGCATAACTTAATTTTTGTCGGACCACCTGGCAGCGGTAAAACCATGCTGGCGAGGCGTTTGCCAGGTATTTTGCCGCCGCTAACGTTTGAGGAAGCCTTAGAGGTGACGCAAATTCACTCCGTAGCAGGGCTACTTAAAAACAAGGGATCTTTGGTGAGCGATCGCCCTTTTCGCAGTCCTCACCATTCGGCTTCTGGGCCTTCACTGGTGGGCGGCGGCAGCTTTCCGCGACCGGGGGAAATTTCGTTAGCACACCGAGGAGTCCTTTTCCTAGATGAATTAACGGAATTCAAACGGGACGTGCTGGAGTTCCTCCGACAGCCGCTAGAGGATGGACATGTCACCATCTCTCGCACGCGACAATCCGTTTTTTTCCCAGCCAAATTCACCCTCGTTGCCAGCACCAATCCCTGCCCCTGTGGTTATTTTGGTGATACGGTTCAGCCCTGCACCTGCACCCCTCGACACCGAGAGCAATATTGGGCAAAGCTTTCAGGGCCGTTAATGGATCGCATCGATTTGCAAGTCGCTGTAAACAGGCTGAAGCCCGAAGAAATTACCCAGCAGAGCTTAGGGGAAGGCTCAGAAAGTATTCGGCTACGCGTACAGCAGGCCAGAGCCAGAGCAGGCGATCGCTTCCAGGCCGAAACGCTGCATTGCAATGCCGAAATGCAGGGTCGGCATCTGCGACAGTGGTGCAAGCTAGAAGACGCAACCCGCCTGCTCTTAGAAAATGCCATCCGCAGAATGGGGCTTTCGGCTAGAGCTACCGATCGCATCCTCAAAGTATCCCGCACGATCGCCGATCTAGAAGGCAGCGAAAATCTTCAGACCGCCCATGTGGCAGAAGCGATTCAATACCGCACGATCGATCGAATGCAGTAGGGTTTTGGGCGCTGATCAACGGTCTGAAAGCCGGGCGATCGCGCTGCCGATCCGGTTCGGGAAAACGATCACAGCCATTCTAGAGAACCGAACTTATCCACCCCGAAATACGCACTACACTGAGATTAAATCGTTGAACAACAAAGTGAAACGATGAAATTCATGAGTTAAGTCAAAGGTGATTGTTATGGCTCTTATTCGTTGGCAACCGTTTCAAGAAATGGAATATCTGCAACGCGATATGAACCGCTTGTTCGATCGCTTAACTACAACCGATGGAGAAGGTAGCCGCACTGCTTTTGTTCCTCCAGCAGAGCTTCAAGAAACTGAAGAGGCCATTCATTTACGTCTAGAAGTTCCTGGAATAACGCCCCAAGATCTAGACATTCAAGTGTCTGCTGATGCAGTTTCTATTAGCGGTGAGCGCAAGGAAGAAATAAAGACCGAAGATAAAGGCATGACGCGGACAGAGTTTCGCTATGGTCGTTTTCAGCGCGTCATTCCGCTACCTTTTCGAGTTCAAAACACCAACACGCAAGCAGATTATAAAGACGGGATCTTGAAGCTGGTGCTTCCTAAAGCTGAGGAAGAAAAGAACAAAGTTTTCAAAGTAAACCTTGGCTAATTTTCAAGAATGTAGCTGTCTTCACAGCGGTTAGGATAGTGACATTTTGAGAGCGCGCAGAGCGCGCCCTCAAAATGTTAAAAAATAAGGGGCGCACATAGTGCGCCCCTTATTTTTATGGTCGTATCGCGTAATAACGAAGCTAAAACATGAGCGGCTCTATTTAACAGTTCGGTAGATCTGGTTCAAAAGCAAACCGCTACCTGCAAGTTTCATCAGCTCTAGCACCCAATATTCAAAATGCATGCGATTCATTGCAGAGGGAACTTCAGCAGAAGCTGAGAACAGATCAAGTTGCAAACCTAAAGCACTCATTTCGGGTGCAAGCCCATAGGTGCAAATCATGACAATGCCCAACAGACCGATCGCCAGAGGCACCGTCCAGTGATCAAGCGATTGGGAATTGTTGCGGAGCGCTAAAACTCCAGTGAGGGCGATCGCCGCACAGAGTAGCTCAATGCGGTTGAAAACTCCAAACATTGAGTAGCCCGCCGTAGCAAACCCTGGCTCGGATGTCATGCCTGTCACGTATAGAGTAGGCATCAAGACCAGATCTAGGATGAGGCTACCACTCAACCAGAAAGCCAGAGCACAGAGCGCGATCGTTTTCCAATTGAAGCGTTGAGAACTTGAGGTTGTCAGTGCAGACATGATGGAGTGCGAATGAGTACGAATTGATGATGTGCTTTAAGCCTAGCGAACCCCTCTGAGCAAAGGGATAAATTATCATTGCGAACCAAGATGTTTGGTAATGTCAGGCACTGAGGGCAAAAGTGTGGAAAAGTCTCTGATGCAAGGGTTTCAAGCATTTTTCAAATTATGACTGCTAATGTTGCTAATCTTAGCGATTTGTAAATGTCAGCTCGTTTTAGGCAGAGGTGCTGAGATTCGGGTGCAAATCTTGCGATCGAGCCTAGGGCAAGAAGGGGGCAGCTTTAGATTATGATGAGAGAGCGTGAAAATGAAATCTTCTTAAACGTCAAAACTATGGATATCTTGTCGCTAGGTTGGGTTGGGCTACTGGCAGTTTTTACTTTCTCGATCTCTATGGTGATTTGGGGTCGCAACGGCTTCTAATGGAGGCTTGATTCTAGTCGGGCAATTGTCCCTTTGAGGCTGTAAGCAACTGTAGGTGAGCTGTAGGCATGAGTGCTGATACCCTGTTTTTAACGGTTCTAGCGACCTTGGCCTTGGGGCTTTTGGTCGTTGTCACGGGCGGCGTTGCCTATTTGACTTCGCTGGAGTGGCGCGATCGCCGTCGTCAAGATCAAGAGAAACGAGAGCAGCGACCCAAGCGCAGATAGGGCGATTGTTTTTATTCTCAGGATGCTGTGTGAATTAAAGATCAAGTTAAGTCGGTAGCAACTCGGTCGCCATTTCCCATCAACTTAGATAGGCTGTAAATAATTTCTCAGTTCCAGGCAGGACGATTGATGAAATTATTTGCAGCCTTTGTTGTCATTGGATCGATCGGTATCATAGCCGCTTGGGCACCCCATGCGAGGGCAGAAGTGCCTAAGCTTGCGCCCTCAGCCCCGCCTCAAGAGCCATCTCCCGCTTCGGGTTCTTCGCAGTTAGGTACGCTAACTGGCCCAACACAGCCTTCGTCCAGCGATCGATCGCAGCGCCTCAATCAGCAAGCCGAGGCCATTAATGAAGGTCTGCCTGCTGCTGGGCAGAATCGAGATCTCATCCAGCAGGTATTGGGTTTGCCTGAAACTGTTAGGGTTCGCCCAACCCGTTCTGGCATGGGCGTAACGACACAGTTTTAAGAGGCTCAGCCGCGCGATCTCCTTGCTCACATCCCTATCTTGTGAGAGATGCTATTTCTCACAAAACTTGGACTTTGTGCAATTTACGCGCCTAAATTACCAAATACTCACGAACTCGCTCTCTGTGGCGGCGCAGCTGTGCCAGAGCCTTCATTTCAATCTGGCGCACCCGCTCACGGCTTAGCCCCAACCGCTCACCAATTTCCTGTAAGCTCTGTGCCGTGTGGTTGTTTAGACCAAAGCGCAGCGTCATCACTTCCTGCTGCCGAGGCGTTAGCTCAGACAATAGCTGCTGAACATCATCTCTGAGCGCTTCGCCTGTCGTATATTCTTCTGGAGAAGGGTTATCATCCGTCAGCAGATCGACAAATTCAGTATCCTGGTTTTGACCCACGCGAAGATCAAGCGAAATCGGCTGGCGCGCCAGCAGCAAAAATTTTCTAACTTCGGCGGGTTCTAGCTCTAGCGATTCAGCAATTTCTGCGGGGGTAGCATTTCGACCTAACTGATGAGAAAGCTGCTTTTGAGCCGTTCTAATCTTAGTCAGCCTCTCGTAGACATGGCTGGGGAGACGAATGGTGCGGCCTTGCTGAGCGATCGCCCGTGACATAGCTTGGCGAATCCACCAATAGACATAAGTAGACAGCTTATAGCCTTGCATGGGGTCAAATTTTTCTACGCCACGCCCCAGCCCCAGAGTGCCTTCCTGAATTAAGTCTAAGAATTCTACGCCGCGTCGCTGATACTTTTTGGCTACGGAGACTACAAGGCGTAAATTTGCCTCGATCATCTTGTGCTTAGCCCGATGACCATTGACCAAAGCCACATTTAGGTCATTTTGGTTTAGGTCAACTTGCTTTGCCCACTCTTCAGGGCTTGGCTCATGCCCTAGTTTTTCAGCCAGCATCGCCTTATCTTCGTACAAGGTCATCATTTGCTGAACTTGCTTGCCGTAAACAACCTCCTGCTCCTTCGTTAGCAGGGGAATTCGACCGATTTCTAGCAGATAGGCGCGAATGGTGTCAGTACCGGAATTAGGCTGAACAGGATGGCTTGGAGTCAAAGAGATACCCATAGATTTTGAGGTTCATCCATATCAAGTGCATAGCTCTGTCCTCGATCTCTAGCCCTGCCACATGACCAGGTACAGACTTAAAGATTTGACCCAGTTCACCGAACGAACCAATGCAGATATTTTCATTATGGACGATGAACAGAAGGTAATGTCTTAGACTTTTTGTTTATTTTTTTTGAAAAGGTCACTCTGCGCCCTTTGCCACTCAGAAAAGAGTCGATCGATAGGCTTTGTGCTGGGCAAAAACAGGTTAGGCGTTGAACGTCTCATGGGTGAAGCTTGCAAAACCTAAAAATTGCCTCACCTATCGCTGTAGGGCTTAACTCAGGCTTTGTGATCGAGCTGCATCGCCTGCTCTAACGCTGCCTTTTCTTTCGCTCTGCGGATATAGGGTTGGAGCATGGCAGCATCCCAACCTGTCAGAATCATCAGGTTTTCTAGCTCAATTCCCCGCATCAAGATTTCCACACACCAGGTCTGCTGGGCTTGCTCGGGGGCCGGAGGTTGCCCCGTAGGCGTGAGCTGATCGGCCGTTAGGGCTTGCCAACGTTGTCGCAGTTCAAAGTCTCGCAGCGGCAGCCCTGCTTCGTTTAAAAACATGGCGGTTTGACCATCTTTGCGGCTTTTTAGCCACTGAGTCAGGGGGTTACGCAGATAGGAGCCATAGCGTCTGCCCATAATCCACTGATTGATGGGCACCTGGCGAGGGGGAAGGGTAATTTGCAGGATCTGCTGATGGGCATCGTTAATATGGTGCGATCGATCCAACCGGATCAGCTCTGAGGGGCTAAGCCCAGCGCCAAACAATACATACATCATGGCGTAATCTTGCAGACCTGATTTTTTAGCATGTTGCAGGATCGTGTGCACGAGGGCGGTAGGTAAATCAACGATGGATGCAGGAATGTGTTTGGACTGAGAAAGCACCCGATCGCATGGGTCAGACGCAATGGCTCCCTGCATGAATAGCGTCACCAAAGGATCGAGAAAGTCGTCCCGATCGCGCCAGAGCTGATGAAATTCGCTGGTAGACTCAATCACGGCATAGCCCAGAAGCAGACTGTTGAGCAACGCTGCCAGCTTTTCGGTGGGCAAAGGCGGCTGAACCCGATCGCCCAGAGCCGCAAACCGGGCGGTTAGGTATTCTGCCACCTGACGATTGGCTTGGGTAAAGCCCTGTCCGAGAGCCTGACGATTTTCTAGAGGATACTGCCCCGCTTCGCCAATGACCGATCGCACCACCTCAGGCACGGTGTCTAGAACCTGAAGCGTGGCGATCGCATAGTTTTTCAGGGTTTGCTCAATACTGGATTGTCCAGCGAGACTCTGCCCTGTTTGCTGGACTAGCCTTTGCCCCAAGTGCGTAAAGACGGCTGCTTCTTCAATCACAGCCAGCAGCAAACCCTGCTTATTGCCAAAGTGACGAAATAGAGTCACTTCGTTGACTTCAGCCGATTCAGCAATTTGCTTTGTGGTTGTTTCAGTCACGCCTTGAGTCGCAAAAAGCGCCAGTGCGGCGTCAATTAAACGCTGTCGAGTGGTGTTGCGAGGAGCAGACATAGAAAAAATGCAAGTAATACTTGCAATACTGTGGCCGTTTTGCTAGGATAGCAATGTAAGTAACACTTGCAATCCCTTCTACTATAGCGAAAGCGACTCTGCTGAACAAGTTACAGCGAGTCGAGCGGCTAGCCACTCAACCCTGGGTTAAGCGATCGCCTTGGGTACAGTCTCACTTTTGATATCTCTCCAAATGCCGCAATTTTCCAAAATCTAAAATTCCAACAGGTATTTATGACATCCAATCCCATCCAGACTGCCGCCGTAGGGCAGAAAAGTCCGCTGAGCTGGACAAGCGTATTTTTCTTTGGAGCTATTCATGCGCTGGCGCTGCTAGCTCCCTGGTTTTTCTCCTGGTCAGCGCTCGGTGTGATGCTGTTTCTACATTGGCTTTTGGGCAGCATTGGCATTTGCCTGGGATATCACCGACTGCTCACCCATCGAAGCTTGCAGGTGCCTAAGCTGTTGGAATATGCGATCGCAACGTTGGGCGCTTTGGCGTTGCAAGGAGGCCCGATCTTTTGGGTCGCTGGACACCGCCTCCACCATATGCACACCGAAGATATTGATCAAGATCCCTACTCGGCACGTCGAGGGTTTTGGTGGAGCCATATGCTCTGGTTGTTTTATCCCCGCACTGAGTTTTTTGACTACCAGACCTACAAGCGATTTGCGCCCGACCTAGTTCGCGATCCCTTTTATCGCTGGCTTAATCGCTACTTCTTGCTGTTGCAAATTCCCCTGGGCATCTTTCTCTACCTTTTGGGCGGCTGGTCATTTGTGATCTACGGCATGTTTCTCAGACTCGTTGTGCTCTGGCACAGCACCTGGCTGATTAACTCTGCCAGCCATATGTTTGGCTACCGCACTTTTGCCACCGAAGATAACGCACGCAATCTCTGGTGGGCTGCTATCTTGACCTATGGCGAAGGGTGGCATAACAACCACCATGCTCACCCGAATGTGGCAAAAGCAGGCTTAAAATGGTGGGAAATCGATATGACCTGGTGGGCTATTCAGGCGCTTCGGGCGGTGGGCTTAGCGCAAAAAGTGATTTTGCCTTCGCCTTCGCTAAAGTCCTAAAACTCCAGAGGTTGAGAGAGATTTTCTCATTGAGGTCAGATTAAGGCTAAAATCTTAACTCTATGGTCTTGAGGGTAGACAGGGGTCTGCCCTTTTTAGTTGAGGCTCCTAATGTTCTGTCAAGTATTTTTTGAGAGGTCGCCGATCCTCCCAAAATTTATTTGGATTTTTGGTCTGTGGGGTATCCCGCAAGTGAGAAAAGACAGAGCATTAGCGGCGAAACTACCAGATGGCTCCTTCGGCAATAGCCTGAGTTTATTGTATTTATGAGGCAGATCGAATGGCCCAAGTCATTCCTGGTGAAAATGAGGGTATTGAGTCGGCACTGCGTCGGTTCAAGCGAGAAGTTTCTAAAGCAGGGATCTTCCCTGATATGCGAAAGCATCGTCACTTTGAAACACCAATTGAAAAACGTAAGCGTAAGGCTCTAGCAAAACATAAGCAGCGGAGGAACCGTTCTCGTTTCTAGCGATCGCCAAGTCCGTTAAATAGAATCAGGATTAAGTAATGCCTCTTTTGCAGCATTACTTAATTTTTGAGCAGGCTGTCTTCCATCTCGTCTTCTAGGATTTCTGGCGGAGTATTTAGCAGGTGGGGAGGATGAAAGTGGGGTCGCACGATTAGACTCATGCCGACTGCCCAAGCCAGCGCCACCATCCACCCTGCCAGAATATCGCTAGGGTAGTGAACACCCAAATAGAGACGAGTCCAGCCGATCGCCACGACAAATATACTTCCTAAGCTCAGCGTTCTCCAACGCCAGCTTGTTTTCCAAGACAGCACCACCAAGGCAGCAACCAGCACCATGCTAGACATGGCATGGCCGCTAGGAAAAGAAAACCCTTGGGTTTCAGGATAGGCCCATAGGCTAGGGCGATCGCGGTGTAGGAAAACTTTTGCGGTGTGATTGATCAATCCGCATCCCAAAACGGTCACTAAAAAATAGGTGAGCGATCGCCAGCGTCGATAGAGCAGGAGGGCGATTGAAATCAGCGCCGATGCGGGAAAAACGCCCCAGGCCGTTCCAAAGTGCGTGAACGTCGTTACAAAAACATCCAGCGTGGGATTGGCAAACTTGTGAACCTGCTCAAGGGTAGAAATATCCCATTGAAACCCGTCCTGGTGTCTCCAGATTTCGAACGCCAAGATCAGAAAAATCTGCAAGGGGATTAAGACTCCTAAGAGCAGCGTTAGCACCCAAGGCCAACGCTGGCTTAACCATTGCTTAAGAAACTGATGGAAAGAGGTGGGGCGAGCAAGCTTAAGATCGGACATGCGCGGGTGTAATAGCGACTATGAATCTTCTGACGAGTATTTCTAAAAAACAGTATCCCCTCTTACGTTAGCTGCGGCTTTATAGCCGTGAACAGCAAGGTGAGGACAGGAGGTTTTCGGCAGGGTTCGACAGGGTACGGGATGGCAGACCATCCTCTTTTGCAGTTAGGCCATTCTAATCCCGCAATTAACCGTAATAAAGCCATTTTTCTGATCAGAACGGTCTAGAGGAGCGGCTAAAAGGCATCTTTTAACATCAAGCTGGCTTGCTCCATCATCTAAAACCCCAAAAATATTTTGCGTCACTGTCGGCTGAAAATCATATCCTGTCAAGCCTGCCGCTCTAGGCAGGCGCAAAGTTGGTAAATACAAGGTTGCCTAATTATTGCTAAATCCGGCAACTCAATCAAGATACTGTACTTTTGCCATAATTTGCGCTATTCTTTGCTTCATACTCCGGCATATCAATCAAAATACAGCGGTTTTGCCAAGATTGGAGTCCGTTGGGTTATCAAAGCTTCAGCTTGTAGAGCAATAGGTTAATTATGGGTAGGTTTAAATTTCGATCGCTCAGATTTCGATCGCTTCAAGGATTTCTGTCACTGTTTTTCATCGGCGTAGGGCTATGTGCGGCGTTGGCTGCTTGCAATGCCTCTCCCTCAGCGGACACTGCTGCTTCACCGGGTGGCACAACAGCCGCAGCTAAGGAAAATGCTAGCTTGACTTTGGTTTCTTATGCTGTAACCCAAGCGGCTTATGAGCAAATTATTCCTAAGTTTGTGGCGAAATGGAAAGCTGAGCAAAATCAAGATGTGCAGTTTGATCAAAGCTATGGCGGCTCTGGATCTCAGACGCGAGCCGTGATTGATGGGCTAGAGGCAGATGTTGTTGCCCTGGCGCTGGCATTAGATACTCAAAAAATTGAACAGGCAGGGCTGATTCAACCCGGCTGGGAACAGGAAGCGCCGAATGGGGCGATCGTCCACAAGTCTGTTGCGGCACTGGTTACACGCGATGGTAATCCCAAAGGGATCAAAGCTTGGTCAGACCTGACCAAAGGCGCACAGGTGATTACCGCCAATCCTAAAACTTCGGGCGGCGCTCGCTGGAACTTCTTGGCGCTGTGGGGTGCTGTTACTCAAACAGGCGGCAATGATGCCAAAGCGCTCGACTTCACCACCCAAGTCTTTAAGAATGTCCCTGTTTTGCCTAAAGATGCGCGGGAGGCGACAGATGTCTTCTTTAAGCAGGGTCAAGGCGATGTCTTGATCAACTATGAAAATGAGGTGCTGCTGGCGAAGCAAAGGGGAGAAAACCTGCCCTTTGTCATTCCTACAGATGTAAATATATCGATTGATAACCCCATCGCGATCGTCGATGCCAATGTTGACAAGCACGGCACACGGGCGATCGCCGAAGCGTTTGTGGAGTATCTGTTCACGCCTGAAGCGCAAGAAGAGTTCGCCAAAGTGGGTTTCCGTCCCATCGAGCCAACCGTTGGTGAGAAATATGCGAGCCAATATCCTAAAATCGATAAGCTCTTCACCGTTCAAGATCTGGGCGGTTGGGATGAAGTGCAGAAGAAGTTCTTCGAAGATGGAGCCGTCTTTGATCAAATTCAGGCAAAGGCTTAAAAGGCTTAATTGAGGATTGCTTTGGGCGAACAGCCTTTGAGGGCATCAATCTCAACGGTTAGAGGCGCACATGCCTCTAAAAATAGATCATAATCAGGCGCAAGGCGTGTCCGCATGCGACCAAAATTGGGGGAGCGAATCGCGCGCTCCCCTGACTCACCTCGATAGACTTCTCAGTTTCACCAGACGCTAAGTTTCATCGCTTATGACCACCGCATCTGTTCCTTCCAGTTCTTCTAAGCGATCGCGCTTTTCTATCCCTTGGCTCGTGACGGGCACGTATCTCTCTCTGATGCTGCTCCTGCCCATCACAGCGCTCATTCTCAAATCTCTGACCTTGGGGCCTGCCGAAATTTGGCGGATTGCCACCAGTCCGGTAGCGCTTTCGGCTTACAACGTCACCTTCTTTACGGCCTTGGGCGCTGGGGCAATTAACGGACTGGCAGGATTGATTATTGCCTGGGTGCTAGTACGCTACGACTTTCCCCTCAAGCGGTTTGTCGATGCGCTGCTAGATTTACCTTTTGCGCTGCCAACCGCAGTGGCAGGTTTAACCCTGGCAACGGTCTATAGCGAAAAAGGCTGGATTGGGTCGCTGTTTGCCCCTTTAGGCATCAAAATTGCCTTCACCCGCTGGGGCGTATTTTTAGCCATGCTGTTTATTTCGCTGCCCTTTGTGGTGCGCACCGTGCAGCCTGTGCTGTTGGAGTCAGAGCGAGAAATTGAAGAAGCCTCATGGTCACTGGGCGCTTCCCAATGGCAGACGTTTTGGCGGGTGGTCTTGCCGCCGATTATGCCTGCGGTGCTAACGGGTGTGGCGCTGGGGTTTGCCCGTGCGGTGGGCGAGTATGGCTCTGTCGTCATTGTCGCCTCTAACGTGCCCTTTAAAGATCTGATTGCACCCGTGCTGATCTTTCAGCGACTCGAGCAATATGACTACGCGGGTGCGACCGTCATTGGTACGGTCATGCTCCTAATTTCGCTCTTGATGCTGCTCGCTATTAACCTTCTGCAAGCCTGGGGACGACGCTATGGCAACTAATCTTTCTACCTCCGTCAAGCCTGATTCGTTTCAGCAACTGCCTTCGAGTCCGCCGCAGGCGATCGGGCTAGAGCGATTCGTCAAACCCGCTCTCATTGGGTTCACGATTTTATATCTGGGTCTGGTTCTGTTTATTCCGGCTTTGAATGTCTTCGTTCAGGCGTTTAGTGGCGGTATTGCCGGATTTTTAGAGACTTTTTCTAATCGCTTTTTTCTCAATGCTGTCGCCCTTACGGTGCTGATGGCGGTAGTTGCCATCCCGCTCAACACGGTTTTTGGCCTCTGTGCCGCCTGGGCGATCGCTCGCAATAAGCGGTTTCCAGGTCGGGCGCTGTTGATTAGCATCATTGACCTGCCGTTTTCTGTCTCGCCTGTGGTGGCAGGCTTGATGCTGATCTTGCTGTACGGACGCAACGGCTGGCTTGGCCCGATTCTAGAGGCCAACAGCTGGAAAGTTATCTTTGCCGTACCGGGCATGGTGTTGGCAACTTCATTTGTCTCGATGCCATTTGTAGCGCGGGAAGTGCTGCCCGTTCTGGAGGAAATTGGCACCGATCAAGAAGAGGCTGCCAAAACCTTGGGGGCTTCGGAATGGCAAACTTTCTGGCGCGTGACGCTGCCTTCCATTCGCTGGGGCTTGCTGTATGGCGTGATCTTGACCAATGCGCGGGCAATGGGAGAGTTTGGAGCCGTGGTGGTTGTATCGGGCAACATTACCGGAAAGACTCAGACCCTGCCGCTGTTTGTCGAAGAAGCCTATAAGCAATACCACACGCAGCAAGCTTATGCCGCAGCCGTACTGTTGGCTTGTTTGGGCATCGTAACGATGGTGGCTAAAATCATCCTGGAACGCAAGACTGATAAGGGCGTGCGCCGAGGCCATTAGCCTTCGGGTTGTTTTTGGCAGGAGGATGCCGAATGTTGCAAGAGGCAAGACTCCTTTCAAAAAGTACGCTATTCACAAAGTAAGCTACAGAACTCGCAGATGACCTGCAAGCCCGATATTCTATTTGCGTAGCGTCCGACATCGCCCTATGCAGACCGATAATCCAGCGCTCCGCTATGAAGAGCTGACCCCTGACCAACAGAAACAACGGCTTCAGGAGCTAGCGATCGTCTTCCTCAAGCTCGGGACGATCGCATTCGGAGGCCCAGCCGCTCATGTAGCCATGATGAATGATGAGGTGGTGCAGCGTCGCCAGTGGCTGAGTCGAGAGCGGCTGCTGGATTTGCTGGGCGTAAGCAACCTGATTCCCGGCCCTAATTCAACGGAGTTAGCTATCCATATTGGCTATGAAAGAGCCGGGTTGAAGGGGCTAATGGTTGCCGGAACCTGCTTCATCTTGCCCGCCATGCTGATTGTTTGGGGGCTGGCTGCAATGTATGTTCGCTACCAAACTCTGCCTCAGTTGGGGTGGCTGCTCTATGGCATCAAGCCTGCCATCATCGCGATCGTGCTTCAGGCGATGTGGAAGCTGGGGAAAACAGCCATCCAAGACATTCCTTCGGCCATTGCAGGCATAGCCGTGATGGCTGCTTTTTTCGGGGGAGTCAATGAGGTGTTGCTCCTGTTTTTGGCTGGGTTAGGCGTGATGCTGTGCAAAACCCTCAGTCGAAATAGCGGCAGCAGTGCCTTGCTGATGATAATTCCCAACTTTTTGGCTCAGATGAGCTATACCCCTGCGGCAGTTGAGAAACCAGGCGGGTTCCAGGTCTTTGTCCTGTTCCTCAAAATTGGTTCTGTTCTATACGGCAGCGGCTATGTCCTGCTGGCCTTCTTGCAGCAAGATTTTGTAGAGCGGACGCATTGGCTCACCTCACAGCAGCTTTTGGATGCCGTCGCCATTGGGCAGCTTACACCCGGCCCCATCTTTACGACAGCGACGTTTATTGGGTATTTGTTAGCAGGCAATGGCGGGGCGATCGCCGGAACAGTCGGCATTTTTTTGCCAGCCTTTATTCTGGTGGCGCTTATTAATCCTTGGGTGCCCAAGCTGCGGTCTTCTCCAGGGGTGAGCGGTTTTTTGGATGGGGTGAATGCAGCTTCATTAGGACTTATGGCCGTGGTGACCTATACGCTGAGCCGCACGGCGCTAGTAGACTGGACAACCTTAGTCTTGGCGATTGTGTGTGCCGGGGCTGTCTTCCGCTTTAAGGTCAACTCAATGTGGCTAGTGCTGGCCGGGGGACTGGTGGGGGTTTTGGCTAAAGCATGGGGGTGAAATGGCGATCGCAACTGGGCTTTGTTGGGGGATTTCGCACCCTACGGGCGCGAAATCCCTGATATGAAATCCATAATGAGAATTGCTAGGAATCAGCCCAGCAATTCTCATTATGGAATTTCAACTAGTATTGTGGGATGTGTAGCTCTAGCCCGTCAAGCATAAAGGTAAGCAGATGATCCCAACTGTCAAAATAGAGATAACGGGTTAACGCCCGCAAGTCATCGAAGAAGGTTTTGCGAGTGGGCAAGTGGGAACGCAGGAGTTTGTACTTCTCATCAAGCAACTCTAGCAACGTGTGGAACAGCAGCGACAGGATGTTGAGTGTGGACAGAAACGAAGCCAGATGCTGCTTGCCGTGCCCAAAATTGTGTTCCAGGTTGTAGCCCTTGGTCTTGAGGGTGTTATTGTTCTCGTTTTCTACCTTCCATCGACTGCGACCTGCTAAAACGATTTGTGCCACCGTGTCATCGCTAATGGGGTAATTGGTGGTAAACGAGTTTTTATAGACGACTTTCCCGTCTGGGCGGCTCACCGTCACCTCACACCAATTCACCCGCAGAGCATCATCTCCATCTTTAAGTGGGACTCCGTTGAGATAGCGGTAGGTATAGGTTTCTGCAACCTTGCCCGTCCACCGTTTCGTCGTTAGCGTCGGTAAGTCGATGCCCTCAAGGTGTTCATAAAGGGTAGTGTGAGACTCCGGGCGGCAGACCAGAATGAAGTTGAACTGCTGCGCTAAAAGCTGTTGGCATAAGGGCTGGTGACAGTAGAGGTCATCGCCCAACACCGTTACATTTAAGGCACTGTAGCGTTGTCCATACTGCAAAAGCCACCGTTTGGCTGCTGCATTCTCACAGTCTTGCTTGTCATGTCCATCTTGGGGCACGACAAACTCAGGCACCAAGGGTATCACCTGAGTCTGCCCCGGAGCGACAATTACTGGGGTGAGCACACGATGGAAGTATTGCGTCTCCCCCGATTTCACGGTACGGGTTGAACAGTGAGGGCAGTGGATTTGGCTCGAACAGAAGTAGTCGGTGCCATCCATCGCTATCAGCAGCGTGCCCGCAAATGAGCGAAAGCCCTTCAACTGGTCTTGTTGTTCCAACACTTGCAAGATTTCCTCGAAGATGGGAAAAATCTGCTGTGGTTTCACCGGGTCAAGCAAATCCCGAATGTGGTTGTCACTTGGGATCTTGTGAACCCCAAACAGGCTTTGGGCATTGCTTTTCCCTTTGCTGCCTTCCATCATGCGCTGGTACGCCAGAAATGACGGGGTCTGGGTGAAGAACACGCTAAACGCGCTTAAAGCTGCATCTTCCATCCCGTAGCGGGTATTTTTGCCAGTGCGCTTGTCTGGTAGCGCTGAGAGCACTTGGCGAAAAGAACCCACAATTGTGTCAAACAATCCCCGCACTCTCAACGATTCTGGCTCTCTTCGATCTCTCAGATGTCCTTACAATACCGACATTTCCAAGGCTTGAACAGCTTTTCACCAAAATGAGAATTGCTGCTTCTTTATAGCGCGCTTCATAGTTGCTCAGCGGGGCTGCTACCGACCCACCAAAATCACCATGGCGCGATCGCCCACCCAAATGCTGGATTGATCGGGCAAGACAGGTTCGCTGCCGGGTTCCCAGATATCTTCGGGGGGAAGCCTATACGTATCGGCAAAGAGATACCACTTCTGACCCAAGGGCAGCTCGGGCAGGGCAAAATCATAGGCTTGCCAATGGGTATTCATGGCCACATAGATAAAGTCATCTTCAGCAGTTCCGCCCTTGGCATGTTTGCCAGACAACATAAAGGCCAGAGTGCTGCAATAGTCAGACCAATCTGCATTCCAGGCTTGGGTACCATGCCAGCTAATGTCGGCGTAGCCGCTGCCCATATAGTCTTGATTGCGGAAGTATTCCCGGTTGCGCAGGATGGGGTGGGCGTTGCGAAAGGCAATACAAAGCTGCACATAGCGGAAGAAATCGGCGTGGGTGTCGAGCAGCGTCCAATCAAGCCAGTTGATTTCTGAGTCATGGCAATAGGTATTGTTGTTGCCCCGCTGACTCCGCGCCATCTCATCGCCCATCAGCAGCATGGGAATCCCTTGGCTGACCATCAGAATGCCGATCGCATTGCGCATTTGTCGCCAGCGCAGCGCCATCACTTCTGGGTCGTCTGTTTCTCCCTCTACGCCACAGTTCCAGCTCTCGTTATCGTTGCCACCATCCTGGTTATCTTCGCCGTTGTCTTCATTGTGCTTTTCGTTGTAAGACACCAGATCCATCAGCGTAAAGCCATCATGCGCTGTGATGAAGTTGACCGAACTATCGACCGTGCGGTTGCCTTTGGCGTAGAGATCGGGAGAGCCTTGGAGCCGCTGAGCCAAATCTGTGACTAAGCCTTCGCCTTTGAGAAATTTGCGGATGGTGTCTCGATATTTGCCGTTCCATTCGCCCCAGCGATCGTAATCAGGGAACGAACCTACCTGATATAAACCGCCCGCATCCCAGGCTTCGGCAATCAGCTTACACTTCGCCAAGATGGGATCAAACGCCAGCGTTTCGATTAGGGGTGGATTGGCCATCGGGACACCCTTTGGATCGCGTCCCAGGATCGACGCGAGATCAAACCGGAACCCATCAATGTGATATTCCGCAGCCCAGTAACGCAGGCAGTCCAGCACAAACACCCGCACCACTGGATGATTGCAGTTGAGCGTGTTGCCGCAACCGCTGAAGTTGTAGTAATAGCCTTCTGGGGTGAGCATGTAGTAGGTTTTGTTGTCCAACCCCCGGAAAGAAATGGTTGGCCCAAACTCATTGCCTTCAGCCGTATGGTTAAACACCACATCGAGAATGACTTCGATGCCGTTTTTGTGGAGTTCTTTGACCAGCGTTTTCAGCTCATTTTGCTGTTTGCCATCTTTGCCAGAAGCCGCGTAACCTGCCTTGGGCGCATAAAAGCCGATCGTGTTGTAGCCCCAGTAGTTAAACAGCCGTTCGCCCGTTAGGGGGTTGCTGCGAGGATTGTCCATCTCATCAAATTCAAAGATGGGCATGAGTTCAACACAGTTGATGCCTAAAGACTTGAGGTAAGGAATTTTTTCCTGCAAGCCCGCAAAAGTGCCCTGGTGTTCTGGCTTGACGCCTGACGAAGGGTGTCGGGTAAAGCCGCGCACATGCATTTCATAAATGATCAGGTCTTCTTCGGGAATTTCTAGAGGGCGATCGCCATCCCAAACAAAGTCGCTGTCTCGAATCTGCGCCCGGTAAGGATAAATCTCGCTATCTGGCAAGGGTGTGCCCCAAACCTTACGTCCGCCAATGCTCTTGGCATAGGGATCGAGCAAAATGTTGCTGGGATCAAATCGATGTCCGGCTTTAATATCGCGAGGCCCATCGACCCGATAGCCATATTCCAAGTCTTCAGGATCAAGATCTTGAACAATCATGCTGACGACGTTCCCCAAGCGAAACTCTTGGAGAAAGGGAATCTCAGCAAAGGATTCCAGCGCTCCCTTTTTGAACAGGACTAAGGTTGCCGTGGTGGCATGGTTGGAAAAAATAGAAAAGTTGACGCCTCCCAGAACGATCGTGGCACCAAACGGAAATGGCATGCCGCGACGGAGCTGAAAGCCGCCATAGACGTAAGAGTGGCGAAGACTCATGGGGGCGGGCTGAGCGTAGAGTTGTTCCACTGTTGAGGGGTTCGATGGTTGGAGGTTAAGAACTTTGAAGTTTAGAACAATGCTAAAAATTCGGCCACCCGAATGGGCTGTGTGTCCACACAATCAGTTCTGAACTGCCAATTACTCGATTAAACCCAATTGCAAAAAGCGCTGCAATAATTTGCTTGTGAAGAGAAGTTTAAATAATTTGATTAAAAAGGTTAACGTTCTTCTGAAAGTCTCTCATGAAACGATTCCAAAGGTTCGCCTTAATTTGAAAGAGCTGACAAGTGGCTCGATCGCCCCTTGCTGGTTTTAAGGTTTTCAGATGGGTTCTATCCTGACCTGTTCTGGCAGAAAGGCGATCGTAAGCTATGATTTTCTAAACAAATTCTGAAGGGCATGATTCAAGAACAACGTGGTGTAACGGTTTGGTTTACTGGACTCAGCGGCGCAGGTAAGACAACCATTCGGATGGAAGTCGAACAGCGACTCCGGGCGCAAGGCCGCAGGGTAGAGGTGCTCGACGGCGACATCGTGCGCCAGAACCTCACCAAAGGCTTGGGCTTTAGTAAAGAAGACCGAGATGAAAATATCCGCCGAATTGGGTTTGTGGCTCACTTGCTCAGCCGCAATGGCGTCATTGTGCTAGTCTCTGCTATCTCGCCCTATCGGCAAATTCGGGACGAAGTGCGCGATAAGATTGGCGACTTTGTTGAAGTCTATGTCAATGCGCCGCTGGCCGTCTGCGAGCAGCGAGATGTGAAAGGGCTATACAAGAAAGCGCGCGCTGGAGAGATCAAACAGTTTACGGGCATTGACGACCCCTATGAGCCACCGCTCAATGCAGAGGTTGAATGTAGAACCGATGGAGAAAGTCTCTCGGAGAGCGCGTTAAAGGTGATGACGACTCTCCAGAAGCTTGGCTATGTTGCCCAAGACGATCCCGTTTTGAATAGCTAGGTTTCGCAAATTTTCTTGTAGAAGCCATAGGTTTTGCGCTTCTGCAAGAAAATCTAGTTTTTGAGGGGCGATCGCTCTGTCGCTGAAGCTGTTGCTGAGGCTGGTAAAACCTGGCCGCCGATGCTTTGGAGATAGAGACTCCCCACGGTTAACAGAAAAGCCAGGTAGGCAATGGCCTGTACCCAATAGAGCCGCTGGGTATAGCCCAAAAAAGACTTCAGCAAAATGCCGGGAAACTGGCAATCGGGCAAGACTTGGCTCAAATCCCAGACCTGTCCTCCCAAAATACAGGAGGCGCGGGTTTCTGGGCATAGCGTGGCAAATTGCGGATCGACTTGCGCTAAGGCTTCGACAGCACCGTTAAAATGACGCAGAGCGCCCACCACCAGTCCGGAGACAATCAGCAGCAGCAGCACCCCCATAAATTGAAAGAACTGCCGCAGGTTGATCTTAACACCCAAGCGAAACAGCAGGAAACCGATGCCCGTGGCTCCCAGCAGGCCAGCGATCGCCCCCGCCACAGGCAGCCAACCCTGCTGAAATTGCGCAGAGATAAAGACAACAGTTTCAAATCCTTCCCGCAGCACAGCAATCAGGATGAGACTAAAGATTCCCCAGCCTGCATCGGTTTTTTGCAGCGCTGTGGAAACCGCCCCCTCAATTTCTCCTTTAAGCGATCGCGCTTGCTGCGTCATCCAGATCAACATCCAGGTGAGTAGGACGATCGCGCCCATGCCAAATATTCCTTCTAGCAGCGGCTTAATCACAGGGGCATAGGGGCGATCGGACTGTGCTAAGGCCAGCATGACGCCGTTAAATAAGATGCCAATGAGCACGCTGGCTGCAATCCCTGAGGCAATGCCTGCATACACCCAAGTATTTAAGCGGTCTTGTCCTGCCTTCTTGAGGTAGGCCAACACGACGCCAACGACTAAAGCGGCTTCTACGCCTTCTCGCAGGGTAATGACGAAGGTGGGTAAGGCTGCGGTAATGTCCATCTGAAGTCTAATCTGAGATCTTAGTTCTAAGGTAGCGCGCCAGCCTCAAACTTACACCTTGCCTCTAGAGCCTGCGAATTTAACCCAGCTTAAGCAGGCTGGCTGAGCGCCTCAGACAAATAATCGGCAGCAGCTTCTACCAGAGCGATCGCATTTTCATACATCATCCGGGTTGGCCCCAGCATACCAACGCTGCCAACGGGCACTGTTCCACGCTGGTAGGTCGCAGAAACCAAGGCGCAGGAGCGCATCGGTTCTAGAGGATTTTCGGCTCCGATGCGGATGCTAACGCGCTTGCCCGATGGGCTAAGCTCAGTCGATTCTCCCAGCATGGGTTCACAAATCAGCGACCAGAGCTGATCCTGCTCAGATTCTAGAAGCTGCATGATCGTTTGCACCTGCTGCAACTCAGAGAATTCTGGCTGACGACGCAAGACTTCTGACACCCCGCTAATCAAAATCTGAGTCGAAAGCGTTAGGTCACTGCGGCGTCTTAGCTCAACTAGAGAAGTGCGGATTAGCTCAGCGTAGCGATCGAATTCTCGTCCTAGCTCACTCCAGTCAAGGGTAGACAGGTCGTTAATAGACTGCCCACGCAGCTGGCTATTGAGAAAGTTAGAGAGAATTTGCAGTTCTCGATCGAGCTGTTCTGGCTCAGGATAGCTGCCCTCTTGGATTTGAGGCAGGCTCACCAAAATCGACTGGGTCGCATAGGAATCTAGCACCACCACCAGCATCACCCGCCTTGGATCAATCTGGACGAGTTGCAAATGCCGCAGCTGAGCCGCGCTGGTTTGTGGCATCGTCACTAGGGCAATGTAGCCGCTCAGGGTAGACAAAATTTGAGCCGCTTCGCGCAACAGCACCTCTAAGCCGTTTTCTTCCCAGTTGAGCTGTTCGGAAAGGAGATGATCGGCCTGTCGCGCGATCGCGTCCGAGGGAGTCACCAAGCGATCGACGTAGATGCGATAGCCCGAATCTGAAGGAATACGTCCGGCTGAGATATGCGGCTGGTAGAGCAAGCCCGCCTTCTCTAGATAGCCCATAGCATTGCGGATGGTTGCTGGACTTACTCTGGGGTTAAATCCCTCTACAAGTGCCTCAGAGCCAACGGGTCGAGCCGTCGCAATGTATTGGCGCACCGTTGCCCCAAGTACTTGCTGCTGGCGAGGACTAAGCTTCACTTGCATGGACGATTTAGGGGTTTGAAAGGGGGGATTCAAAGTTGGGAAAGCCCATACTGAGATGGACATGTATGGGAGGAAGCTGAAGCGCTAGTTGTCTAAGGAAGGCATCCGAGTAGGGTATATCCAGGTAAATGCGCCGTTGCGAAAATTAATAGCGAGGAATGGTGGGATCGACGATCGCTGCGTAGGCTTCGATGCCTCCTGATATATTTCTGACACGAGTGAAGCCTTGTTGGTGTAACCAACTGCACATTTGCGCCGATCGCATCCCGTGATGACACAGCACCAATGTTTCAACATCAGCTTCAAAGCGGCTGTGGATATTCTCTGCCCAATCGGAAAATTGGCTAAGGGGCAGATTGACAAAACCCTGAAGCTGGGCGATCGCCACCTCTTCTGGCTCTCGCACATCTATGAGTTGCAGGCTTGGCTCCGTGATGCGTCGGGCCAATTCGTTAACGCTAATTTGGGGATCTAGAGGCGGAAGGGTAGACATTGCTATTTCCAATACTGGCTTCTAGGAGCTGGCTTTTAGGAAAGTCCTTGGCGGTAGGTTTGGCAACACCTGAGCGGCTGGAGCCATTCTCAGATTTAAAGCATTTCTTTATATCTCTTTCAACTTACCTGGATTGGTCTCAGGATGGCAAGGTGTTACTGGGGTATTTAAGCTGGCATGGGTATTTTAGTCTTTTTGTCAACCGCGCCAACCTGTAAAAAATACGCAGTTTTGGCGGTTTGTCTATATCTTTCGGGTAGAGTGCTGATGTCAGTTTATTGCTTACCCTTGAATATATAGAGCATGGTTCAAAGTTTGCCGCCTATCGGTTCTTAAAGACGGTTAGCTGCGGGTTAGAACATTACCAAGCAGGGGCACCACCATGTGGAAAAAACTCGTTCAGGCAACTGCAATCACTTCTGCCCTTTATCTCGTCATGGGCATGAGCAAACCTCCGATCGCCTCCTCATCAGCGGTTCGGGTTCAGATTGCAGAAAACTTTCAGCACTCCTTTAGCACCTTAAATATTCAGCCTTGAGGCATTGGCACTCTTTCACTAAAGGCGTGGGCTTAAAGCTTGAGAAGTGAGAAGCGTCAGAAACCTGCAATCGCCATCTCTACGCCTGCTTCTGCATAAATTCGGGTGGTTGGAAAGAGCGGTACCGACACATCGCCCTAGTTAACCAGCAATTCAATTTCGGTGTGCCCGAAATGATGCTTCTGCACCAGCCCGAATTAAGTGAGCGCTTGGATCTTCGCCGCCAGCTTATGCAGGGTGTTGGTGCAGAGAACAGCAAAACCTGCGCCTGCCCGTTCCACGCTTTTTGCTGCTTCATGCATCAGATCGGCGGCTTCTGCCCAGTCCCTTGGCGTTGCAAGACGACGTCATGATTTGCGGCGTCGATGGGTGGTGGCTCAAAAACTAGTGGTGGCTCAAAAACTAGAGACCTTGCCCCACCCGACGCTCCCGAAGGGTAGGCAAAGCCTCCTCCAAATTATGTTCATACTTGGTGATATTGAACAAGCGCTGTGAGATTAAGTATGGTTAAGCGAAAAACCGTACAGTGCTGCGCTACAGGTTGGTAAAGCGCCCTAGAGAATTAAAGTTGCAAAGAATTGCAGAAAACGCTGCGATCGCCCAACCTCTCTGCTACCGTAAATAAATTATTGTGGAGCGGGTACAAAGCTGCGATCGCCAAGGCTCCAGCCTTACAATGGTTCAAGACAATGGTTTAGCACGACGGTTTAGCACGACGGCTCAGGTTGCAAAGGTTCAGGTTGGCGGCATTATGGCATTGATAGTCCAGAAGTATGGCGGTACATCGGTTGGGTCGGTTGAGAGAATTCAGGCCGTTGCCCAGCGAGTGATTAAAACAGTTAAGGCGGGAAACGCTCTGGTCGTCGTGGTTTCGGCAATGGGCAAGACCACCGATGGCTTGGTGAAGCTGGCTCATGAGATTTCTGCCACGCCTAACCGCCGCGAGATGGACATGCTGCTCTCAACGGGAGAACAGATTTCGATCGCCCTCCTGAGCATGGCGCTTCAAGAAATGGGACAGCCCGCCATTTCTATGACAGGAGCGCAGGTAGGCATCGTCACAGAAGCCGAGCATACGCGCGCCCGCATCCTCAGTATTGCAACCGAGCGGATGCAGCGGCATTTGCGTGAAGGGCGTGTTGTGGTAGTTGCGGGATTTCAGGGTGTTGCGAGTCATGCAGACCTGGAAATTACCACCTTGGGGCGGGGTGGCTCCGATACTTCTGCTGTGGCCTTGGCAGCAGCTCTAAAAGCCCACGCCTGTGAAATCTATACCGATGTACCCGGAATCTTGACGACCGATCCGCGCCTGGTGCCCGACGCTCAGCTGATGGCAGAAATTACGTCAGACGAGATGCTAGAGCTGGCGAGTCTTGGAGCCAAGGTACTGCATCCGCGTGCTGTAGAGATTGCTCGTAACTACGGCGTAACGTTGGTGGTGCGATCGAGCTGGTCAGACGATCTGGGAACCAAAGTGGTTTCTCCCATCCCGCAGCCGCGTCCCCTGCAAGGGTTGGAAATCGCGCATCCGGTCGATGCGATCGAGTTTGACACCGATCAGGCCAAGGTGGCAATGCTGCGTGTGCCCGATCGCCCTGGCATTGCTGCGCGACTGTTTGGTGAAATAGCCCGTCAGTCTTTGGATGTTGATTTGATCATTCAATCCATTCACGAAGGCAACACCAACGACATTGCTTTCACGGTCAGAAAAAACTCTTTGAACCGGGCGGAAGCCGTAGCGGCAGCGATCGCCCCAGCGCTGCGCAACGATGCTGACCCCACCTCTGGCGAGGCCGAGGTGATGGTAGAGCGGCATATCGCCAAGGTCAGCATTGCTGGAGCCGGAATGATTGGCCGACCGGGTGTGGCGGCTCAGATGTTTTCAACGCTAGCGGCAGCGGGTATCAATATTCAAATGATCTCAACCTCGGAGGTAAAAATTAGCTGTGCGGTAGCGGCAGAAGACTGCGATCGCGCCATTGCTGCGCTCTGCGATGTCTTTCAGGTGAACAGCTCTCCGGCAAGTGGACATCACGCTGAAGCGGCTACCTCCGATCTGCCTCCCGTCCGTGGCGCAGCGCTTGATCTCAAGCAAGCCCAACTCGCGATTCGTCATGTGCCCGATCGCCCCGGCATGGCGGCCAAGATTTTCACGCTCTTAGCCGACTGCAACATCAGCGTCGATATGATTATTCAGTCTCAGCGCTGCCGCCTGGTGGATGGCGTTGCCACCCGCGACATTGCGTTTACCGTCGCCCAGCAAGATGCTGAGGAAGCCAGGGCGCTGCTGCAAAAAGCGGCCGATGAGTGGGGACACGGAGAGGTGACGGTCGATCCGGCGATCGCCAAGGTCAGCATTGTGGGGACGGGCATGGTAGGACGACCGGGTATTGCAGCCCGGATGTTTGAGGCGATCGCGCAGCAGCAGATCAATATTCAGATGATTGCCACATCTGAAATCAAAATTAGCTGCGTTGTTCCCGAGACAGACGGTGTGCGGGCACTCCAGGTGATCCATGCGGCGTTTGACCTGTCAGGAAATGAGGCGATCGTGGTTCCTGCGTGAAGCTAGAAATCCCTTGGTGGGAGAATCACGACTTAGATGGTTCGTTTGGATACCACCACCACCAATGACATAAAGGTATGCCCTGAGGAATCTGATCCGGTGAGAGTCCCCCTTCCACTTCTCCTACACGCTTTATCTCCGCATCCGTCTCCTCAAAATCCTCATCTATAAACTCCTTATAAGAAGTCTCTTTATAGATTTCATTAAATGCTTCGATTTGAGATCGTAGAGGGCACACTCTGGTTTGCCACTCATCTGCATAAAAAGTATGAGATAGTATGTCTGCTAGATCCATAACAAACACTATAAGATGGTAGCTACGAAAAGCAGACCCTTCAATTCTTCTAGACAAAAGAGCTGCACTCTGGTTTAGATAGTCTTGCAATTTTGGATCAAGCTTAATAGAAGGTTTCCTCTGCATCAAAAGATACAGCTCAAGAATCTTCCACATAAAAAGATTCATTTTTCCTGGAGCACCAGGAATTTTAGACTCAGAGCTACACAGTTTCTCTACAAGCTGCAAAAGGTTAAATAGTTCTTGAGATAGCAACTGTTCATTCATACTCTTAAATCTTTTCATGAGGGATGCTTATGGGAAATAAGTCAACAACGTGACATCACCTTCAGCAGTTAATGCAACGAATGCTCTCAACCGTTTTCCTTCTATAGGAAAGCTGCGAAAAAATAAAGCTTGACTACTGCTGAATTAACTGAGAATATATGTCGCTTCTACCCCTGGGTTGTCAATAGTTTTCTCTCAAGATGTTACTCGCAAACAGTCTCTTAGAAAATTATTTATATTGAGTTCGATAGCTCAATTTTGAAAACATTGTTTGGAAGAATTGAAATTATTTTCAAAAATTTCAGAAGTTGGATATTCCACCTAATTGCCTATTTTGTATGAAAATCTCAATTCCAGGATATTCATCGACAAGCTGACTGAAACTATCAATTAAAGTTTCTACGTCAAGGTTTATTGTTGACCAAATAGAAGGGTCTGGATGAAAATGAATTTTAGTTCCCTTTTCATGTGTTAACCCTAAGTCTGTAGCCTCCTTCCGTTTCAATCGGCAGATGCTCTAGCAAACTATCGCCTATAACTTCTAGGGTCGCTTCATCCGTCAAAGTGGAAAAGGATAATGGAGATGGATAAGTTGTTATGGTTCTATTTCAATGTTTTTAGTCTGACTCTACCCCTTTCTTAGATAGTTTGCGATTTACTGACATTGGAGAAGACATTGCTGAGAAATTTTCATCAATCGCTCAGTAATTGTTCAAAAAATCTTGACACAGCTGCCGAAAGTGATCGCCCCGCTGTTCAAAGTTGGCATATTGGTCAAAGCTGGCGCAAGCAGGCGAAAGCAACACAACTTTTGCCCCTAGCTGCTGTGCTAATTCTCCCCCTCTAGCCACGGCTGCATCCATTGTTTCCACAACTTCTGCCGAGGTGTAGCCCACTTGCGCCAGCCGCGCCGCAAAGGCAGTTGCCGCGCGGCCAATCAGCAAAACCGCAGCCGCTTTGTCTTGGATGGTTTGCAGCCAAGCGGCATCTTCTCCAGCTTTGGCTTCTCCACCTGCAATCAGCACGACTGGAGCCGCTACTGCCGACAGTCCAACCTCGGCAGCATCATAGTTTGTGGCTTTGCTGTCATTAATAAAATCAATTCCCTGCCAGGTGCAAATATGTTCCAGGCGATGAGCTACCCCCGGAAAAGCCGCTACCGCTTGGGCGATCGCCTCTCGGTCAATTCCAGCCAGCCTTGCGGCCAGTACCGCCATCAGCAGGTTTTGCAGGTTATGGGCACCCACCATCCGCAAAGCCTTAGCCTCAACAATGGGTTCTCCTAGCGCAATCGCCCATCCCGCCTCTAGATAGGCACCGCGATCGTCAGCGCCCAACAGCCCAGATTTGCCCATGACGCTCGTCCAGTAGGCTTGCGGCCACTGCTCTGCTATTTGCCGCAAATAGGGATCATCCCCGTTAAAAATCTGATGCTGGGACTGTTTGAGCAGCCGGGCTTTAATGCTGTAGTAATTTTCTAAGGTTTTGTGTCGGCTCAGATGGTCAGGCGTAAAAGTTGTCCAGATACCAATCTGGGGCGCAATAGTGGCAGAAGCCTCAATCTGGTAGCTGCTGAGTTCAGCAATCACCCAATCCAGCTGAGTGGATGCAGCCAGCATGTCGATCGCCAAGTCACAGGCCGCATAGCCAATGTTGCCACAGGCCGGGGCATGAAGTCCGGCAGCCTGAAAAATGGCCGCAATCAAAGCGGTTGTCGTGGTTTTGCCATTGGTGCCCGTAATGCCCACCCAGGGGTAAGACTGGAGCGATCGCCAAGCCAATTCCATTTCACCCATTGTTTCAATGCCAAGCGATCGCGCCTTCTCGAGTGCAGGCAAATCCCAGGGTACGCCTGGACTCACCACAATTCTCTGCATTAGCTCTGGCTGAGGATGCAAACGATGACCTAGCTCAACGGCAATACCATCGGCTTGCAACTGCTGTTGGGTCTGCTGAAGTGCATCTGAAGTGCCAGAATCGCTGAGGGTGACCTGCCAACCTTCTTGGCGCAGCAAATGGGCAGCGGCAATTCCCGATCGCCCCATGCCAATTACATGGGCGTTGCTCACGGCAGCATTTTTCACTTCGGTATGCATTGCTTCACGGTGTAAGGTTGGCGCATTTAATCTTATAGCAGCCAATATGCCGTTGAAGACTTTTATGGCATACAAGACTTCCTCATCATTGATCTACCAGCAGAGCGCAGCCTAAAACCCTAATAAAGATGATTTATCAAAGGCGCTTTGAAAACCATCTTTTTAGAGAATGAGCAGGCTTTGGGATCGACTGGCGCTTCTCAGAACTGAAACCATGCGTTGACCGTTTCGGGCGAAAACAAGCCAAACCAGACTAGATTCTGACTGTAGTAAGCCGAATCTCCATCCCAAAAGCCTGCTTGATAGGTAGGCAGCAGCTTCTGTTGCCGAATTTCTGTCGCCGTCGCTTGATCGATCTGGTTAAAGGCCGCATAGAGCATGGCATACTGTGCCGTAGATTCGTAGCTGACGATCGCCTCTCCCTTCAGGTCAAGCTGCGCCGGAATCGACTTTTGCGATCGCCATTTCTCTAGTAAGGGCTGTAGATGCTGCTGCAAATACTGTTGAGCACGCGGCTCTTTGAACCAGACGGCATCTAGAGACACCCGCCACCAAACCCGGTAGGCATCGAATCCGTAGATGCTTTTGAGTTTGTCATCCTGACTGGCCTGAAACTTGCCCGAATCTGTTTCTAAAACGATCCAGTCGCTCGGCAACCCGACCTGAGAAACCTCTGCCGACTGGTTCAGCACGGCGTAGCTGCTATCTACCAGGGCCATCCAATCATGCGCCGGATCAACCTGGGCAAATAGCCGAAACGCATAGGGTGCCAGGTAGGAAGGATTTAAGTAAATGCGATCGGGCTGCGGCTGAAATAATCTCTTTTCTCCTGGCAAAAAATAGCGCTTCCCATTGCCCGTCTCAACGGTTGCTAAAGTCCATAAATCTTGCAGCTTGCTGCGCGCCAGCTCCAGGTATTCTGGTTTATTCCAACGGCGCGATGCCAGAATTAGAGCCGTAATGGCATCTAGATCGCCATCGCTCGCAAAGTTAGCATCGATCGCGCCCCAGCCCCCCTGGTCATTTTTGCCCCATTTCCAGGCCCAGAGGCGATCGCGGCGCTGTCCGTTGGGCTGTTGGCGCTGCAAATTATTCTCGCCCCAATTTAAGACCCGCTCAAACATGTCGCGATCATCCATCAGCACCGATCGCAGCATGGCATAAGCCTGACCTTCGGAGGTGGAGCGATCTTCTGCTTCTCGGTCAATCACCCGTCCGTCACCCTGAATAAAGCGCTGCCGATAGGCTTGCCAGCTTTGCTGGATCAGGTCGGGATTGGTGGCATTGGGGTTAGGCGTAGAGTTGGCGGCAATCTGGGTAGAAGGGTTTTTGAGCACTGCGTTGCAGTTCGTCAGGAGCAGGGCGATCGCAACGAATCCGCCCCACCGAGAAAAACCCTGAATGAGTTTAGGGAAAAAATAATTCATGGTTAAGGTCTACCGCGTCCTAGCTTAGAGAGTTGGGATGCTTCAATGTGCAGGATTAATGAATGCGATAGATGCCCACTGGTTCGATTCTAGCCTTGGAATTAAGTGACCTATGTTGAGAGGCGTGCGGGTATTCTGGGCAGCAGATGATCGGCTTTTGCTACCCCCAGATAGAGAACACAGAACCTTATCTTTTATAGAGTATTAAGAAGTAATTGTGGTGAAATTCTCGCGGAGCTACCCAGACCCATGCCCACTCAAGACCCAGACGACTTCCAAAATAACTCAATGAGCGAGGCGATGGCCTCTGCGCTGAAAGCGGCTCAAGCTGTTGCAGACACCCTTCATCAAATTGTTGAGCAAGGCACAGAAACCCTTGGCGCTGTCGTCACCCCGATCGCAGAAAATCCTCTGGTTCGGCAAGCGACCCGTGTACCGGGGTTGAGCTGGCTCATGGCCGCCTTGGGACAGGTGAATGTAGAAAAAGTGCAGCTTCAGGTTGAAGAGCTGCGACAAAAGTATCCTTTAGAGACTGCCCAGCAGCTAGCGGAGCGCGTCATTTCTGAAACGGCCTGGAAAGCAGCAGGCGTGGGTCTGGTGACCAACTTTGCGCCACCGCTTGCCCTATTTCTGGCAGCTGTTGATGTGGGAGCCGTGGCCGCACTCCAAGCCGATATGATTTATCGGATTGCTGCCATCTATGGATTTCCTGTCCATGACCCAGCACGGCGCGGAGAAGTGCTGGCGCTCTGGGGGGCGTCTGTGGGTGGTTCAGGAGTCTTGAAAACCGGGCTGAGCTTCGTGGAACTGATCCCTGGGTTGGGCATGGCCGTTGGTATCACCAGCGATGCCGGATTGCTGTATGGCTTAGGCTGGGTGGCGCTGCGGTTTTATGAAGCTAAGCAGCGATCTGGATCTTCTTCAGATCGTAAAGGCTGAGCTGTTAAGTCTTGAGCGCGTTGAGCATGGGCGATGCCAAGCGCTTTAACCGGGTGCGTCTCTTGCTCATATTCTCAGGCAGTTCATCACTAATTGTTCACAATTTGGCTATGCTCAAAGCTAATATCAGACGAAATGGTAGGGCGGCAAAGGTTCCTCTAAGCTAATTTCCCAAGCGGAGTACTGCATTTGCCATGTTTTGAAATGTTCGTAGAGCAAGCGTTCCTGAATTCGATCGCCCAGAATGTAAAATCGCTCAATGGTGCCCTTGGCGTCACTATTAGACTCCCCACGCACCCAGTTGGGATATAGGAGGGCGATCGCTTCTGCAATCTGTTGCAGTTCTGTCTGCTGCTGCTGTTGCCAAGCCGTCTGCGCTTCGTAAGTCTGTTTTTTGGCTAAAAAATAGGCTTTGCCCTTCACCTCTGCTGCGATCGGGGCTTCTGCTAGGGGAACGGGAACCAGCTTGAGCAAATACTCTGCTCGACCCTTCAGCATCGCTAGCTTAGCAACATACTCACTTTGGTGAGCCTGTAGGTGCTCGATCAGTCCCTGTTGCGAAACAAACTGGGTGCCAAAACGCAGCGGCAGCAAAGCCGTTTGTTGAAACATCTGACGAATCACCCGATCGTGCGACACGATGGCACGCATTAGGCGATCGTCACTCTCCTGTAAGTTTGCCACTTCCATATCGGGTTCGATCAGAGCAGCCAACGCATTAACTCGAAGCAGCTCAACAGATTTCACAATTCCTGTGGGTAGCTCTAGAAAAGCATCCAGATTAGGAAGAAACGCATAGGTATACATTGCTTAAGGTTAAAAATAGAAGTAATTTCAGTGAAATCAACGACCCCGCCGCAAGCGGACGGGGTATGCAACCCGTTTTGCTCGTCAGCCAATGGCTGACATTGCAAGCTTGAAGTTTCGCCGCAGAGCGGCGGGGAATTGACCCCTGCTAGATTAAATAAAGAATCGTGAATAAATTGACTGAAAAGATGTTTTGCAAAAGTCTGTTATCTTTACTTGCCCAAAACATCTTGGATGTCCTTAGAGGATGTTTGAAAAGGGGTCGGCTGTGATTTTAGGCACCTGTTGATCCCCCCTGCCCCCTTAAAAAGGGGGGATATGAATTCAAAGTTCTCCTTTTTAAGGGGGATTTAGGGGGATCTGAAACGTTTTGCTACCCATAGTTGGACTTTTCAAACATCCTCTTAGATTTGCAATTTCTTAAAGATATAAAGAATCGCTCAATGTTGCGTTATTTCCTAATAAAGCAGGAATACGACAACGTTGAGCGATTCTAAATATGAGAGCTTAAATACCCTCTAATCAACACTTGATTAACCCTTGCGGTTCAGCGCCTCAACGGGTTTACGGTGAGCAATTTCGGCAAACTTGCCATTGTTGTGGCCGTTGCCGTTGCGGGGCTGAATCACGCCATAACCCCCGTGGTTGCGTTCATAAATCACGTTGATTTCGCCTGTTTCTAAATTGCGAAACATATAGAAATCATGATCGACTAGCTCTAACTGTTCTTGCGCTTCTTGTAGCGTCATCGGCGGCATTGCAAAGTACTTTGTACGCACAACAGTGCCCAGATCAGGAGCGCGATCGTCGTTGAGCAGCGTTGAAGCCACAGGCTGCGGTTCAAGCACCTCCGTTGTTTTTACAGGGGCATGGATCTGTGCCTGACGCTTTTCTTTATACTTGCGAAGCTGGCGGGCAATTTTGTTAGCAACCAGATCAATACTGGCATAGAGGCTTTCGCTACTTTCTTCCGCCCGAACTACAGTGCCGTTGGCATAAATGGTGACTTCAGCAATCTGATTGGGGTTAATGCGGGGGTTGCGAGCGACAGAAAGGTGGACATCAACTTCAGTCGTTAAGTGTTGAAAATGAGTGACCGCCTTTTCAATTTTCTGATGAACATACTCACGAATGGCCTCAGTAATCTCGATGTTTTTGCCCTGGATAACAAGCTTCATATTAAGCTCTCTCCTATCAAGTTGGCTCTTCTATTTACCCTAACACTTTGTATTGTGGGCGACAGGTGGGTTTATAATCATTTGCATGGGTTGATAATTCTTGATAAGAACATAGTTGGAAAACCCCAAACTTACGTTGAATTACGCTTGATTTAATCCCCCTATTTCAAGGTATTATCATAGGCTGTGTGCTGTTATATTCCTTGCCATCTCAAGTCTGTCAGTTTTACCCAGGAGGGCTGGTACCCTACGAAACGGCTCTCGCATGGCAGCGATCGCTCCTCTCTGCGCGTAAGCAAGACCCCAGCCTGTCTGATGTGCTGCTGCTGCTAGAGCATCCTGCGGTTTATACCTTGGGGCAAGGCGCAACGTTAGAGTTTCTCAAGTTTGATCCGGCCGATTCACCGCACTTGCTCTACCGGGTCGAACGAGGGGGCGAAGTAACCTACCATTGCCCAGGTCAGCTCGTGGGCTATCCCATTCTTAACTTGCAGCGGCATCGGCAGGACTTGCACTGGTATTTGCGGCAGCTCGAAGAAGTTTTAATCCAAGTTTTGGCGCTCTATAACCTCAAGGGCGATCGGGTTCCTGGCTTCACAGGTGTCTGGGTAGAAGGGCGTAAGGTTGCGGCGATCGGCATTAAAGTCAGCCGCTGGATCACGATGCATGGCTTTGCCCTGAATGTGTGCCCAGATTTGTCAGGGTTTCAAAAAATTATTCCTTGCGGAATTGAAGACAAACCTGTCGGCAGCTTGGCCGAGTTCATCCCCGAAATTGACCTTTACCAGGTGCAGCAGCAAGTTGCCACGGTTTTTGCAGAGGTCTTTCATCTACAGCTTCAGAAGGTAGACTGCATCTAGCAAAGGCGCACAATTTTGCATAGGTTCATATCTCGTTCCAGAGTATAACCCTCTGGAGAAGATTGCATCGGCGCGAAGATCGCCAAAATTTCCCATTGAGTAAAGTTGCAAGATTATGAATCTGAAGACTATCAGCTAAATTCTTTATTGGGTTCCGTGAAATTACTTGAAAATAGCTGTAACATTTTAGGAAGCCTTTGGCTTAGCCTCTGCTAGGGTGTTGTCCGGTTGGAGTTTTTTAGGTTCATGTTTACAACGTCTCATACTGGAACGTCTTACACTACTGAAGAGCTACATACCGCTCAGTCTGCTGCCCGTGATTCAGTCCATGCTCTATTGGATGCTGCAAAATTTGAAATTTATAGCCCCTTGGATGCAGCCATCCCATTACGGCAGCGCGATGAGCAAGTATTAATAGAATTGTTCCGGCTAGAGGAGATTGAGGCGATCGAGGAAGATATCGCCTGCAACCTGCTGTGCCGCTGTCCAGAGCCTTGCTGGGAAGATGATCCGTTTGAGTTCTTGAAAGACTACCTTTAGCCAGCTTCTAGAAGCCTGGATTTTTCAAAGTTTTACCTATGCATGGCCGTAAGCATTTAGGACATTTTTGAGGGCGTTCCGCGCCCTCAAAAATGTCTTAAGCCCTGTGAATCTTAAAACTAGTTTCTTTGTAAGCTTAAGCAAAAGCCCCATAGATTTATGGGGCTTTTGCTTAAAACTTGGGCTAAGACTGAGCAGAAAACTTAATCTGGATTGGACTCAGGATAGTGATTGCGGATGCGCTCGGCTTCTGGACAATCTTCTGAAACCAGGGGTTCGACATCGCCCCGAGACACAGCCGCCAGTTTTTGCATCACTGAACCAATGCTTTCCAAACGAATCATTTCCTCCCAAGAGCAAACCTCGTCATCTTCATCTGTTTCGTAACGCACGGTCACCAGATCACCTTCAATGTCAAGGATGCGCGCGCGCTCGATCCAGCGTTGCTGATCCCGCAGAAAGATCCAAACCTCTCTACCATCACAACACAGTTGATAGATCTTGCGGTGTAGCATGTATCGCTTCTCCTGAGCAAACAATGAGCAAATAGTCGATCGAACCTCAGCCGACTCCGAAACTTTAGCCTATTTATGGATTCAGCATCCCAGGCGTTCTGAGGGATGCGCAGGGTTGCGTAGCTTCCCTGAAACTAGAGGCTAACGCAAATTCAGCAGAAAACCCCTCAGATCTTTCAATACTTATGGCATGGATGCTCATAAAGCAGCTTCCATGCGCTGAAATCTTGGATTAGGTAGAATGCATCGGCGCTGGACTATGGCGCACTGAGGTGTGGCGAAAGATGCAGGGCTGTAGCGGAAGATTTTGAAACACCTTCTGATTTTGCGAGCAGCCAATAGGTTCATGATGGTTGAGCAATTTAGAAATGACTGAAAATGCCACTCAAGATGAAAACAGCCCGATCGTAGTTCTAACCTGGCTAACGCAATTAAACCTTGAGTTGGCTCTGTTGTGAATAGGGGTTCTGCCCTAAAACCTTAAAGAGTGAGTGAAGATAGGACACTCGCGAAATAAATATGGACTTCATTCAGCGCAACTCGCATATCCTCCAGATGAATCCGGGCTGCTTTTGCAATTCAACTTTTGCAATTCAAAAGTACTGAAATTCATATATCATTCTAGCGAGATTGTGGAAACTTTGGGAATCTATCCAGATTTATCGAGATTTTAGCGACTTTACTGGAGTTTTAATGCTGCTGCACCTGAGTACTTGGCCAGAAGTTGAAGATTATCTCAGCCGATCGCCAGGGGTGATCATTCCCATCGGCTCAACAGAGCAGCATGGGCCTACGGGACTCATTGGCACAGATGCCATTTGTGCTGAAGCAATCGCCCGAGGCATTGGTGAGACGACTCAAGCACTCGTCACCCCCACCCTCAATGTGGGCATGGCGCTGCACCATACGGCCTTTCCAGGCAGTATCAGCCTTCGCCCCAGCACGCTGATACTGGTGATTCGAGATTTTGTCACGAGCTTGGCAAAGGCCGGATTTACAAAATTCTTCTTTGTCAACGGCCACGGAGGCAACATTGCCACGCTTAAGGCCGCTTTTTCGGAAGCTTACCTAGACTTGGCCAACCTGAACCTGCCCCAGGCCGATCGCGTTCAGTGTCGTCTAGCCAATTGGTTTACCTGCGGCTCGGTCTATGGGCTAGCGAAGAGCCTGTATAGCGATCAGGAAGGATCGCACGCTACCCCCAGCGAAGTCGCCTTGACGCAATATCTCTATCCGAAAGCGATCAAACATGCACCTCTCAGCCCCCAGGTCGCCTCAGGGCATCCCATTTATGGGGCGATCGATTTTCGTCGGCGCTACCCTGATGGGCGTATGGGTTCCAATCCAGATCTGGCCACACCCGAACATGGCAAGCAATTCTATGACCTCGCCGTCAAAGAATTGAGCGCTGGCTATCTCAAGTTTCTCAGCGAAGACTAAGCTCGGGCTGCACTCGGTCAGGGCGAATTCAGGGAGCCTCAGACGAACTCGGCGGAGTCGCAAGAGCATCTTTAGCTTTGGCTCGTTCTTCCTTTTTCTTGCGATCGGCCTTGAGGATGTCATCCAAAACAATCCGGGCTTGGGTGATTTTTTCCAGATTGCCGCGATATAGCTCTAAATCTTTTTGGGCTTTGTCGGGAGACAGCTTCAGGGCTTCGCTCAGGGTTTGCAAAGCCTCGTTACGCCGCTTTTCGTCTTTGACCAAATCGGCATCAATTGTTTCTAGCAGAGTATATAGCCCGATCGCGGAGAGGCGGCTGTACTTATATTTGGGATTTTCTGCAATGGAGCGCAGCGTGCCCATGAGATGGCTCCCTTCCCCCTCACTGAGTTGGCGGACTTTGGCCAAGAAATCTCCAGAGGTAAATGCTGCCGCCTCAGACTTGAGCTGCTCTGCGTCTTGGCGATATTGATGTGGTTCTGCCTGTAAAGACTGACACAGGGCACTGAAGATGGAAGTTAAGTCTTCTTCAGGTCGGTAGCCCTGCATGAAGCGATCGAACGCCGTGACTACACCCAAAGCATAGATGGGGTCATAGCTAAAGTCCGCGTTGACGGAAAGCAGATGCATCTCTACCATCAGTTCATCAACCACCCGCCGATAGATGGAGTTAATGGGGCGAGTATGCAGGTTGTAGAAAGATCTTTTGGTGTCGGAAACGGTGCGGACAGTACTCACTGGAAATTCTGAAGATAAGGCGTTTCTATTATATCCCACATGGGAGACGGCATTAGGGATCAAGACTCGGATAAATCCGTGCTGAGTTTTGAATTTTGAGGTGATACTAGCTAATGCCAGGACTTGATCGCTTGGCGCTACATCACCCTTGAACTCCGTCATGGCCTACGAACCGCTGCACCACAAGTATCGTCCGCAAACCTTTGCCGAATTGGTGGGGCAAGAGGCGATTGCCTCCACGTTGACCAACGCCCTGCGGCAGCAAAAAATTGCACCTGCGTACCTGTTCACCGGAGCCAGGGGCACAGGTAAAACCTCTAGCGCCCGAATTTTGGCAAAGTCGCTCAATTGCCTCAGCAGCTCTGTGCCGACCGAAAAGCCCTGTGGGGTGTGCGAGGTGTGTCGGGCGATCGCCAACGGTTCGGCGTTGGATGTCGTCGAGATCGATGCTGCCAGCAATACGGGAGTAGATAATATTCGGGAGCTGATTGAGCGATCGCAGTTTGCCCCTGTCCAAGCGCGTTTCAAGGTTTATGTGGTTGATGAGTGCCATATGCTCAGTACTGCTGCTTTTAACGCCCTGCTCAAGACTCTAGAGGAACCGCCCGATCGTGTCGTATTTGTCTTGGCGACCACCGATCCCCAAAAGGTTTTGCCTACGATCATTTCACGCTGCCAGCGGTTCGACTTTCGCCGCATTCCCCTAGAGGCAATGGTGAAACATCTCAGCCAAATTGCGGCTCAAGAAGCGATCGCCATTACGCCCACAGCCCTTCAGCTAGTCGGGCAAATCTCTCAAGGGGGCTTACGCGATGCCGAGAGCCTGCTGGATCAGTTGAGCTTGTTAGAGGGCGAGGTGACGAGCGATCGCGTCTGGGATTTAGTCGGGGCTGTCCCAGAGCGAGATTTGCTGGCATTGGCGCAGGCGATTACCCAAGACGACTCCACAGCAGTCATCGATCAGGCACGTCATTTAATGGATAGAGGGCGCGAACCACTGACGGTTCTGCAAAACCTTGCCAGCTTTTATCGCGATTTGCTGATTGCCAAAGCTACGCCCGATCGTCTCGATCTGGTCGCCATTACGCCGCCGACTTGGGCAGAGCTATGTCAGTTTGTGTCCGAGCTAGACATTTACACAATTTTGCTGGGACAGCAGCGCCTGCGGGAAAGCGAAGCTCAAGTGAAAAACACGACGCAGCCTCGCCTGTGGCTCGAAGTGACGTTAATGGGGCTGTTGCCTTCAGCGTTATCACAGAGCGCTACGCCCAATCCGATGCCTATAGGGCGCGTGAATGGGGCGGCTCCCTCACCCAAGGCTGCCTCTTCGGTGCCGAGAGTGCCACCTACTGTGCCGCCCGCCAAGCCGATCGCTGCTCCAGAGCAACCACCCCAAAATGGCAAAGCCCCACAGGCGACTCCTGCTCCGGCTGAGATTGTCCTGCCTGTTCTAGAAGAGCCGCCGATCGCCCCACTTCCAGAGCCGATCGCCCGATCTGCCCCCAAACCTGAGGAAATTCCAGCGATCGATCTGATTCAGGTCTGGGAAAGATTGATTGCCAATCTACAACCTCCAGGCACGCAAATGCTGCTGCGTCAGCAAGGGCAGCTCATCGCGTTTGATGGGCGACAGGCTAAGGTGGGCTTTAAATCTCAGCAGCTATTTAAGATGGCGATCGATCGAGTGCCCAACATGGAGGCTGCTTTTGAAAAGATCTATGGTCACAAGGTCAGAGTCGTTCCAGAAGTCGTAGCGGCAAGTGCAGCGCAGCCTGTGGCGCGATCGCCCTATTCCACCTCTTCACCCCCGTCTCAGTCTGTGCCTCAATCTGGGCCTCAGCTCAAGGCTAGAGAACCGCATGTGAGAGAGTCCTCGCCGGATTTTAATGCTTCTCCGCCGCCCGTTTCTTCAACTGAAAATGGAGAGCGATCGGCTGCTCCCCAAGCGCTAACGTCGGCTGATCCTGATACGGCACAAAGTTCTCCTCCTCTACCCGCAGGCTGGCAGCAGGAAGACGAAGTTAATAGAGCTGCTAAGAGCGTTGCTCAAATGTTCAACGGGCAAATCGTTGACTTAGAAGAAAGTTTGCAGCCTGTAGCTGAGACAGCATCTCCCCCGCTGGCTTTAGAGGTGATTGAGCCAGAGGGAGATAGTAATGCAGACGATGACGATGATGTGCCTTTTTAGGCCTACCCGCCTGTGGCAAAGCGGATTTTGAGGTAGTCTTCCTCCATTTTTGCGCCTGACGGTTGCAGGGCGGCTAGAGCTTGAGGGAGGACGAGGTTGCGGCGGTGGTTTCCGATCCGGATATTTAGCTCGTCTCCGGTTTTGCTTAGCTCTACTTTGTCTTTGGCGATGCCGGGGAGGTAAACCTCTAGGCTGTAGGCATTTTGCTGTTGCACGACGCGTAGGGTTGTCTCTTTGTAGTAGACCTGTGCGGGGTCTTCATCGCCATAGAGGGTTTCTTTGAGGCGATCGAGTGCTGCTAGACCGCACATTTCCTCTGAGTAGAGGGGAACTTCTTTGACGGGCAAAGGATGGAAATTATCGTGAATTTCTTGGCGGTACTGCTGTTGATTTTCTTTCCAACGTCGGAAAAAGGGATCGGTGACTTCATCGGGAATGATGCGATTGGCGATTACCATGTCTGTGGCCACGTTGTAGAGGCTGAGGTAGGCATGGGCACGTAGCGATTCTTTGATCACCATTTTTTCGGGGTTGGTGACCAGCCGCACGGAGGTTTGGGTGTTGTCCGTCAGGACTTTTTCTAATGCCTCGATTTGCTCGTAAAACTCGTAGGGCGCATCCATGACCTCTTTGTTAGGCAGAGAGAATCCGGCGATCGGTCGAAACAATGGCTCTACGAGGGGTCTGAGGGCTGCTGATACGGCTTGTAGGGGCTTATAAAAGCGGCGCATGTACCACCCTGCAACTTCGGGTAGACTGAGCAATCGCAGGGCGGTTCCGGTGGGGGCTGAGTCAATAATCAGGACGTCGTATTCGCCTTCGTCGTAGTGGCGTTTCATGCGGACGAGGCTGAAGATTTCGTCCATGCCGGGAAGAATGGCTAACTCTTCGGCTTCTACGCCTTCTAATCCTCGGGCTTGCAAAACTTGGGTAATGTAGCGTTTCACGGCTCCCCAGTTGCCTTCTAGCTCCATTAGGGCATCGAGTTCGGCTCCCCAGAGGTTGGGGCGTACCTGACGTGGCGCATGTTCTAGCTCTATGTCAAAGCTGTCGGCGAGCGAGTGGGCTGGATCGGTGCTCAGAACGAGGGTTCTGTAACCCAGTTCGGCACATCGCAGTCCTGTCGCGGCGGCTACGGAGGTTTTGCCGACTCCGCCTTTGCCAGTCATCAAGATTACGCGCATGGATGGTCAGACCCTATCTGAGAGAAGTTTATATTCTGTTACTTAATCTACTGTATCGGTTTTTCTGGGGTAAAGCTTTGATGGCTCTTGGCGACTGCTTCTTCTTTGAATTCTCTGTCGTGTAGATAATGCCTAAATCCGATCCTTGGGGGCGACCCCAAACCCCCGAACTCAGGGGACGGCTGCGTCCCCCGAACCCCCTCCAGATGAGTTTGAGAGTGGGACTGAGGGAGCGCTTTGCATTGCTGAGTTGCAAGTGAGCAATTCTCATTTTGCCAGAAAGCCCCGAAAAAGCCCGCCTGCGGCGGGCTTTTTCGGGGCTTTCTGGCTGGAAGTTCGCGCCCTGCGGGCGCGAACTTCCTGGTTAAAATTCATACTGAGAATTGCTGGTTGCAAGTGTTTCACCGTGTGTCTGGGGTTAACTTATGGTGTTAAGAATTTGGAGGGCGGCGATCGCCGTCCCTAACCAAATTAAGATGTTTCGGCGGGTAAGTTGGGTAGCTTGGGTGATGACGGCTGCTGTAATCGGGTGAGTTGGGTCGCCTAGGAGGGGTTTGTATTTTGTGATGCCTTTGTATTGGTTGGTGCCGCCGACTTGCACGCCTAAGACTGCGGCATAGGCACATTCGCTCCATCCGGCGTTAGGGCTGGGGTCTTGGGGGGCATCGCGCTGGCAGAGTTGCCAAACTTGGCGGGGTCGGCGGGAGAGTAAGGCTAGGGTCAATACGGTGAGGCGGCAGGGAAGCCAGGTGAGGCCGTCTTCGAGGCGGGCGCTAAACCAGCCGATATAGGTGTAGGGTGCTTCTCGATAGCCCACCATCGAATCTAGGGTGCTGGCTGCTTTGTAGGCGAGGGCGAGAGGTACGCTGCCAATGGGCAAAAATGCGCCCAAGATACCGTAAAACAAGGGAGCCATGCTGCCGTCTGTGGCGTTTTCGGTTACGGTTTCTAGCACGGCTCTGAGAATTTCGGCTTCGGATAACGTTGCGGTGTCGCGTCCGACATAGCGGCTAAGCTGGCTTCGGGCTGCTTCTAAGTCGCCGCTCAAGAGGGGCTGAAGCACTTGCTCGGCAGCGGCTCTGAGGCTGCGTCCGGCAAGGCAGCTTGCCAGCAGAATGCTTTCTGTTGCCAGCCCTAAGACGGGGTGAATTAGATGGGCGGCGTATAAGATGAGCCAGCCTACGCTGCCGCTGCCCAGAATCAGGGCGATCGCCAGTCCGACTCCGGCAATTCTCAAGGCTTGAGGCGTGGTGAAATGCTTGAAGCAAAGCTGGGTATAGCGCTGGATAAACCAGCCCATGACCTGGACTGGGTGCAGCCAGTTCCAAGGATCTCCGATCAGATAGTCCAAAAGAGCGGCGATCGCCAGCACCGGAATTCTGGGATGTATTTCATAATTCATTTGCACAATTGTCAGCATAAGAACATCGGCATAAAGAAAACCTTTCGGTAAGCTTGCCTTTCCCCAAAAGTTGACTACTCTGTAGTGAAGTGTGGCTCGTAAGCCCCAAACGATCACCGAGATTCCACAGCGTTGTCCAGAGTAAGCGGAGAATCAGCAGAGTCCTATGGCACAAAGTTTTGGTTTAATTGGTCTGGCAGTGATGGGAGAAAACCTGGCGCTCAATGTTGAGCGCAATGGCTTCCCGATCGCAGTGTATAACCGTTCTCGTGACAAAACCGATGCCTTCATGGCAAATCGAGCCGGGGGCAAAAACGTTAAGCCTACCTATACCCTCGAAGAATTTGTGGCGGCACTCGATCGCCCTCGCAAGATTTTGATCATGGTGAAGGCGGGTGCTCCTGTTGATGCTGTGATGAATCAATTGAAGCCTCTGTTGCAAGAAGGCGACATGATCATTGATGGCGGCAACTCGCTCTATAGCGATACTGAGCGTCGGGTTAAGGAGATGGAGGCCACGGGGCTTAGCTTCATTGGCATGGGCGTGAGCGGCGGCGAAGAAGGCGCGCTAAATGGCCCTAGCCTAATGCCCGGTGGCACCGAGGCAGCCTACAAAGAGATTGAGCCGATCGTCACCAAAATTGCCGCCCAGGTGGACGATGGTCCTTGTGTCACCTATATCGGCCAAGGCGGTGCGGGTCACTATGTCAAAATGGTGCACAACGGCATTGAGTATGGCGACATGCAGCTTATTGCCGAAGCCTACGATTTGCTCAAGAGTGCGATCGGTCTGAGCCATACCCAGCTGCATGAAGTGTTTGCCGAGTGGAACACGACCGATGAGCTGGATTCGTTCTTGATTGAAATTACCGCCAATATCTTTACCAAGATTGACGATGAGACAGGCTTGCCCCTGGTCGATCTGATTTTGGATGCTGCCGGACAAAAGGGCACCGGACGTTGGACGGTAGAAACGGCATTGGAGCTGGGAGTCAGCATTCCCACTATCATTGCTGCGGTCAATGCCCGGATTATCTCTTCCATCAAAGAAGAGCGGGTGGCAGCTTCTAAGGAGCTAACCGGGCCAACGGGTAAATATGAGGGCGATGCTGCCGCCTTTATTACCAAGGTGCGGGATGCCCTCTACTGTTCCAAAATCTGCTCCTACGCGCAGGGGATGGCGCTTCTGGCGAAGGCTTCCCAGGAGTATGGCTATAACCTCAACTTGGGTGAATGTGCCCGCATCTGGAAGGGGGGCTGCATCATTCGCGCCCGCTTCCTCAACAAGATCAAGCGGGCTTTTGACGAAAACCCCCAGTTGCCTAACCTGCTGCTGGCTCCTGAGTTTAAGCAGACGATTCTCGATCGCCAAGAAGCCTGGAGAGAGGTGCTGATGACGGCGGCCAAGCTGGGCATTCCAGTCCCTGCTTTCAGCGCCTCGCTCGACTACTTCGATAGCTACCGCCGCGATCGCCTGCCCCAAAACCTGACCCAGGCTCAGCGCGACTACTTTGGTGCCCATACCTATGAGCGCACCGACAAGCCCAGAGGCGAGTTTTCTCACGCAGACTGGTTTTAATATCAGCTCTGGCTAAATGAATGTCCCTATAGGTTTGGTGGGGGGGGGGGGGGGGGGGGG
>DATNPL010000230.1:0-115499 GCA_036703255.1 Coleofasciculaceae cyanobacterium
AGGGGACATTGGGCAGTTCTTTGAGCTGATGAGACCGTTACGGATAGATGGTGATTAACAGTATCGAGGTTCCAGTTGTCCAAGTGAATTTGTTGGGTATCTGGCAGAAAATGTCGAAGGAATTCCACGTCCTTTGAAATCCTGAAGGGGGGATATCTTGATCATGCCGTAAGATCACCAAAAGTTGGGAAGAGCCCTATGAGCTTGACATTTAATACGAAAGTCTCCAAATCGCTCTGGCAAGTCTCTCCAAGGTATTCCAGCCCGATAGCGGTAGAGCACCGCTTCGACAAACAACCGATTGTCTTTGGCTGTCACACCGACTGTTCCCTCACGTCCGGGTAGTAAGTCTTTGATCCGCTTCCACTGGTCATCTCGCAGCGCATATCGTCGGCTCATCATTCTTGCTCTACTGGATTTTTCTCTAGTCTTGCTATCTCCAGTCTATTTAATTGATGACACGCCCTAGTGTTTGGCATGGAATAGACCGTGCTCTAATTGAAGACTTAGACCCTTATCCATCTGATGGTGATATGAATTTTGATCAGACGATTGAGTAAAAATTGACATCTAAAACTTCTCAAATGACCTCTTGTAGGTAGAACTTAGAGCCTCAACAAAATTTCAAACTGCTGTCCTTGTACTTCCACCGTGCTGAGTTAATCTAGGACGCAGTCTAACCTTTAATGCTCCTTTAACAAAAGTATCCTCGCTAGACTTGCCTGACCAGATGTATGCTTCTCCCGGACCTAACTGGCTCATCTTTTCAGGAGTCAAATTGTCCAGAGCAGCGTTAGCTCTTTGGATATGCTTAAGCCAGGCTGGCGAATTAAATCTATGTAGAATTATTTGTGACGATAATTCGATGAGAGAGGTTGGCACTGAGGGAGGATCTTGTGACGCAACCATTATGCTAGTGCCCTTGTGACGCATCTCACGGACAATCTCGATTAGACCAGCGACAAGGTCTGGACTTTCTATGTATTTGTGAGCCTCGTCAAATACGACGAGTTTGTTAAATAGCGATTCTTGATATGTCGCCTCCGAAAAAATTTGCAACATTACAACGAATAGCCCTAGCGCCTCATCTTTCTCGATGAATTCATCGCGTAAGTCAACGATTACAAGGCGTCCAGGGCGAATGATATCTATAAGCTTTTGACTATCCTCGATATACTCAGCAGCAAACTCTAAACGAGTCTTAGCCAAATCCTTTAAGTGATCTGCTAATCCTGATTCCTCGACCGCAGTGACTAGGGATGCATAGGTCAGGTTATCCCTAAGCTTTCTCATAATTAGATTAATTTGGCGCAGGTACATACTTTGGCTACCTACAGCACCCATTAAAAATTTCCAATGTGATGACTTTAGTTCTGAAGCAGCAAAGGTAATTGGTAGAACTTGAATGTTTGGGTATTCAACTTTTCGCTCATCAACTTTTGACTTGGGAACGAGAATTACGACATCCTCTAAGCGCGTAGGTTTAGCATGATATCGTTCTCGCAAGGCTAAAACTTGCTCCTGTTCCGAATTCGGCTGAGCCATTGAGGTGAATTCGGGTTTATAGTCTTGTGTTGGGCTGTAGTGAAAGATGACAGTTGCAAGAGGTTTCGGCAGTACATTAATGCCGGGTGCAGGCAGACAAGCCATCTCGACGATACTTCCTAACGTGTAGCTTTTTCCTGCACCTTGAACTCCAAAAAGACTTATTGTATGGGTTTGGTTCAAATCCAGTGCAATTTTACGTCCAGATGATTCCCCCAGTATTCCGTATTGAGGGGAGTTTGTTTGTGTTCCAAGAATGATGTCGTATGGAAGCGTAGACGCCAGTGGAACTTCAAGTTGAACAGATATTTGATCTGGTACCACACGTTCCTCTTGGACGGGCACAGTGGCAGATTCAGATAATACTTGAGATTGCTCAATGCTTGGGGAATCTGACGGAGTTTCTTCGGAAGGAGCCTCGACTGGAGATAGTACCGCATTTAATGAGTCCATTTGAGACAAAAAAACTACTGGGTTTGCGTCTTTTGTTCCTTCAGACTGTTCATTAACTTCGGCGGAGGACGATCGCTTGGATTGTGAGTAGGATTCCCACGTTACCGAATAGCTACGCTTGGGTCTAATGAAAGCAGCAGATTCTAGGCGAGGAATAGAATCTTGTTCTGAGTTGGAAGTTTTGCCAGTTGAGTCATCTGATTCTGGTTCAGTCGTCTCATCAATTAATGCCCTAATCAAATCAATTCCAACACGATGGAATTCGATACCAAATTCTTTCTCGGGTGGCTCTGTTCCAGGTTTATCAAAATCAAAAATTAGCGCACTTCGAGTGAATTCAAGTGTATAACCTTCCTCCAAAGTGGTTAGTAAAACATCAGCTTCTTCAGCAGCTTGCTGGTCAATGAGTTCATAACGAACTGTCCTATCTAGATAAAACTTGAGCAATGTGGCAAATTGTCTGGTTAGTAGCAGACGGTCAGGGCGATCGGGACATTTCCAGTTGGGATCAAAATACTCGCGTAAGACTTCCTCACTGCGATTAATTTGCTGAACAATTTTGTCGCGTAGTTGATTATAGGCATTTAGGCTACCAACGGTATGGCATTTCACCTCAACCAAGTTGCAGGTCACGGTACGGGAGGAAGCATTTAGCTCAAATAGTGCTAAATCTGTTCTTTGCAGCGTAACCTCGTTGCCTACTGCTTCTGCATATTTCTTTGAAGACTGGAACAGTTCTAGGTGGGCATCTAGGGGAAGAACGATTTGATTTGATAGCGCTCCCTGATACTTTAGGAAAAGACGAGCTAATGCCAGACCTAACACTTCAGCTTGTTGAGTAGATGAGGAAAGCAGTTTCAGCGCCAGACGGCTGGATAGCAGCCTCAGTTGTTCTAAAATCAGCGAAGTCTGCGGTCTTTCGATGCGAGAACCATAACGGTCTAGGACTTTGTAAAGTAAAGCCTCTAGCTCAGATAGCGATCGAGATGTAATCACAATCTGATAACCGCTCCCAGTGAGCGCGCTTGGAATGTAATCTACAAGGTAGTCAGGGCGATCGCTCTTTCCACCATGATCAAAAAACTCAATTCCTAAGTTGCGATCGATGGTAAAAACCCAATCGCTAACGCCATGAACATAGTGGATTAATTCACGTTTATCCGCATCGAGACCCAACGTAATTTGAGGGCACTGTTCAAATGCAGGAGCGTTGAGGGCAATTGTTGAAACTGCACCGGATAGAGTTTTCGGTAACGAGGCAAGTAAATCAATAAGATGGGCATCTTTGTTTGTTAGATGGGTTGCCTCACCATGCCGAGGTTGCCGTAGCCAATATGTCCCAGTCTCGTCATCATGATACTGAATATCAAAGTCCTGAATTAGTCCGTGCAGTGAAGCGACATCAGTCGGACGTATAGCTTCCCCCGTTGAGATTGCTGCTGCTGGGAATAAGTCCAGCAGTAAGCTGAGATGAGCACGGTAGTTATCTGGAGTGCCTCGAAAATCGTCAATTGAATGGATTGACAGACTGAGTTTAGGAAAGAGGTGGTTTCCACTCGATATTGAGAAGGCATCTGCATCAAAACTGGTTGTTCCAGTTGGCAAAAGAAGTTGCTCCAGTGCCTCACCTACTCCGGGAGCCTCTGAATCTGAGACGAACAAACGAATGTCATAGCGAAGCTGTGAAAAGGCTTGCTGCTTTTGAAGGGACACTAATGCACTTGCTAAGACAGATGCCTGACCTGGATTGAAAAGATTAATACAAAGTGTGCGAATGTATGGGTGCTGCACCAAGTAGCGGGTGATTCGAGATGCCAGTACGCCTCCTGTAATTGACGAGCCACCAATGTTAGGCTCAGGCAGGTCAAATGCAGTACAAACTTCAGCTAGCAGTCCTCTAGGATCTTCAACATTTGCGGGAGCATAGAGGGACCAGAAAGGGTGAATGTTGTCTACGGCTACAAAAATCCTGCCATCAGACAAAGGTAAAGTTGAAGGTACATTGGACAAAGTAATTGTTTGAAGTAAAGCGTCTCTCACAGGGGCGGCATACTCGGTTTCCCCTTTTTTCGCCTCTAGCAGCCAACTTTGAGCCACCTGTGCCCAGCTTGTAAGCCAAAGTGCTCGTAGTGGATGAATTGGACCTATTAAAATTGCTTCCCTAACTTTGCCTCTAAAGTCTGTAAGTACGAGGTGGATGGTGTCAAGCAAAAGTACAGTGCGGAGAGCTGTGATCGCTCTTTGTTGATCTGCACCAGTGCTGCGCTCAATTTTAATTTTTAGGTCTAACAAGAGATCTTGATATGCAGCAGCATACTCACTAGAAATATCTTTAAGGTTCAAGAAATCCGCTGCCTGAGAAATCAGCTCTTTCTCTGAGCCAAGAATTGATTTAAAATACTTGCTTCTTACTGCCAGGAAGCTTTCTACTGCTGTCAGTTTAGGTAATTCCAGAATGTCTGGAACAGGCATCTCAATCTGTCGGTTGTTAATCTGTAAGCGCCAGCTTACCGGACTGCTAGGAGATGATAGGATGCGTTGCTCGATGTGTCGAAGATGCCGCGCAACTGGAATGTGAAAGATACCATTTCGACCAAATTTCACTTCCAATAGTTCTTGGAATGATTGACGAGTGCGTTTGTTGCTGTTACTCCAGCCAACCGATTCAAGTTTAATAGTTTCAGGGTCACGCCCCTCTAAAATAGCTGCAAACTGTAGTTGCAGCCTTGCATACTCAAGGCTATGCTCCTGTGGAAAGGAGCGTTGAGATGCTTCTTCCTCGAAATCTCCTTCTGGTAGAACATAGAAAGGTTCACTTTCATTTGGGGCGAGCAAGCTGTCGTCTGACTCCTTACGGGGATCGACTACGGGAATTGGATCGTTATCTTCTGTCCAAGCAAGAATCCGAATGAAATGCCAGCCCTCTTCCCAATCAACCTTATTCAGCTTGTCGAGTGAAACTGTACAAGCTAATTTCTTAGAACTCCAGGCTTTCGGAGTCTTAACAACCCCTACCGGAGTTCCGTCTTTCGTAAGAATTTGTACGGAAAAGTGGTGTAAGCCTTGAACTTGAGATGGATGAGGATCACAGCTAAAAGTTACGCTAAACTTGCGGCGATCCTGGGGCAGTAGAATTTGTTGCCCGATGAGTCCCTGCAATCGTTCCTCTGATTCACTTTCGGGAACGACGGGTAAATCAATTGATATCACATCCACCAGTACTTTGTCAGTTCTGATCTCGGTTTCAAACTGCCATTTGTCGAAAGACAACCCCCAATTTGGGGCGTTGAGAACAATTTGGCGAGTCCAAGCTTGAGGATTGTCTAACCCTGACTCAATCAGGAATTGAGTCAGCCGACGTTGAAAAGTTTTATCGCTCAATCCCAATTCCGTAGCTCTGCCTCGGATCGACAAATCCGAGTAGGTGAGTTTATGGACTGATTCATGGTTTCTGGAGATGCGGTTGATGGCGATCGCCGGATCGTTAAAGAGCTTGAAATCCGGTACTAGCCCAAGTTCAAATAAGGCAGCTCCCAAGGATGTGCCATCAATGCCATTACGGATAGCAGTGAGCAAATAGCGGACTTGAGCAACCTCATCTGCCCATGCCCAACGAATTGCTGTTAAATGCTTCAGAATTGCCTGCGTATATCCTTGAAGTGCTAAAGGAACTTGCAACAGCAGTACTTCTGCTAGTCCACGATAGATATTGCTGACATCGATTTCTTCAAATGTCGCAACGCCAAAAGAATCTTCGGCACTGGTTTGGAGATTGGGTGGTAGGAAGACAAGCAATGGTGGACGGAGAGAACCATCAGGTAGAGGATTACGCAGTTCTACCAACTTTGTGGCGGAAACAAATAGGTCGGGATAATCGCTGCCCTGCTGCTGATCAGTCAGGATAAAGACCTGGGTATCTACAAGACTCTCTCTCAGGCTTTGGCAAAGAGACAACATTAAATCCCAATCCAGGTCCGCAACACGCATACAGTGACCAGGAGCACGGGAGGTCAGAGTTTTCTGAAGCTGAGGCAGTAGCCATTCTTTAAGTGCGTCAGTCAGTTCTGCTGGTTGTAATTCTCGAAAACTGGTACTCATGAGCTTGCTCTCCTGTTGTGCGCTATCGCCGTGCGTCTTGGGTAATGGTGTAACGCGGAGTTACAGTCTGAGTTATGTAGGCATCGGATAAGTCCTGGAAAAAGCCAATTTCCCGCAGTCGAGTCTTGAAGGTATTGACGTTTTGTCGTAGAGCTTGGCGATCGAGAATACTTGCTTGTTGAAACCCGTCGTAGGAAGGCAGTTGATCAATGTAAATTCCATAACGCTCCCTAAGGAACTGGAGTAGTTCTTCAATCCGAACTTCACGGGTTTTGAACGATGTTCCCTGAGGCGTCAGAACTGCAATCTGCAAGAGAACTTCTAGCAAGCGACTGCCCATTGAAAAATAGCGTGGACTGCCTTTAGCACGAGCCTGGGCAAGTAAACCGGTATCGCTATTCTTCATCAAGAACGAATCTAAGCATTTGGTAACCCGCTCTCGATGAAACTTGCTTCGCAGTGCTATCAAGATTTCGATATAGGTCTCAAAAGCGTCGAGTCCCATATCTAAAACCCGCTGCACCTCTGGATCAACATCTTGAGTTTTGCCAGATTTGCTTTCTTCAACCAAGCTCGCCAGCCTAGCCTTAAAGTAAGCGTCTCGATCGAGTGCTTGTTTAGGTCCTAGAAATTCAAGAACCTGCCCAACGGAGAAAGAACCGGCACTGGGCAATGCTTGTTTACCTAATTTACTGGTTAGGTAGTCAACGAACTCATCCAGCTTTTTGGTGATGAACTGTGCCTCGATGTATTTGGGAATACGGCGGTAGTGGCTGTCAGCACTACGATACGCTAGAGCCGTCATATGGGAATTATTGGGATCTCCCATATCCACGACTAAGCCGATTCGGTGCGGGCAGTTTCCATGTGGTGATGTTTGATCATCAGGATCAACAGGGCACTTAGTACAGATCGGGTCATCACTACGTTGATGAACTAACGAGGGAAGAAGTTTAAGCAGGCGTAAATGGTAAAGCGCTAAATGAAATGACAATAGGGTTTTGAGGTAATCCACTAGGACAGAACGGGGGATGTGTTTTTCGTATACCAGGAGGCGGCGAATATCATCAGCGAGAAAATCAGCTTGCCCAATGCAGAGAGGAGAAAACCGATTGGGAGCTTTGGAGTCGCGCATGTCGCCCGTTACTTGTTGATCAAGCCGTAACAGTGCCTGCGTTTCGACATCAACAGCAACTTGCGGATTATAGCGATCGGTATTTAGGTCAATGCCCAGGAAGAAGAACCGTTTGAGGGCATCTCGCACGGTCTGTCCGCGCCCCCGGCGCGCATAGTAGAGCATCCAGTAAAGCTGATCGGCTGCTCCATAATCGCGAGTATGTCTAGCATTGCGGAATTTATAGGTGTTGCCATGCAAGGGTCGTGGGGCAGCGATCGCCTGATTTGGTTTCCCTCGATTCACTAAATCCATCAGATCAGTTTCAATCCACTTTCGGACAACGTCCGGGTATTGGGTAAACCCCGAAAACCATTCAGGGTGTTCAAGAAACTCTTTGGTGAATTCTTCCAACGACAGTTCCGACTTGCGGGGCGGTCGGCGGCTGTTGTGACCATCAAAGCGAAGACGCGGAAACAAAAGCGTCAAGACCCGGTCAATCTCGATGTGGGTATGGTCTACATAGGTGACTTTGGGTAAGCGAAATTCTTTGTCTCGTCCTTGAATTGCCATTACTGGTCGCCTCCCGTGCTATTCAGATCGCTAGGTGTTGGAGGTGAATTAGAACTCGCCCCCGAACTAGACTGAATTTTCTCCATCAAAAGCTTGCCGTCTGTTTCCCGTTTAATTCGGTAGAACTCGAACTCGTTCTCCGTCAGTAAAACTTCCTGGTAAGGAGCAGAAGACAGGACATTCTTAAACATTACGAGACTTTGATAGAGTCCCTGTTGCTCCTCGCAGCTGGGGCGATAGCCATTCTTCAAACGGGTCAACATCTCATAAACATCCAGGTTCAAAACGAGATTTGCCTGTTGCCCTGTACTAGAGGAGTACTGAAGAATCAGGGTTTGGGGTAGATATTCAATAAAGCGAGAGTTGATGATAGAACGTAGAAGAGAAAAGGCACTGGCAGGAAATAGGCGATAGCTACGGACGGTCGCCTTTTCAACTTGGCGAACGCGCAAAGCCAATTGATCACCCAGTCGGGTTGGATTCTTTAAGCCCTCTCCACGGTTGATCGCAGTAAGCAAGGAGGGGACTTCGGTAGCTAAATCTTTTGTGCCGATGATCAGTTCCTGAAAGCGATCGGCACTCAGATAAGGCAACATTTGCCGCCAATCGCTATCTCGGCGCTCAAAATAATGGCGACGGCGGAGCGTAGCAACATATTGACGGTAAGATTCCACGCGCTGAGAGCTGTTGCCTTCTGAGTAATCTCGTGGCAACTGATCAAACACTCTTTGGAGCAAGTCATCGTCGTAGTGCCCTCGCTCTGGAAAGGCGAAGCGTGCCATTTCTCGATCATTCGGCTGTAGGAAGGCAAAGCTACGGTCGAGTTCTGGGCTGCCTGTTTCGCCAACATCTACTTGTCGAAGGAGGGAAACTAGGCGATCGGTTGATCCTTCGGAGCCGCCCAACCACGAGTTGAAGTAGAAGCCGTCGAGAATTTTCTGAATTGCGTCTGGATTGCCAGCCCGGTACAGTTCATGAACACTGTCACAATCACGAGTTCCTACCAGCATGAATGCCAGTGCCGATCGCAAGTCACGTAAGGTGATATGGAGCCGTCCACGCAGATGGGTGAGGGTGTATAGCTGTTTTAAGCGTTCGATAACTTTTGGTCCCGCCGTTGCATCCATCAAAGTACTAGCGTTGTGATGGATATAGCACTCCTGTTTGAGGTCGCAGCTTTGGCAGGCTTGCCAGAAGCGTTCCTCAGTCATGCGACGGGCAAGACGACCAAAGATTGATGCATCCGTGAAGGGTGGATTCGTGATGATGGCATCGATCGCCCCAGATGCCATTGTTCCACTGCCACAGAAGGGAGCGGCAACAACTGAGCGCAGATTGAGGTTGACAACAGCGACACTGTTTACAGGGTCGCCTCCTTGCAGCCCACCTCGAACGATCGCCATCAAGCGGGAAAATTGGGTTTCGTGGTCGGTTAGAAAGTCAATTAAACGACCTTCGTTAATAGCAATGAGTCGAGTTTGGTCGGTTGCCCAGGTGATTTCATTGCCCTGGAAGGGGCTAAAGAAATCAGATAGCACCGCATCGTTGACACGATCGCCCTCATCCTGGCTACCGTCGTAATTGGTGACAAAGGTACGTCCGTTTAACTGGAAGGTTGCACCATTTTGCCCACGATCAATTTGAGCAGACTGGCGTTCAGCGTGTTTCTCGAGCTGTTGAATAAAGGCGGTCTTGCCGTCCCCGGCGTTTCCGGAAATAATGACTAGGCGAAATTCCCCGCTCAGAACGGCGGTCATGAGCTGCACGTCTAGCAGTGTGGGAATGTAGAGGGCTTCCCCAATCGCGTCTAATCCCCGTGTGCCAGCATTCGTTTTTTGGCTCTGGCTATAGATAGTCAGTAAATGGCTGACAAAGGGATTGAAGTTGGGTTTGTCGGAGGGAATGCCATCGGGCAGAGGCAGCAGAGGATCAGCGGAACCTGCTTGAATGAGTGTTTTTGGAGCATGCAGAGCCTTGATGTCGTTGAGTGCTCGCAGCAGAGCTTCAGCCGAGGAGAAGCGATCGGCTCTGGCAGGAGTAATCATCTTTTGCATTAGATCGACCAATTCGATGCTGAGATCTTCACAGCCCTGAAACTGGCGAGGATCGAGGGCTTGCTTGCGTTTTGGGGGTTCTAGCTCTTGGAAGGGGTACTGTCCGGTAACGCATTGGTAGAAAGTAATTCCAAGCGCATAGAGATCCCGGTCAATTTTGTCGGTCTCAGTTAGCTCAAAGCTGAAGTTGAGATCGGGCGGGAAATAGCGACGTGTGCCACCAATGCCAAGCTCATCCTCCAGGTCGGATTCTGCCACGTTGAAGTCAATAATCCGCACCCCCTCATCCGTCCAGAGTAAATTAGAGGGCTTGATGTCTTGGTGATAAACCTTCTCGTTGTGAATATGGACTAATCCCAGAGCCGTTTGACGGACGATGGTTAGCGCATCTTCGAGCGGAATGGTTTCTTTGTCCAATCGCTCTTCAATGTTTTGCCCTCGGAGAAAGTCAAAGACGATATAGGGAGTGTCGTCTGGTAGCTTGCCTGCTCCAGTAACCGGAACGACGTTGGGGTGGGGAGACAATTTGCGGAGCGTAGCATACTCTCGTCTAAGCCGTTCGTGAGCTGAAATTTTGTCATAGAGAATCAGCTTGATGACCTGGTCGCAATTGGCGTAGAAGTCAAACACTTGGTAGGCAACCCCAAAGCGTCCTTGTCCCAGGTATGCCTGCACTCGAAATCGTCCGTCCAGCTCATGTTCCTTCGGCAGATTCTTGAGATCTAACACGGGAGTTTCGGCTTCAGCAGCAACTTGAGCAGGAGTGGGAGCGGCAGAAGTAATTATCTGAGACAGCTCATGTAAGGCAACGGCAGCACTGGGAAAACGGTCTTCAGGGTCGATCGCGCAGAATTTTTGCAGCCAATCATCAAACCCTTGGGGTAAATCAGGTTTGTATTCAGAAGGCTTGATTGGGAAGATGGCATCAAATTCCAGTACTTGATCGAGGTTCTCAAAAGCCAATTCCCCCGTTAGCAACTCGAAAAACATCAGTCCAGCCGAAAACAAGTCAGAGGCAATGCTGGCTTGCTTTGGATCCTTATCGCACTCTGGGGCTAGATAGAGAGGATCGAGGTCATCGACAATCATGCCAGCGACGGTACTGGTACGATGCTTGCCAACGCGAGCATAGTCGAAGGCTGTCAGGCGGGCACGTCCATCCGGACTAATCAGAATGGCATCGGGGGTAAGGTTGCGATGGATGACTTCATATTTATGGGCGTGATCGAGGGCAACCAGAACATCACGCAGGATCCCAAGTTTTTGATCAAAGGTGAGGGCAAGGGAGACTTTCTTGATGTGTTGCCGTAAAACCTGACCAGGGACGTCTTCTGTGACCAGAATGGAACGATCGCCCTCTTCGGTTTCAAAGAAGTCTTTGACAGCGAGGATATTTTGGTGGCTGGGCATTTTAGCAACTGCCCGGTAAGCGTTGCTGATACGAAGACGCTCAGCTTGACGCGCGGCAGGGTCTTGATAGGGGTCTACCTGATAGATGCGGAGCAGTGTAGTACCACCCCCTTTACCGGTGAAGATGTTTTTAGCCCGGTAGTCTGTGAAACGATCGCCACCGCCGAGCCGATCTTCGATTTGCCAGTTGCCGTAACAGGGAGATGCTGTGAGGGCTTTCGCCTTGCCTTTGATAGCGTTTTCGACCAAACCTAGAAGGGATTGAATATTATCCGAGCGAGAGCTGGGAATGTGGGCTTTGTCTTTGAAGTAGGTGACGCACTTGTTGTTGAGGTAGGTGATGTCATCCTGGTCACGCCCGCTGTAGTCGTTGACGTGGGTGGTGGGATGAGTCATGAGAACGGCAGCATGGACGTGAATGCTACGCAGGTCAGACCGAGTGGGGTGAGCTGACTGAATTAAGGCTTTGACGACTTTGGCGTGTTGGCGTAGTTTTGCCAGAGGAGAGAGGTAGGGCTGACGACCATCGGGATACCATTTGTTGCCATAAATATCGAGTTGTCCTTTGATGCCCTTAACGTCAACGACAAAAATGCAGTGGGGAGCCAATATTGCGAGGTCAATTTCAAAGACTTCTGCACCCTGGGTAATCTCAAAATTGTGCAGCACAGTAAAAGTACTGGGCAAATGGTCGCGCAAGTAGGCGATCGCCTTCCGCTCAGAGTCATTGACTGGCTGACCAATAGGAACAACTCGCGCTGGCATTAAACCCCCTCCAAAATTGCCCGTTCTACCATTGCCACTGCCTCGTTTTCTAGCACATTGGAGCGGTGCCGTTTTTCGTAGGCATCAATCACCAGTTCGTGAATGGCTTGCTGGGTGTGTGGGTCAGGGTAGGGAACAGGCAAGTGGGGCAGGAAAACAGGATGGAGATACTGTAATTTGCTGCCAAAGGAGATTGAGCGGAACATTCTGAACGCTGTCTCTGAACGCATGAAGGCATATAAACAACCCTTTGGCATCACAGCATTGTTAGCTACTACACGCACAAAAAGCTCTGAGTAAGCCATTTCGGCCATTGGTCCCCAAATGAACTCAGCGCGACAGTATAGTTCGCTTTCACCGAGTGTTCCTGTAGCTGCAATGAGAGTTGTTCCTGGGTCAACAAATACATCTTTACCTAAAGCAAATTCAGCAACCCATCGCCCTTCTGGTTGCTGCCAAAAAATTTCTTTTTGACCGATCAATTGGCAACCGTATTCAGGTTCAGCATCAACTCGTTTATAGCGACCTCCACGCTTAAGGGTTCCAGGAACGCAGATTTCCCTAAGCAATTTATGTGGAGCTGCTTTTATGGATTCACAAAGGTTTTGGAATTTGGGTCTGAAATTAACAGCCCGAAGCGAAGAGGCAGATTTGATAGTAGTTGTGAACGCTAAGTCTGATTCTGCACTATGCCACTCGCTACCAGTGATGTCTGCTAACCCAACAGCAGCAAATAGTTGTTGGGTAGCTTGCTGAACTTGAATCTGATAACCCGTTCGCAATTGAGCAGCTTCTATCACCTTTTGATGGACTTGTTCCTCAAAAGTATTGCCCAGACGAGGAACGGGCAGTTTGGCAATATGAAGAGGTTCAATGTGTTCTATAACCGCCCCGTAGGTTCCTGATGTAACGAGTGGTACACCATAATGAGTTCTTAAATATGCATACAGATAGCCTGACAAGATTTTGTCTGGATCTGCTACAACTTTCATTACATCCTGCGAAGACCAAAGCCCATCCATGTCTGAACGAGCATAAGTCATTCTTCCAATGGTGCCAGAACTACTGATTAAGGTCATTCCAGGACTAAGCCGCAAATAATTTAGTTTCGATGATTCAGCATCTTTTTTACGCAACAATCTCATATACGAAAGATCTGCATACATTATTGAGCCACTTGTAAAAAAAGGAACGCCATAAGCAGAATCATTTACATAATTTCGGACAAATTGAGGACCATTGTATATTCCGCCCTTATAGCCTTTTGTCAGTTGATGAAGTGGATGTTTTTCTACTGAAAGTTTCTCCAGCAAAACCTTCGCCTCAATTGCACCTGATAGATAGGGACTACAATCGAGCCGCCGTCCTTCTTGTCCTAGCCAGGTGCTCTGAATGACTTTCACCTTCATGGTTCAAGCCCTCCCGTGCGGGTGAAGTGTTTGTACCTCTCGGCCACGTCGGGCAATTCATCATTAATTTGCTTAAACTTCCGCAGTACTCGCCGAATATTGATTTGTTCGCCAATTCGGACCCGTTCTACCACCTCTTCTTCCACAATCAGTTCTTCTCCAGTGGGCGATCGCTTAAACACCTGCTTACCCCGTGAATCGACCCCGCCTTTCTGGGCAACCGCCATAAACACGTCATACTCTGGATGATCAAGCTGCATTAGTTCTGCCTGATCGCGTCGCCGCAAAATCAAGAAACTGGGCAGCGCTGGAGATAGACGGTACTGATTGACCGTCACCTTAAATGGTTCCAAGGGCAACTCTACACTCGCGATCACCTCACAATGGTGCAAAATCCACCAGCGAATGTATTCATCGCCTGGGTTGCCCAATAAGCCATTGGGGAGCAAAATTCCGATTCGTCCAGTTCCCGGTTTCACCCAGTCCAATGCCCGTTCCAAGAACAAGACTTCTGGCGGAATGCCACTGCTCAAATTACCCCGGTTGCGATAGCCCCCCTCCTCAGTACGTTCCCACACCTTGCCCAGGTCATACCGTTGCAAAATTGTAGCATCGGTGACAGTATCCTGCGACTGGGTCGAAAACCAGGGGTTGAGAATCACAATATCCATAGTGCCTAATGGAATTGCTCGACTGCTATCCGCCACCCCATCTAAATCCCCATCGGGAAACGTGCGGGAGTCTAATCGAAAAACGCGTCCTGGATGCCCCGCCGTCAACAGTAGATTGAGTCGTGTTGTCACGGTCAGAAAGGGGTCGAGTTCACAACCAAAAGTATTTTGCCTTGACCATTCTGCGGTTCGTTCTTGTGCTGCCAATCGCTGTTCGGCAGTTGCCTCATCCCGGTTTGTGCCTGCCTGAGCCAAAAATTGGTCGTAGAGATGCACAGCGGTCATTGCCAGAAACGTGCCCGTTCCACAGGAACAGTCCAGCACCCGATCTTCTGGCTTTGGCTCCAGCATTTCAACTGCCATCCGTGCCACATTCAACGGCGTCGGATAGCGTCCTTCTTTACCGTCCATCACCATTCGTACGATCGCTCGATAGGCAACAGTGCGATCAAAGGGGTGGGTTTGGGCAAAGGAATATTTGGCTAACTCCTTCACGATTTGTGCGGTCTGGTCTGCCTCCAGATCTAAATTCCAGCCCCGCGATAACATTCCCGGCTGCCAGGGAACTGCATCTTGCAAACAGCCCCGAATGCGTCGCTCAATCTCAGCTTGCCCTGATGCCGTAAACGGTTCATCTCCCCGCACCCAAAAGCGGCGATCGGCTGAGGGAGCCGTCTCATCGTAGAGCTTTGCTAACAGCAACACTGCTAGTTGCTTGAAAGTATCCTTGTGATCCAGCCCCAGGTTACGGTTCAAGAATCGGTAGCATCGTTCTAAGGCTGCTTGTAAATCTTCTGCCTCTGCTGCAACCTGAATAGGTCCACCTGTCCGATCAGCAGCTTCCGTTTCTTCACCAGGTGCGGGCAACACACCTAACGGGATAAAGCGTACCTCAAATCGATCATGGACTGCTTGAAGGTAAAACTCTTCAAAGCCGTTTGTCCAAATGCCAAACCGACAGTCTGGCAAGTCTTCCATTAATTCCTTCAGCTTGTTCAAATCTGCCTCAGCTTCTGCCAGAGAGCGCAATTTATCTCGCTGGCGTTGGGTTTGACAGAGAACAATCCGCTGTAAGTTTTCGTTGGTGTGGGCAGTGCCAGGGCGAAAGATCGCAATGTCTACTCGGCGGTTACGCTTACCCGATAGCCTGGGATTGTAGTTCACTTCCAGGTCAGCGCGATCGAAGCCATAGCTTTCAATCAGTTGCCTCAAGACCTTCTGAAGCAGCAGATTCTTGGGGGTGACACGAATTTGATTTCCTGTGAAGATATCGATTAGAAAGTCATTCAGCCCCTCAGATTCCTCCTCTAGGGACTCATCTTCATTTGGAATTAGATCCTCATCATCAAACTCAGTCATTGCTTTTGCTCCTGGAGGAACTCATCATATTTATCGCCAATGATGGGAAGGTCATCATCTAACTCCTTTTCCTGAACAGTTAACTCACGGGTTATCGTGCGATCGCCCACTTTGACTTGAACCGGAACCTGCTTTGAAATGAAGATCTCTTCACCCGATGGCTTCCGCTTGTATAGCTTGTTGCCTCTCCGATCAAAACCTACTTTTTCGGCAACCGCCATAAACACGTCATAAGGTTTCTCTGCCTGTTTTTTCTCATCAGGTGCCTTCCGCCGTAGGAACAGCAGACTAGTCAAAATGTTGACATTAGCATCCACGATGAAGATCTCCACCGGCAGGTCAATACTGGCTAACACCTGCGTTTCTCGCAAAATCCACCAGCGAATGTACTCAGCTCCAGGATTCCCCAAAATACCATCCGGAAGTACGATGCCCATCCGTCCAGTTCCCGGCTTCAACCATTGAACACACCGCTCAATAAAGAGAATCTCTGGTGCCACACTGTTTTGAATCCTGTCAGTTTTTCGGAAGCTATCATCGCTCTGCCGCGCCCAAATATGCGCCAAGTCATACTGCTTCAAAATCTTGGGATCGGTAATGGGAATATCCGCCCCAAACGGAGGATTGGTCATCAGCACATCAATGCTGCCTAACTTCACCTTCTCTACAGCATCTTTAACATCTGCCATTGCCCCAGCCGGAAATTCCAACGAGTTGATGTTAAACAGATTGCCATGCTCGTTACTTGCCATTGCCAAATTCATCTGGGCGGTACGCACCAAGAATTGGTCAAATTCTGCCCCAAACACCTTCGTGCGGACGTAGTGACGGAACTGGGCGTAATAGTTGGCAAATTCCTCAGAGGACTCAATTTCCTCGGTTCTTGTCGGCTGGTGCTTGATCTTCCGGAACACATAATCCATGGCTGCTACTAGAAAACCACCCGTACCGCATGCGGGATCAAAGACCGTCTCGTCTTCCTTTGGATCCAGCATTCGCGCCACCAGCTTTGTCACCCCCCTGGGCGTAAAATACTGACCGCGATCGCCCCGCAGGTTTGCCCCAACCAGTTCTTGATAGGCTGCCCCTTTGACATCAATCTCCGTCCGGGTGAACTCAAACTTGCCAAGTTCTGACACCACAAACGCTAGGGCACGCTCTGATAGTGATATTTCTTCCGTCCCGCGAAATAGCTTCTTATAGGTCTTCTTAACTTTCTCAAACAACGCCACAATTCGTGCCCGAATTGCCTTGCGCCCTTCCTCCTCAAACTGGTCTCTAGGACCCGCCCAAAATCGCCGTTCTTCCCTGGGCGATCGCTCGTCATGCATCTTGCAGAAGATGAGGTAAAGAAACTGCCAAAAAGCAGCATCTTTGGGCAATCCCTCATTTCCATGAAGGAAGTTGTGACAGCGCCGGAATGCAGTTCGCAGCATCTCTGCATCGGCATAGCGGAGTTGCACCATCGGAATCGAGTTTTCCTGCTCGATCGGGACATCAATCGGTGCCCAATCAGCAATCGGCTCGAAAATCAGCTTTTCGTCTACCTTCTTCTTGGTTAGATAAAAACACTCCAGCCCATTAGTCCACATCCCATGCTGGCAAGACTCAATCTCATCCATGACCTCTTCTAATTCCTTGAGGTCCTTGGAAGCCTGCTCGTGATCCCGTACCCGAACTGACTTCTTCCCCACCTTTGGCTCAGGACGACAGACCACCACATGAGTAATGTTGGCTGCTTCGTGTTTCGTACCCTGCTTAAAAATGGCGATATCCAGCTTTTTCCGCCGCTTCCCCACTTTTACGGCAAAGTCCCCCTCCATATCACCCACGGCAACCCCATACTCGTGGCAAATTGCCAGGGCAATCCGTTGCCGCACCTGCTCTTTGGGGGTCTCCTTCAGCCGCTTCTCCCCGCTGATGAAGTCCAGAATGTAGCCATCGGCGATCGTGGTGTCATCTTCAGCCTCATCACTCTCCTCGTCCAGTCCACTACCATTGCTGATGAAGGAATTATCTTGGCTATCTTCTAAAGCTGTCTTTTGCTTTGTTTTTCGTTTTGGCTTCGTAGGTTCCACCGCCGCTTCAGACTCTGAAGGCGACACCTGTGCAGCCTTTTGGCGAGTTTTTCGCTTCGGCTGGGTAGGCTCCACCACTGCCTCAGACTCTGAAACGGGCAACTGCTCTATCTCTTGCTCTGTCTTTCGCTTACGTTGGGTAGGTTCCACCACTGCTTCAGACTCTGGAAGTGAAACCTGTGCAGCCTTTTGACGAGTTTTTCGCTTTGGCTTAACAGGCTCTACCTCTTCTTCAGACTCTGGGAGTGGCAATTGCTCTGCCTCTTGCTTTGTTTTTCGCTTCCGTTTAGGGGGTTCTGCCACCACTAATTCAGACTCTGAAGACGGTAATGGGGCAGCTTTTTGCTTCGTTTTTCGCTTTTGCTTTGCAGGTTCAACCGCCACTTCCTCAGGTTCTAGAAGTGCCAATTGTTCTGGGTCTTTACTAGTCTCACGCTTACGACTCATGCAGTTGCTCACTCTTAGTACATTGCCCTGTGGTTTTAGAAATAGGAGTTAGTTCGAGGAGGGCGAGTAATCTCTCAAATCACCTAGCGAAGAGGCAGTTGAAAAATCTTTCTCAATAAACATCAACACCTGATTTAGCTGCTCATCCGATAGCCCTTTTGCCATGATTAAGCGAATCAGTTCGAGTAATTTTGGCTTCTCCTTCAACAACGAGGTGATATCTGGATCAGTCGTTGGGGTCAACCGGAATAAAACATCGGGATCGGCAGCTAGCACTCGTGCCAACTCTTTAATGACCTCTGGCTTAGGAGGTGGCTCCTTGCCCCGCTCAATACGACTTAAATAAGCAGCGGAAATACCCACCCGTCCTGCGGTTTCCCTTAGCCCCATATCCTGGGCTACTCGAAGCTGCCTGAGGGTATCGCCGAACTTGTTCATGGCTTCATGGATGTTGTCTGTTGCATAACGCTAAACACTTTCGTTACTCATTGTCCTTTGAGACAACCCCAAAGGGGAAGGGGGCTAGGACTGCAACTGCGGTAATCTTAACGACAGATCGTTGGGAGAGCGTTCCTCGCAACAAACCTTAAGCTGAACGAGCGGGTTGGGCTTTAGCCCTTAGCCGGAAGCTTTCAAAATCAACCACTTTAGACTGGCGGGCTGCTTCCCATACCTCCTCAACCACGCTTGCCAACGGTGGGATCACAATCAGCATGTACTGTCCCAGTTCGTGATCGCTTTTATCAGCGACCTTCATAACGCGAGGCATATCTGACCAATCAGGCATCATCCAATACACCTCGTCGTTAAGAACCACAATCTTTTTGTCCCTCAAGCTGTTGTCAAAGCCACTGTTGTCCAGCAGATTGATAATTTTTCGGACAGTCTGAAGCGAAATCTCCTGGCGCAGATTCTTAATCGCCCGGATCTCTAACACTTGCTCCCAGGTGTAAACGACTGTTGGCTTCTTGGAATTGCCGTAACGCTCCGGCACCACTAGCCCGCTGCGATCGAGATGTTGCAGCCGGTTTGACGTGGTCTCAGTGAGAGCTAGGGTTTCTTGTCGTGTAAACCCCTCCATCACACCCATAGCGATCCTTCCAGTAATTGATCCTGAATCTTTAGCACAGAAATACAGTAACCGCTTGTAAGATTAACTTTAACCTATTAGAAAACAACGTATTAGATCCTATGTAATTATCAATACGTTAGCTTATGCTGTGATCAAACAAAATAAAGGGTTTACTCTAAGCTCTAACTCCCCAGAGTTAAAGCGACTTGAGGGCATGCCTCTCCAATTCTTGCATTGTAGTGTAAGCCATTCAACGAGAGGGGCAGCACAAAGTCCATGGTTCTAAATAAACGCAACTCTCCACTTTAGTCTTCAGCTGTCCTGACTCTTTGCCTCTTGACCAACGCTGCGCTCAAGTTACCGTTTCAGAGTCTCAAATTCAATCTCTCGAAGACTAGCTCTCCTGTCGTGGTGGTCAGGTTCAACCACTCAATCAACGATTGATCCGCTGATCCGCTGACAATTCAAGCTCTACTACCTACCTAAACCATATTGATTAAAGTATTTTCCCTACAGGGTAATCAACACCTCTGCAGGAGATTAAACTTTAAGGGGTTTAAAGCAATAAAGCTTGCCTGAGTGCTATGGAAATTCACTATGTGAGAATTAGGAGGAGCTTTACAGAATTCGTAAAATTTCTACTTATACTACTGGTCAATGTGGTATGAGCTAGGCGATCGCTAGACCCTTTCCACGAGCACCTTATGAGCAAGGCTGCATTAGTCAAAAAAATTCTAATTCTAACGGCTAATCCGAAAGACACGGGCAAGCTGCGTTTGGATGAAGAAGTGCGGGAAGTCCAGACAGGATTAGACCGAGCAAAGCGACGGGACCAGTTTGAAATTATTTCCCGCTGGGCGGTTCGAGCCGATGACCTGCGACGAGCATTGCTGGACTTTGAGCCTCAAATTGTCCATTTTTCAGGACATGGGACGGGTGAAGAAGGACTGGCACTGGAAAATGAATCGGGCCAGGCGAAACTTGTTCCAACTGATGCACTCGCCAATCTATTCGGATTGTTTAACGGCAAGATCGAATGCGTATTGATGAATGCTTGCTATTCAGAAGCTCAGGCTGAGGCGATTCACCAGCATGTGGATCATGTGGTTGGGATGAGTAAGGCTATTGGTGATCGGGCGGCAATTAAGTTTGCCGTCGGCTTTTATGATGCGCTGGGAGCAGGGCGATCGTTTGAAGATGCCTACCGATTTGGTTGTAGTGCGATCGACTTTGAAGACCTGAAGCAACGATTGATTCCAGTTTTGAAAACACGGAAAAAGATTATTAGTGAAGAAAACCTTCCTCTATATGCAGCAAAAGATGCTAACCAAGGTAGTGGAGGGCGGGCTTTGTCGATCGTTCTGGAACGACCAGAAGGGCAGGTCTCGCTGAGTTCTCAGTTTTATGTGGAGCGTCCACCGATTGAGCAAGACTGTTATGAGGCGATCTCCCAACCGGGAGCACTGATCCGTGTTAAAGCTGCGCGACAAATGGGTAAGACATCACTGATGACACGGACTTTAAACCATGGTGTAGCCCAAGGCTATCGAGCTGTCCCCATTTATTTTCAGGAAGCAGATGGGGAGGTGTTTAACAACCTGGAGCAGTTCTTACAGTGGTTTTGCGCCACGATTACTGAAGAACTGGGTTTAGTGGATGAGGTTACGGAATTTTGGGCCAGGGGTTCGCTGGGTAGTAAGCGCAAGTGCACCAACTATTTCCAGCAGCGACTGCTAGCGGAGGTAGACCATCCGCTGGTGTTGGGCTTAGACGAGGTGGATTTGATTTTCCAACATCTAAAGATTGCTCAGGACTTCTTTGCTCTGTTGCGAACTTGGCATGAACGCGGCAAGAATGAACCAATCTGGCAAAAGCTGCGGTTAGTTATCGTGCATTCCAAGGAAGTCTACATTCCGCTGGATATGCACCAATCGCCGTTTAATGTCGGCTTGCCCATTGGACTGCCGGAATTTAACCTGGCTCAGGTAAAGGACTTGGCAGAACGACATGGATTGACTATGGCAGACTCTGACATTCAGGACTTGATGCGAATGGTAGGTGGGCATCCCTATCTTGTGCGAGTCGCGCTTTATGAACTCGCTCGCCAGCGGATCACCCTGCCTCGGCTGCTGCAAATCGCGCCTACGGAAGAAGGTCCGTATAACGACCATCTGCGCCGCCATCTGGAGAATCTTCGAAAGAAGCCGGATCTGATTCAGTCCATTCAACAGGTGATTCACAGTGCAGCCCCAGTCCAGATCAGGGCAGACGAGGCTTTTCAGTTAAGCAGTATGGGATTGGTGAAAATGCAAGGCAATGCAGTCATTCCCCTGTGTGAACTGTATCGACAGTATTTTCGTGATCGCCTTAGGACTCGATTATGACGCGGCAATACTACATCGGAGGCAGCTTACCGCTCGATCATGCAACCTATATCCATCGTCAAGCCGACCAGGATCTGTATGCAGGGCTCAAAGCGGGTGAGTTTTGCTATGTGCTGAACTCGAGACAAATGGGCAAGTCAAGCCTTCGAGTTCGAACGATGATCCGCTTACAAGCAGAAGGAGTTGCCTGCGTAGCAATTCAGATGACGGATTTGATCGAGGAAGACATGACGGCTGAGCAGTGGTATGCCGGGGTGATCAACAGCATCGTTATGGACTTGGGGTTGAACAGCAATGATTTTGATGATGCCGATTGGTGGGAAAGCCACAACCGTCTCTCATCGGTTAATCGGTTCAGCAAGTTTATTGAAGAGGTCTTGCTGGAGCGATTAACACAACCCATCATCATTTTTATTGATGAGATTGACCGCATTCGCAGCTTGCCCTTTAGCCTCAACGGTTTTTTTGCGGTAATTCGCGAGTGTTACAACAAGCGTGTGGATTGTCCAGCTTATCAGCGTCTCACCTTTGCCCTGATTGGGGTTGCCACTCCCTCAGACCTAATCCAAGACAAGCGCAGCACTCCGTTTAATATTGGTCGGGCGATTGAGTTAACAGGGTTTCAGTTGAACGAAGCACAACCATTAGAGGCAGGTCTGGCTGCAACCGCTGACCAACCACAAGCCGTGTTAAGAGAGATTTTGACGTGGTCAGGCGGACAACCCTTTTTGACACAGAAGTTGTGTCGCCTGGTGCAGGCAGCAGTTGAAAGTGGCGGGCTGCTGAGCCGTATTCCCTCTGGGCAGGAAGCAGACTGGATAGAGAACCTCGTCACAAATCGGATTATCACTAATTGGGAATCTCATGATGAACCCGAACATTTGCGAACGATTCGGGATCGTATTTTGCGGAATGAGCAGCAGGCTGGGCGACTGCTAGGACTATATCAGCAGATTTTACAGTCAAATGGAATTACCGCCGATGATAACGACGACCAGATGGAGCTCCGGCTGTCAGGGCTAGTGGTTAAACAGCAGGGAAATCTCCAGGTTTATAACCAGGTTTATCGCTCGGTGTTTAATGAAATATGGGTTGAGAATGCCTTTTCCACAATTCGCCCCTACGCCAATCGTATCCAAGCTTGGCTAGAGAGCAATCAGGAGGCTGATGAGTATTTGTTGCAGGGAGCACAGCTTGAAACAGCTTTGGAGTGGTCAGAGTCTCGGAGTTTGAGCAAGCAAGATTATCGATACTTGGTAGAGAGCCAGAAGCTGGGGCGTCGTCGGGAACTCACCCAGTTGAGGACTGAGCTCAATCAAACGAATCAACAACTGATTGAGCGTAACCAGGCTCTCGCGCATATTAATCAAGAACTTCATACTGCCCAACGGCAGTTAAACCGAGTGCAACGGTTTACTCAGTGGATTACTGGGTTAGGGCTCGGATTGGTGGGTTTATTGGCAATAGGGATAGGATGGGCTACTCGTGAAGCTTCAGTTCAACGAGATGCTGCAAATAGAGCTATTGCCAAAGTAGAGCAAGCTCAAGGAGAGCTTAAAGAGACTGAACTTGAAAAGGATGCGTTAGAAGCTGGGCAACAAGCACTGCAAAAACAAAACCAGAGGTTGATTGATAAGAGCTCTATCTTGGAAAGAAACAACACCAACCTGGAACATCAAAACCAGCAAATTGTGCAGGAAGTAGCCCAAGCAGAAAAAGCTCAACAAACAGCACAGCAACAAGCTAGTGCTGCCCAACAACTACTTAATCAAACTCGTAGTCAGATAAATCATGTCCAGCAAGAGTTGATTGCTGCACAGATTAAGCAGGGAGAGGCTGAGGAATTGGCTAGGGTAGCTCAGGAAGAAGCTGAAAGAGGGCAAGCTAGAGTAGAGAGATTACGCCGAAATCTAGACGACTTATTTCCAATAAGCGCAGCAGTAGCTACCTTTGCGCAGGGGAACGTTGACGAAGCTTTTATGCAACTTTCCCAAACTCTAGAAGCGAATCCTGATAACTCTTTTGCTTTAATTGCGCGAGGAGTTATTTATTTACAAGATGGCGATTCAGAGCTTGCTCTACAAGATTTTGACCGTGCGATCAACTTACAGCCTGAAAGTGCTACCGCTCATTTTGAACGCGGCAATGCATTAATGGCTCTTGAGCCACCTCAGGTGGAGTCTGCGATTGACTCCTACGACCAAGCGATTGCACTTAAAGATGATTATTATCAAGCTTGGACTAATCTTGGCAATGCTCAGCTCAGTCAAGGAAATCTAATTGATGCGGTAAATTCCTACAATATGTCTTTGCAACTTGGTAGTGACCAAGCAGTAAACAATTTAAGAGCAACTCTTGATCGTTTGCTTGAAAGTAGTTCTAGTGATTCTTCTCAATCTATTACCTTGGTGAGTGCTAGCACTCTCGGTACTGAACAGCAGGAAAGTTTGAGGACTGTTGTTATAAATTCTTCAGCCCCCTCTGAAGTTGCTCTAGACAGCAGAGAGGCTGAAACGGTTATCGCTGCTGGTCGGCTCTTGCTACAACAGGATCCTCAAGATGCTGGTGCTCTGTATTACTTAGGATTCTCGCTGCTTATTCAAAATGAGCACTCAGATGCTCTTAAGTACTTAGATGATGCATTGAGATTTCAACCAGATTTTCTGGAAGCTTACATTACTCGCGCCAATGTTTATTACAACCTTGGCAATTTTGAGGCAGCAAGGATCGATTATCAAAGAGCCTTGCAGATTCAACTTCAATCCCTTGATGAAAATGATCCTGCTGTGGCGACTAGCCTCAACAATCTGGCAAGTCTCTACCAGACTCAGGGCAATTATGCCCAGGCAGAACCCCTTTTGCAGCGAGCACTCGCTATCCAGGAACAAGCACTGGGCGAAAACCACCCGGATGTTGCGCAAAGCCTCAACAACCTTGGACTGTTATACCAGGCTCAGGGCAACTATGCCCAGGCAGAACCCCTTTTGCAGCGATCGCTCGCTATCGGGAACCAAGGGCTGGGCGAAAACCACCCATTTGTGGCGACTAGCCTCAACAATCTGGCAAGTCTCTACCAGACTCAGGGCAACTATGCTCAGGCAGAACCCCTTTTGCAGCGATCGATCGCTATTCGGGAACAAACGCTGGGAGCCAATCACCCGGATGTAGCGCAAAGCCTCAACAACCTGGCAGTGCTCTATCGAGAACAGGGCAACTATACCCAGGCAGAACCCCTTTTGCAGCGATCGATCGCTATCTATGAACAAGCATTGGGAGCCAATCACCCGTATGTGGCTCAAAGTCTCAATAACCTGGCAGTGCTCTATCGAGAACAGGGCAACTATACCCAGGCAGAACCTCTCTTGCAGCGATCGCTCGTCATTCAGGAACAATCGCTGGGAGCCAATCACCCGTATGTGGCTCAAAGTCTCAACAATCTCGCAGTACTTTATCGAGAACAGGGTAACTATGCCCAGGCAGAACCTCTCTTGCAGCGATCGCTCGTCATTCAGGAACAAGTGCTGGGAACCAATCACCCAGATGTGGCTCAAAGCCTCAATAATCTTGGACTTTTATACCAGGCTCAGGGCAACTATACCCAGGCAGAGCCCCTTTACCAACGAGCGCTCGCTATTCAGGAACAAGCGTTGGGAGCCAATCATCCAGATGTGGCTCAAAGCCTTAACAACCGGGCAAGTCTTTATCAAGATCAGGGCAACTATGTCCAGGCAGAACCCCTTTACCAACGAGCGCTCGCTATTCAGGAACAAGTGCTGGGAACCAATCACCCAGATGTGGCTCAAAGCCTCAACAATTTGGCGGTTATCTCGTGGGCAAGAGATAACCTCGCCTCTACCCTCAGCTTTTTGCAGCGAAGCTTAGCCCTTGAAGAAGTAAACTTAAATCTTAATCTCATCAATGGCTCTGAGTCCTATAAACAAAACTTCCTTGCCAAATTTGCAAGCACTACTGACACTGTCATTTCGCTACACCTCCAGTCCCTGCCTAATGATCCCACTGCCGCTCAGCTAGCACTGACAACTGTTCTCCAGCGCAAAGGACGGTTGCTAGATCTTTTCACTAACAGCCAGCAGATTCTCCGAGAACAACTTAACCCCGACAGTCAAGCTTTGCTAGATGCCCTGAATGCCAAACGAACGCAACTCTCCACTCTAGTCTTCAACCGTCCTGACTCTTTGCCGCTTGATCAATACCGCACTCAAGCTGCTGCTCTAGAGTCTGCAATTCAATCCCTCGAGAACCAACTCTCCCGTCGCAGTAGTCAGTTTCAACCCCTCAATCAAGCTATTGATCTGCAAACAATTCAAGCTCTGCTACCCCCTCAAGCCACCTTGGTTGAATTGGTACGCTATCGTGTCTTTGACCCTAAAGTAACGAGTAATAACCGTTTTGGAGAAGCTCGCTATGCCGCTTACCTCCTGCAAGCTGATGGCAGAATTGATGGGATTGATTTAGGGTCTGTCGCGGAGATTGATCTTTTAATCCAAGACCTGCAGCAAGTACTTCGCAATCCTGGTTTCACGGTGGAGGAAGTCAAAGAAGCGGCACAAGCACTCGATGCTCGTACTATGGCACCGATTCGAGCAAGATTAGGGAACACCAACCATCTGCTGATTTCTTCCGATGGTGCATTCAATTTAGTTCCCTTTGAAGCATTGGTGGATGAAACAGGACGCTACCTCGTGGAAAGCTATACCCTCACATACCTTACATCCGGTCGAGACTTGCTCCGGCTACAGGCACAAGCCACCATCGCACCCCAAACAAATCCCATCCTCCTCGCTAACCCCATCTTTGAACGCCCTGGCAATTCAGGTGTAGTTCAAGTTCCTACCCGCTCTACTAACCTATGGGAAGCCCTTTGGCCGCCATTGTTAGGAACTGCTGAAGAGGCAGATGCTATTGCTGCCCAATTTTCTCAGACACTACGTTTGCCCCTTTCCCAAATACTGAATTTGCAAGGACAAGCTGCTACAGAAGCAGCACTAAAGCAAGTAAATCGTCCTCGCATCTTGCACATTGCCACACATGGCTTTTTTGAATCTAGTAACGTGCAAGATGTTGTATTGACTAACAATCCTCTACTGCGTTCCGGACTGGTGTTGTCAGGCGTGAACGTTGGACAAAGTGGAACAGGTGAAGATGGCATCGTTAGTGCTCTTGAAGTCAGCAGTTTGAATCTGTTAGGCACTCAACTGGTAGTTCTAACAGCTTACGAAACCGGATTGGGAGATCTATCGCGGGGAGAGGGAGTGTATGGATTACGACGGGCATTAGTGGTGGCAGGCTCACAGAGCCAACTGATCAGCCTGTGGCGCGTACAAGATGACCCCACACAAGATTTGATGGTGGACTATTACCAAAACCTACTATCGGGTATGGGACGCAGTGAAGCCTTGCGGCAGGTGCAATTAGCCATGTTGAGCAATGGCGCAACCGCCCATCCCTACTATTGGGCTGCCTTCATTAACTCCGGCGATTGGCGACCTCTGAATCGAAATTAGAAGCTAGCACTTGCTATGCTGCCATTCAGAGAGTGTTTATAAAGAAAACATTAAACTGTAGCTTTCTGTCTTGTCCTGCGGTTAATTGCAAAGGCGACGAAGCATCAAACGAATTATCACCACGTAAATCATCCCTTCGTGATTCTCTGGCAACTTCTCATAGTCTCGACAGAGGACTCTGGCATTATCGAGCCAAGCAAAAGTCCGCTCTACCACCCACCGAAACGCTTTAGGAACAAACCCTTTTCCCTGCCGTTGGACAGCTTCCAAAACGCACCCATAAGCCTCTTTCACCTGCTCTGCCAGGGTTTCACTTTGATAGCTCTGGTCGCCTAGCACCTTCTCTAGCCTCTCATAGGCTTCTAAGGCTGGCACTAAGGCAGCAGGAGCGGCTTTGACATCAGCTTGATTGGCAGCACCGACAAAACATCCCAGCACCCACCCCATGACATCAACCACCAGATGACGCTTGCGTCCTTTCACTGTTTTGTTGCCGTCAACGCCAATTTCCTCCCCCCTTTTTGAGCCTGTTTGACTGATTGGCTATCAATCAATCCCAGACTCGGTTGCTTATGGCGTCCCGCTTGTTGTCGCACCTCTTGAAGCAAGGCTCCATTGATCGCTTGCCAACTCCCTTGGTTGACCCATTTGCGATAATAGCCATACACCGTCTCCCAGGCGGGAAAATCAGCTGGCATTGCTCGCCACTTGATGCCATTGTCAGCTCGGTAAAAGATAGCATTGACTACATCGCGCAAATTCACGCTGCGCTTATTGCCTAATGGTAAAGCAGTCTGGAGCCAACTTACAAATGGAATCCGAATGAGCATTGTGGTGGACGTTTGCGGGTGGACAAATTAACCACACCTTGAAGTATGGGCTGCATATTTCATCATGACTGGAAGATTGCGGTAAATAACTCCAAACTCAAGATCAAAGGCGATAGCCTCGGTTTCTCAACCCTCAGCGGCGCGATCGATCGTATGTGCCACGAAGCATTCTGGCAAAACAAAGAAACACAGCATTTCATACTGTCACAGTTGCCAGAATATCGGCTTAGTAAGTTTCAGCAAGCATTACCGGAGATATATTCTCTAGAAATGGTTAGTAACTACCTTTTAGATACCTCGAAAACATCGCAATTTTTACAGGCATTTGACCATTAAGAAACCACTTTAGCTTTCCTCAATGTTCAGTCCTGTAAACCGGGAGATGGGCTTTGCAACGATAGTGGAGCGCGAGGGATTCATTCCGTCACATTCTTTCAGTCCCGTAAACCGGGAGATGGGCTTTGCGACACATATGAAGCAGGCGAGTAACGAGGAGGAAACCATCTTTCAGTCCCGTAAACCGGGAGATGGGCTTTGCGACCGCTCATCAATGGCACAGCGTCACAGATGAAGTAATTCTTTCAGTCCCGTAAACCGGGAGATGGGCTTTGCGACGCCCATCCATTATCTCAGACGAGCAGATATTCATCTTTCAGTCCCGTAAACCGGGAGATGGGCTTTGCGACTAATGGGCATCCACAAGCCTCACAGCATGGAGCAGTTCTTTCAGTCCCGTAAACCGGGAGATGGGCTTTGCGACCGCATGGCTTGGGAGATGGACTGAACCAAGCTTCCAAGCACTACTTTGGCAAACCCCATTTAGAGAAACTCAGTATGCCCATTTAGAGATTATCATAGGCTTCCTACTCAAGCTGACATACGTTAGAAAGTGTTGCACTTCTTGAGTTTTAGAAACTCTGGCAAACCCCCTGGGGTTTCAGACCTCGCTTCGGTTCGCCAAAAATTCCATCCTACGGTTCACTTCTTTTGCTCGTCTAAAACCACTTGTCCCATTCCCATAGCAGTCTTGCGTCCTACGCCGGAAAAGAAGGCAAATTCAGCCAATATCCTTGCGATCCTCGCTTGCTCTGGGTCAGGAAATCGATATCTCACCCAGCCAACAACTCCTACTTGAGCCAGGTTTTTTACTCCTAGCTTTTGAGTCTTGAGATCGTAATCCGTAATTAACCCATGCCACTGAATTTTAGGAAACTTCAACTCTTCAGGAGCAAAAGCGTTCCAACGACGGTATAGACTTCCAAAAACCAATTCAGGCAATGGAAACGGTTGAATTTCCTGACCAGAATTAGCTTTAAAGCTGGTCGGAGTCAGGAACTTTAATGTCAGGGTAGCCAGGGTAGTGGCTGTCTCTGTCAGCAGCACATAATCAGATGACCCAACCCAGGGATCAGTTCCGGGCAACATGTTGATGCTCCGAAGCCTAAAAGGAAACTTGGCTAAGTAAAACGGTGCGTCTTTCGATTTCTCTAAACCACTCAACAACGGCTCTATGAGACTCCCGTTTAACAGCCCCACACGAAAATAAAGATTATCTCCTGCTCTCACTTGCACCCTTTGATGCTGACTCATCAATCCCGAAAGGCTTAAGGGAGATTCTTGGCTGCTGTGAATTGTCTCAGAAACTGCTGGATTGCCCTGACGAAACCAGTCCAAGACCTGAGCGTGAATGGCGCGGTTACAGGAAGCTGGCAAAGTTCTGCTCTCTACAGCTTGCAAATGAATCACCAACGTGTGCAGGGCAGTTGGTTTAAAGTGTGGCAACGGCAGTGTTGGCTCCATAACTTACCCCGCTTGGCAAACAAACTTCACTGATTAGATCTCTGAGATCTGTCCACTCTCTTAATTCAGACCATTCAGACGGTTTGGAGATTTTCCAGTAATTGCCCCTTAGTTGAGACGGATTCAATAGGCTCACAGGTGGCATGACAATCCGGTTATACAACAGCAAGTGAGTCGAACCGGGCAAGTCAATGGGATTCAAGGGATGCTTGCAGATAAACTCACCTGATGCTTGTTCGATTCCAGTGCCGGGGATCGGTTTTGCATTGACCTGAATCTTGGATTCCCACTTGCCTAACCTGATCCAGCGGGGAATCTGAACTGTTTCAGGAGCAATGATGTAGGTTCGGTACTTGCTGCCCACTACTAATTCCTTAGCCTGTCCGTAGTTGATGGGATAGTTCCGATCCGCACCTTTTTCTCCTAGCTTTTTAGGGCGATCGTGGTAAGCAGCCGAAGAGGCTTTGAACGTGTTGATCTGGTGAGACCACCGAATTGGTAAGGCTGGAAAGACATAGATACCTAGCTCGTTTAAGTGCAACAGATTTTGTTCATTGTTAGCATCTAGATAGCCGGGTTGCTGAGCAATCGCCCCCTCTAGACGGTAAGGTCTAGGAATATAGGTACTCTCGAACAGAGCATAGCTGAGTGCCCAGTTATGCAGGTATTTTTCAGTCTCGTAGAGCGTTCCCATCTCACGCGAGGCAAAGAATACATTGTCGTGTAAGGTCAGTTGGCAAACATAGAAAATCATGGGATTACCCTTCAGTTCGAAGAGCCTTGCTTGGCTTGCTTTTTCTTCTCCTCTTTTCTCTTCTGAGGGACTAACGATCCATAAGTTTCCGCATAAGTCTGGGTTTGTTGGTCAAGGGTTGTCAGTATCGATCGCAATCTCCTGTCATCTTGATAAAGACCAGACACTTCTTCCAGCAAGGCTTCTAGTTCAGAACCAAAAAGAGTTGTGCTGATGCGAACTGGCTCTTGATCCAGACAATCTTCTGCCACAATAGCTGCCTCCCTCCGTAGATCTGCGATCGGGACATGAATGTCTCCCTTCGCTTTCAGAGCATCATAGATTGACTGGGTAAAATGCAGATTACTGAAAATCTCAGCATCGCAGAATGCAATGCCGACAATGTGATTGGTCATTACCCCTGTCCGCGATTCCTGCGCTCCATAACGGCGGGTGCGGAGCAGATTGCCGAGCACGTAAATAAATCCTTCGAGTGTGGGATCACGCAGGGTTTCAACGCAAGGAAATGTTACCTCAGGTAGAACATGCTCCAAATCATTAATCGAACTGCGCATTTTTCCCTTGTCGCTCATTGTGCCGTTCTCAGAGGGCGCATTGAACGTAAAATTGCGATGCGAGTCTTCATAGCGGGCTAGTGAAAAAGCTGAATCCGAGTAAACTTTAGAACGTTCTGCGCCCCCGCCGCCAATCGCAAACCCATAGATCACACAGTCTGGACAATGCTTACAAGTTTTCTCTCCGTTGTAATCGCAAAAGTTCTCTGTGTCCTCGACAACACTGGTCAATCCCAGCGATCGTAACAGTTGCCGTCCCACCAACCGTTCTGGTGTCACCTGCTTGCGCTTAAACATGACTAACCGAGTGATAGACTGCCTAGATTGCTCGTCCTGGGAGTTTAATCCGGCTTGAGTCCTAGCAGTATTCAGCACCCCATCCGTTTGAAAGATAGGAAATGACTGGCTATGCCGCACCAGAAAGAAATGAACATACTTTCCCGATGCTAGGCGCGGAAAAGCACTATGAAATTGAGGTTTCAATGTTTCAAGCAGACTCATACCTTCGCCCCTTCAGACGGCGGCTGATTATCTTTGGGCTTTGGCTCTTGCATGGCGAGTAAGCGGTAAGCAGCTTCAGCTCCTGACTTGATCCGCTGGCGGTGTGCTTGCAAGAGGGCACGATCGCCCTTGTACTGCCCCAAAAACAGATCTCTGATGCAGGTTGTCACAAATTGGTGAATCGCGCGAAATTCGTTATCCGCTCGAATATCGATCGACAATGACTCATCCATGATTAGGGGACGATAATAGGGTTTTTGCCGCCTGAGGGCATCGTGCAACTGCCCCAATGTCTGAAGGATCAGGGTTTCAATCGGTATATCGCTAGGGGTTGAAAGAATGTCTTCCAAGACCTTTGATAGAGGTAAGACGATCGCATAAGTGGAATCTGCCACATGAACCTTGTAGAAGGTGCGGTACTCCTGAACAAGCCGTTGAGTTAATTCGAGTTGCTGCTCCATAAAGGTATCTCCTGCTGACCAGAGGTGGGCAAACTGCCAGTAACGTTGAACTTCTGCATCGGAGCAATTTTTAAGGTAAGAGCGGGCAAGGCTAAAAATTGCTAGAGGAGTTGTCGCCAGCTCACGAACAGTGCTTGGGAAAGCTTGCCAGTGAGGATCAAGAGGGCTACTCTTACAGTCGAGGTGAATACTGTATGCGATTAATAGGCGGTTAAGCATATATTCCAAGCGGTGCTTCTGCTCATTGAATCTCTCTTCTAATGAGACTGAAGTTGGCAAGCCCAAAACATTCCAGAAACCTGCGGGTTCATCTAGCGAGACAACTTCTTGAAATGCGTTGTCACCACTATAGGGCGGTACAGCACTGGCAGTGGCAACCACCTTAACGCCCAGTAGAAGAGGAAGAGCGAGTGCCAAAAATGCAGGTTCAACCCAGGCCTCTGTGGTGGTCTTACCCTTAGTAGTGGTGTAAGTAATTGCCAAAAAGGGAAGGTCTTGGTCATCCTTTTCTTTAGGATCAGGAGGAACTTTCAGCCAGGGATAAAAACGCAGAGCCTGAATATCCATCCCGTGATCTCGCCAAAATCGGCGGACTTCCCACAAATTGACTCGCTTCAACTGATTGACCAAGACACGAATTGCTCTAGTGACCTGGGGAGAGTGAGCGTAAGCAGGAAAGATATACAAAAATACAGGCTGTTGCTCCTCTAGTTTGCTGGCGGGAACAGTCCAATATGCCTGTCGGAGTAGCATCTCTAAAGCCCAGATTTTAGAAATTCCCCGTTTAAGTTGTCGCCCACCCAACGGGTTTTTGTTGCTATATTGCTGAGGCTTAAACAACACAACTGAGTCCATCTGGTCTTCCGAGGCAAACTCGCCCGAACTGAGCGAACAAATAGGCTGTCTGCCTACCTGCTTTGCATTCAAGTAGCCCTCTAGCTCCTGCTGAAACGAGGGTTCCGGTGCATCCCATCCTTGAATTTCCAGGTATTGCGATAGGTAATTGTAGAAAACATTGCGAGTTGAGTTCTTGCCTGCTGCTAGCAAAGCAGTCTCTTCAGCACAAAGAGCTAACTGGTCAGCTAGTCCTTGAAGTTTCGCAGATATATCCTCTAATGTTAAGGTCGGGTTGCTGGCAATGAAGTATGCGGCGGCATAGTACCATCCCCAGTTCACGCCACCTGAATGTATCTGGGTTTGCTCTGGGGTAATGGCAGATTGGATGCCCAATTTCTCAAGTATCCAAGTGATGAATATTAGATCGTCTTTGAAAAATTGCCTTTGAAGAAACAAGATAAATTCTGCAACGCGATCGCTTCTCAAATCAGCCCCATCAGCTAAAAATGCCTCCTCTGATGGGCCAAGACCAAGTTTCTCCAGTCGTTTTGGTGTTGCGGGATCTGCTTCATTCTTGATACAAGCCTTAATGACATTAGGCAGATGCCGAATCAACTGAGCTGGTGAGAAGAGTTCCAGTGTCTGAGGCGCTGCTTTTAACCCTTTCCCATCTCGTTTGAAACCAACTTCTCCCTTCAGCATTTTTTCTGCTAATTGATTGCTGACTTGCCCCCATAAAAACTCCTGTAGTTTTGTGCAGTCTGGTATCTCATGATGGGGCGGTGCCAGATAGATCACCCCCTGCGGAAAAAACAGGAGAGGATGCCAGTCTAATTTTTCTGCAAAGTGTAGTACCGCGTTATGGATCTGGTTAGTCAGCAATCCTGTGCAGTTGCGAAGGCGGTGATAAACCAAGGTGCGATCGATCCCCAACGCTTGCAGGAGTTTTTGGAGGTAACTGCCCTCTGGTTTCGTCACTAGATCAATGGGATCGGTGATTTGAGCGGCGATCGTGCCAAATGAAAGTAAGGGTCGCAAAGGTAGGTCTAAACGATGTTCAGGAATTTTGAAGACCGATCGCTTAGCGAGTCTTGTATTTTCCCCTATTTGGTGCTGGGGAATCTGCATAAGATAAGCAATATCGGGTAGGCATTCTCGCCATTCTGACCAAAAAGCATCAAGATGGAGCATTTCTCCTAAGGTCTGAAGCTGCTTCAGGAATTCAGCAAAGTCTAGTGCAAGTGGTAAGGTTGCCGACTGGTTGCAATACTTGCTGTAGCCCTGAAAGGTGAAGCTCAAGCAGAGCAACTTTTTCTTCTCATCTGATAATGCAAGTTTTGGGCTTAGGAGCGGTAGCAAATTCCAGGCAGCTAACAAGCTGTTCAGGACGTAGCCTAGGAGACTTTGTGCAAAATTCCTGTCAGCGTTTTTTATCTGTGCCGCTGCTTCTTGATCCACCCGTTGTATGAACCAGTCAGAATAGTTCTCTTCTACTTTGTTGAAAGCTGAAACCAGGCCAAACATCTGCTCTACACTAGGCAGAACTATCTCAATGTATGCGAATAGTACAGGGTCAAGATCAAGAGGTAACGTTTGGAAGAAGAGAGTCTGAAGAAGAGTTGACATAGCAAACCCTCTTGGGTCTTGAGATGCGAATAAACTCCTCAAACGCTACAGGCAATTTTTAAGAGGAATCAAAAAAAACATATTTTCTTCAACTTATACTCAGAGAATTGCAAGTAAATGCCAGCATTACCTCTTCCATCTAACAATTATGGTGATGGTGATGGTGGGTAATGTCTCTTCTTTTTTACTGTCTCAGCTCATTATTTACTTCCCATGTTAAGCGTGGTGCAAAGAATTGTCGAGATTTTTTCCGTAACGACGATAGCATTTGTTCTCTTTCTCTAAAATTTGGTAAATATGTTTACCATAAACTTAATTCTAATTTGATATGCCTGTTTTACCTCTTTGTTATCGTGATAGATGCGCATTTCTAAACTCTTGCTTCATGGAACGAAAAAATTGTTAACATTCGCTAATTGCTCTTTGTACTATAGTTTTCTCGTACTTAATTAAGCAGGAGACTCAACTATATGCTCGATGCAAGTGGTTTTGATTATTGGTTTCAACTATATGTATCTTGAGGATTTAGAACTTTCAAGTCTTCCAGAGCGAAGCAGGCTCTATCACTTAGAGCCAATCGCCTCCGGCACTCCATACGTTGAGGGATTGAGCAGTTACATTTGCCGACTTGCTGAAGCCCACTCTGTCTCTCCAGGAATTCTAATTAAGAAGGAAATCTTGCCCAGTTTTAGAAAAAGTTATAGCTTCAGTTTTGGAGAAGTTTACACTCTGAATGATGATAGCAAGGGTATCTCGGTATCCTCTACTCCTAAACCTGCCTATCGGAAAAATCCTAATGAGTATGGGTTGCTAGCTATGCAATATCTTGAAGGGCTGAAGCCTCTTACGCTGAGAGAAGATTTGCATAAGTTAATCATTCCTCCAAGTATCGGTAATAGCGCAAAGGAATCTGAGCAAGGGCGAGATGTTCGAGCTTGGTGTCCAGAATGTTTTCAAACTTGGCGAGCAGCCAAACAACCTATTTACGAACCTCTCTTTTGGTCAATTGCTGCTACTACCATTTGTCCCTGTCATCATGAACCACTTCAATCGCGCTGCCCGCACTGTCAGAAAAAGCAAAGACCTCTCACTTCTAAAACATATGTTGCTCGATGCTCCCAGTGTTCTGGTTGGCTAGGTGTATGTGCAGGATAGCATCCGAGATAAAACTCGCAGCTATAACAAAAATGGAGCAGAGTTTTAAGTTCTTAGAACAGACAATAGAGTCCGTGAACTTGGTTTAGCTCACTTAACTGAAGAACGGTAGGGAAGAAACATGCTGGCAGGAGAAGATCTTAAAAGATGGATTGATGATTTGGAGTTACCAGAGGTAGGTCGAAAGCTTTTAGAAAAAATACTCTCTTCAGAGCCAGTGAGAAGAGTGGGAGGGGGCGCTAACAATAGTTATGGCTTCTATTCTAGTGTGAAGATGGGGAAGACTATTGCATTTGAGTCTGGAAATGTTGAGCAGCCAGGTCTAGAACAGTTCTACGAGTATAATAGTGATGTTTTGGGCTATCTTGATCAATCTCATAAATTCAACCTAAGGTATAAGTCAAAAGACGGCAGAATTGTTTCTACAGGGTATGTTCCCGATTATTTTGTCTTCTATAGAGACTTTATTGCAATTGATGAATGGAAGCCAGAAAAAAGATTAATAGAACTGGTAGAACAATACCCCAATCGTTACCATCAAGATGAAAGCAGGCAGTGGCGTAGCTTACCTGCGGAAGAGATCATACAACAATACGGCTTTCGCTTCCGGATTCGTACTGATACTGAAATTAACTGGGTCAAAGTTGGTAACATCAGATGCCTTCGTGCTTATCTCAATCCTAAGAAGGAATACTGTGTTGATGAACAGATTTCAGAAGCTATTACTGCAACTGTGACGGCTCATCCTGAAGGTATTTCTCTGTCCCAACTACGTCAAGAGGTCAGTTTAGCAACAATCGATGACATTTATACTCTTATTGCAAAAGATACAATTTGGGTTGATCAAGATTCAGTTTCACTAACTGATGACCAAGAGCGAGTACATATTTTTCCCAACCAGCAAATTGCTGAGGCATGTGTCTTGATGCAACAATGTCGAACTTCTTCATTAACCAGCACGTTACAAATAACGAATATTGCTGAAGGGACAACTTTCTACTGGGGTGGAAAATTACGAACAATTCTTCACGTTGGTAAAGACTTGATTTATGTACGTGGTGATGAAAATATGATCCGCCTCAGCTACGCGGACTTTAATTCGCTAGCTCAAAAAGGAGATATTGTTTACCCAAAGAAGCAGGCAGCAGAAGCATTTCCAGATGAAGTTCAAAATATTTTACTAAGAGCCAGCCCTACAGATTTAGCAGAAGCAAATCGACGATATTGGATTATCGCTCCTAGATTACATGGACAGGCGACAAATGAAAGTACGCCTGAGCGAACTGTTAGGGCTTGGTTAGCAAAGTATCGGGAGGCTGAGGAAAAATATGGTTTTGGCTTGGCTGGACTAATTTCTAAAAAAAATTCAGGCAATCATTATTCTCGTTACTCTCAAGAAGTGTGGGATTTCGCTGACGAGATAATTTCAACAGAATATGAGACAGGTACACAACCGACAAGGTTAGCAGCTTATGGCATATTGCTAGCTCAGTGGAGTAAGCAAAAGGAAGAAGGGAAAATAGCCGGAGATCCCCCAAGCTATCAAGCTTTTTGCGAACGAATTAACAACCGCCCAATCTATCAGCGAACTCTAGCACGACAAGGAAAACGTGCTGCTTATCAAGTATCTTCTACTTACTTAGAGCTAGAGTATAAAACTCCTCGACATGGTAGTCGTCCATTTGAGATTTGCCATATTGACCACACTGAGGAAGATATTGAGGTAATTTGTCCACGCACTAGTCGCAATCTTGGAAGACCCTGGACTTCGGTGCTAATTGATGCGTATAGTCGTCGTATTCTTGCAGTATGGATGTCGTTCGATCCTCCCAGCTACCGTAGCTGCATGATGGTGCTGAGGATTTGTGTGCAGAGGTTTAACCGCTTTCCAGAAACCATCGTAGTTGATAACGGGAAAGAGTTTCAGAGCGTCTACTTTGATACGCTGCTAGCTGCTTTTGGATGTCACAAGAAGCACCGCCCTGCGGGAAAACCTCGCTTTGGCTCTATTATTGAGCGCTTTTTCGAGACGAGTCATACTCAATTCTTCTACAACTTGAGAGCCAACACTCAAATCACTAAGTTTGTGCGTTGGATAACCAAGTCAAATGACCCAAAACGGCAGGCTACTTGGACGTTAGGTGAACTCTATGAACATTACGTTTTCGGCTATTGCTATGGTTTCTATGACGAAGATAAAACTCATCCAGCACTTGGTCAAACCCCGTGTGAAGCGTTTGACCAAGCTCTACTAAATACTGGTAGCCGCCCGCACCAATTTATTGCTTACAGTCAAGCGTTTATAATCTTGACACTTCCATCAACTAGAAAAGGTACAGCTAGAGTTCAAATTGGTCGTGGCGTTAAAATAAATACGTTTTGGTACGCCGCTAAAGATGGTTCCTTCAATCACCAGGATGTCGAAAATAAGGATGTTCCGGTTCGGTATGATCCTTTTAATCTAGGTGAAGCTTTTGCCTTTGCTAGGGGACTATGGGTTCCTTGCATCTCAGAGCATTACTCAATTCTTCGAGGACGTACGGAGAAGGAGTTACAGGTTTACACTGTCGAGAAACGCCAGGAACGGCGTAAATACGGGCAAGCATTATCAGCCCTTGCTAAGGGCAACGCTATTCGCTTTCTTTCCACAGATCGACCAACTGAGAAGCAAGCATTACAACGTCAGCGTGATCTATCTACATTAGATGTACAACAACGGATTGAAGAAGGTTATTTAGCTTCGTTCTCTGTCGAATCAAATGGTATAACCACGCTAGCTGCTGATAGCTGCAATGAAGGCGCTTCCGTTCTTGAGTCTGTTAATGAGCCAGCTAATAAGATTGATCTTACAGTTATTACCTCTTACAGAGATGATGAACTATGGGAATTATAGGTCAACGTCCATTTCCTGATGGAATTCTTCTGAGTTCCACCTCTAAAAAGTTGAAATACTTTAAAGAAAAGGTATTTGTTCCTCATCGAAACATCAGCGATGCGCTCCATGAGCTTTTAGAATGTGTTACCGAGCCTTGTGGGACGTCTCTATTCCTCGTTTTTGGGTGTACTGGCTCTGGTAAATCAACTTTACTACATCAGCTTCATAAAAGGTTAAATGAGCAATTCAAAGAGGAATTGCTAAGTAATCCTGGACGATTTATAGTCGCTGGAACAGAAATTCGTGAGGAATCAGGGAAGTTTAACTATAAAGATCATTATGTCCGTTGCTTAGAAGCGTTATATGAAGTACTGATCGACTACAAAACTCTATATCCATCCTTGCCCGGAGAAGACTATAAGCTGATAGATAGCCCTTCTAATGGGGATTCTGCTGCTTATCGTCGAGCTTTAGAGAAAACACTCAAGAATCGAGAATTAGTTGCTTTTACTTTAGATGAAGCACAGCATCTACTTATGGCAGTAGGCGCAACTCAATCATTACGTCAGTTCAATTGGTTAAAATCGTTTGCCAACACCAGCGAAACAACACATGTTGCATTTGGTACTTATGAATTACTTAACTGCCGAGCTTGGAATGGACAAACAGGAAGGCGTAGTGAAGATATTCATCTTGCAAGATATTTAGTTAATAATGAACGAGACTATGTTGAGCTTATTCGAGTTATTCAAACATTTCTAAAGCATATGCCCTTGGAGAGAGAACCAAGTCTTGAGGAAAACTACGAGTACCTTATGGAGTACTGCGTTGGTTGTGTAGGAATTCTTAAAAACTGGCTAAGCCGAGCGCTGAGAAATGCTTTAAATGATGGTTCAACAACTCTCTTAGTGAAATACCTAAAGAAGACAGAGCTTTCTGCAATTCGACGTAAACAGATACGTGAAGAAGCAGAGAGAGGTGAGCAGACTCTAAAGCAAGAAGAGTCAGGTGAACAGCAGTCAACAACGAGTTCATCCAAGAGCCAGAAAACTCAACATACTAAACCGAAACAGGACAACTCCCGTCCTGGTCAACGTACTCCTAAGCGAGATCCTGTTGGCAGTTCTGATCAGTCTAGTACGACGCAAGCTTGATTTAGAGAAGTAGAGGAAACGCTTTCGTATCAAACTCTAAATCTATTATCTGAATTTTAATTAACCGTTCAATGCATCATGTCTGAGCTGTGGGATTTGAGCCAGCCTAATATTCCTTCACGTAGTACCTTATATCATCTCAATTTAGTTGGTATTGGTACACCTTATGCTGAAAGTCTGACAAGTCACATTACTCGCTTGGCAGAGGCTCATAGTGTATATCCAGGAGTAATGATGGAGAGAGAAATTGCACCGCTTGTGGGGAAGTCATATGCAGGCGCAAACTTGCATAGAATATACCGTTACACAAGTACATTGAATAGCATGGGTGTGATGGCATCCGATTTGGTTCGAGCTTTGAGCACCCTTACAGCTCATCATCAACTTCATTTACTAACGCTGCTATCTTGGTCTGAGGTCCTTCCATCACGAGCACTCATGCGCCCTGCAAGAGCTTGGTGCCCAAAATGCTATGAGGATCAGCGTATTAATTATTTTAAAGTATATGAACCCTTACTATGGACATTGAACATAGTACAAATTTGCCCAATCCATCAGCAGCTATTGAGTGATACGTGTCCTCACTGTAATCAGTCTAGTTACCAACTTTCGTGGCGATCGCGCTCAGGGCATTGTTCTAAATGTGGAGAATGGTTAGGTTATCAACTGCCTCCATTTCCTGAGATTGATAACCTATCACAAGTTGAAGTGGATTGGTTGATCTGGGCAGCAAACGCTGTTGGAGAGCTAATTGCGGCTACTCCCAAGTTGCCCTTTAAGATATCCAGGAGCAACGTAGCAACAAGTTTAACTGCCTGCGTAAAACTTTTCACCGACGGTAACATAGCCGAATTTGCTCGGTTGGTTCAAACTCCCAAAAATACAGTTTGGCTCTGGTGCAATGGGAAAAATTTACCTCAGCTAGATGCCATTGCTAAGCTGTGCTTCCGGTTAAAAATCTCCCTTCTTGATTTGTTTACCCAAAATCAAATTGAGATAGCTAACCCGTCTATAAGATTTCTATCCACCAATTATTTTCAGACAAAGCACAGAGCCGATATCAAATTGACAAACTTAACTCAGGTAGAACTGCAACTAGAAGTAGTACTGCTTGATCATAAACTTCCCCCACTGTCTCTTGAGGCGACAGCCAGGGCATTAGAATATGATAGAAGAACTCTTTATCGAAACTTTAAAGATTTGTGTCGTGCTATCTCTGCAAAATATGCTCAGTATGAACGGTTTCGTTACCTAAACTCTATCGAAAAATGCTGCGAAGAGATACGGCAGATTGTTCTCCAGCTTCATAATCAAGGAATTTATCCCTCAGAAGTGCATGTGTCGCAGTATCTTACTAAACCGGGATACCTCAGAAATAAGAGAGTACGTACAGTTCTACAGGAAACGCGAAAACTCTTAAGCTGAGAAAATAGAAGAGCGGAGTGGAACTATCGAAAAGACTACTGAACTCACGCTGATTGATAATAAGGCATCTGTTTGCCGCTTTGGAATTCAGGCATCTGTTTGCCGCTTTGGCAAACAGATGCCTGAAGTTACAAAATTGTCCCAAAACGTAACCCAAACTTAAATGGAGCTAAGCGGATTCGAACCGCTGACCTTCTCAATGCCATTGAGACGCGCTACCAACTGTGCTATAGCCCCCAGCTTTAGAGCCTATGGTGCCCTAAGGGTTACACCTTTGTCAAGCTCCGGCTGTTCCTAACTCACTTAGGACAGGCTTAGGACAATGAGACAGATCAACCCCGTTAACAACAATGGCAGCATTCAGCTAAAGTTCTCGGTATCCGGTAAGCGCTACAGCCTTAACCCTGTGCCCGGTGGCACCTACGGGGCTACTAGGGATATGCAGACAGCTACAGCGATCGCTACCAGGATCACTAATGACATCCTCTCAGGCCACTTTGATGCAACTCTAGACAGCTACCGAGTTAGCCCCAAGGCCGTTAAGGTGCCAGAGTTGCCCAAACCGGATAACTTGCTAGCCCTATGGGATGCCTGGGTAGCCAGCTTAGACATATCAGAAGCCACTAGAGCTAACCACTACAACGGGGTTAGGCGGATGATCCTGAAAGCTAACCCCGGTACCCTGGACACCCTTTGGCTTACTCAGGCTAAACTAGCGCCTTCTAGCTTTAACATCCGTCTAAGCTTTATGCGTACCTGTGGCACCTGGGGGCTATCCCAGGGCTTCCTTGAGGCTAACCCCTACTCTAGCCTTAAGAGCCGAAAGGGTAGCCCCCGGAAGCCCCAGCCGTTCACCCTAGAGGAAGTCAGGGCTATCCTAGGTGGCTTCCAAGCGTTACACCCTCACTACTTACCCTTCGTCAAGTTCCTGCTAGCTACCGGGGTTAGAACCTCGGAAGCGGTAGGCTACGGTGGGGTGCTATGGATCTCCCAGGTGACACCCTGACGATCGCTGAAAGCCTATCTAGGGACAGGACAGGGAACGGGTATGCCAAGACACGTAAGGAAACTAAGACAGGCAGCATTAGGCACCTAGGGCTAAGCCCAGAACTCAAGGCCATCTTAGAGGCACAGAAGCCCCCGGTAGCTAACTCAGATGCCCTTGTGTTCCTCAGCCCAGGGGGCAAGCCTATAGATCCTGGTAACTTCCGATCTAGGTATTGGAAGCCTGTCCTAGAGGCTTCTGGGGTTCTCTACCGTTGCCCGTACACCACTAGGGCTACCGTAATATCTCATGCGATCGCTCAAGGTACCTCAATAGCCGGGGTAGCTTACATAGCTGGGCACAGGGATACATCTATGATCGTTAGGCATTACCTAGGGCTAGTTGATCGTCCTAGTTTGCCCCAGATGCCTATCTAGAGGGGCATAGATGGGGCACAGTAGCCTATCCTAGAGGATGCCCTACGGGTTCCCCTCTATGCCCATAAATAAGGAAACTACAACCCAAGTTCGGGTATCCATGCCTAAAGAGCTACATAGCCAGCTTAAGGCGATCGCTCGGAAGCGAGGGGTTAGCCTCTCTGCACTCTTGCTAACGGCTGCTGTAGATCGCTATCTGCCAGACACAGGCAAAAGTTAGGGCTACAGTTGCCTAACCTAGAAGCCCGTGATAGCCTTGTGTCAGAAGTTAGGCAACTGAGGGGTAACTAGATGAACAAAAGGAAGCTAGAAGAGTGGGTAGATCTAAGGGGGGTAAAGCATGTCATTGCGGTGCTATCGGATATCTGTATCTCTAAGGCAAGTTCAGCAAATACAGAGGATGTCCGGGGAAAGGCTGGGGAGTGGCTAGCCGATAGCCAGGTGCTACGTTCTATTCTCCCAAGGCTACGGAACTAGGTACAAAGAAACCCTCGGATATCCGAGGGTTTTCTAATGAGGGGTTAACGCTTCGCTGAGCATCCACCGTTAACCGCATAGGTGCATTGTGTCGCACCTGCTAGAACCCTAGGGCACCCATGAGGCAAGTAAGGACACCCTCTAGCGGCTGGCTTGGCTGTCGGGGTTTCAACATAGGTGTTGAGCAGATATAGAGGTTTGGGCATGGTTTCCTTAAGGGTTGGCTAGACGGCTTCTGGGGTTGTCATGGGACGGCTAGACGGGGTTCCCGTAACTTCCTTGAACGCTCTAGGATCTTGGGACAATATCACCCACTCAAGGCTAAAGATAGGCTCACCCCTAACCCAGGCAATGATCTTTGGGGCTGGGTAGGCTTGGTCAGTGGTTACAAGGGCTTGAGGCATGCTAGATCACCTGCCAGCCCATAGCGATACAAAGGGAAGCCTGATCAGTGAAGGTTAAGCCATCGGGAACAGAGGGTGCCTGGTTAGCGGCTAGGGCATCATCTACCGCAAAGCGCTTACCTTGCTCATAGCTCAACTCAGGGTTGCCAGAGTTATCCACAAACGCGGCTAAGAGGGGAGCAAAGTAGCCAGGGGTGTCCATGTATCTGTTCCCGATGTGATCCTCAATAGCGCTCTGTAACGCTGTAACATCGCTGTAGCCCTTGAAGTGCCAGTAGAGTTTCCCACTAGCCCGCTCTAGGGCATACAGAGGGGCACTCAGAAGATCATAGGCTAGCTCCAGATAAGCCCGTTGTGCGTCCTGTGCTGCCTCTAGGTGAAGCTTGAATAGCCCTGGTTTAGCTATCCCTGTGGCGATCGCTAAGGCTACATGCTTAGCCACAAAGCTATCTAGGATCGCCTTAGATGCCTTAGCTTCCTTATCTGCCTGGGCTTGCTTGGCTTCCTGGGCTAGACGGTTGGCTACTGCCTGATCTAGCTTGGCCTTGAGGGACGCTTCAGACGGCTGGTTAGAATACATAGTGAATGCTCCGATGGGTAAGGTGGGTAAGGTGGCTTGTTACGGTACCGATGGCACCTAGGGGAAACGTTGGGCTTTGTAGCTATCCAGATAGAACCGGAAGGCTTCCCTAATGACATCAGCGGTGGATCGGCTGTCTGTCTCAGCGATCGCCTCTAGCTGTCTGTTGACAAGGCTGGGAATGTAAACGGTTCTCCGGACAGTGCCCCGGTTCTCAGGCATATAAAGATCGGCTGTCTGGAGTTGGAAAGGGTTATCCATAGGTGTCTAGGGTGTAGGTCAGTTAACCCTAAAATGTCACTGATATAGCACCTGTAGGCTAGGGTTTAGTCCAGCGCCTTTTGGGATATTCCACAAAAGGCTATCTGTATGGCTTTCGGGGATCTTGCTTAGTTGCTTAGTGGGGCAACTACTCATCTAAAAGTGGATCTGAAGTAGGCATAGGTAGGGCAACCGTAGCCCCCTCGCTATCCACTCCGACACACCGGACATGCACTGTAAGCTCACTGGGGCTATTCCCAGCGGCTAGATCTGCTGCCTTGTGATATTCCAGTAGCCTCAGGATCAGGCTGGACATCACCTCTATAGCCCTAACGTTAGCGGTAGTGGCAGCTAGGGCATCCAGCCGCTCTATGTTAGCTAGAAGCTTCATTAGCCCATATCCCAGAAGATCCTTGGGTGGCTCTGAGTGGACGATAGGCTCCATAGGGGCGATCGCTCGGAGCACACAACGGCTCTTGTGTCGCCTGAGGGTGGGTAGGGAGAACGCTGGGGCAAAGGTACGCTCTACTTCGGTTAGGGGAATGCCAGCAATGATCATAGAGTTTATTTCTGTGATCTGAGGGTGATCACAGATAACGCAAGAGTGGGCTTTAGGCATATATGCTTATATAGCTATTTAGAAGGGCTAGAGAGGTGGGGCTAACTCTGTCAGGTGCTATTTAGGTGACAGGTATCACCCCTAAGGTGTAGGGGCATGGCAAGGGGTACTTTAGGGCGCGATAACTTCTCTCAGAGGTATGGTAGGTAGCCCCCAGGAAGTTATCGCTTGTCAAAGTACCCTTGCCCGGAAGCCGTCTAGTTAGCCCTAGGGGTACCCAGCCCCGGAGAACTCCCAGAACTACGGTGGGAGGCTAGCCCCAGCGATCGTCAGGTTATCCAGAACTAAGCCTTAGAACTCCTAGAACTACAGTGGGAGGCCGGGTGTAGCCTTTTGGAGCTAAGAAATAGCCGATCTGATGCAAAACACGGGCTTTCACCGTGATCTGAGCTTTTAGGTAAAAATAGCCCCTCAGATCGCTAGGGTTAGCTAGGTGCCTTGGTTCTAGGAGTTCTAGAGAGTAGTTTCGGGGAAACAGGAGATCGCCAGAAGCCTTATCAGGTGTACGGTTCGTGAGTTAGGGCTAGGTAGGGTATCCCTGGAGCCGTCTAGCCGTACCTAATGGCTAGGTAGCTAGGGTTAGCCCTGTGCCTTGGTTCTAGGCAGTTTCAGGGCTAGTCAGGGTGCCACTAGGGCTGTAGGTAGGGTGTCGCTAGGGCTGGCTAGTCGGCTTCCGAGGCATTGGGGCGATGCTAGGCATTAGTGCTTATCTAGGGGCTAGCTGGCTGTACCCTTATCACCACTAGGGACGGCTAGCTTGCTTCCGTAGCCTAACCCTTTACACCCTTTACACCAGGCTGTACACCTTGGTGTACAGCCTGAAACCCTTACCCTGATTGGGTTAGGGGGAACCCTTTACACCTATACACCAAAATAGCTGCAATGCTGGGGAGCTACAGAGATATAGGAACTCAGTACAATATCTAACTTTCTTTGATATAGGTGTAAAGGGTGTAAAGGGTGCCCTCAAAGCCTTGTATATCAACAAAAAACCGTTCACACTAGTGGTGTATAGCTAGTGTATAGGGTGCCCTTTTGATGTAAAGGGTTTTGGGTAGATGTCTAGCCGTTCCCTAGCCGTCCCCTCAGGCTAGCTATGCCTACCTAACTGCCCAGATGGCTTCCGTGATCATTGGAATATCCCCTAGCTAGCTACCAGGATCATAGAAATAGCTCTATATCGATCGCTGAAACAGTACCTAACCGCCCCAAGGTGTACGGTTAGCCGTACAAATACAGCCCAGGACAGCCTGAACACAGCTTAGAGGTGTCAGACAACTTCCTTACAGGAGACACCCTCTAATGGCTAACACCCCTACCGTCACCCTTCGGCTTGACAGCAATAACTCTGAGTTCATCCGAGCGATCGCTACCGAGCGCTTCAGTGGCAATACATCATCCGCTATCCGCTACTGCATCCAACTAGCCCAGCGTAATGAGGAGACAGCTAAGGCACATCAGGCAGATGCAGAAGCCCTAGCCGCTGGCTATGCCCGTCTGGATGCCCTACTAGATGCCCTAGCCAGCCGATAGACAGCAAAATGCCTGAGGTGGCTACCCCAGGCACTCAGAAGACATCAACTAACCTAACCCGCTATATAACTACAATGTACAACCTAACGCTCACAGCTAAAGCTGGCTTAACCTTTGTCAAGGATATCACCCCTGCAAACCGTTATCAGGCAGGGCTTCTGAAGGATGAAGTAGAGGCTATGGAGGCTGCCAATAGCCCCATCCAGGCTGCCAGAGAGGAGGCACAGAAGCACCTAGCGATCGCACCGGATAAGGGCTATGCATTTTGGGAGATCTTCAAAGCTGTCTACCTCAAAAACCTAGCCCTTAATGAGTGGGACGGGCACCTGTATTTCTACAACTGGACAGATACCCCTGGCTATACCGAGCTATCCAAGCTACTCAATGATCTAGAGAACGCCTTAGGCACCATGTCTAGGCTTCCCTTTGATGTACTTAAGCGTAAGGTTTGGGATAACATTAATACCTTTAACCCTGTACTGGAATATCTCCGGAAGCTTCCCGAACCTACCCAAGCCAGCACAGAGGCATTCCATAGCCTAGCTAAGACGTTGCTAGGTACCGATGACACGCTAGCCCAAACACAGCTATCTAAATGGCTTATTGGGGCTGTAGCTAGAGCTGTAGAGCCAGGGTGCCAGATGGATAATGCCCTTGTCATCAGAGGGAAACAGGGCGTAGGCAAAACCCAGATGCTACGTACCCTCTTTGGGGAACACTTCCGAACCCTTCACAGCCATCAGAACAATACCGAGAATGCCCGGATAATGCAGCAAGCCTGGGGCTGTGAGCTAGGGGAAATAGAGGCCACATTCAAAGCCCAGGATATCTCAGCGCTAAAGGCATTCCTCACCGAAACCCACGATAGCTTCCGAGACATGCACAAGGATCTAGGTAAAGCCCGTCCTCGCCACACAGTGTTTTCAGGAAACACTAACAAGACATCGTTCCTCAATGATGAGACAGGATCTAGACGGTTCTGGGTTATCGACACAGGCGATCATGAGTTCCCCCTAGAGTGGCTAGCGGCTAACCGTGATGCCATTTGGGCAGTTGCCTACCACCTCTATCAGAGTGGACAAAAATGGTGGCTCACTTCTGAAGAGACAGAGCTATCGGCGATCGCTAACAAAGCTTTCCAGACACCTAGTATTTACGACGAGATCTTAGACAAAGCCCTAGAGGAGTTAGAGGCTAATATCCCTGAAGGCGCTACCCTAGCCCTTCAAGCCTCAGACGTGATGCTACACATGCTGGGCATCCAGCCATCGCAGCAACAAGGCCAGAGTAGAGCGGTAGCAACTGCACTAGGCAACCTAGGCTATACACAGAAAATGTTCAATAACAAGGTGATGAGAGGCCGCTGGTACGTGAAAGAGGGTTCCTCAGAGTGTATCCCTGTAGCTAACGGAAGAGTGTCCAAGCTTTCTCCCCGGTAAGCCTAAACCCAAAGAACAAAGTGGAACCCCTGGTAGAGCCTTAGAGATCATCCAGGGGTTTCTTATTGCATCCCCAGACAGCAAAATACCTGAGGCAGTTACCAGCCACCTCAGGCACTCAGAAGACATCAACTAACTATCTCTCTCTATGTCTATTTTAGCTTCTCTTGGCTGTCCTAGCAAGCCGCTAGCACCATCCGATCGCTATGCCTATAACCTTGCATATGGGGAGCAGTGGGAAGAAACTGTAGCATCCTACTTGCGTTCCCAAGGCGTTCCCGCTAGCCGTCTATGCCAACGGTTCAAAACAGCCTGGGCACTTAAATACATGAGGAAGCACCCTAAAGCCTGGGCTATCCCTAACCGTCCTAAGCCGTATCCTAAGGGCAACCCTAAGCCAGAGGACATGCTTAGGGGCTACCAAGTAGATCTCAGGATAAAGCTAAGCCACACTAGGCAGATCCTAGCTGAGGTTAAGGCACTGGATAGCTCATCCTTTGATAGCCCTTCTGGCATCCTGATAGGTTGTGTAGAGAAATACGACACTAAGCACTTACCTGTTCACCTGGTTATCGCAGTTAACACAGGTACCGAGCAAGCTTACGCGATCGCATACAAGCCCTCTGAGTGGCTAAGGTGGCATAACCAGGCTACAGGCGAAACATCCTACCGAGTTCCTAAGCACCTGATGACACCCTTAGACACCTGGGTAGCTGCCTTCAAAGATGGATATCTAGAGTAGCCCTCTCAGAATGCCCCTAGAAGCTATGGAAAGCCCTTGAGTGCCCTATCGTCCCAGAAGGCACCCAAGGCGGCTCTATAGGGCTTCTAGGGGCTTCCGGGGAGACGCTACGGTATTTAGGTAGCCTGGGTAACTTTGGGCACTCCCTAGTATACTTGCAAGTATGGAGGCTTGACACCTGAAAGCCTTGTGGGATAAGGCTTAGAGGCACATAGAGAAGCACCTAAACCTAAGTGCTTCCCACTACCCCTGAAGGTTCATTATGCTTCCCCCAAATGCTTACTACGTTCCCGTTTTCATTGGCACCTACTACCTAGTGAAGCGCTCTATCGGCACCGATCTTTTTGATGGCACCCTAAACCAGATAGATGCATGGTGCCGTGTGAATGATCCTCACATTCACATAACTGCTCACCCTTCGGAGGCAGATATGAACCGAGAGTGCTATGTCTGGGTTCCTTACTTTGCCTAGAGGCAAAACGGTAGTAAGGATACACTCAGGATATCGGATATCAGGATAACCGCTGCCCTAACTGCTAAGCTTAGGACGTCTTTGGGAACGGCTAGATAATGACGAGGGGTAAAAAGCTTTAGGGCTAACAAGGGTTTCACAGGCGTAGAACCGCTGACCTTCTCAATGCCATTGAGACGCACTACCAACTGTGCTATAGCCCCCAGATCGATCCAGAATAAAACTCCGAATTTTTGAGGTTCGAACCTTAGCCTGTATCTCCGAAGATTCTATCTCATATTTACCCTAGATAACAGCTTGAAATTGTAAATTGAGTGAACGAGAAGAAACGCGATCGCACAACGGCTTTTGTACTAAACTTTGTACTATAAAAAAGCATTGCTGATATCCTGTGACGATCGCCGCTATTCACGGCTTCCAAACCCATCTTCAACCCCAGTTATAAATAGACTATTACGTTAAATTAAGGCATGACTTTCTAGAAAGTCTCAGGTTCGATCGCCCTCTACGGGTTCTAATTACCAGAGTTCCGGCTAAACTTTTCAACCATAGGCAAGAATAAGCTGAAGCAGCAGGTCATTGTGGCGCAGGTCGTAATCGAGAACATCTACAAAAGCTTTCCGCGTCGGCAGGAAGGTAAGGCAAATCGTCTGAACCCAACCTCTGAGGAAAATCTCAAAGAGTCGGGCAGCGAGCCAAGCTCAGCCGTTAGCGTCTTGCGCCGGATTAACCTTGCCATTCATGACGGTGAGTTCATGGTGTTGGTGGGGCCGTCGGGCTGTGGTAAAAGCACGTTGCTGCGGCTGATCGCCGGATTGGAAAGCATCACAGGCGGCAATATTTGGGTGGGCGATTGCCTGATCAATGACCTGCCCCCCAAACAACGCGACATTGCGATGGTATTTCAAAGCTATGCCCTCTATCCGCACATGACGGTCTATGACAATCTGGCCTTTGGGCTACGGCGATCGTCAGGTGAATGGAGAGCGGCAGCGCAGGAAGCCGCAGGAGCTGGAACCTACTCTAAAACGGCAACCCAGCGGCCGCTTTGGGCAGAACGTGCGCTCGTGGGGCTAACGCGATCGCTGCCCAGAGGCTTGCAGTATTGGTCAGCCGAAGAAAGAGCGATCGCGCAACGGGTGGCTACTGTGGCTCAAATGCTGCAAATTGATGCCTTACTCGATCGTTACCCCAAACAACTTTCTGGCGGGCAAAAGCAGCGGGTGGCGCTGGGACGGGCTATGGCGCGCGATCCACAAGTGTTTTTGATGGATGAACCGTTGTCTAATCTGGATGCCAAGTTGCGCAACGAAACCCGCACGCAAATTGTCAACCTTCAGCGCAAGTTAGGCACAACGACGGTCTATGTCACCCATGACCAAACTGAAGCGATGACGATGGGCGATCGCATTGCCGTGATGAACGCCGGACAAATTCAGCAGATTGCCTCACCCCTAGAGCTATATAACCGTCCTGCCAATCGCTTTGTGGCAGAGTTCATTGGGTCACCGCCGATGAACTTTATTCCCGTGCAGGTTAAAGCGCCGCTGTTGATCCAGCATCCCCAGTTTCGGATGACGCTACCTGAAAGCTGGGAGGCCGCCTTGAAGCCCTATGATGGGCGATCGCTGATCTTGGGGATTCGTCCAGAGCATCTTAGCGTTAGCCTTCCGGCTCCCAAAAATCTGCCCGTTCAGGTCAATCACATTGAGGCGCTAGGGAGCGAGACTTTTCTCACCGTCAGGCTGACGGAAAGCGCCCATTCGGAGGGCGAACCTGACAGCATTTTGCAGGCGCGAATTGAACCCGATCGCGCCGTAACTTTAGGAGAATCGCTGTGGCTATCTGTAGCGATCGACAAGATTCACCTGTTTGATCCCAAAACTACGGTCAGAATTGCGTAAAATTGTCTTAAAAGTATCCTACGGGCACAAGATATAGTAGGTCATTCTTGTGGCATGTTGCTAATATTAGTACTAGGTTTGCCATTCCGGGCAAGCGCGTTGGGAGTCGGAATTTTCTGTAGCCCAGCCGTGGTGTAGAGGTGGAGAAATAATGGCTGATACTGCGGCATTTTTAGCGGGATGTGCTGTCACGGGCGTTGCAGCGCTCTTTTTATTGCGAAACGACCTGGCCATTAGCCAGCCCAGGGTGTTGCAGTCATCTCCTATAGAGCCTGTAGTCATGCCTTCACCATCAGGGATCTTTCAAGACCCAGGACAGGGGTGGAAGTTACAAACCCAGGTTGAGCAGCAGCAAGGCATCGCCCGCGATCTGACCGATCAGTTTCGGAAGCAGCAGAGCGACACTCAAGATATCAAGAGTCAGCTAGAAAAGCAACAAACTCAATCCGAAGATTTGCGCGTTCAGCTCGAAAGGCAGCAGCGCCACACCGAGCAGCTGCTTACTCAACTGCAAGAACAGCAGCGCTTGATTGACACTATGGCGGCTCAAAAGCAAAGTGATCCAACAGCTTTGCTGCGCAACGACCCGTCTTCAGGGCAAGTTCAGAGTACTATTCTCTGGATTGGCGGCGGCATCTTGCTCGTGGTTTTGGTCAGCGGTGGCCTGGTTCTGATTGGGGTGATTGTGCTCGTGATGATGTCGTCTCGTCGGCGTCAAACCCGGACGGTGCATGTGGTACATCCTGTGCCGACTCCCTACAACTTTGCCGAGCAGCCCCAGCTTTTGCCTCCGGCTCGAACTCGGATTAAGCCACCCCGGCAGGTAGATTATTACGATGAGTAAAGCTTTAAGTAGTATTAAGCAACGGTATACTAATTAGGGCGCATCTGTATTACTAGGGCAAATTTGTCTTAGAGTTTATCTGCTTTAGGTCAGATATGACTCAACGTTATTGCGATTTTGGCGCTCTCAGTCCGGTTCGCCATTCGCATCGCTTCTGTGTGCCTTTATTTTCTTGTAATCAGAGAGTTTCCTAATACATGACGATATCGACGGCAAAGATTGACAATTCGGCATCGGCCGTAGTTCCCGATCCTTCCGCCTTGAGACTCAGACATATCCTGCATACTCTGCCCCGAGAATGCTTCCAGAAAAATCGGGTTAAAGCCTGGATGACGGCTTTAATCACGGTAGCAATGGCAGCGATCGGATTTTTAGCCATTGCGTATTCTCCCTGGTATCTGCTGCCGATCGCCTGGATCTACACAGGTACCGCCATTACAGGTTGGTTTGTTGTGGGTCATGACTGTGGGCATCGCTCGTTTGCTAACCGTCGCTGGGTCAACGATTTGGTGGGTCATGTGATGATGGCACCCTTGATCTACCCTTTTCACAGCTGGCGGATTTTGCACAACTATCACCATGCTCATACCAACAAGCTAGAGGTAGACAACGCTTGGCAGCCGTTCACGACTGAGTTTTATGAGAGCATCGGTGTCGCCAAACGTCAGGGCTATCAGGCTATTCGCGGCTGGTTTTGGTGGGTTGGGTCGATCGCCCATTGGGGGCTGATGCACTTTGATCTAGCCAACTTTGCGCCGAAGGATCGAGATAAGGTGAAGCTGTCGATCGCGTCTGTGGTGATTTTTGCGGCGATCGCTTTTCCAGCGCTCATCATCACAACAGGCTTTTGGGGCTTCGTCAAGTTTTGGCTAATGCCCTGGATGGTCTATCACTTCTGGATGAGCACCTTTACGCTGGTGCATCATACAGATGCTGAGATTCCCTTTACTCCGGCGGCTCAGTGGAACGAAGCGATGGCGCAGCTCACGGGTACGGTTCACTGCGACTATCCGCGCTGGGTTGAGTTTCTCTGCCATGACATTAACGTGCATGTGCCACACCATATTTCAACGGCGATTCCTTCCTATAACCTGCGCAAGGCGCATCGCATTTTGAAAGAAAATTGGGGCGAATACATTCAGGAGCGGCAGTTCTCGCTAGGGCTAATGCAGGAAATTGTGGAGCATTGCCACCTCTATGAGAGCGATCGCTACTACCAATCCTTTAAGGAATATCAGCAAACCTTGCCTCATTCTTGAGGGCTAGGCGGTGAATATCCACTGGCTCTGACCATAGCTTATGGGCAAAAAAAGGGCTTGAGAGATACATCTCTCAAGCCCTTTTTTTGCAGCCGCTCTTAGCTGAGAATGCCCGTGCTGCCTGCAATCTCACCCAGCGGTTCACAACGTCCGCCCAGGTACTTGGCTAAAAACGCTTCGGCAATGCTATAGAACTGAATGCGGTTTTCAGGACGGGCAAAGCCATGCCCTTCGTCTGGATACAAGACATACTCAACAGGCTTTCCAGCATCGCGCATGGCCTGGACAATCTGGTCGCTTTCGGGTTGCTTAACGCGCGGATCGTTTGCCCCCTGGCCAATCAGCAAAGGCTTCTGAATGCGATCGATAAAGAACAGGGGCGATCGCGATTTGAGGAAGTCCTCTTCGGTTTCGAGATTGCCAATGCGGTTGTACATTTGCGCCCTTAGTGGTGCCCAGTAGGGTGGAATGCTTTGCAGCAAAGTCACGATGTTGCTGGGGCCAACAATATCTACTCCGGCAGCAAACACCTCAGGGGTAAAGGTTAGCCCCACCAGCGTGGCATAGCCCCCATAGGAGCCGCCCATAATGGCAATTTTTGCCGGGTCAGCAATGCCTTCCTGCACTAGCCAATTGACGGCATCTAGCAAATCATCATGCATTTTTGCCGCCCATTCCCGGTTGCCCGCATTCAAAAACGCCTTGCCAAAGCCAGTAGAGCCTCGGAAGTTGACCTGCAAGACGGCATAGCCCCGGTTGGTTAGCCACTGAGCCTGAGGATCGTAGCCCCAGGTATCTCGTGCCCAAGGCCCCCCATGCACCAGCAGCACAGTCGGCAGGTTTTGAGCCGCCATGCCGACGGGCATAGACAGATAGCCATGAATCGTCAAGCCATCTCGGGCGGCATAGGCGATCGGCTGCATTGCGGCCAGAGACAGGTTTTCTAAAACTGGCTTATTGCTAAATAAAAGCTGACTGGTTTTAGTAGCGCGATCGTAGAGGTAATAGTAAACAGGGCCATCGTCGGTGGTGTACGACACCAGCCAGCGATCGTCTGCCAAAGTTCGGCTGCCAATGCTAAACTCGCCAGGGCGCACCTGGGCGATCGCGGCAAAGTCGTCGGCAATGCTGGGGTCTAAAATTTGCCATTCCAGCTTGTCTTTATAGAAAGCAACGGCTTGCAGAGTGTGATTGGTAGGATGAGTCACCACGCCACCCACGTCATACTGCGTGTCTTCTGCAATCACCGTTTCGTGCCGTGTCTCTAGATCCAGAGCGATCAAGCGTTTGGCGTTGGCTTCGTGGCTGCCGACAATGTAGAGAATTCTGCCATCGGCCGAGAAGCCGACCGCATAGCCTTCGTCTTCGGCTCCCCAATGGCGCAAGACATCCCAATCCTCTTCCATCACAGGGCGATACAGCAGATCAGAACCCCCGTCGGAGGTAGCGGCGATCGCCACGCGCACTCGAAACAGCGGATCGATCGTCCAGCTGACAATATTGCCAGGGTTTTCGGTGTCAAAGTAGACCGCCCCCGTTTGCAAATCAACCCGATGCACATCAAAGGTTTGGGGGTTTTTTAGGTTTAGCCCCACCAGAAATTCGTTGGGAAAGTCGGGGCTGAGTTCGATCGGCTGTGCCTTGACGCCCTGAAATGGAGTCAGATCACGCACCCGCTGGGTTTGGATGTTGACGGAGTAGCAGTGAAAATTCTCATCGCCATCGGCATCCTGAATGTAGATCAGGTGGCTGCCATCATAAGTCCAGAAATAGCTGCGGATGCCGCGTTTGGGGTCGTTGGTAATTTTTTGGTCGTCCTGTTGGGCCTGTGGCTCCTCGAACAACAGAGTTCGCAACCAGACCTGAAGAATATTTTTGTCGTCGGGTGCAATGTATGCCAGGTATTGGCCATCCGGCGAAAGCTGCGGCCGGGTGCGTTCTGGGTTGCCAAATAGAACATCTCGGGGAATCAACGGGGGTAGAGCTGCCGTTGCTGGAGAAGCGATCGCAGTTTGCATAATCTCGCCGTGCTGCCTTGAAAAAACACTTCTTCAAGGCTAGCAACTCTCGCACCCCGATCGCGTTGGCTATTCAGGCAAATTTAGCCAAAAGCCGATATCTAAGAGTCCAGGGTTAGCGCTGGAGTTCTGAGTTTGAGCCAAGGGCGGAGTCGGGTCTGGTTCACTGGGGACAGGTTGGCTTTCGTAGGCCATACGCTGTAGCTCAGTTACCTCCATTTCAATCATTTCTAGGGCTACGCCAATGGCTTCTACTTCGATCGCCGCTACATCGATCGCCTGCGCTTCAGGATAGGAGGTTTGATTTTTTTGCGCCTTTCTGGTGAGGGTGGGTTCGGTAGGCTGCATAGCATGGCGTTGCGCCGCTGTCCGGTAAGTAAATCCTGACGATTGTGAGCGCCAAACTTCTGAATTTGCGGAAGATAAGCCGTATTTTTGAGTGTCGTTCATGGGGCTACTGGGGGGCTACAGTTTAGCGGTTGACAGTTAACAAACTAAAGCACTATGTGAAAGAGCTATGACGCTATCTGCTCAGAGCAGGATCAGGGGGCAACCCTTTGCTCTGAGCAGTTTAGCTGCCGTTAGACGTTTGCCCATTGGGAAGCGTCTCGGCGGGCATGGATATTTTTGATGTGCTTTTTGACCGTATCTTCAGCAATATAGAGTTTGGCAGCGATCGCTTTATAAGTCAGTCCGATTCGCTTCAAAACCCAAACTTCGGTTTCTCGTTCAGTTAGGCTATAGCGTTGCGCTTCGGCATAGGCTCTGTATTGGGCAGATCGCTGCTGATCTTCTAAGGTGACTAAGAAAGCAGGATGCTCGACCTGAGGATTAAGCCAGCGAACTCGAATCCGAATCGTTGTTCCTTCCTCAGTTTGAATTTCGTCTTCAATCACAATAGTTTGCTCAAACTGGCGGCGGCTATCCATTAAAGCTTGGCAGCATCGCCACACCTGTTGAGGAACATGCTCTGAAGCTGAAGCTGAAAGTAAGTTTTGGCAAATCTGGCGCGCGCAGCTGTTGTCATAAGTAAGTTCGCCGCGATCGCTCAAGATCATAATGCCGTCGGGCAGACCCTCGACTACGCCTTGCAGCAAGGTTAGATTGTTGTCTAGCCGCTGAATGGGTGAGTCTGGAATCATCGATAAGTGGGCAGGAGATGAAACAGGTGATTGAACAGGTGATTGAATGGACGACTGAGCAGATGATTGAAAAGTTAACGGTTTCACAATCGGTTCTGGGGGTGACGTTTTCAAAGATGCATTTTCAGGAACGGTGTTTCGTTGAGCCTCGGCAGCTAACCGCGATCGACCTAATTTGCTAGAGGCTGATGGGCTGGCCGATTTCTTAGAAACGGACTTGTTAACTACTGAACTGTTGGGAGTTGAAATTGCAAAGTTCATTGTGATGGAGGCTTTTCGCTAATGAACGGTAGATGCCTCGTGAGAACTCCAACATATGACAGTCTAGGACGCCGCGCAGAAGGCAAAAGTTGCTCTACGTTTATCCAAATTAACAACAGGGAATCTACGGAATTTTATGGTGGTAGTTCGTTCCGAGAGGCTTAAGAACAGTAAAAGTCACCTAGCCAGTCGAGCATATGTCGTCCTATGCCACTACAACAACTGCGCCTATTCTTTCCGGAAAACTGTCCTGATCTCAACCAAGTACGGTGATCAACACTCGACCAGTTGAAAAATTGGTTGGGTTGGAATTTATTTAATTTTGAAATTTCATCCGGATTTGCAAAATGACCGATCGCTCCGCCGATTATTTTGTCTTCTCAGTTGCTCTTTAAACCTTGAGATCGAGTTACCGAGATGTGAATGTTATCAATTATTTCAAGTTTCCGTAATTGCACCTCAACGCCTTGATGTCTCTTCTACCCATCTCTCAAAAACTGACGTTTGATGCCTGTTTTAAGTATCGCTGATTAAGCGCAACTATGAGTCTATAGATCTAAATTTTTGAGTCATGTCGAACTGCTTCAGCAGATCTATAGTCGAAGCAAAAGTCATCCAAAATCAAGCGTAATTGTATCCTGTAGTACGATTATGTTGAAGATGATTGAAAGCAAATGAGACGATCGCGCTACAACTTATTAGCGCTCAAATCAGATTGCAAGCTATTCATCATTTGATTCAAAATTGCGTTACAGAAAGAACATTTGTAGCTGTACTCACAGTAGTTCAAACAAAGACATTTTTGTGGGCAATCTCTCTCTCTCTCATTAATCCTCAAGCGGCTCCCCTTCAATCTCAGGGGCGATCGTATCTAGCTCAGTTCCATAAGAGCCGGGAGCATCGGCAGCGCGAAAGATTTCGGCAGGTTGCACTAGCTCTAGCTGACGCACAGGCTGAGCGGTCTTGGGGGGTTGGCGGCGGCGACGAGACACCCCTTCTTCAGTTGTTTCTTCTGCCACAACTTCATAGAGCAGCGCAAATTTTTGAGCTTGCCCCTTGCGCAATACTCGACCCAACCGTTGGATATATTCCCGCGCCGAGCCTGTGCCCGATAGCAAAATGGCAACGCTTGCCTCTGGCACATCCACCCCTTCATTTAGCACATGAGAAGCCACCAGCGTTTTATACTTTCCTTCGCGAAAGTTTTGCAAAATTTCGTGGCGCTCTTTAACAGGAGTCTGGTGGGTCAGCGCCGGAATGAGAAATTCCTGCGAGATGCGGTAGACGGTAGCGTTGTCGTTGGTAAAAATCAGGGTTTGCTCAGGATGATGCTGTGCCAGCAGCTCAGCTAAAATCCGCAGCTTGCCTTCTGTGCCCAAGGCGATCGCTCTGGCTTCGCGATGGGCCAGCATGGCGCGACGTCCAGCTTGGGATTGAGCGCTGGCTTGGACAAACCGCTGCCAGCCCTGCATACTTCCCAGCCAAATATTCGATCGCTGCAAAAAGTCGTTGCGTAAGGCCGTGAGGCGATCGTAGCGCTGACGCTCCAGAGGGGATAGCTCCACCTTGAGCTGAATAATTTCGTGATGAGCCAGCGCCGTACCCGCCAAATCTTCTGCCGTGCGGTGATAGACCGTTACTCCTAGCAGAGTATCTAGATCCACATGTCTGCCATCCGAGCGATCGGGGGTGGCGGTCAAGCCTAAGCGATAGGGCGCGATGGCATATTCGGCAATCACGCGATTAAAGTCGCTGGGCAAATGGTGGCACTCGTCACAAATCAACAGGGCATAGCGGTTGCCCAAAGACTCTGCATGAATGGCGGCGCTGTCGTAAGTGGCAACCAAAATGTCGGTGCGATCGCGAGAGCCACCCCCCAATAGCCCAATTTCAGCATCCGGAAAAGTGACCAGCAGACTGGCATACCACTGGTGCATCAAATCCAGAGTTGGCACGGTGATCAGCGTGCTGCGGGGCGTAGCCTGCATCGCCATTTGCGCCAGATAGGTTTTGCCCGCTGCTGTAGGCAAAACCACGACTCCCCGCCGTCCTGCTTCTTTCCAGGCGGTCAAAGCTTCCTGCTGGTGCGGGTAGGGCGATCGCTCCAACTTGGCGTTGAGCTGAATCGGCGCAAAGGCTTTGGCCTCGTCAGTGAAGGCCGTGCCCTCTGCCTGCAAGGTTTCCACCAGCGCCCGATATTGGATGGCAGGCACGCGAAACCGCTCAACGCGATCGTCCCAGGTAGCAAAATCGACCCAGGCTTTGCCGCGTGGTGGCGGATGCAGCAGCAGCGTGCCCCGATCGAATTTCAGCGTCGGCGTGCGGCTCATAGGGCTTCGATCGCCGTTTGTACGGCAGGGGCAACGTTAGAGAGCAGATCATAGCCCGTCAGCTTTTCCACAGCATCGATCGAGGTTTTAAAGTCTTGCCACTTGCGATCTTTAATCCCCTGTTGGTTGGGCATATTGACGGCAATGACGCGGGTAGAGGCTGTAATGTCCGTTAGTCCTAGCCCAGGGCGATCGAGCACTACAACCACTTTCCAGGTGCTGGCTGGAACGGCCACCTTGCCCCGCCCAATCACAGACTGCCTGCCTTTTTCGCCTATGCCCCCCGTTCCAGCCGCACCCGCAATGATGTAAAGCTCTTTGCCTTGCTTGACCAAGGTGCGGCAGTAGCTTTCGAGCTGTTCCCAAGGCCCCCGGTTGTTGTCGGCGGCTTGGGGCAAAATGTTGGTCATCAAAAACACGGCTTGGCTGTCTCTAGGATCACGATTGCGATCGGCTGCCGGAATCACATGACCGCGATCGAAGCCGCTGCCCGTATAGTCATTAGGGCTGACCTGATACCAGCCTTTGGGTAAAGAAGTATCTGCCGTAAACTCTGGCCGAGGCAGCGATCCCAGCCAGCCTGCATTGAGCTGCCAGCTCACCCAATTGGGAATTCCCTTATCCCGGTTATAGGACAGGGCATACTGCGGTCGAGAAATCAGGTAGTTTTCGGGGGTAGAGAGGCTGGCGATCGCAGCGCTGGGGTTGCCCAACAGCAGGTTGGGATTGCCGATGCGGTTAATTTGGCTAACGAGCGTGGCACACCCTACGAGGCTAAGGGCGATCGCGCCGATAATTAACCCGCCAATCAGCCAGATCCTTGTCCACCGCACCCACGTCATAGCGCCACCCTGCAAATGTTCTGTCATTCTCCCTCATCTGCTCACCCTTAGTCTCTTCACAGAAATAACGACTACTCCCGCGACTGCTGCTCAACCCACTGATTAATGCCACGCCAGATTAAACCCACGACCAGCAGCCCCAAGCTGACTAACCAAACTTGCCAATCGACCCAAAAGGCGAGAAACAGACAGCCCCAAAACACCAACTGCGGGAATAGTCGAGGATAAAGCCGCTCTTGAGCCGACAGATTGAGCACCGCTAGCTGGGTAATTGCACAGTAAATGAGTACCGAAAAGGCGCTAAACGACCAGGTAATCTTGACATCGCCCACGGCAATAAAGCAGACGATCGCGCCACTAACCGTCAATATGGCCAAGGTCGGTGCTGTGCCCGCCGCATTAAACCGGGCAAAGCTGCGGGGAATATCCTGCTGCTCGGCCATAGATTGCAACATCTGAGCGCAGTCCAGCATTAAATTGAGCAGCATGGCTAGCATGGCCGTTAGTGCGCCAATGGCGACGATTGGGGTGGTTCCCAAGGGGCCAAACTGCCGTACTGCAACGGTCAGTGGGGCAACATAGATTTCGACAGCGCCCCCCAGCGCCTCAGCGCCAATAGCACCTATCGCCACGATCGCCACGCCTAAATACAGCAGCATCGCCCCAGCCAACGTTATCCACACCGAGCAGGGAATGGTGCGGCGAGGCTGGCGCACAGCGTGGCTCAGATAAGCCATGCGCCCATAGCCACCATAGGCCACAAACATCAGAGCCGTCGCCTGCAAAATTGGCGCGATCGCCTGTCGCCAGTCGGCTGTCTCCCAATCCGTCGATAGCCAATCGGTCCAGACCCCCGATAGAGACAGGTAATCGCTTTGAAGGGCGATCGGCCATCCAGCCCCCAGAAACACCAACAGCGAAAGCAGCGTCACCGACAGAATTAACCGTTTAGAAAAGCTGGCATGATGCAGCCCCCGCAGCAAAATCACGGTGAGAATGGCAATCAGGCTGAGGGCGATCGGCATCAGCCAAAAGATTTCAGTTTGCCTCCAGGCATTGAGAAAATACCCCGCAAAGCCCAAGGCAGCTGTTGCCGCTGAAGCGACCTTAGCCAGCAAAAAAGCCCACCCGGCCGTGAATCGCAGCCAGGGACTGAGATAGTTCTGCCCATATTCATAGGTGCCGCTTGCCGCCGATTGATTGACCGCAAGCTGGGCGGCATTCAGTTCATGACCCAGTGCCAAAAGAGCCGCCAAGATAATAGCGGCGATCGCTCCTGTTCCAGCAATATTGGCAGCCATGGCAATTCCCACAAAAACCCCTGTTCCCAAAACGGAACCCAAGCCCAATAGCGTCAGATTCCATACCCCAAATTTTGCAGGGCTACCAGAAGTGGTCGGGGTTGAAGCAATCAGATTGGGCGTCAGTTTGGGGGGCATGGTGGAAAATCTACTCGTTCATATTCTTGTAAGTTGCAACGGCAGATGGAGACACCCGGTTGAGATATCTGAAGATCCAGTATTTAAAAATTGTGTCTAAAATGACCGGGAATGTGGCAATAAACAGAAAGATAAAGTCGTGGTTTGCCGCAATGCCCAAATGCTTAGAGGCTCCCTCTAGCAGCACTTCCCAGCCATGAGGCGAGTGAAATCCCACAAAGATGTCGGTAAACAAAATGATGATGAAGGCTTTGGCACTGTCGCTCAACCCATAGACCACCTCATCTAGAAAAGATTTAACTACGGCAATTTCGCGCTTGCTGGATACAATGACGATGGCAAAAGCGGCCAGTGAAAGCAGATCTGAGAAGATGTTTTTAATCGCATTCGATCCCATCAGACGATACTCTGATTCGATTTCTGCCGCCTTTTCTCTCACCTGCTCCACAATTTCCGAATCTTCTCGCGGCTGAACTTTGCCGATTAGCACTTCAAAGCGCAGTCGCTGCTCAAAACGCATTAATTCATCTAGCCCTTCCTCTTCCAGTTCCGTGTTCATGAAAATTTCTGCTGCTTCATGATCGGCTCTGAAGCGATCGACAACGGGTCCCACCAGGAAATTTTTGGAAATCTGGTGTGTCAGCAGCGGCACAATCACCAGCAGCAGCATAAACCGAATGGCAATGTTCGTTTTAAACCGGGATTGACGAAAGGTTTGAACAACCTGCTGTTCGGCTTCGGGATCGAGATCTCGGCGGATGCGATCGACGGTTTCCAAAATCGATCGGGGCAGCACGCCAGTTTTGTCGGTAAGGGATTTGGAGTTGCGCTCTGCCTCTGGATTAGCTGGCATGATCATCCGTCCGGGCAAATCAGTCACGATCGCCTTGGGTTCAGTCACCACCACCGGGGAAAGCGGGTTTGTGGCTCTATTTTCGTAGCGGGCTAAGATCTCATCAATGAAGCGCAGTTTCTTCAAGATGAGATTGGGTTGGTCTACTACATTCAGGGTGCTTAATTCGCTAGCGTTTTCGTCTAGCTGCACCTCGGTCGTGGACTGATTAGAGAGACGAACAATGGAGCTGCTTGCCCGAAATTCGGCTAGCCGAATCTTAATGATATCTAGATTCTTTTTTAGTTCCGACTCAAAATAGCTCTGGGCGCTTTTGCTATAGCTGCCAGAGTCAAACGCCACCCGATTACCGCCAAAATGGGCATCTTCTAACCCTTTGATCAACACGGCAGCATCATAGGCTTGATTTAGCGCCCGCTCGGGTGTTCTCAACAGCCAACGATTTGAGCTACGTAGATAGCTTCTCACCACCCCCGCCAATGAATTCCTCATATTTGACTCAGACGAAAATTAATTGAATAGCCTCTGCTGAGATCGAAAAAGTGGGGCTGAGATAGGATGAAGAAGCGCTACGTCCTGAAATCTACGTCCCCAAGCTGTCAAATAAAACCTGCCATAAAACCCCGTTGAATATTTCAACAAAGTATCCATAAAGTCCGTTGTATCATAACAAATTCGTTAAAGGACAATGAGTGACTCCTGACTCTGTTTGGATTACGGGTTCTACTGCCAGCGGTAAAACAACGCGCCTGATTGAGCAGTTTCGCCGCTGGGCTGCGGTTTCGCTGCCGCAGTTACGCCATCAGCTACCGCCTCGCATCCTAGTATTTGCCGCGATCGGCGACAATCGGCTAGATTTGGCCGATCGCATTACGGCAGAAGCCACAGGATTATTTTCCTGCGATTCTGCAACGCCTCTGGGGTTTTTTCAGGACGAGGTGCGGTTATTTTATCCCCTACTAGCAGAGAAATTGGCTCAGAACTTACAGGTTCGATCGCAATTTCCGGTTCGTCTACGCCCCGAAACTGAACAAGAGCTAGCCACGCGGCTGTGGCGATCGCATCTCAGCAGCGGTCGGCTGCGCCTAGAGGGGGTGAGCGACTATTTTATGGTGCGTCGGGCGCTCGATCTGTTGCAGCTCAGTGCGGCTAGCGGCACGCCCCACGAAGAGATAGCCTGGGTGCTAAAACAGGGTATGCCGGAGCAGGAAGGCCCCTCTGAGCTGTGGGATGCCGTAGGTGAGGCGCTGCAACAGTGGTGGAACTGGTGCCTAGAGCGTGGACTGCTCACCTATGGCATCATCACGGAGCTGTACTGGCGCTATTTGCTGCCCCACCCGCTCTATCAAAAAAACTTACAGCAGCGCTATCGAGCGGTGTTGGCCGATGATCTGGATGAATATCCGGCGATCGCCCGTGCGCTGTTTGAGTTTTTCCTCGATCGGCAGATTCCCTGTGCCTTTACCTACAACCCGGATGGAGCGATTCGGCTGGGGCTGGGGGCTGACCCTCAATATCTGGCTAACCTGAGCGATCGCTGCACCCAGACAGAAACGCTGGCGCAAAGGCCGGGTGACAGCCTGGGAGCCACCTGGGGCGGACTCGTCACGGCCTGGATTGCCGAACCGCTGGTTTTGCCGCAGTTGCCGACCTCTATCCAGACGATTCAAACCACCTCTAGAGCTGAGCTACTGCGCCAGACCGCCGAAACGATTGCAACTGCCATTCAGTCGGGGCAGGTACACCCAGAGGAGGTGGCAATTATCGCTCCGGGCATGGATGCGATCGCCCGGTACACCCTGCGAGAAATTTTGGGGCGAAAAAACATTGCGGTGCGATCGCTCAATGATCAGCAGCCGTTGGCCAGTTCTCCGATTATTCGGGCGCTGTTGACCTTGCTGGCCTGGGTCTATCCGGGGCTGGGTCGCTTGGTCGATCGGGAGTCTGTGGCATCTCTGCTGGTGTTGCTGAGTCCGGCGGCTGCACCGGAAGACTGGGCGAGTCATGCCGCAGAGGCTCCTGTGGCATTAGCGGCCTCTGCCACCCCTCGGATTGATCCCGTGCGGGCTGGGCTGTTAATCGATCACTGCTTTGTACCCGATCCAGACTTGCCGCAACTCCTGGCCGTGACGGCGTTTCCCCGATGGGATCGATTGGGCTATCAGGCCACACAAGCCTATGAAGAGATTGGGCAATGGCTAGAATCGCAGCGATCGCAACAGCAGCAGCATTTGCTACCCAGCCCGATTGTGCTGCTCGATCGCGCCATTCAGCGATTTTTGTATGGGGGCAGCCATTTGCCTTACGATCAGCTGTCAGCGCTGCGAGAGCTGATGGAAACCATGCAGCACTATTGGGAAGTCGAGACGCGGCTGCGGCAGGTAGCTGAGCAGGCGCAGTCTGAACTAGCGGGATGGGCGATCGCTGACGCGGTGGGGCAGTTTATTCAGCTTTTAAGAGACGGCACGATTACGGCTGATCCCTATCCGGTACGTCCCGTAGGCACCAGCGGTGCCGTGACGCTGGCAACGATCTATCAATATCGCAGCGATCGCCAGGCTCACCGTTGGCAGTTTTGGCTCGATGCCGGGTCGCCTTTTTGGCTGACGGGCGGCGGCGCGCTGTTTGGGGCACCGCTGTTTTTCCAAGACAGAATCGGGCGGCTTTGGACACCCGAAGATACGCTAGCGATGGATCAACAGCGTCTCCAACGGCAGGTGCTAGATTTGCTGCACCGGGCAGGCGATCGGATCTATCTCTGCCACAGCGATTTGGCGACGGGGGGACAAGAGCAGGCTGGAGCACTGCTGAATTTGGTTAATGCAGCGGTGGCGGTCAATCCTGCTCGAGGCGAGACGAAATCAGCCTAATGCCCTGCCATGCTGTGGCTAATGGCCGAGAAGTCGGCTTTAGCAATCTCGCTCTCATAGGAAAACTTGCCGCCGCTAATGACGATCAGGCGATCGCTCAACTTCAGCAGCTCATCCAAGTCTTCACTGACCAGCAGCACTGCAACGCCCCGATTGCGGGCTTCGACAATTTGACCATGAATGAATTCCACGGCAGCAAAGTCTAAACCAAAGCAGGGGTTAGCGGCAATCAGCAAGTTGATATGTTCTGAGGAGAGTTCGCGTGCCAGGACAGCGCGCTGAACGTTACCGCCTGAAAGGTTGCTGATCGGCGTTTCGGGTGAGGGTGTTTTGACAGAGAACTGCTTGATCAGCGTATCCGCCGTGTTGCGAATCGCATTCAGGATCAGCATGAAGCCTTTAGCCTGGGGCGGGCGATCGAACGTCCGCAACGCCATGTTTTCTGCCACGCTCATATGAGGCACACAGGCATTCCGCAGTGGCTCTTCAGGCAGGGCAAACACCTTATTGCTGTACATCTCAGCTCGGGTTGCCTTGTAGGGCTTGCCGTTGACCAAGACTTCTCCGGAGCTGGGCGATCGCTGTCCAGCCAGCACCTCCACCAGCTCTTTCTGGCCGTTGCCAGAGATGCCCGCAATGCCGACAATTTCGCCGCTATGCACCGTTAGGCTCAGCCCGTTTACCGCAGGCAGACCGCTGTCTTTAATCGCGTGAATCTCACGAGCTTCCAGCACCGGAGTCGCGTTGAGATGCGTCACCTTGGAGACAGGCTGCGGCTCTTTGCGCTCACCCATCATCATCTCTGCCATGTCAGATATGCTCAGATCCTTGACTGAGCCAGTTCCGGCAAATTTGCCCTTGCGCAGCACCGTCACTTCATCTGCAAAGCTCGTGACCTCACGAAACTTGTGGGTGATGATCAGCACGCTGAGCTTGCCTGCCGTCACCTGCTGCCGAATCAGCCCCAGCACTTCATCCGCTTCATCCGGCGTCAGGACAGAGGTGGGTTCGTCCAGAATCAAAATTTTGCTCTTGAGATAGAGCTGCTTCAAAATCTCTAGCTTTTGCTTTTGTCCGGCGGCAAGCTGCGAGATTGGTAGCTCTAGCGGCACTCGAAAGGGAGCCGTAGACATGAAGGCACTGAGCTTGTCGTACTCATCCTTCCAGTTAATCAGCGCGGGGCTATCAATGCGAGAGAGCACCAAATTTTCGGCAACGGTCATGGCCGGAACTGAGGTGAAATGCTGATACACCATGCCCACGCCGTAGCGCTGTGCATCTCTGGGGCTGTCGATCGTCCGAGCGCTTTTGCCAATCAACACATCGCCTTGATCGGGTCGGTAGAATCCCATGATGCATTTGACCAGGGTGCTTTTGCCTGCGCCATTTTCCCCCAGCAGGGCATGAAAGGTGCCAGGTTTGAGCAGCATAGAAACATTGTCTAGGGCGACCAGCTTGCCGAACTGCTTCGTCATGTTGACAACTTCGAGTTCGGGAGGCGCTTCTGTTTCGATCGCGAGCGGGGTGGTAGCAATAGTCATAGGAATTTGAATGTATAAAGAGAATGAATGAGAAACACTACAAGCTTTGTAGCGCCTTAAGCACAGCGCTAGAATCGGCGACAGCTCCAAAGACACCGCCCTGCATCGTCACCATTTTGAGGGCAGCTTGGTGATTGCCTAAATCGGTGGCGGCAGTGCAGTCAGAGAGGATGAGGCATTCGTAACCGCGATCGTTGGCATCCCGCATGGTGGTATGGACACAAACATCCGTCGTGATGCCCGTCAGGATGATGTTTTGAATGCCTTTGCTCTTGAGCAACAAATTCAGATCGGTGGCATAGAAAGAGCCTTTGCCCGGTTTGTCGATGATGGCTTCGCCCGGGAGAGGAGCCAGTTCGGGAATAATTTCCCAGCCCGGTTCGCCCCTCACCAAAATTTTGCCGCAAGGGCCAGGGTCGCCAATGCCAGCCCCCATTTGCCGCGATCGCCAGCGCTTATTTTCTGGCAGGTCGGCCAGGTCGGGGCGATGTCCCTCGCGGGTGTGGAGGATGTGAAAACCGTGCGATCGAATGGCTGGCAGCAGAATTTGCAGAGGGGCGATCGGCGCACGGGTCAGCGTCAGGTCGTAGCCCATCTTGTCTACATAGCCCCCTTCGCCGCAAAAATCGATCTGCATGTCAATAATCAGCAGCGCGGTGTTTTGCGGTTTTAGATCGCCGTTAAAGGGATAGGGGTAGGGGTTGGCTTCAATGAATAGTCCCATTTGACTCCAGTAGGGTCTAGAAGTTTGGCTCTAGAAACGCTCAGCTTTTAATAGACCTCGTGCCGATCAGAGTTTTAAGTCAGGGTTGATGGGGGCGCAGCCGCCGTCAACCCTAATTTGCCAGAGGTTTAATCACAGAGTTGAAGGCCGAAGTGCGAACGGCAGGTAAGTTCTTTGGGCGAAATCCCTTTAGTTCGCGACATCGACCACATGTAACGCTTCTCCCTCATAGGTGCGGCTCGGAGCCGGAAACCCGCAAGAAGTGCCGTCTTTATACACGACCTCCTCTTCCCAGGGCAACCGATAGTTGCCATGCACCAAATCTTTCATATAGGTATAAGGACAGTCCTGTGCTCCCCCCTTGACGGCCGTGTAGCCGCGATGGCCGAATTGGTAGATGTTGTTCTCAACGCTCCAGTGCTGGCGGGCTTCGCGGACGAGATCGGGGCGTAACTCGGCGGTAATAATTTCGTCGGGGCGGTGGCTGCCCATGACGAGAGGCACGCCATCAAAGTTGACAAACATCCCCTCGCCCATTGAGTCAAAGCTGCCGTCAGTGCCGCACATGCAGACGGAGGCCGTGTACATCAAATTACAGAAGGCGTTGGACTGATTGGTGATCTGCCAAGAGTGCCGAATGGGAGCCGTGTATCCTGCCGTGCGGATCATGATTTCGGCTCCTTTGTAGGCACACTCGCGCGCCATTTCAGGAAACATGCCGTCATGGCAAATAATCAGGGCGATCGTGCTGCCATTTGGCCCTTCGCAGACAGGAATTCCTAAATTACCCGGCTCCCAAGGCTCGACAGGCACCCAAGGATGCAGCTTGCGATAGTACAGCTTCAGCTCACCCTTATCGTCAATTATGATGCCGCTGTTGTAAGGGTAGCCTTGGGGGTTGTACTCCATGATCGAGAAGCAGCCCCAAATCTGGTTATCGCGACAGGCTTGCTGAAAAGCCGCCACTTCGGGGCCTTCTAGCCGACACATAATGTCGGGATTGGTATCCATCGACAGCCCATGCAGAGAATATTCTGGAAACACCACGAGATCCATCGTCGGCATATTCCGCCTTGCCTTAGCCACCATCGCGCAGATGCGATCGGTCTGAGCTGCCAGGTCGTCAGGGGTAACGACTGTAGGCAACTGCGACTGCACCAGTCCTAGCACCACGCCGTTGGGGGATTTGTTGAGTCCACCGAGTCCGCTCACAATCTCTCTCCTAAAAATATGCCTGAATGGACGTTATGTACCTGAATGCGCGTTTGCCAGAAGGTTTAATGTGCCTGACGACACTAAGTATCAGTACCCAAAGCGCCGGGTGCGCCTGTAAGCGATCGCTTCGGTGAGCAAGTAAAGATCATGATCACCAGCGTCAGAATATAGGGCGCAGCGTTAAAGAGGTAATAGCCTTCCTTAATACCGACCGACTGCAATGCAGGCCCTAAAGCCTGTGCGCCGCCAAACAGCAGCGAAGCCCAGAGACACTGAATTGGATTCCAGCGGGCAAAAATCACCAGCGCCACCGCCATCAAACCCTGACCGCTAGAGATGCGCTCTGTCCAAAGCCCTGGATAGTAAAGCGATAAGGACGCACCGCCGACACCTGCTAAAAAGCTGCCCGCAACCACGCTGAGCAGGCGCACCTTAAAGATAGACATGCCCATTGCCTTGGCGGCATCGGGGCTATCGCCAACCGCGCGAATAAACAGCCCCCAGCGGGTCGATTTAAAAAACCAATGCATGATGGGGGCAATGAGCACGCCCAGCAAAAATAGAGGGCTAATTTGCAAAGCTGCCTCTACTGCCGGAATGCCGCTCCAAGCACCCAGATCGATCGTGGGCAATTGGGCCGCCTTGGGCTGAATAAAGGGCTTACCAAAGAAAAAAGCGACTCCACTACCAAAAATAATCATGGCAATGCCGACTGCCACATCATTTACCCGAAACTGCTGAGAGAGCCAGCCATGAATGACGCCCAGCGCTGCCCCGGCTAGTCCGGCGGCCAAGACGCCAATCCAAGGAGAGCCAGTCAGGTAAGAGGTGCCGTAGGCCGCCATTGCACCCGTTAACAAAGTGCCCTCTAGACCCAGGTTGATCTTGCCGCTCTTCTCAGTCAAGCATTCACCCAAGCTGACAAACAGGAACGGCGTACCGCCCCGCATAGTGCCAGCGGCGATCGCCAACGGTACGCCCCACCATCCCAATGCTGCTGCTGCTACTTCAGTTGCCATGTTGCTCCAATACCATATTGCTCCAAGGGATCATTCACCTGTTGCGCCAACAGAAAGTTGGCCGTAGCTCCGTCATATCCCTACCTTAAACACACAAATTACTTGAACACACAAGTTATCTGATCTAGCCAATGCTGAGCTTGATCCTCCCTAACCCTTCTTAAAAAGGAGGGACTCGGATACCAAACCGAGCCGAGATGTGTGTACACAGTAGCCGTCATATTCAGATGGATTGATTGAAAGATAGGGTGAGCCGTGCCCACCCTCATAACGCCTGCGTTTTAGCTAATTACGACAGGCTCTTGCCCAGGGCTAGTCGGCGGGCTGGGGGGAGCCGCAACCAGCGGCTTTTCTTTGAACCAGGGAATCTTGCCATAGAGCGAATCGCTGTACAGCACCGCCAAAAAGACAATTCCCTCAAACACCAGCACCGTCGCATCGGGCAGGTTATGCGCCCGCTGCAAAATACCGCCGCTTGCCAAAATGCCTCCGACCAGCAGCGAGATGAGAATTGCCGCCAGTGGATTATGCCTAGCCGCAAAGGCCACCAGGATACCGCCATAGCCATAGCCCACGTTCAACGACTCATTGGCGCTACCCTGAACCGCCGCAACCTCAACCATGCCCGCCAGTCCCGCACAGGAACCCGCCAAGAAACAGACCGTTAGCGTCAGCTGCCCCACCGGAAGTCCGGCAATTCGAGCCGCTCGAATGTTACCGCCTGCCGTGCGTGCCGCAAAGCCAAAGGTCGTGCGCTGAATCAAGAAATAGGCGATCGCACAGGCCACGATGCCATAGAGCAAACCCCAATGCACCCGCGAACCGGGAATATTACCCAGCATGATCGCTTCCGGTAGAGGGAAGGTGGAAGGCTTATTGAGCGAACTGGGGTCTCGCATGGGGCCGCCCACCAAATGGTTGAGCAGGGCGATCGCCACATAGTTCAGCAGCAGGCTGCTAATGGTTTCATTCACAGCCCGGTAATGCTTGAGCGCCCCTGCCGCCATAATCCAGAGTCCGCCTGCAATCATGCCAGCGATCGCCATAGCCACTTGAGCAATCACCGGAGGCAGAGCAGTGCCCAGACCCAGGCCGATCGCCACGGCCGCGACTCCACCGACCACTAGCGCCCCCTCATTGCCAATAATCACCAGCCCCAACCGAGCGGGAAGCGCTGTGCAGAGTGCCGTCAACATCAAAGGAGCCGCTCGAATCAGGGTATTTTGGAAGGTCTGCCAGCTGCCAAAGGCAGACTTCCAAATCGAGCCATAAACAGCAAACGGGTTTTGCCCCACTGCTGCACAAAAAACTCCAAACAGCATCAGTCCTGCAAAGATTGCGCCGAAAGACAAACTAATCGATTCAAAACTTCTACGCCAGCTATTCATCACCTTCTCCCCTTGCGCTGCTCTTTAGCTGCCGATCGATCCCAACACACCATCGACCAGATAGTTCATGGACTCCAGCGTCGGATCATCCTGCTTCAGGGTTGTGCCAGCTGGGATGACAACCTTGCCCGTATTGTCCTTCAGCCCACCTGGATAGATCGTCAGACTGCCATCCATCAGCTTGGCTTGAGCCTCATCAGCCGCTTTCTTCGCTTCGGCACCGACGGCAGGGCCATAGGGTGAGATTTTACAGAACCCATCTTTCAAGCCACCCCGCAGGATGTGAGGGATTCCTCCATCCATCAGCTTTTTGCCTGCATAAATCTCTTCTGCCAGCTTGGAGTAGATGTTTGTCCAATCCCACTCTGCTCCGGTTAAGTAACCTTTAGGCGCTAGAGCAATCTGGTCGGCATGGTACCCCGAAGAGAAAATACCGCGCTTTTCAGCCGTTTCAATCACGACTTTTGGGCTGTCTACGTGGCAGGTGACCACATCAATGCCCTGATCTGCCATGCTGTTGGTGGCTTCAGCTTCTTTAATTGGTTCTGCCCAGTTGCCTGTAAACACAACCTGGGTGGTGATTTCTGGCTTTACGCTGCGTGCCCCTAGAGTAAAGGCATTGATATTCCGCAAGACCTGCGGAATTGGCTTGGCACCCACAAAGCCGAGCTTGCCGCTCTTAGAGGTGAGCGCAGCCACAATACCTGAAATGTACTGAGCTTCGTCAATGTAGCCAAAGTAGCTACCCACGTTTTTGGGTGTTTTACCTTCCTGATACAGTCCCCCTGCGTGGAAAAACTGCACATCAGGGTACTCAGCCGCCATCTTGAGCACATGGGGGTCAAAGTAGCCGAAAGACGTGGGAAAAAGCGCTACAGCCCCATCAATGTCAATCATGCTACGCATGGATTCGGCCACGGCAGCAGTCTCAGGAACATTCGCTTCTTCGACTAGCTTCACCCAGGAGAATTTTTTGGCCATGCCTGCTGCACCCGCAGCATGTGCTTGGTTGTATCCATAGTCGTCTTTAGGCCCCACATAGATGAAGCCAATGGTGATGGGATTGCCACCCGCAGCGGCAGGACTCGCCCCAGTGCTAGCATCGGAGGTGCTAGGGGTGGAGGCGCAGCCTGTTCCATACCTTGAGGCAATGCCAAAAGCGCCAGTGGCTAACAGACCCCTCAGAATTTGGCGGCGCGACAGGCGAACAACTCTTTTTTGACTCACTTCCTCGACTCCCTTTTATTGGTGCTTGTTTGTTGGTGCTTGATGTGTTGAGAAACCGTTAGGTGCTATTGGGAAGATTATGCGGCTAATTGCGCGATCGCCAACTTGCTTAATCCCCGTATTTCTGATTAAATTTTGTGTCAACTTTCTTACTTGACACGATTTCAGGGTTGAGCGAATCTAAGCTGGCTGATTTTGCGTGTGACCTTGCATGTAACCTTGAATTTTCACCCCTGTACCAAGGTGTACTAAAGGAAACTTTTTATCCGTAACTGACAATACCCTTTTAGAAGGATGACACTTCCCTAAATTTAAGTTATGCAAATGTTACTCTCGAAAAATCAAAGTAAAACTCAGTCTGACTCAGCCGTTTTTTTGAGAAAATCTTTGTAAGATCTCGGCAGTAGGCATATAAAAATACAGGATTGTGGTGTAAACTTCTTGTCATTGAATTAATACTTCTTTATCTTGTGCGTACTAAATAGTTAGGGCACTAACTTCTGGGTAAGTATTCCTGATCTGAGGTTGTGCAACCCATTCATGCCATTACCGACCGCATTACCCAGGCTTTCGCTGCATTATCGTTACGACCTGCGGCATGTTTTTTAGGATTTGCAATGCAGCATTCGGAAGCAGTTCTTTATTACAGGCTCTGTCACTTATGGGGGTTTTCAAGATGATGGTTCGTAACAATGGAGAAGCGCTCTCCATTTGGTCTTCGATCTGACCCACTCTCACCCCTGATGTGATTTAGGTCTTCACGCACTGAACTAATCTCCCTTACGGGTGATGTTTAGCCATTGGCTTGACGATCGCTCTCCCCTTAACACCTGTACAGCAGGCGATCGGCTATCAAAGCTTCTAGGGAAATTCAGCCCTGTGCTTCTGCACCCCAAAATCCTTAATTACCTGAAACCTCTCCACACAGTTAGGTGGCTAATGAAAAAATTCAGCATTCTCCATAGCTCTCTTGATTCCGGTAGTCATGCTCTTTCTAGGCGACTGCCTCAACGAATATCCGGTCAACTATCCGGGCGGCTTATCAGTGCCACCCTATTGCTCTCGGTATTGGTGAGCAGCTGCGGCGGCGGTGCCCCCACTGCCCAAGCGCCGCCGCCTACCCCAGTAGAGCTGCAAGAGGTGAAATCTAGCACGGTTCAAGAAAGCTCTGAATTTGTAGGTGCATTGGAAGCCCAAAACCGCGTAGAGCTGCGTCCGGAAGTTGATGGGCGCATCGTGCAAATTTTCGTTGCACCCGGCCAAGCTGTAGCCGCAGGAGAACCGATCGCTGAGTTAAAAGCCGATCGCAACGTGGCTCAGGTTAGTGGCGCTACAGCGGATGTGGGCGCAGCTCAAGCTGCCGTCAGCACAGCGGACGCTCAGGTGCAGTCTGCTCAGGCAGATGTTGCCCAAGCTAAAGCACAGGCAGAGAGCGCTGCCGCTGATGTCAAGCTACAGGAGGCTGACTATCGTAGGGTCGATAGCCTGGTTCAAGAAGGTGCCCAGGCGGTTCAAGCCAGAGATCAGGCTGCCAATCAGCGAGATACGGCGCTGGCGGCGCTGAAAGCGGCTCAAGAACAGGTTCGCGCCAATGAAGAGCAAGTTCGCGCTGCCGCAGCGGCTCGAGAAGAGGCCAGAGCTAGACTTTCTAGCACTCAAGCCGCGCAAGATGTGGCAACAACAGATTTGGACGATAACTTGGTTAGAGCGCCGATCGCCGGGGTTGTGGGCAATGTGCCCGCCAAAGTAGGAGACTATGCCCAGACGGATACCACCATCACCAGCATTATTCAAAATGGTGCGCTAGACCTAAATCTCTCGGTGCCGATCGAGCGCACGGTTGATCTGCGGACGGGATTAGCGGTAGAACTCCTCGACCAGCAAGGCAAATCTCTCACCACAGGCCGGATCTCTTTCGTTTCTCCAGAAGTTAATGCGACCGATCAGGCTGTACTGGCCAAAGCCACCTTTCCCAACAATGGCAGGCTCAAGGATGGTCAGCTTGTTCGCGCCAAAATCATCTGGCAGACGGCTCCGGGCATTCTAGTGCCGATCAATGTCGTGACTCGAATTGCCGGACAAACGTTTGTCTATGTGGCAGGCACTGGCTCAGGCGAAAAGCCAGAAGGGGAAGGAGCCGCTGCTGAGACGCCCGCCCCCGCAGAGGGGCAGCCTCAGCAGGTCGCGCAGCAACGGCTCGTGCGCTTGGGCGATATCCAGGGAAATAGCTATCAGGTGCTAGAAGGACTCAAACCCGGAGAGCAAATTGTGGTTTCCGGCATTCTTAACCTTCAAGATGGTTCGCCTATTACGGTGGCGCAAGCTCAGCCTGTAGGGACACAGCAGCCTCAGTAGAACACTTCTTAGAGGAGCTGTTCTATCTTTTGAGGACGCTAGCGCCCCTCTCAGAAGATAAGCGAGGCATTGGAAACACCACCTTACCCCCCACTTCACCCATGTTTGCTGACTTTTTTATCAAGCGACCGATTTTTACTTCCGTCTGCTCGATTATCATCCTGCTACTGGGGATTATTGCTGGACTTACCCTCCCGATCGCCCAATTCCCCGATATTTCGCCGAAACAGGTGGTTGTAACTGCCAACTACGCCGGAGCCGATGCGGAAACGGTGGAAAGTGGCATTACCAACTTGCTAGAGCAGGAAATCAACGGCGTGAAAGGGCTGCGGTACATGAGTTCTTCCAGCAGCAGCGACGGTACCAGCCAGATTACCGTCACCTTTGATGCTGCCCAAGACCCAGATATTGCCACAGTCAACGTACAAAACCGCGTGTCTCGTGCGCAGGCTCGATTGCCGGGTCAGGTGGTACAAACCGGAGTCACAGTCAGCCAACAGGAAAGCAACTTCTTGATGGCGGTCGCGCTCTACACCGACAACGGCGAGTACGACAACCTGTTTCTAAGCAACTATGCCGACCTGTACATTCTCAACAACCTCAAGCGGCTGAATGGCATAGGCGGGATTCAAATTTTTGGAGAACGCAAATATGCCATGCGTATCTGGCTTGATCCGAACCGCCTTGCCAGTCGGGGCTTAACCGCACAGGATGTCAGTACGGCGATTCAGGAGCAAAACATTCAGGTAGGGGCGGGTCAGCTTGGACAAGAGCCTGCGTCTAGCGATCAAGACTATCAGCTCAACCTAAGAGCTATTAGTCGCCTCAAGGATGTTTCAGAGTTTGAAAATATTGTCCTGAAGACGGGAGCCAATGGCTCTCTGGTACAGCTCAAAGATGTAGGACGGGTGGAGCTAGGCGCTGAAAATTATGGCACCGATCTAACCTACAACAATCTAGAGGCTGTGGGGCTAGGGGTAACCCAGCGTCCGGGCAGCAACGCCCTGCAAACGAGCGAAGCGATTCGGGAAGAAATGGAGCGCCTGAGTGAAACCTTCCCACCTGGTATGAAGTACGCGATCGCCTTCGATACCACCATGTTTGTGGAAGCCTCACTGGAAGAAGTTGTGATTACGCTCGTCACTGCTGTCTTGTTGGTGGTGCTGGTGATGTACATCTTTTTGCAAGACTGGCGAGCCACGCTGATTCCAACGGCGGCAATTCCAGTCTCGTTGCTAGGGGTGTTTCTGTTTACTAAGCTGTTTGGGTTCTCGATTAACACCCTGACGCTGTTTGGCCTAACTCTGGGAACTGGGGTGGTCGTGGATGATGCCATTGTCGTCGTGGAAGCCGTTGCCACGAAAGTTCAAGATCGGGGGATGCATCCGCTTCCAGCAGCGATTGAAGCCATGCGGGAGCTTTCGGGTGCGGTCATTGCGACTTCGCTGGTGCTAATGGCGGTGTTTATTCCCGTCGCCTTTTTCCCGGGTACAACGGGGGCAATTTATCAGCAGTTTGCTCTGACGATCGCCTTTTCGATCGTCATTTCCACCTTCAATGCCCTTACTCTGTCCCCGATGCTGTCGGCGCTGCTGCTGCGTCCTCGGCAGGAAAGCCATTCTTTTCTGGGCAGATTCTTTGACGGCTTTAACCGAGTTTTTGATCGAATTCGGCGCGCCTATGAGCGATTTCTTGGCTTTCTGGGAGGCATCCGATACATCGTTTTGGCGATCTTCATTGCGTCTTTGGGGCTGACGGCTTGGGTGTACGGTATCGTGCCTTCAGCCTTCTTGCCGGAAGAAGATCAGGGCTATTTCATTACGATCGTGCAGGCTCCAGAAGGTTCTTCTTTGAGCTACACCAAGAAGATCCTGGATGAAGCTTCTGAAACGGTGCGATTGCTGCCTGAAGTGCAGTCAAACTTCGCCATCACGGGCTTTAGCTTCACGGGCATTGCGTCCAATCAGGGCATTATGTTTACACTGCTCAAGCCTTGGGGCGATCGCAAACAGGCGGCTCAGCAGGTCAAGGCGCTGATTGGGCAGATACAAATGAAGTATTTTGCCGATACCCGTGCCCGCATCTTTGCCGTTAACCCACCCTCTATTCAAGGTTTGGGTAACTTTGGCGGCTTCCAGATGGAAATGCAGGATCGGCGTGGCAACTTGCCCCTCGACCAGTTTGTCGGCTACCTTTATCAGCTCATGGGGGCTTCTAACCAAAATCCAAATCTCAGCGGGGTGTTTAGCACCTACTCGGCTAGCTCGCCGCAACTGCTGGTAGAAGTGAATCGCAACCGTGCTAAATCGCTAAACGTAGGTGTAGATAATGTCTTTGAGACGTTGCAAACCTTCTTGGGTTCGCAGTATGTCAACGACTTCAGCCTTGATCAGCGCAACTACCGGGTTTACATTCAGGCCGATCAGCAGTTTCGCTCTAAGCCGGATGATATTCAGCAGCTTTATGTGCGATCGGGTGATAACCAAATGATTCCCTTGAGTAATCTGGTGACGATTACCCCCGCAACCAGCGCTCAGACCATCACCCACTACAACCTCTACCGCTCGATCTCAGTGCAGGGAGCCGCAGCCCCCGGCAAGAGTTCGGGTCAAGCCTTGCAGGCGATGGAAGAGACGGCTAAGCAAATCTTCCCACCCGGTCTAGGCTATGAATGGACAGGTACAGCGCTAGAGGAAGTGGAATCGGGCGGTCAAGCGTCGCTGATCTTCAGCATTGGTTTGGTGATGGTGTTTTTGGTGCTGGCAGCTCAGTATGAGAGCTATGTCGATCCCATTATCATCATGCTGACAGTGCCCTTGGCGGTGTTGGGTGCCCTCAGCGGACAGTATTTTCGGGGCTTTGCCAACGATGCCTACTGTCAGATTGGTCTGGTAATGCTGATTGGCTTGGCGAGTAAAAACGCCATTCTGATCGTCGAGTATGCCAATCAGCTCCGAGAGAAAGGTTTGGGCATTACGCAGGCAGCGATCGAGGCCGCTCAAGATCGTTTACGCCCTATTTTGATGACGGCGATTTCGGGGCTGGTGGGCTTCTTTCCGCTGGCGATCGCCACGGGAGCCGGAGCCGCTAGCCGTCAGTCTTTGGGAACTGCCGTTTTTGGAGGATACCTGCTGTCCACCTTCCTCAGCCTGTTTTTAGTGCCCATTCTCTACATCATTACCAAGAATTTGAACGATCGCTTCTTTCCGCCTAGTAAAGATCGCAAAGAGCAAGAGCGGCTGATGGAGACTTCCAAGTCAGCTTCGTAGCAGATAGGAAGTAAAGTCAAAAAAGCTCGCCACTGGCGAGCTTTTTTTGGCGCTAATCTCCAAGGGAATCTCAGCATGCTAGAGTCGAATGAGCCTGTTTTGTGGCTTTAGCTGATTTAGGGTTGTGTTAAAGCTAGATTCCGCCGTCTGGATCACTCTCTCAAAAAGATTTTGGCAAAGCCATCATGAGGGGCAAGTCTAAATGAGATGGGCAGCATTGGACTCAGACGACAGCAGAGGAACTCACCAAAAGATAGATGGTGGAATTCTAGAAACAGCCAAACAATAGCTAAGGCTCGACTTTTTTGTCGCGTCACTCTAACCCACTCGTTGCTCCTAATTTTTTATGCCCTTTTCCAGAGCAAGCGGTATCCTGCTGCACCCCACTTCTTTCCCTAGTCGGTTTGGCATTGGCGATTTGGGCACCGAAGCCTATCGCTTTATAGACTTCTTGGCTGCTAGCGGACAGCAGATTTGGCAGATTTTGCCGCTTGGCCCTACGGCTTATGGCGACTCGCCTTATCAGTGTTTCTCGGCGATCGCGGGCAACCCCATGTTGATCAGCCCTGAAATTCTCAACGGCAAAGGGCTATTAACCGAAGAAGATTTCAACGACTTTCCTGAGCTGCCGCTGCGGATTGATTTTGGCTGGGTGATCCATGTCAAAACGCTGTTGCTACGCAAAGCCTCCGACAACTTTAAGCAGCGGGCAACCCCCGAGCAACATCAAGAATTTGAGGCTTTTTGTCAGGGCGCTGCCGACTGGCTCGAAGACTATGCTCTGTTCCGAGCCGTCAAAGATGCACACGGGGGCGCTAGCTGGAATACTTGGGATCAGGCGATCGCTCAGCGCAAGCCAGAAGCGCTAGAGCAATGGCAGCAGCAGTTGGTTCCCCAGATTTTCTTCCATAAATATCTCCAGTTTGAGTTTGCACAACAGTGGGCAAATTTAAAGCGCTATGCCAACGAAAAAGGCATTCAGATCCTGGGAGATCTGCCGATCTACGTGGCACACGACAGTGCCGAAGTCTGGGCACACCCTGAATATTTTTGCCTCGACCCAGAATTGGGCATTCCTTCGCTGATGGCGGGTGTGCCTCCTGACTATTTCAGCCCAACCGGACAGCTTTGGGGCAACCCGATCTACGACTGGGATCGGCTTCAGCAGGACAACTTCAGGTGGTGGGTACAGCGGTTTCAGGCGATGCTTGACTGCGTTGATCTGATCCGAATTGACCACTTCCGTGGGTTTGAGTCCTACTGGGCGGTTCACGAGAGCGAAACGACTGCCATCAACGGCGAATGGATGAAGGCTCCTGGCGAGGCGCTGTTTCAGGTTTTGGCAGACCAGCTTGGCGTTTTGCCGATCATTGCCGAAGATTTGGGCTTTATCACGCCCGAAGTGGAGGCATTGCGCGACCAGTTTGAGTTTCCGGGTATGAAGATTCTGCATTTTGCCTTCGACTCAGATTCCCAAAACCCCTATCTGCCGTTTCAGTACAGCGCCAACACGGTGGTTTACACCGGAACCCATGACAATGACACGACGGTCGGCTGGTTTAATGGGCGCAATCCTCAAGAGCAGCATCGAGTTTGGAATTATCTAGGCTGTGGCGATATGCATGAAATCCATTGGCAGATGATTCGCCTTGCCTTTAGCTCGGTTTCCAATCAGGCGATCGTCCCGCTTCAAGATGTATTGGGTCTAGATACCGGATCGCGGATGAATGCCCCCGGCCAAGCGATCGGCAACTGGGGCTGGCGCTACGAGTGGGGTGCTTTGACCTCAGAGATGAGCGATCGCCTCCGAGAGTTGACCGAGCTGTATGGGCGCTTACGTCAATCTGACTTTCATGGTTGAAGGCGCGTTACTGATTAAATCGGCAAAACTATATCTCTACGCAATTAGGTTTGGACAACGTTTTTGCTAAAAGCCGCGCGGAGCGCGGCTTTTAGCAAAAACGTTTGATTTAAGCGCGTAGCGTCATCTCACCCTATCATTCGCTTGAGCAGCGAGAGCTTGTCTTTATAGGGAGCATAGCGCCAGGGCAAATCGAGCCAGAAAGGTTTGGACAAAACGCTTTTGAAATGGGAGAAAGTGTCAAATCCGGCTTTGCCGTGGTAGCTGCCCATGCCGCTCTCGCCCACTCCGCCAAAAGGCAGCGTCGAAGGGGCGATCTGCATGATCGTGTCATTGATACAGACTCCGCCCGACGAGGTCTGCTGCAAAACCTGCTGCTGCACCTGCGGATTTTTGGAGAAGACATAGAGCGCCAGCGGTTTCGGTCGGGCGTTGATCTGGGCGATCGCTTCTTCCAAGTTTTCATAGTCGAGCAGGGGCAAAATTGGCCCAAAGATCTCGTCCTGCATAACGCGATCGTCCCAGCTCACGCCCTCTAGCACCGTGGGAGCAATGTATTTTTCAGCAGCGATCGTTTCTCCGCCAATCACGACCTTGCCGTCCTGCAAGAGACTCGTGAGGCGATCGAACTGCTTGGCGTTGATGATGCGGGCATAGTCAGGGCTAGTCGCCGGGTTGTCGCCATAGAATTCTTGTAGGGTGGCTTTCATCGCCTCCAGCAATGCCGATTTAATCCGGCGATCGACCAGCAGGTAATCGGGCGCAACGCAGGTTTGCCCAGCATTGATAAACTTACCCCAAACAATGCGCTTGGCCGTGTTTTCTACATGGATGTCGGCATCGACAATGCAAGGACTTTTGCCCCCTAGCTCTAACGTCACCGGAGTCAGGTGCTGCGCTGCGGCCTGCATGACAATTTTGCCGATCGCCGTACCGCCCGTAAAAAAGATATGGTCAAACTTTTCAGCTAAAACGGCCTGGCTGACCTCAACGCCGCCCTCCACCACCGCAACATATGCCGGGTCAAAGATCTTTTGAATCAGATTGGCAATAACGCGAGAGGTGGCAGGGGCTAGCTCCGAAGGCTTGAGCAGAGCGCAGTTGCCAGCCGCGATCGCTGCCACCAAAGGCGAAATCATCAGCTGAAACGGATAGTTCCAGGGAGAAATGATTAGCGCCACGCCCAGCGGCTCTGGATAAATTTTGGCTCGGGCAGGCAACTGCTCTAGAGAGAGCGCAACGGACTTCGGCTTTGCCCAAGCACGCAAATGCTTGAGGACAAAATTAATTTCCTGGATAACGCCAATTTCCGTCATGTAGGCTTCAACGCTGGGCTTGTTAAGGTCAGCATGCACAGCCGCCATCACCTCGTCCTGGCAATCTTTGATAGCCTGTTTAAGTTTGTTGATCTGAGCTATGCGAAACTCAATATCCTTGGTCTTTCCAGTCGCAAAAAACGATCGCTGCTGCTGCACCAAAGAGGTGACGCGATCGCGGATATTCTCGCTAGGGTTCTCGATCGCTGCTTGAACCATCCTGTAAGTCCTCCCGACAGATTTTCTCTAGCGCTCCTCTAGATCTTTACAGCAATAAATCCTTTTCGGAAATCATGGGCATCTAATAAGGCATCTAAGATTTGGGCAAGAAGGGCACAGAGCGTCTTTACACAGAATTTTTCTACTTGAGCCGCAATTATGAGCCAGCCACTTGATTCAGTGCTTCAGGAGTCATGGGCTGCGCGGTCAGAAAGTAGACGGTTCCCTCCTGAGTCGAAATTAAGTTGAGATAGTAGGGCGTTTCGTCGGGCTTAGAGACTCGATAAATCCGTCGTCCCGTATCGTTATCCAGCGGTACCTCTTCCAGAGAATAGCCCTGCGTTTGCAGAGTCTCACGAAGATTTGTAGCCAGCGATCGCCATTGAGTATTCGAGGTTTGCCAGCAGCTTTCTGAACTATGACATCCCACCTGTGCGCCTTCCACTTGAGGAAAGCTGCTCCAGGGTTGAGACGGAGTAGGAGTAGGAGTAGGTGTGGGAGTAGGAGTAGGTGTGGGAGTAGGAGTAGGTGTGAGAGTGGGAGTAGGCGTAGGCGTAGGAGTGGGCGACGCTGGGCTAGGCAGACTGGATTGGGTCACAATCGGCTGAGCGACAGGGGGAGGAGGCTGAACTATAGGGGGAGGAGCAGTCATTACAGGGGTGGGGAGCGGTGGCGGTGCTTGGGGTACTGGCTGGGGTACGGCCTGAGCCAAAGGCATCTCAGTCAGCGGAATCTCTACTGTCTCTGCGACTCGCGCAGGCTGAGGAGGTTTTGCATCCGGAAAAATCGGCAGAGAGAGCGCCAATCCATGCAGCCCCAAAGCGACCCAAAGCCAAGGGCTGGGAATTTTTGATAAAACTTGCCAGAGAACCTTTACCTGCATCACTTTACCTGGATCACCACTCTACCTGGATCTGAAAACTGCGATCGCGTACCTGCTTAATCCAACGACTTCTTTTACAACGACTTACCAAAGCAATTGGACAGATATTTCGCCACACCCCAAAATGTTCTATCCCAGCTTCAAAAAACCATCAGTTTTGGAGTTTGCCGTCAGGTAAGATTGCCCCCTTCAGAAGGGTGTCTTTCATCTCGGCTCCGGTGAGATTTGCACCACTCAAATCGCTATTGGTTAAGTCAGCACCGCTCAAGTTGGCATTGCTCAAATCCGCATTTCGCAAAAAAGCCCCCTTGAGATTGGCTCCTGTCAGATTGGCACCTTGCAACTGGGCAGAGGCAAGGCCAGCCTTTTCCAAGTTGGCATTAGTGAGGTTCGCTCCACTCAGATTGGCGCTATCGAGCAGGGCACTGCTAAGATTGGCTCCCGTCAGGTTGGCATCCTTTAGCACGGCACGATTGAGCACACCCTGAGCCAAATCTGCCTGACTCAAATCTTTCCCGGTCAGATCACAGTCCGCACATTTTTTAGTTTCCAGCAGCTGGGCTTGAGGAGCAGGTTTGGTACAGCCCCAAGTTGCTGCTGCAAGCAGAAAGAGTAGACAAACGGTTGCAAGTTTAATGGCCGAATTCATCACAAATTTAGGCATTAATGGGGGCATAGCTTGAGTCATAGATTGGGTCATGGTTTTAATGAATAGGCTTAATTAAAAGAGCGGCGAGTTTGCTGAATTTGCCAAGTCAGTAGCGCGATCGGAATTAGACCCGCCACAACGATCGCCATCGCTGGAATTGCTGCTTCTGCTAAGCGCTCGTCGGAGGCCAGACGGTAGACGCGAATCGCAAGGGTATCAAAGTTAAACGGACGGACAATCAGCGTGGCCGGAAGTTCTTTCATCACATCCACAAAGACCAGCAACGCTGCGGTCAAGAGTCCGCCAGACATCAGGGGCGCATGTATTTTCACTAACGTTTGGGCAGGGCTACATCCCAATGATCGCGCCGCTTCATCCAGGCTGGGCTTCACTCGACCCAAACTCGATTCGACCGTGCCAAACGACACTGCCAAAAACCGCACTAGATAGGCAAAAACTAGAGCCGCGATCGTGCCGCTTAACAGCAGCCCGGTTGAAACATTGAAGGTAGACTGCATCCACCGATCGATCGCATTGTCAAATTGCCCCACGGGCACCAGCACCCCGACTGCAATCACCGACCCTGGGATCGCATAGCCCATTGCTGCGAAGCGCACGGCAAAATTCATGCCTCGGCTAGGATAGAGCCGTAAGCCATAGGCCATCAGCAGGGCGATCGCCACCCCCAGTCCTGCCGTCAACCCCGCCAAGATCAAGCTATGTTTGGCAAAGTCCCAGAAAGCCTGGGTGGTCGCTCCTGTCTGTTTAGACAGGCTGTTCCAAGACAAATTCAGCAGCACCGACATGGGCAGGGCAAATCCTAACAAAATAGGCAGCGCACAGGTCATCTGAGCGATCGCCCCTCTCACGCCTTGCAGCCTGTACCGAGGAAAGGGTTGCCGACTGTTGGTTTGATAATATTTCGCCCGTTGACGAAACCAGCGCTCAACCGCCAGCAGCGCAAAAATAAACAGCAGCAAACAGGCCGCCAGCTGACAGGCAGCACCGCGATCGCCCAAAGCAAACCAGGTGCGATAAATTCCCGTGGTAAAGGTGCCTACGCCAAAAAATTCTACGGTACCGAAGTCGCTTAAGGTTTCCATTAGCGCTAGGGCAGTGCCTGCGGCAATTGCCGGACGTGCCAACGGTAAAACCACCTTCAAGAAGCTGCGCCAGGGGCTATAGCCCAGCGATCGACTGGCCTCTAGCATGTGAACGGATTGTTCTAAAAACGCCACCCGCGCCAGCAGGTAAACGTAGGGATACAAAACTAGCGTCAGCATGGCGATCGCACCCCCCAGCGATCGAATATTGGGAAACCAATAGTCAGCTAGAGTCTGCCAGCCCATCACCGCTCTCAGTCCCGACTGGACAGGCCCATAAAACTCCAAAATCTCAGTATAGACATAGGCCAGGATGTACGCAGGAGCCGCCAGCGGCAGCAGCAGCAGCCACTCAAATATGCGACGACCGGGAAAACTGCACAACGTCACCAGCGCTGCGGTACTCACCCCGATCGCCATCACACCACAGCCTACCCCCACCATCAACCCCACTGAGTTGAGGATGTAAGTTGAGAGAACAGTTGTCGCCAAGTGCTGCCAGACGGCGCTCGGTCTGCCCACTAAATGGCTGATCACAAACATCACCGGAACTGAGAGCAGCAGGGCGATCGCCCCCACCAGCAGCATCCAAATTCCAGGGGCAGCCTGCTGTATCCAGAGTGGGTTATTCTGAAGTTGTGTGGGCTTTGCGAACGTTTTCAACATCACTATTTTGTATATTCCAATGTAATATTTTAGGTTTTATCTATTCATCGATTCGTTATTATTTTTTGTAGCCAGCATCCTAAAGCATGAATAATTCCGCTATTCTGAAGCTTGACAATGTCACCCATCAATTCCCCAATTCATCTACTCTAACGGTTTCACATATAACGCTGACCCTGTATCAAGGCGATATTCTGGCGCTTTTAGGCCCTTCAGGTTGCGGCAAAACCACCTTACTTCGCTTAATTGCTGGCTTTGAACAACCCCAATCTGGGTCGATTGACCTATCCGGGCAAAGGGTCGCTGGATTAGGTCTTGCCACGCCGCCCGAAAAACGGAATATCGGCATGGTGTTTCAAGACTATGCGCTGTTTCCCCATCTCACCGTTGCCCATAATATTGCCTTTGGCCTTCAGCAACGGGGCAGCTATTCCTCCAAAGAAAAATCGCTGCGCGTCACTGAAGCCTTGGCTCTGGTGGGGTTAAAGGGCATGGGCGATCGCTACCCCCATGAGCTGTCAGGTGGACAGCAGCAGCGCGTTGCCTTGGCTCGCGCCCTTGCCCCCCGGCCAACGCTGCTGTTGCTGGATGAACCGCTCAGCAACCTAGATGTGCAGGTGCGGCTGCGGCTGCGACAGGAGATACGAGACATTCTCAAAGCCACAGGCACCTCTGGCGTTTTTGTCACTCACGATCAGGAAGAGGCTTTGGCGATCGCCGACCAAGTTGCCGTCGTGCGCCAGGGACATCTAGAGCAGTGGGGCACCCCAGAGGCGATCTACCGCCAGCCCAACTCTCGGTTTGTGGCTGAGTTTGTCACTCAGGCCAACTTTCTACCCGCTTCAAAACAGGGAGACGTTTGGCAGACCGAGATTGGACAATTTGCAGCGGTTCAAAGCTACGACTCCGTTGAGGGCACAGGAGCCTTGATGATTCGGCAGGAAGACCTGAAGCTAGAACCCGATCCGGCCGGAACGGTTGTTGTGCGCGATCGCCAATTTCTGGGGCGAGAATATTGCTATCGTCTGCAAACCGCTTCTGGCTATCTGCTGCAAGCGCGAACATCCGACAAAGTTGGCATTGGGGAAACGGTTCGCTGTCATGTGCTCAGTCAGACACTGCAAATTTTCCCACCTACTTCCAGCCTGCCCGATCCATCAGTCGAGTTGCCTCTGCACTCAGTTCGCCCACCTGACTCAATCTCACAGAATCGTACTTAAATTCGCCAAAGCCTTGCAGTACCGGGTCGAGGGGCGTGTCCTTGACAACCGGATACTCGCTGTTGCCGCCTGCAAAAATAGCTTGTGCCTCTGGGCTGACCAAGTGCTCAAGAAATAGCTGGGCACCCGCCTTGTTTTTAGAAGTTTTGACGACGCCGCCCCCGCTGACATTGATGTGAGTCCCCCGATCGCGCTGGTTGGGGAAAAACACGCCCACTTTATCTGCGACTGCTTTTTCGGCTGGGTCAGAAGACTTGGCGAGTCGGGCAAGGTAGTAGGTATTGACGATCGCCAGATCGCCGACTCCGGCCGCAACAGCCTGAATTTGAGGCGTATCTCCCCCTTCAGGCGGACGAGCAAAGTTGGCCACCACCCCTTTGGCCCAAGCTTCGGTATCGGCTGCCCCATGCGCTGCCATCATCGAGGCTACCCAAGATTGGTTATAGACATTGGTAGAAGAGCGAATTAAGAGCTTGCCTTTCCACTTGGACTCTGCCAGATCTTCATAGGTCGATAAATCGGCTGGGTTAACGCGGTCTTTGCTGTAGACGATCACCCGCAACCGACTAGAAAAACCAAACCATTGGTTGTCAACATCCCTTAGAGGGGCAGGAATCGCGGATTGCAGCGTCGGTGAGTTGATCGGCTCCAGTAATCCTTCCTGTTTGGCACGCCAAAGCCGACCCACATCAACCGTCAAAAATACATCTGCCGGACTGTTAGCCCCCTCGCTCTTGAGCCGTTCGATCAGGGGATCGGCCTCGGCTTCAATCAGGTTTACTTTCAAGCCAGTTTTTCGCATGAAGCTGTCATACAGCTCCTGATCGGTGTCGTAATGACGAGATGAATAGAGATTAATTGCGCCCGTTTGCGCAGAAGCTCTGTAGCTGACTCCACCTGCGACCACTGCTGCCATTGCCGATCCGGTGGCAAGAAAAACTCGCCTAGAGATCTTGCTCATTTTTGATGGACTCCCTTACCTGTGTGAGTACGTTTCGTGAAATTTCAACAATTCACAGTAGTCTACCCTACCATTAATGAGAACTGATCTTAACAAGATCTTCTTTCTGCCTCAGCTTTCCACTTTTATTCTTAAGAAGTTTGTCCAGCGTTCTCTCTAACGCTGCGGCTCAGAGCGCGGTAGCATTTTTACAGCGCTTCTCCGAAATTGCCGATACTCCGTTTGTAGTAGACCCCACAGGTGCATCTTGATCTTGATACCGATAGGGTTGACCGACAGGGCTAGCTGACACAGTTAATTACACGGTTGTATCAGCCTGCTGAGCCGCAGCCACAACTATTTGTCACAAGTATTGCCTCAAGTATTTGCCAAAAGTCTTAGAACGACACGATCCAGAATCTTTCAGCCCTTAAGCCTCACAGCCCGCCACCCTTTGTGATTCTCCTGTTCATTTTCAGGGAATCCTGAAACGTACCTACTGTCAGAAGGAGCCAAAATGAAGCACTTTGCAGTGTTGATTGCGCTATTGCGCGATCGCAAAACTTTTCTAGAAGAAATTCGTCGAGGCATTAAAGTTGAAAGCAAAATTGCCTCGCTCTTGATTGCAAGTTCCGTTTTCTTTGCCATCTATGGGGCAATTATTGGCGCATCTAGCACCTGGCTCCAGGTGATTTCATCTGCGATTAAGCTACCTGCTTTATACTTAATTACTCTCAGCATTTGTCTGCCGACACTGTTCTTTTTTGATATTTTGTTTGGCTCTGCGCTTAGCTTTAGTCAATATGCAGCCTTAAGCCTGATCACGGTTTCAGTGATTAGCGTTTTGCTCTTTAGCTTCGCCCCGATTACGCTATTTTTTCTTATTTCAATTCATGACTATACTTTTTTCCTCCTGCTGAATGTCGCTATCTTCGCGCTGACAGGCTTAGTTGGAATTCGGCTGTTTTATGCAGGTATGCGATCGATCTCTCGGAGTAAAGAGCCGACGCTGCAAGATCTAGAATCCAGACCCTTAGAACCTAGAGAGCTAGCCTTAACTGAAACCTCTTTCAAAGCCGCGTCTCCAGCCGAAGACTTTATGCCGATCGCAGAAGCAGGGCTAACGCGCTCCCCGGCATCTACCGAGTTTCAGCCAATCGATCGCCCTCGAGTTACGAAAGAAGACGGACTGCAAAAAACTCGTATTCGTCTGCTGAAGTTTTGGTTACTTCTCTATGCGTTGGTAGGGAGCCAGTTAGGCTGGACGTTGCGACCTTTCTTTGGTGCACCTGGTGAACCCTTTCAGCTTTTCCGCACCATCGAAGGCAATTTCTACGCTCAGGTTTGGCGAGCGATCTTGACGCTCCTGGGATTGAATTAAAGTAAGCAAATAGGCTGGCGATCGCCCATGCAACCTGATTTAGAAACGCTGCGAATTATGCCCAGCGAACTGGAGCATTTAACGGGTCTAGAAATCAGCGATACCTTTATGGGTCGAGTCTATCGACCTTCTGCTTTGAGCGATCCAAAACGCCTGCGATCGCTTTTGTTAACCGAAGTTTTGACTCTGGGCATCATTCTGATTTTCTGTTTTCCCATCAGTCTGATCATCGGTCGCGGGCTAGGCGTTTTGACCGAAGCTCCCAGCAGCGCCCTACCCTTTGTCGGGGTGACGGTTGGAGTAGCGATTCTTCTCTTTGTGGGCTGGAATCTTTACATGAGAGCCAAGGGCAACCAGCTCAAGCCACTGGCTCATTTGCTCGATGAAGTCGATAAGCATAATGAGATTATTCAGGCCGTTCATATTATTGATGAGCTGAGTACGGTACAGCGATCGAATCTAGCCATGCCTGGGATGGAATTGATCGATCGCGAAGAGATTTTCACGGCTCTGAGCGCAACGCGCGCCAGCTTAATTGCAGCTCTGATGACAGAACGTGTCTTGAGAAAACATCAGCGGTTTGTGGCGCGGCGGCAGGAGCTATTTTCTAATATTGAACATCAGTTGGCGACGTTACAAAATTTGCAGATCAATCATCAAGCCAACGAATATGGACAGCTTTTGAATGAAGCTTTACGGATTGGGATGAGCGTTCGGCAAGAAGTCGATCAATGGGAGCGTCGTTAAGATAGTGAATCAATTCAGGATCTAACAGGTTAGGGAACCACTTCCAGCTCTGTCACCTTACCTGCCCCTAAAGTACTCAGGGCAGGCTGCATAGCATCAGCATTGCCGACCACCAAGGTAACCAACTGATTGGGTTTGAGGTTGGTTTGAGCCGCTTGTTGAATATCGGCGATCGTCATAGCTTCTACAGCTTTTTGATAGCGGAAGATAAAATCTGGCGGATAGCCATAGTACTCGTAGTTCATGAATCGCCCCAGGGTCTGGGAAGGGGTGGCAAACCGAAAGATGAAGGCGTTTAAGACAGAATCTTTGGCGCGAGTTAGCTCAGCCTCCGTGATGGGGCGATCGCGAACTTTCTTAATCTCTGCCAGCGTAGATTGAATAAACGGGACGGTAGTAGACGATCGGGTTTGTCCGCCTGCCACAAAGGTGCCTGGAAAGTCGAACTGAGGCGACCAGTAGGCATAAACGCTATAGGCTAGCGCTTGTCGCGATCGCACTGTGTTGACCAACCTGCCGCCCAAACCATTCATTACTTCATTCAGGATAGAAAGGGCTGCATAATCAGGGTCATCGAGCTTACCGCCCAAGTGACCGATTAGAACACTGCTCTGCGTAAGCAGCGGTTGATTTACGAGAAACACGCCGCCCGACTGTGCCTGAGCGATCGGGCTGAGGTCAGGTGGGGCAGCAGCTCTGTCCGGCTGACCGCCATCGGCTTTGCCGCCTTTCCAATCTCCCAGTTTGGCGGTAATGAGCGATTTCATGTTGGCGCTGTCAAAATCACCCACGATTCCCAGCAAAATATTGTGGGGTTGAAAATATTGCTCATAGAAGCTCAGCACGTCACTGCGAGAGATGTTTTCAAGCGTGGCATATTCCACGGTACGGGCGTAGGGACTTTCGGCTCCATAAATCAGCTTCTGAAACTCTCGTCCGGCAATCTCCTCAGGGTTGTCGTTCCGGCGAGCGATCGCTCCCTGAATCTGGGTTTTAGCCAGGTCAATTTTGTCTTGCGGGAAGGCAGGCTGCCGCAGCACTTCTGTAAATAAACCCCAGACTTCGTCCAGATCTTCGGTGAGGGCAATAAAGCTGGCAACTCCAGAAGTAGTGTTAATGCCCGTTTCTACAGAGGCAGCGCGCTGCTCTAAAGCCAGGTTTAGCACTTCGGCAGGGTGGCTCTTTGTGCCGCCGCTACGCATCACATTTCCAACAATGTTTGCCAACCCTACTTTGTCTGAAGGCTCTAGGCGCTCTCCTGTGTTGATCAGAGCCGAGCCGCCAATCAACGGTAGCTCATGATCTTCTAACAAAAACACCTTAATACCGTTCGCTAATTCAAACCGAGTGTAGCTAGGAATTTTAAGCTCTGGCGCAGGAGGCAGCTGCAAATCTGTATAGTGGCGGGGTGTCAGGGCTAAGGCAGGCGATCGCCCCCAAATGACGATCGCCAAGGTCAATAGCACAATGAATCCATACTTCAGCAGTTTCTGACCCAGGCTCCAACCCAGATCCCAACCCAGTTTCCGACGACGATGCATAGGGTAAATTTCCAGCGTATGGCGTTCTAGTATGGCACTACGTAATTAGTTTAGGACAGGTTATTTTTTGAAAGCCTCGCGTAGCGAGGCTTTCAAAAAATAACTTATTTGGATCTAAGCGCGTAGCGCCATAATGCAGTTTAGAAATGGAACAGTAGGGTTCAGACAAAATTTTTCCTAGCGACAAAATCTTGCTAACTCACAGGCAGCAATTTCCCTACGGTTAAGTTTTTGGGCTGAAACAAATCTTGCGCGACCCGCTGCACATCTTCTGCCGTCACCGCCTCGATCGCTTTGAGTTGAGCATACAGATTGCGCCAGCTTCCCGTTTTAGCTTCATATTCTGGCAGCAGGCTGGCCATACCTTCGTTAGAAGCCAGCGTTTGCAGCAGTCCAGCCCGCGCCTGCGTTTTGATGCGATCGAGTTCTTCGGCAGAGACGGGAGCGGTTTTGAGGTGCGTCATTTCAGCATCCAGCGCAGTCGCCACTTGCTCAACGCTAGACCCAGGCGCAGTCAGCGCATAGATCAGCATCAGGTTTGGGTAGCGATCGCCTGGAAATCCATCTGAAGCTTCGACCGTGAGCGCCAAATTTTTCTCGACTAGAGCTTGATACAGGCGAGAGGTGCGTCCACCTGTCAGCAGACCGCTAATAATTTGATACACCGCATGATCAGGATGGTTAATGCCGGGGCTGCGATAGCCTTCTAGGTACCAAGGTTCGGTAGGCAACCGCAGAATGATTTCTTGGGGTTCGGTTTGGGCTGAAGTTACCATCTCAAGATCGGGAGCTGGCGATTGCGTCTTAAACCTGCTGAAATAAGTCTGCGCCAATCGCTCAACTTCAACAGGGTTTACATCTCCAACGATCGCCATGACGATGTGATTGGGAGTGTAATAGCTCTGGTAGAACCGCTGAATGTCTTGACGGGTGAGGCCGCGAAGATCTGCCTCAGAGCCAATCACCGGACGACCGTAGGGGTTGTCTGGCAGCGCCACCTCCAGAAATTGCTCCACCATTTTGCCGATCGGTGAGTTATCCGTCCGCATTCGCCGTTCTTCTAAAATTACCTCTTTCTCTTCATAGAACTCGCGAAAGACGGGGTCTAGAAATCGCTCCGACTCCAGAGACATCCAAAGCTCTAGCTTATTGGATGGGAAACTGTAGAAATAGCGGGTCGCATCAGCCGAAGTGGTCGCATTTAAACCAACGCCGCCCGATTGCTCGACAATTTGCCCAAACTCGTTTTGCTTGACGTAGCCAGCAGCCTTAGCCTGGGCTTGCTCAAATTCTTGCTGAAGCTTTGTCACATTGCCCGCTTGCGCTGAGCCTGGAGCCGCTGGGCCTGGAGATGCACTTTGTGACTCCGGGCTTTGTGACTCTGATGCCGATTGCATCTGCTCGGTGAGGCGATCGAGGCGATCGAGCCAAGGTTTTTCGGCTCGGTAGTTCGTCGTGCCAATCCGCGACGTTCCCTTGAAGGCAAGATGCTCTAAAAAATGTGCCGCACCTGTTTTTCCGGGTTCTTCGTAGGCAGAACCAATGTTGACATAGGTCATAAAAGACACGATGGGCGCTTGGTGTCGCTCCATCACAATGAATTTCATGCCGTTGTCTAGCGTAAATTCAGTTGTGCGACTTTCGACGCGATCGATATAGGGCTGTGAGCTACTCTCATAAGCCCAGCTTGGCGGTACGGCGCTGGTGAGTAGCAGAGTGAGCAGCAGAAAAAAACAAGCAAGTCGAGTGTAGCGCATGGATATACTCAAAGCCATTTCCGAATCTTGGCACTGTATCTCAGCATAGAAACTTTTGTGTATCCTCTAGTGACTTGATACTTCGTCTATCCGGGTTAATATCAGCAGCCAGCAAGCTAAAATACACAGACTGTAAAATACCCTGCAAGTCCGATCGCCGCAGGGTTACTCCGGTAGTAGCTCAAAATATAGACGGGTTTGCACGTTCTGTTGAGTCAATGCAGCTAGACACCCTGAAACCCGGATTTAATCTTCCTAGCTTTAATCTTGCAATGAAACGATATCTGTGTGGTTATCTCACAATTATTGCCTTGTCTCTGGCAGGTTGCACAGAGTTGCGATCGCCCCAGGAGATTGCCGAACCTCTAAAGGCTGTCGTGCTGGATGACAAGGTGACGATCGTTGCAGGTCAAACGGTTTATGTCCCCATCTATTCGCATATCTACACGGTAGAGCGGAGTCGAACCTGGGATCTCACCGCCACCCTGAGTATTCGCAATACTGATCTGACCCACCCCATCATCATTACTTCAGTCAGCTATTACGGCACTAACGGCACCCTAATCCGCAAATATTTAGAGCAGCCCGTAGAGCTAAATCCGTTAGCGGCAACCGACTTTGTGGTCGATCAAGCAGATGCCAGCGGGGGAGTCGGAGCGGCTTTTGTTGTGGAATGGGTAACGCAAGAGCAGGTTTCTATGCCCGTGATTGAGGCCGTCATGATCAATACCGTGGGCAACCAGGGCATCTCTTTTGTCAGTCCTGGACGCGTGATCAAAAGCCAGGGGGAGAGCGATGTAGTCAAGTAGTTTTTGAGAGGGTAATTTTATCGGCCGCCGATAAAATTACCCTCTACGCCCTATCTACAGAGAAAAATTACCCTACCAATTCCTTAACCTTTGCCATAATGCCATCTGGATCAAGCCCCTGGTAAGGGAACTGCTCCCATAGGCCACCACAGCCTTCTTTATGAGTTCCCAGATAGGCAAATTTAGGGCTGTAGCCGCGCTCTAGCAACCAGGAGCCAAAGCGGCTGCCCAATCCAGTTTTGCGGTTAAAGGATTCTGCCGTCAGCACAAAGGGGGCTTTGCCAATCTTCGCCATCATCTCTTCATCCACCACATTTAACGTCGGCTTGTTGATTAAGCCCACGTCAATGCCCTGCTGCTTCAGCCGCTCAACGGCATCCAGAGCGCGATACAGGGTTTCACCAAAGGTAACGATGTATCCGGCAGTGCCTTCTCGCACCACCTCATCTTTGCCGGGGGCAAATTGATAGTCGCCGCCATACAGATCGTTGCCACTCGCATCCAGAATGTTGGGCGTCGTCGAGCGGGTAGAAAAAATGAACCGCAGACCCGGATCGTTGAAAACAGCTTTGACACAAGCCGTCATCTGAGCCGCATCCGCCGGGAAATAGAGTCGGGTCGCATACCCATCGTCTAGCCCATTATCGGCAAACATGTTGTTGATGCCGAAGTGGCAGGTGTTGTCTGCCATGTCATCAATGCCCGAATGGGAAAAATGGCAAAGCAGATTGGAATAGTTGAGCCGCGCCATCGTGATTTCGGAAATACACATTTCCAAAAAGGCACTAAACGTCGCAAAAATGCCCTGCTTCCCTTGCTCCATACCAAAGCCAGCCGCTGCTGAGATATTGCCCCGCTCCATAATGCCAGAGCTAATAAAAATCTCAGGGTAGGCCGCATGGATTTTGTTTAGACCGCAGGAACCTTCAAGATCACTGTCAATGCAGACCACCTTAGCCTTGCGCTCCTCAGCCGTCATGCCATCCAGCATAGAGACAACGGCTTGACCAAACACATTGCGATTCGAGCCACGATCGCTCCCAGAACCAAGATAGGTATATTCGTGCTTGTTCTTGGGAATTCCCTTCAGAACGGCAACGGCTTCGGGGTAGCCACGCTTTTCTAGATAGGCGATCGCCTTATCTAGCGAAATCACGTCATGCCCATGAGTAGAGCCTTCTAGCCCCTCAATGCCCACACACATTTTGCGCTTGTTGACCAAAGCGATCGGCCCTGGTGTCGTCACAGCCGCACACATCCGCCGATATAGATCGTCAATGTCTTCGCCATCGCCTTCATTAACGCTCAAGCCGTGTCCGGTGAGGGTTTGAGTCACGGTGTACCCCGGCATGTAGTCAGAAGGGTGTCCGGCGATCGTCACATCGTTGTCGTCAATCAACAGTTTGACATTGAGATTGTGAGAGACGGCCAGACGAGCCGCTTCGGCATCGTCACCCTCTTGCTGAGCGCCATCTGAACCCAGGCAAATCAAGACCTTATCGGGATTGGCTAAGGCAACACCATTGACGTAAGGCCACATATGCCCCAACCGTCCTGAGCTAAATTTGACTCCAGGCGTTAGCCCTAGCTCAGGATGCCCTGGCAAGCCAAAATGGGCTTCGCGGTAGTGCAAAAGCTTTTCGGCTGGCAACTCGCCATGTAGCACCGCCATCAGGTATTGCGTACCCACGCGATGTCCCGCCTCATCGAAAAAGATGGGGACAAATTTGTCAGGTGCGCCTCGAAAGAAAGCATCCAAGATCACCACTTCTGGCACGGTATCGTAGGGACCACCCGTGTGTCCGCCGACGCCTCTAGCAGCTCCGGTTGCGGTAAAAAAGACGATCGCATCCCGGCAAAGCTGAATATTAGCCTTCAGCGCCTCGCGATCGTTGGGGGTGAGGGTGGGCTGAGTTGGGTCGAGCGCTAGCGGTTTATAGGCTTTCAGATCAATCGGAAAGCTGTCAGTAGTCATGGCTTGAAGTCCTGGGTTGAGCTGTGCGAGGAAATTGACAATGCGATTTCGGCAATATTGGGTTGATCCAACTTAGCCACTAGTAATGACCTTACTACACTGCCAGTCTCCTCAAAGCCAGTCTACTCAAACCGAAGCTGAAAATTAGCGTCATCCTGCGACAGAAAATGGCTCAATTCCAACTCCTGAGGCCGCAGATAGCCAGATTAATCTAGCAAATGCTCACGCGGGTCGAAGGCTTCAATCTGCCGCAGCTTCTCATACAGCTCTCGCTCCTGCGGCGTCAGATCTTTGGGCGTCACAATCTGAATCTCTACAATCTGATCGCCCCGATCGTCCTCCGTAGGGTAGCCCTTGCCCCCTAGCCGAAGCCTTTGACCCGATCGCACTCCCGCCGGAATCATCATCTTCACCAGACCATCTAACGTGGGAATCTCGATCGCCCCGCCCAAGACAGCCTCGGTCGGCGTAACGGGAATTTGGCAGAAAATATCAAATCCCTCCAGCCGAAAGAACGGGTGCGGAGGCACATCGATCGTCAAATACAAATCTCCGCCCGCTATTCCCTGCCCTTTCAATCGAATTCGCTGACCGCTTAGCATTCCAGGCGGCATGTTTACCTCTAGCGATCGCCCATCCTCTAGACGCACTCGCTCTCGCCCGCCAGTGTAGGCTTTGTCGATGGGCACCGTCAGCCGTGCTTCGGCATTGCGCGGGCTAGGACGCGACACGGTATAGGCCGTCTTTGTTGTTTTGGGACGGTAAACCTCCTCATCCGTAGGAATGGTAGATCCGGCGGCTTGCCGACTCAAAAGCTGATCGACAAAGGAATTAAAGTCGCGGTACTGACCAAAATCAGCTTCATCTTCGCCGCGTCCATTGCGGCTACCCCAAGCTTTGGCGCGTGAGGCCACCCCTTGAAAGCCGCTCTGGTTCCAAAAGCGACTGAACTGGTCGTACTGCGTGCGTTTACTCGCATCAAACAGCACTTCGTAGGCTTCCCCCAAGTCTTTAAACTTTTCCTCGGCCACTTTGTCACCAGGGTTCAAATCCGGATGATATTGCCGTGCCAGCTTGCGGTACGCTTGCTTGATTTCTTCAGTCGTAGCTTCTTTGGCAACTCCCAAGATTGCGTAGTAGTTCCGAAAGTTCTGCATATTTTGGGGAGCTTTAGATTCTAAGTTTTTAGCTTTATATTCTGAGAGTTGCTTGACTTTGCAGGATAAATCTCAGTGAATCCTGCAAAGGTTTTACAGTGCGCTAAATTTCACAATGCGCTAAAGGCTTCACAGGGCGCTTTGGGCTGCTACAGCCATTCATCATCGTCATCCCATCCGTCATCTGAGCCTGTATATCCAGCATTGTCGGCAGGGGGACGACGCACCGAGTCAGGCGGACGGCGACCCACATAGGCATCGCGTCCGCTGGCGGCTCGATCGCCTTTTTCGTAGGTATCCCGGCTATAAGCGTCCCGGCTGTAGGCATCGCTCTCCGAAGTCTCTCGGTCGTAAGTGCCGCGATCGCTCCGGCTATAGGTATCCCGACGGCTGCGATCGGGGGTATCTCGATCGCTGTTGCGGCCAGAAGCACCGCTATCTTGCGGATAAGGGGTGCGATCGCCCCGCTCACTCCGGCTGTCTCGATCGTCAAGGTTCTCTCGGCTGTAGGTATCGCGGCGGCTGTAGCCACCGGAGTCAGAGCCAAAGGCATCTCTAGGCGCGATTTCTCTCGAAGGTCGATCGCGGGTGTCTCGCGGATAGTTGTCTTGGGGATAGGCATCACGACTGCCCCGATCGTAAGCATCCCGGCTGCTATCTCGACTGGCATCCCGACTGTAAGCGTCGCGGCTATAGGCATCGCGATCGTAACTGTCCCGGCTGCTATCCCGACTATAGGCATCCCGACTGTAAGCATCCCGGCCATAGGCATCGCGGCCATAATCACGACCGTAATTATCCCGGCGATCGTCGTAATACTCATCGTCATCGCCAAACAAATCTTCCCCAATGCTGGAAAGGGTACGGCGGATAGAGCCAAAAAAGTCGGTTTCGCCTTCGTCTTCCTGCGTTAGCTGGTAGACTTCGCGTTGCAGATCGTAGATGGCATCCCGTAGGTCGGCTTGGGCAATGTCAATGCCGCGATCGTCATCTTGTTTCAAAAATGCGCGGAGTTCCTGAACTAGGTTCTCAATTCGGCGGCGATAGGAGCTGGCAAACTGCATACCAAAGTCGAGTGCCACCTCACGGAGCTGTCGTTCGGCTTCGTAGGTCAGGGCTTCAGCTTTGGTGCGTTTCTCAATGCGATCGCGCTTTTGCCGATCTTGGTCAGCGTACAGCTCCGCTTCTTGCACCATGCGGTTAATTTCGGCTTCGTTCAGGTTGGATGCCCCCTGAATGGTGATGCCCTGCTCTCGCCCGGTGGTTCTGTCCATAGCCGTCACCTGCAAGATCCCGTTGGCATCAATGTCGAAGGCGACCTGAACTTGAGGAATGCCGCGCGGCGCTGGCGGAATGCCCATCAGCTTAAAGCGACCTAGCGATTTATTATCCGTCGCCATTTCGCGTTCGCCCTGGACGACATGCACCTCTACCATCGTCTGATTATTTTCAGAGGTGGAGAAAGTATCCGATCGCCGCACTGGAATGGTGGTGTTGCGCGGAATCAGCTTTTTCATCACGCCGCCGATCGTTTCTAGCCCTACCGAAAGCGGCGTGACATCCAGCAGCAAAATATCTTGCACTTCTTGGTTGAGAATACCCGCCTGAATCGCAGCGCCGACTGCCACAGCCTCATCGGGGTTAATATTCTCCTTCGGTTCCCGCTCTAGCAGCACCCGCACCACTTCTTTGACCATCGGCATACGGCTGGCCCCACCCACCAGAATCACATCATCGATCTGGCTGGCTCTCAGTCCGGTATCACTCAAAGCCTGCTTCACAGGCGCACGCAAGCGGTTGACCAGATCGCCACAAAGCTCCTCAAACTGCGATCGCGTCATCCGAGTTTCCAGATGCTTCGGCCCATCTTCAGTCGCAGTAATAAAGGGCAGGTTAATCTCGGTTGAGGCAACGCCCGATAGCTCGATCTTGGCTTTTTCGGCGGCCTCCATCAGCCGCTGGAGCGCCTGACGATCGCGCCGGAGATCCATGCCTTCCTGCTGCATAAACTGATCGGCAAGCCAGTCTACAATCCGGCGATCGAAGTCGCTGCCGCCCAGTTGGGTGTCGCCGCTCGTGGCTTTGACCTCAAAGACGCCATCGCCAATATCGAGAATCGAGACGTCAAAGGTGCCGCCCCCCAAATCAAACACCAAGATCGTTTGGCTATCGGTGCGATCGAGTCCATAGGCAAGCGATGCTGCCGTCGGCTCGTTCAGAATGCGCAAAACCTCAAGTCCGGCAATCCGTCCGGCATCGCGGGTCGCCTGTCGCTGAGCGTCATTAAAGTAAGCTGGCACAGTAATCACGGCACCTGTCACGGTTTCTCCTAGGTAGCGCGTGGCTTCATCTGCCAACTTACGCAAGATCATCGAAGACAGCTCTTCGGGCGCAAATTCCTTACGCAACCGAGGGCACTTAATCCGAATGGCATCATACTCATCTTTGCGAATGGTGTATGCCACCCGCTTTAGTTCGGCATTCAGCTCGCTATAGCGGCGTCCAATGTAGCGTTTCACGCCGTAATAGGTATTCTGTGGGTTCAGGACAGACTGCCGCCGCGCCATTTGTCCTACGAGTCGTTCTTCATCCTTGGTGAAGGCCACCACAGAAGGAGTAGTCCGCATCCCTTCGGAATTGGCGATGACGACGGGTTTGCCACCTTCCATAACGGCCACAACAGAATTCGTTGTTCCCAAGTCAATGCCGACTACTTTTCCCATTCGATGAGGTTCTCCTCGCCTGAGCTACTAGGGTTAATGAATGCACAAAGATGCTGTTGCGATCATTGTATCTTGCTACCCATGATGCTTACGGTGGGGATTTCCGTCAATCCCAACTATCCGTATCTCACGGCGTTACCATGAGCAGCGGGTGACGGCAAGGCTTTTGTTTTGGCGATCGACGCGATTAATTGCTGCCAAGCCTCAGATTGAGTCAGGGCATAGGCATCAAAGGGGATGCCCTGCTCAGCAAAGTAGGTGGTAAAACTCGTCACCCAATCCAGCACTGTTTCGGTCAAAAGGTAAGGGGTATAGTCGAGGGATTTGCGCAGATATTGTGCCATTTCCAGCAGCCGATCGCTGCCATACAGCCGTCCGGCGCTCCAGACAGAGGTGTGATAGCGGCACTGGCGCTCCTGTCGGCGAATCTCAGCCGGGACATGGGGGAGAGCAAAAAACTTATCCAAGACGCGATCGTTTTCCTGGGCTTGCAGCAGGGTGTTGCGTGAGTCGTTGCGGTCATGTTCTCGGTAGCAAACGGTGATTTGCGGCAGCCATAGGGTCTGGCAACCTGCCAAAGTCAATCGCAGCGCCAAGTCAATGTCGCAAGCTTGCTTAAAATCAGCATCCAGCCCGCCAACTCGCTCTAGCCACGATCGCCGAAACATCATGGCGCTTAGTAACACAGGTTTCCACCATACCCATTCATACAGATCAAGCTGAGGCGCTTTGTGCCAGGGTTCGACTTTACCCAAAGCAGCGCCTTCAGCGTCGATTCGCTGCCAGCCGCTATGCACTATGCCAATTTCAGCCGCAGCATCTTCTAACTTTTCGACCTGCAACGCTAGCTTGTTGGGCAAAAAGCAATCATCTTGATCCAAAAAGGCAATCAACTCTCCTTGCGCCTGTTCAAGACCGCGATTTCGAGCGATCGCCACACCTTGATTAGACTGATGATGATATTGAATCTGGTCGCGGTAGGGCTGCAAGACCTGCTGGGTCTGATCGGTAGAGCCATCATCAATCACAATAATTTCATGATTGGCATAGGTCTGAGCCAAAACGCTGTCGATCGCCTGACCAATAAAGCGATCGCCGTTGTATGCCGGAATAATCACACTCACCTTAGAAGACATGGGGGCTTCACTCTTTTTGTGACCTTAATCTTTGGGTTAGCCTCAATCCAATGTCGTCTCTCTAAACTCTATAGCCATTACCCTTGGGACACTTCTGTGGGCACGCCCACAGAAGTGTCCCAGTTCTAACATTTGGAACTTTAGTTACAAAAGAGGGGTTGGCATTGCCAACCCCCAACTAGCCTCAACCAGGAAGTGTTGGCTAGTAATCTGATTTAAAGTTCAAACTCAAATTTAGATCGAAAAATCAGAACTTACAATCGCTGCGGCTCTACCGAGCAGCCGTAGCTGCGCCCAGAACTTCCAGACTGACAGGTGCAACGCCAGACTGAACGAGGCCAATAACCGATGCAGCGCCTTGAGATAGGTCAATGACACGATCGCCTGCATAAGGGCCGCGATCGTTGATCCGCACAACCACTGACATGCCGTTGTCCATGTTAGTGACCCGTACCTGAGTTCCAAAAGGCAAGTCAGGATGGGCTGCGGTCAGGGCATTTTGATCAAAGATTTCACCGCTAGCGCTATAGTTGCCGTCAAAGCCGGGGCCATACCAGGAAGCCCAGCCTGAGATCCTGAACTGTACCGAACCAAGAGAAAGCGTGGACACCGTTTGAGGACGACCCGGAATCTGCGTAATCGGGGGGGCATTCCCCATCTGCCGACGAATCAGATTGGTTGCCTGTAAAGCATCTTCCGAAGGGTTCTCGGTCGTGTTGGGCAAAATGGTAGCCGCATCCATCGCAACCAGTACGTCATCCCCTACTTTGATGACATATTGTTGCTTTTGGTCATCCCAGGTGACGTTAATGCTGCTGGCATCGACGCTATTTTGGTGGAGCTGGTTGAGGCGGGCAGAAATCTCAGTGGCGCGCCATACGGGGTCGTTGGTATTGACAGCAGCATGCACATTTCCAGCTACCCCAGAGGTCGATTGAGGGGCAAGAGCCGAATCATTTAGGGAACTATTTTGAATACTGGCGACTTTGACATCAGCGCTTCTCTCTTGGGGCTTTGCAGCTTCTTCGTTCACAACTGCGCTAGCAACAGAGGGGGCACTTGTGCTATTTGCAGACTCGGAAGCCAAGAAAGTGAGAACTGGAATGTTCCGCACATAGAGAGTCGCAGCTTGTTGTCCACCCAATTGATGGGGATAGATGATTGCGATCGTTTCCTCAGGGCGAGCTAAATCCTGAGATTGATATTCTCCCACCTTAACCGCCTCGCCGGGTTGAGATTGAGATGAGGCAAGGCTGGCTTCAGCTTCATGAGGTTGGGCTTCATGCGCTTCAGCCGTTTGGTGAATGGGGTTGGCCACTTCCTGACTGGAGGAGGTAGACTCTGCGGGAACATTTACCGCCAGACTTTCGTCTTGTGAACCAGACTGATCCGCATAGCTTGGAAGACTCCCGAGTGTCGCTATCAGCAAGGCAGCAGTAAAACCGCTCAAAAATTTTTGATTCATACGTCCATCGTGAAAGGTATAGGGAGTAGCGAGACTGGAACACTCAAGAGAAATTCTTGGAGGTAATGCCCGAAAGTTGCCCTTCAAAGCGATCGCCTAAAGTGTCTGCACCCATCTCTAACTCGTACTCGTTACGTGTTCACTCCTGGTATTGAACTGCCACAGACTAGCATGAAGATTTTGTGATCGGGATCAGGGACAACTGAGAAACCGTCACAACTTCATACGAGCTTCATATTCGTGTTTTGGCCGAAAGACTTTACCCGAAAGACTTAGACCTGTATTTTGCTAATTTCGGCTTCATAAAAACTTTATCTTAACTTCACACAATTCCCAGGTCTATCTAGTACGGTTTGGCGCAGGTTAACCCTACTGGGTTAAAGCAGCCGCAGTTGCTCAGATTTCTGTAGCCCGATCCCCGCTTGGGCGTCTTCTGTGATCCCCTGATAGTGATGAAGGCGATCGCGCTCCTGAGCCACAGGCTCGGTAAAGTCTAAACTTGCCTCTAAGTCTTTGCTCAACAGCAATTGAGCCGTCTGCATCATCTCATCGGCAATATCAACCAGGTGTGGCTGATGCACCAGATAGGTCTTGAGCGCGGCCAAAGGGTCAATGCTGCCTGTGCCTAACTCAGGCGATCGCGATCGCGCCATCTGGCTGATCAACTCCGCCTGAATGGTGTACGTATGAGCTGCCTCAAGTGCCTGGTGTAAAATGCTGCTTTCGATCAATGGCATTTGATCCGATCGAATCTGATAGAGCAGCCGAACCACGACATCCTCAATATCGACAGCCTGAATAGCTTTTAGTAGAGCGGCTTGAGGTTCTTTGGCTTTAGAAATATCAATATTAATCGTGTGGAATTTACGGACAGGTAAAGGACAAAATTCGATCTGCGTATTGCCTTTTTCCACTTCCGCTAAAATAAAGCCCTTCTCTTCATCCTCTTCACTAAAATCGACTCTTTCGATGCTGCCGGGGTAGATGATGTAGGGCTGTTCTGACAAAATCTGGTGGCGATGCACATGCCCCAAGGCCACATAGTCAAAACAGGGGCGCGCCAGCAGCGACATAGGCACGTTGAAACCCTTGCCTACCGCCAGAAATCGCTCTGCCCCAAAGCGGGCAGTATCGGTCATCAAATGCGCCAGCAGCACCGTGGGTAAGGCAGGATCAAGCCGCCGGATTTCGCCCTCTAGCGCCACCCGCAGGCGATCGAGCAATAGATGATTGACTTCTGCTAAAGAAAAGCCCTCTGTTTCAGGGCGAGTTAGCAAAGCCGATCGGGTCAGCCAAGGCAGCGTAATAATTTGAATTGCGCCACTGCGCGTCTGGATGCGATGGGTCTGGAGGCGATCGCCCACCACAAATCCTGGCACCCCCAGCGTTCGGTAAATGCACAAACTAGCGCCACCCAGCCCCTGAGAATGCTGATCGTGATTGCCTACGAGCAGCACTGTTGGAATATCGGCATCTACCAAGCGGCGAAACTGGCTGGCAAAGGCTTCTTGGACAATGGGCGGCGGGGTCGCATCGGGGAAAGCATCACCGCCAAACAGCACCAGATCGACCGATTCAGCAATAGCGCGATCGATGCAGCGGCCTAGTGTTTTGACAAAATCTTCCAGGCGGGTGTTGACTCCTGTTTCAGGATTGATTCGCCCGTGGGAGAAGCCACTTCCCATATGAATGTCTGATAGGTGGAGAATTTTAACCATAATCCTTATTATGCTTGGATTTAAGACCTAGATTTGGCATGATGCTTGCATTTGCAAGGATTAAGCGACCTGTTTACTCCCAGCGACCCACCGACAAGCTCTAGAATAGTTAAGATGCTTAACAAAGCAATCAACAAACCAACTCAAGCAAGGCTTCAGGGTTTATGTCAGTTTTAGCGGCGATCGCGGTTCTTGCACTATTAATTGTGGTACATGAGTCAGGACATTTTCTGGCCGCTCGGCTTCAGGGCATTCATGTCAACCGCTTTTCCATCGGATTTGGCCCTGTTCTTTGGAAATACCAAGGTGCAGAAACTGAATATGCGATTCGCGCCATTCCCCTAGGCGGCTTTGTCGGGTTTCCCGATGAAGATCCTGAGAGCACCATTCCACCCAATGATCCTGACCTTCTGCGCAATCGCCCCATTCTCGATCGTGCCATTGTCATCAGTGCCGGTGTCATAGCCAACCTCATCTTTGCCTATTTTGTGTTTGTGGCTCAGTTCACCGGAGTGGGGATTCCAGAAAAGTTTGATTATCAGCCTGGAGTCTTTGTGCCAGAGGTGATTTCGCAAGACTCACCTGCCGCCCTAGCAGGCGTTAAATCGGGTGACATTATTCTGGCCGTGGATGGACAAGAGTTAGGCGCATCCGATGCAGCCCTGAAATCCCTGATGGATACGATTCGCACAAAGCCCGATCAGGCAGTGGCGCTGAAAGTGCAGCGGGGCGATCGTCAAATCGACCTGAATGTTACTCCCAAAGCCGGAGAGGATGGTGTAGCGCGAATTGGGGTACAGCTTGCCCCCAATGGCAGCATTACTGGATACCGTCGTCCCCAAGGCGTGCTTGAGGTGCTGAGTCTCGCAGCCGACCAGTTTCAAAACACCGTAGTCCGCGTAGTGCAGGGGTTTGTCCTGCTTTTTACCAATTTCTCTGCCGTCGCCAGTCAAGTGGCTGGCCCCGTTAAAATCGTCGAGCAGGGGGCAGGGTTAGCGGCCAACAATGCCAGCAGCCTGTTTCCTTTCGCAGCTATTATCAGCATTAACCTTGCCATTATCAACATTCTGCCGCTGCCCGCGTTAGACGGCGGTCAGCTTGTTTTTCTGCTGATTGAAGGACTACGCGGCAAGCCTCTCCCCAGCCGCTTGCAGGAGAACGTGATGCAAACGGGACTCGTGCTGCTGCTAGGGCTAGGCGTTTTTCTGATTGTGCGGGACACCACGCAGCTCGAAGTTTTCCAACGGCTCTTTCAATGACGCCACCGCGCAAACGCCTGACTAAAAAACAGCGGGCGCTAGAGATCTTGGCTCGCTTAAAACAGATGTATCCAGATGCTGTCTGCTCATTAGACTATGAGACTCCGGTACAGCTCTTGGTGGCCACTATTTTGTCGGCTCAATGTACAGATGAGCGCGTCAACAAGGTTACTCCTGAGCTGTTTCGCCGTTTTCCCGATGCGGCGGCATTAGCGAACGCCGATTTAGAGGACATCATTGAGCGGGTGCGATCGACGGGCTTCTATCGCAATAAAGCCAAAAATATTCAGGGTGCCTGCCGCCTCATCATGACCGAGTTTGGCGGGCAGGTGCCCCAGACGATGGAAGAACTGCTGAAGCTGCCGGGAGTGGCGCGCAAAACGGCCAACGTCGTTCTAGCTCATGCCTTTGGGATTAATGCAGGCGTCACCGTAGATACTCACGTCAAACGCTTGACGCATCGCCTGGGCTTAACCCAGGAGGAAGATCCCGTTAAGATCGAGCGCGATCTGATGAAGCTGTTGCCCCAGCCCGACTGGGAAAATTGGTCGATTCGGCTGATTTATCACGGTCGGGCGGTGTGCAATGCGCGACGCCCCTTGTGCGATCGCTGCCTGTTTACCGATCTCTGTCCTTCAGTCGATCGCTCCCTCCTTCCTGTAGTCTCGACTTCTCTACCGATCGCCTCTGCCATGACGCTAGCAGATGATTTTCAGGTCAGCCGTTAGATCCTTCCTCCCAAATAAGCAGTGGTGGATACGGAGGCTTGCGTCTGACAGAGATGCTGGCAGAATTTTCTCCCCCGACTCGGCCAAAGATCGCATACAATGAGAAACGCTATTCTAATTAGGGTAATAAAATCTTTTCATGGCTAAGAAAAGCATGATTGCGCGCGAGAAAAAGCGCCAAGAGACAGTGGAAAAGTACGCTGAAAAGCGCAACGCTTTGCAAGAGCAGTTTAACAGCGCCGCCTCTCAGCAAGAACGGCTGGCTATCCACCGTCAAATTCAACAGCTCCCCCGCAATAGTGCGCGAGTTCGGTTGCACAATCGCTGCTGGTTAACAGGTCGTCCTAGAGGCTACTACAGAGATTTTGGTCTTTCTCGTCACGTCTTGCGAGAAATGGCTCACCAGGGTTTGTTGCCAGGTGTCGTTAAGTCGAGCTGGTAAGCTGCGCTAGCGTTTTGGGTCATTCGATCTTTGCTGAAAAAAGTGTAGGCAACTATTGGAAAAATATCGGTGAGGGCGATCGTATCTCTACAAAGGTGCGATCGCTTTTGAATGGGTTATTTACCCACGCTCCTTAGAGCGGGGTCAAGCGATAGGCCATAGGGCAAATATTGCTGTTCGCTTCTTGAGAGCATTTTTGGGAGGTTCGGTTGCAGTTTATTCAGCATCCCCTCGAACAGGGACAAGTTTTTCAAAGCCTCGGTGGGCACTTTACTTATCGAGTCGTCGGGCCTTGCTGTCGCCTGTTTGACCGAGAGGAATTGCCCTGGCCCTGCTGCCGGATTCAATGGCGGAGTAAAGAACCGAGCTGGCGGCGGGTAGGCAAACGATTTGTACTTGACCTCGCTACAAAAAATAGCCCTTCCTATTCTGTAGAAGTTCTGGGTCAGGAGTCTTCAGGTCGCGCCTTTGTTGTCACGCTCTATGCCGTGAAACTACCGCAGCCGCTTAAGGAATGGTGGTTCAGCCAACGACCCCACCAGGCCACTGATTTGCCGCCGATTCGGGTTTCTGCATCTGTGGTTTAGGATCTCCACAGAAATAATGGGAAGAACTTTTTTGAGAGAACAGCAAGGTCGCCGTCTCAAAAAATATTTCCAAAAATTAATTTATCCGCGATCGACAGCAAAGTTCTATGTTGATTTTGTAGGCAGACCGATGGTCTGGAAAATTAGCTTGAGGGAATGCTAGAGAATGACAATAGCAAAATGACAAAAACGATCGAGAACCAGCAACCGACCCAGTTCAGGAAATCGTCTCGATATGCTGTTTAATCTTCTGAAAGGGTAGTGTGCTTTTTGAAACCCTATAAACAGCCGACTTGAGGCACTTCTCTAGGGTCGATCGCTGGAACACTGCGTTTTGGTTGGCAATGAGGCTGCTTAGCGATGAGGTTGCGTCAAAAAGCCCTACTAATCGTCGGGACAACGCTAGCAGGGCTAAACCTAGCGCTGTATGCGATCGCTTCCCATATTTTTGTGGGCAGCTTTCAAGAGGTAGAGCAAGAAAAAACCCGTGAAACGGTTCGGAATTTGGTGGATACGATCGACCAAATTAATCGTCAATTTAGCGATCGCTTTGCCGATTGGTCAGCCTGGGATGACTCCTATGCCTTTGTCGCAGGGGAAGATCCAGAATTTGAGAAAGTCAATCTCAATGCCGAGTCTTTGGCCAACATTCGAGTCAATTTGATTCTGTTTATAGACTTGTCTGGGCGTGTGGTTTACGGTACAGGTTTTGATCTAGCCACAAAACGCTTCACACCCGTTCCATCCACCCTACAGCAATACACAGAGCCAGATAGCGCGCTTTTGCAGCACAGCAGTCCTGACGACAGCCACTACGGCATCATCACGCTTCCGGCAGCACCGATGATGGTGGCTGCTCGCCCGATCGTCAACAGCAGTGGCAAAGGTGCAATCCGAGGCACCCTGATTTTGGGACGCTACTTCAATCAGCAGGAGATGAATAGCTTTCCAGAAATACAGCGGTTTTCCATTACCCTCTTGCCGCTGGATGCGGCTCCGCTACCCACAGATTTTCAGGCGATGCGATCGCAACTTTCTTTGCAGCAGCCTGTTGCCATTCACCCGCTCAGTGAAAAAGCGATCGCTGGGTACACAACGATGCCAGATATCCAGGGCAAGCCTGCCTTAATGTTGCGCATCAATTCTCCCAGAACAATCTACCAGCAGGGGCAAACCGCAGTTCGCTACCTATCCTGGTCGATTTTGGCGGCAGACATCGGCTTTGGCATTATCACGGTGATTTGGCTCGAAAGACTAGTGCTGTCGCGTTTGACTAAGCTGAGCAGCGAAGTTAGTCAAGTTGATATTCAATCAGGGCTATCTGCCAGGGTGTCAGCAGTTGGACGAGATGAGCTAGCGGGTCTGGGGGTTGCCATCAACCAGATGCTGGAAAAGCTAGAAGCTTATGAGCGCGATCGCGAAAAAGATGCCTGCTCTCTTCAACGAGCCAAAGAAGCCGCAGAAGCCGCCAATAAATCTAAAAGTCAGTTTTTGGCAAACATGAGCCACGAGCTACGCACACCGCTCAACGCCATCATTGGCTACAGCGAAATGCTTTTAGAAGAAGCTAACGATACAGGCAAACCAGAGCTAGCCGAAGATCTTTGCCGCATTCACGGCTCAGGGCGGCATTTATTAGGGCTGATTAACGATATTCTCGATCTCTCAAAAATCGAAGCCGATCGCATGACCTTCAGCCCAGAAACCTTTGATATTTACGTGCTGATTCAGGAAATCACGACGACGATCCGCCCGCTGGTTCAAAAAAACGACAACCTCTTGAAAGTTGAGTGTTCATCAGAGCTGGGTACTATGCACAGCGACATGATCAAAGTTCGTCAGTGCCTACTCAATCTGCTCAGTAATGCCTGTAAATTTACCCACCAGGGAACCATCACGGTTACGGTAAACCGGAGCACGCAAGAACTAGAGAAAGAGCTGATCACCTTTCAAGTCACTGACACGGGCATCGGCATGACTCAAGAACATCTTGAAAAACTGTTCAAGCCCTTTACTCAGGCCGACGCTTCTACAACACGCAAATATGGCGGCACGGGGCTAGGTCTGGCAATTACGCGCAAACTCTGCGAACGCATGGGAGGTATTGTGACGGTTGATAGCGCGATCGACCAAGGCTCAACTTTTACCATCTATTTGCCCATTACGCTGCCTGAACCCAACGGAGCGATCGTAGAAGCGCAATTGCCTCTCCCAAAAAAAATCATGGACGGGTTAAGCAATGCCGACCATCGAATGTGAAGATCTGATGAATGTTAATTTTCCCACCTATTGCAGTAAATTTACGGTGCTATGGTAGTAGAGCAGATTGATGGTCTAGCAAGGCTAAAAGTCCGGTATCTCTGTAGTAGTGTTCATGATGTTCAAGCCAAGTTTTATCAAACTCATCATTCTGGCTCGCATTCATCAACCACTGTTGAATGGCGTTCCCTTGCTTACCTCTCAGCGGGTTTTGCAGAACGTCTTCGCTGTCAGAATTCCAGGCGGACTTACTCCACCATAGGCTTATCGCTTCAATTCTCTTGCCTATGCTCTGGAAGTCAAGCACCTTGCTTTTCCTTGAGCGGTCTTTATGTCTGATCTCTAGAACGAAACTTCTGTGATGGCGCAGCCTATCGCAGCGCATGTTGCAACACTAGGGTTTGAGCCAAAAGACGAAAAATTTTGTACAGCAGCCTGGAGTTATACCTCCAATCCGCTTCCCCATAACCCAGTTTGAAAACAGAGTAAAAATGCAATGAATTCAACGTATTCCGTTGGCGGCTGGCTTTTCCGGTCGGAGCTTCAAGTTGCTCATTTGCTCAGATGGATTCCAGGTCTACCCGGAATCTGGCTCCGCTCACTTGTCTACAGCAATTTGTTTAAGCGAATGGGCGATCGCATTCAAATTATGACAGGCGGCCAATTTAGCGGCGTTCGCCGGATTGAAATGGGTCATTTTGTCAAAATCGATCGCAACGTTAAGATCAATGCTCCAACGGGCACCTCAATGCATCTGGGCGATCACGTTCGCTTAGGAGAGGGTGCGCTCTTGAGCGGAGGTGAGAAAAGCAGCAGTATCGTGCTGGGTCAATCGGTTGAGGTTGAGAAAGGCACTGAAATTAAAGTCAAGACAGGTCGCATTGAGGTAGGGCACTCTACCTATATCGGCGCTCAATGCAGCATTACAAGTGCAGAAGGCATCAAAATTGGCAAAAATTGTCACATTGGCGATCGCTCCATTCTCCGAGCAAATCAACTTAATTTGACAGAATTGCTGCCTTTGGCTCAATTGAAGCAGCCGATGAGATGCGGAATTGTGATTGAAGATGACTGTTGGATTGGCGGGGGCGTCAGCGTCTTAAATGGCGTGACGATCGGACAGGGCAGCGTTATTAGTGACGATTCGGTTATTGTCGATAGTGTCCCTGCTTTCTCGATCGCTATGGGAGCGCCTGCCAGAATACTCAAGGGTGTGCTGAAGGAGCAGGAAGGGTTTCATTGCTAAATTTTTTGCTCTATGTTCTCACGGTATGCAGCTATTTTGATCCATTGCAGGACAGCGATGGATCTGCTGAACCTGTCCGTACAGTCTGCTGATTTATTCAGAAAGGTTGTTTGGCTAGGCTACGCCTCTTGAGTCATATCCTTAGGATCGATCTCGGCAATTTATCTTGTGATCCCCTAAGAAGGTAAGAGCCATGCCCAGAAAGCATTTAGGCAGAATGGATGGTGGAAATAGCTGGAACTTTTGAGAAGCGCGATCGTCTACCTAGTGTTCTACCCAGTAATGTTAGACAGGTTTAGAGCAAACGTAACCCTCGCGTCTGCTCAGCCAAAAACCGTAGTTCAGACTCAGGTATGTCAGCCCTCCAGCTAACCAGCAGCCACAGATAGCCTTATAGATCGGATCAACCGAGAGGATTTTGATATGTCACAACAATTAAGACATCCTTTTTCGCGCCAGACAGAAGCTCAGAGAAAAGCTCAGAAAAACACCCAACGCAGATTTCGCCGCAGTCTGACGATCGCCTTGCCGTTGCTCCTCAGTGCCGGAGCGCTGATCGATGCTGGAGCTGGATTGGCACAATCTGAGCCAGGAACTTCTAGCACAGCCGATAGCAGCGCCCGGTTTACCTGTGAGCTAAGCAACGGTGAATATACCGTGATGTATCGTCCTCAAAGCCAGCCCAGCCAAAGTTATGCTTGGGCACAACCCGGCGAACTAGGCGGAGGCTGGACACCTGAGCGGCGCTGTGCTGAGATTGGACGACGGCTGGAATTCTATCGCCCCGATGGTCTGCTAGAAATGCGAACGGCGATCGAAAATGGTTACAACACCATCTGCGTCACGACTGAGCAAGTTTCTTCTTGCCGCATTGTGCTGACGGTGCCGCCGGGACAAGACCCCATCGCCACCCGCGATCGCGTATTTTCAAATTTGACGGTGGCCGACAGCGGCGAACAAACTAACGCCGTTAACACCTTTTCGGGCGACAACGGGGGTGGTCTGATTAATCGTATTGGACAAGCGATCGGCGTTGACCTATCCTCTTTATCGGGTCGTCAGCGCGGCGCGGCTTCTGGTAGCTCATCTGATACCATCAACCTCCGTCCCTTCCTAGATACTGCGGATGGCGGCACTGGCTCAAGGCTGAGATAAAGCCTCTTAAATAAAACTCAATGGTTTTTGGAAGTGCCGCGCGAAGTGCGGCACTTCCAAAAAGTTGCAGGTGCAAAAATTCTTGTTCAAACCTGAGGACTTCCCTACACTCCTCATCATTTCATCAAACATTGCATGAACTATATAAAGGGACTTCCAAACGTGGTAGTATCCCTCTTGCCTCGTCAATAATCAGGGCTATGGTAGTTGCAACTATCGTAGATAGACCTATCGTAGACAGCCCCTCTTCTGCGCGTAAACTCTCATGCAACCACAGCATTTTCTCCACCGAACTAAAATTGTTGCCACGATCGGCCCTGCTACCAGTAGCCCGGAAGTGCTGAAAGAGCTAATTGAAGCGGGAGCTACCACTCTACGACTTAACTTCTCTCACGGAACCCATGAAGATCACCAGCGCAGTATTCGGTTAATTCGCCAAATTTCTTTTGAGCTAAACCAGCCTGTCGGCATCTTGCAAGATTTACAGGGGCCTAAGATTCGGTTAGGGCGATTTGAGCATGGGCCAATTACTTTGCAAAAGGGCGATCCCTTCATCCTCACCAGCCACAAAATTCCTGGCACACAGCACAAAAGCTCTGTTACCTACGAACCGCTAGCTGATGAAGTGCCCGCAGGCTCATGCATCATGTTGGATGATGGTCGCGTAGAAATGCAGGTTGAGAAAGTAGACCCGGTAGCGCGCGAACTGCACTGTCGAGTTACCGTCGGCGGGGTGCTGTCCAACAACAAAGGGGTCAACTTTCCAGGCGTTTATCTTTCTATTCGAGCTTTGACTGACAAAGACCGAGAAGATTTGATGTTTGGGCTAGATCAAGGCGTAGATTGGGTTGCCCTCAGCTTTGTTCGCAACCCTCAAGATGTCTTAGAGATTAAAGAACTCATTGCTAGCGCTGGCAAAAACGTGCCCGTGATCGCCAAGATCGAGAAACATGAGGCGATCGAGCAAATGGAGGCGGTGCTTTCCCTTTGTGATGGCGTGATGGTGGCCAGGGGTGATTTGGGCGTAGAGCTACCTGCCGAAGATGTGCCTGTTTTGCAGAAGCGGCTAATCAAAACCGCCAATCGGTTAGGCATTCCGGTGATTACGGCGACGCAAATGCTAGACAGCATGGTGAGCAATCCGCGCCCGACCAGAGCTGAGATCTCAGATGTGGCAAACGCGATTTTAGATGGCACGGATGCCGTGATGTTGTCTAATGAAACGGCCGTCGGCAGCTTCCCCATCATGGCCGTTGAAACTATGGCGCGGATTGCCATGCGAATTGAGCAAGAGCAGTACCCTCGCCCCTCAGAAACCGGATCAGGGCGATCGATCCCCAATTCCATTAGCCAAGCCGTCAGTCGTATTGCCGAGCAGCTCCACGCCGCTGCCATCATGACCTTGACAAAAACGGGGGCAACTGCCCGTAATGTCTCAAAGTTCCGCCCCAACAAGCCGATTTTGGCCATCACCCCTCATGTGGATGTGGCGCGCCAATTGCAGCTTGTGTGGGGAGTGCGTCCGCTTCTTGTGCTGGATTTGCCCTCTACAGGACAAACTTTTCAGGCGGCCATGAATGTGGCTCAAGAGAAAGGGCTGCTGCAACAAGGAGACCTGGTGGTGATGACGGCCGGAACGCTTCAGGGCGTTGCCGGGTCTACAGACTTAATTAAAGTGGATGTCGTAACAGCCGTCTTAGGCAAGGGCGTGGGGATTGGTCAAGGCACCGTGAGCGGTCGCGCCCGCGTCACCCGCAACAGCCGTGAATTGGGAAATTTCAATCCTGGAGAAATTCTCGTTGTCTCCAAAACCAGCGTTGATTATGTCGAAGCCATCAAGAAGGCTGCTGGTGTAGTTACTGAGGAAGATAGCCTGACCAGCCATGCGGCTGTTATTGGGCTACGGCTGGGGGTACCCGTCATTGTGGGCGTCAAGCACGCAACCGAGATTATCCGAGATGGGGGAATTGTCACTCTCGATATGCAGCGGGGCTGGGTCTATTCTGGTACGACAAACAGTGCCCAGACCGATTTAGCGCTGATGGTTTAAGCTTCAGCAGGGCTGATTTTAGGAGTGATTTTTGTGAGAGGGTTGCGGCGTCACCCTTTCACAAAAGATTTGTCCGAGCAATGGCTTAAGCTATATCCGGCGATGGGAGTGATAGCGATCGCATTCCCAAAAAATAGGCGACAGACCAGAACTTAACAGCAAAAATCTGTCATGATTTAAACCATGATTAGCTTTTTGTTTGCCTTAGTGATCGCCTTTTTCGCCTGGATGGGTGGCAATTTGTCTGCCCATGCCGCTTTTGCCTTGCCCAACCAGAGCCAAACTCAGGTTTCTGATCCTGCATCCCTTTCTCTAGAGGAGTTAAGAGCTAAAGCCTTTGCCGCCACCAACGTAGGCGACTTCTCCACGGCTGAGCATTACTGGACAGAGCTGCTTAAGCAATTGCCTGAGGAGCCTGCCATTTGGAGCAATCGCGGCAACGCTAGAGTGAGCCAAAATAAGCTAGAGGACGCGATCGCTGACTACGATCGCGCCATCGCCATCGCCCCAGATGCACCTGATCCCTATCTCAATCGCGGCACGGCGTTGGAGGGGTTGGGGCGTTGGGATGCGGCCATTGCGGACTACAATCGCGTTTTAGAGCTTGATCCGCAAGATCCAGCCGCCTTCAATAACCGGGGCAATGCCGAAGCTGGATTGGGTCAATGGGATCAGGCGATCGCCGACTACCGAAAAGCGGCTGACATGGCACCCGAATTTGCTTTTGCGCGTGCAAATTATGCGCTGGCGCTCTATCAAGTTGGGCAAGTTCCTGAAGCCGTTCGCACAATGAAAAATTTAGTCCGTAAATATCCTCAATTTGCCGATATGCGGGCTGCCTTGACGGCTGCGTTGTGGGTCAGCGGCAATCGGGGTGAGGCAGAGAGCAATTGGGTGGCTGCTGTGGGGTTAGATCGGCGTTACAAAGATCTAGATTGGGTAGCTCATACGCGCCGCTGGACGCCAGCTATGGTGACAGCGCTAGAAAAATTCTTGAAGCTGCAATAGCTTTGTCCCCAGGCTGCTTAAAAATAGGGCAAGCCCCATCTCAATTTAGCCGTGAGATAATAATTGTTGAGTGTTCCGTAGAACTTGTAAATTTAGCCATTGCAGATTGGTAAGATAAATACCTTAGAATCGCGCAGGCTAAAGGAATGCAAGCCCAGTTCACTACTCTTTATTTCACGATCGCTTTAGTTGTTTTCTGTATTTTATTGACTGCATTTTGGTTCGATCGCTCCACCCCCAAAACCGATAAAGTCTCTTGGGCGCTCGTCTTTTTGGGCGCAGCATTTTGGTTTGTAGTGCTGCCCCTCTCAGGGATAGAAATCAGTCGTAAATTCTTAAAAATCAAGTCGCCTACTCCCAATCGCAGTAAATCTAATAGCCACGCGAGCTAGCTGACAGCCTTGGTTTGAGGGTTCTTGGTAATTATACGGGACTTCACGGAGAATTCATGTCGTGCTTCTCAATGTCTACTTATTATTGTAGTGAGCTACTCACAATAACCCGTTGAGCGAGTAGTAGCATTGCTGAGACATTGCCTGAAATATCGTCCATGAAAACCGCCTATCCCACCCCGACTAAGTTGCAATCCAGACTATCCCAGCCCTGCATACCCTATTGGGTGAGTTCTCTAGGTCTTGAGTGGCTATACCAAATGCTGCTCAGAGTTGAGCTATTTTTGAAGGTGGGTGCTTTCAGCAGATAGCGCCTTCTGCACAGCCTGAATTTGTTCAGGGTCTAAGTGCGTTACATTGTCCAACACGATCGCAGCTCCAGCAGCCTGAAGCTGCGCGACATAAGCCTCCCGATATTCAGGAGATTGCTGGGCGTGAGGTGGCAAAACGCCCACCCCGATCCACTGGCGTTCTGGCCGAAGAAGCTTGGCTCTTTCTACCGTTTGCATGTCTGCTACCGTGTCTCCCACATAGAAGACGGTCGTCCCTGACGAAGCAGCGGCTAATTGATCGAGCACTTGAAACAATCCAGATGGGTCGGGCTTGCCAGGGGCGTCTTCCATCGCCACCAGCACAGGCGATCGCAGTCCCAATCGCTTTTCTAAAACAAAACAGGCAGAACCTCTTGTGGCACCGCTGAAGAATCCCCAGGGAATTCCAGCCTTCGTCAACGTTTCCAGATAAGTGGGTTGCAGCAGCAGCGGCTCATGGGCAATGTAGCCGTTCCAATGGTCTGGATTGTCTAGATCTTCGCCTCGGTAGCGCCGTTGAAAAAAATCGACTAGCGCACCATAGTCCAAATCTGCCTCCCAACTCGATCGCGGCTGACCCTGTGCCTCAAAGTAGCGGTAAATCATTTCCTGCGAAGCTTCCCAATCGTTATTCCATAGCCCTTCTGCCTTGAGCCGATCGATATCGGCTTGCGAGGGGCGATAGGCACTTTGGGTAAAGTGTTCCACCGTGTCTGCCAACGCGCGTCGGTAGGAGTTGCCTACGTCTCGGATGACTCCATCAATATCAAACACCGCGATCGCAGTAATCACCCCAACCTCCAAGAAACGGCATATCGGCATTCTGGCCGAGTCAACCCGTGGCCTACAGCGACTCACAATGGTCAATCCAGAATCCATGCATTAATATAAAGGGTTATGTAGATATTTGGGAACGCCCTGGGGCAGTTCGGGAGGTTTATTTGGCTAAGTTCATTTTAAAAGTTCTTTGGCTCGAAAAAGATGTGGCTCTGGCAGTAGATCAGATTGTAGGCAAAGGCACCAGCCCTTTAACATCCTACTTTTTCTGGCCTCGCAATGATGCCTGGGAACAGTTGAAATCGACGCTAGAAGAGAAGCATTGGATTACTGAAGTCGATCGCATTGATCTGCTCAATAAAGCAACTGAAGTCATTAACTACTGGCAGGAAGAGGGCAAGCGGCAGTCTATGGCTGAAGCGCAAAGTAAGTTTCCAGAAGTTACCTTTACGGGCAGCAACTAGCAGCCTGTCAACCTTAATTCTTGTCAACCTTAACTCATGAGCAAAGTATAGGTGTGTGGAGCAAATGCAAATTTGCCCCACTATTTTTTGCCCGTCTTTCAGCTGATTTATAGCCATAGCTACTTTGAATTAAGACGTTTTTGGTGGCGCGCGGAGCGCGCCACCAAAAACGTCCCC